>NZ_JBYSYK010000003.1:0-890507 GCF_058783185.1 Fontimonas sp. FW305-C-3 | reverse complement strand
AGAAAGCCAATGATCTGCTCTTCCGTATATCGCTTCTTCACGTCCAATCTCCTTGCTCATGGGATTGGACTCCAAACTGTTTTGCTACTCAAATGCGGGGGGACGTCGTCTCCACAGGAGGAAAGACGATGCCCGGGCATCGCATTTTCGGAACCGCGTTCGCGAAGGTCTATCCGATGTACGTGCAGAAGGCGGAGCGCAAGAACCGCACGAAGGCGGAGGTCGATCAGGTGATTTGCTGGCTGACCGGCTATGACCAGGCGGGGCTGCAGCGGCAGATCAAGCAGGAAAACGATTTCGAGACCTTCTTTGCGCAGGCTCCGAAGATGCATCCGAACGCTTCGCTCATCAAGGGTCTGGTCTGCGGTGTTCGCGTCGAGGAGGTTGAAGATCCGCTGATGCAGAAGATCCGCTATCTGGACAAGCTGATCGACGAGCTGGCGAAGGGCAAGGCGATGGAGAAGATTCTGCGGCAGTAGTGATCCACGCATGGTTCTCACGGCGCGCATCGTGAACGCGCTGCGCGTGGCGATTGCTAGACGAGGATGCCCATCTGCCGCGCTGCGTTGATGGCCTGCAGACGGCTGCTGACGCCGAGTTTCGAGTAGACGTTCTTCAGATGGAACTTGATCGTGTTCTCGGAAACGAACAGGCGCCGCGCCATTTCCTTGTTTGAAACGCCGTTGCCGAGATAGACGAGGATTTCGCGTTCGCGCTCGGTCAGCGCTTCGAGCGGCTGGAAGGCGTTGTCGCCGCCGCGGGTCGTCGAGATGCCTTGTTCACCGGCGGCTTCGAGCAGGCGCGTGATGAAACCGCGCAGCGGCTCGGCGCTTTCGTCGCCGGCTTCGGCACTGTCCGTGCCGAGTGCGGCGTAGGCTTCGCGCAGCAGCGGGATGACGTCCTTGCCTTCGTCGAGGAACAGACGGAAGACGCCGCCGGGCAGCGCCAGCTGCAGCGCGCGGCGCATGCTGCGATGCGCCTGGTTGTCGTTGCTGCGCCGTCTTTGCAGGATGGCGTCGAGCACCAGCAGGCGGATCAGGCGGTAGATGCGGCCCTTGCGCTGGGCAAGCGAGAGTTCGTCGGACAGCTGCGCGAGCGCGGCATCGGTCTGGCCGCTGTGGATCGCCAGGCGAAGGCGGCCGATGCTCTCGCCCTCGAAGATCTCCGAGTACAGCGAGGTGCCTTCCGGCAGATCCGGCGGCGCGGTCTTCGGAATGCGGCTGGCGATGGCCTGCGCGCGTGAGGTGTCGCCGCTCATCAGCAGGCGGCGCACGCGCTCCCAGGCGAGCAGCCGGGTCAGGCGCGGCCAGTTCGCGGTGTAGGCGATGTCATCGGCTTCCGCGAGCAGGTCTTCGGCGCGCGCCGGATTGCCGAACACGTCCTGCGTGCGAATCATCGAGATGTAGCCGAGCGCCAGGAAGTCGAGCAGCACGCCGTTGACGATGACATCGTGGAACTGGCGGAACATCGCTTCGGCATGTTCCAGCGCATTGCTTTCGTAGAGGGCCTGCACGTAGCAGGCGACCAGCGCGGCCGAGGCGAAGGACTTTTCCAGATCGAGATGCTGCTCGGCGAGGCCGCTGCGGTACTGCTCCAGTGCCTGATCGAGCTTGCCCTGAGTTGTCAGGTTCATGCCGACGACCGCGACGGTGTAGCCGCCGCTGAACGCGGCATCGCCGCTCTGGCTGAACGAGCGTGCCAGTGCGAGGTGCGCGCGCGCGGTGTCGTATTCGCCGCTGCAGATCGCGCGGAAGCCGCTGGCGTTGGCGGCGGCACCGAGTTCGAAGGCGCGGAAACCGGTGGGCTTCTCGTCGAGGAAGGAGATCCGCTGCACGCGCTCGAAGCTTTCGACCATCTCGTCGTTCATCAACGCGCGCATCGTCAGCACGACATCGGTATCGCAGCGGTTGGGCTCCTGCGCCGCGAGTGCGTCGAGGATCGGTTTGACCTTGTGCATGCGCCGCAGGAACACCAGCGCCCAGCAGATCTTCACCGCCAGCTCAGGGCGCTTCTCGATCTCGTCGAGCGGCAGCGCGTCGGACCAGCGCTCGACGGTCGTCAGCTCGGCGTCGAGGATCAGGCGATCCGCCCAGCGGCTCATCGTGTCCGCGGCCTGCGCGTGATTGTTGGCGGCGATGGCGTGATGCACCGCATCCTCGAACATGCCGTGCCGCTCGAACCATTCGGCGGCGCGCGAGTGCACTTCGATCGCGCTGTCCTCGGATTCCATGCGCAGCTGCTCGGCGAGGAACGACGAGAACAGCGTGTGATAGCGGAACCAGCACAGGTCGGAGTCGAGGCAGCGCAGGAACAGCCCGGAGCGCTCGAGGAACAGCAGAATGCTTTGCGAGTCCTGCCAGCCGGTGACGTGATCGCACAGCGCGGCGGACAGGCGCGTCAGCACCGAGGTGCGGCGCAAGAACTCCTGGATGCGCGGCGTCTGCAGCGTCAGCACGTTGTCGGCGAGATACTCGGCGAGCTCACGTGGGCGCGAGGCCTTGAGATCACCCAGCGACTTGCGCACGGCCGGACTGGCGAGGCTGAGGCGGAACAGCTGCATCGCCGCCGGCCAGCCTTCGGTCTGGCGGTAGATCGTGTCGAGCTCGTTGCGGCTGACGCTGAGGTCCTTGGCCTGGCGGAAGAAGGTCTCCGCCTCTTCGGGCGAGAAGCGCAGTTCGTCGGCGCGCAGCACCAAGGCCTGGTTGTTGACGACCAGGCGCGCGAGACCAATTTCCGGCATCGCGCGGGTGCCGATCATCAGCGTGACGTTCTCCGGAATGCGTTCGAGCAGATCGCGAAACATGCCGAGCACTTCGGGGCTGCGCAGGGTCTGGAACTCGTCGAAGAACAGCCACACCGGCCGGTTCAGCTGCACCAGCGTGCTGGCGACCCAATCCGACAGGCGACGGCGGATGCTCGACGGCGCCTGGCGCTCGCGTGCTTCGCTGCCGAAGCCGCGGATCAGTGCGCTGAGATGTGCGGTGAAGCGCCGCAGGTCGTTGTCGGATTCGTCGAACGACATCCAGCCGGTCAGTGCGCCGCTGGCTTCGCTGGCGGCCTTGGCCTGCTGCAGCAGCGTCGACTTGCCGTGACCGGCCGGCGCCTGGACGACGATGACGCCATAGGCGGGATCGCGCAGCAGGCGGGTCAGCAGCTCATCGCGCCGCACCGTGCCGGGAAACGCCGGCGGCGCGAAGAACTTGTGCGCAAACACCTCGTTCGCCAGCCGCGTGGTGTCCGGCGTTTCAGGGATGGGTGGTTGCGAGCTCATTCGACAGCCGTTCGGTTCAGGCTTCGACCACGCGCGCATCGCGAAGTGCGGCGGATTCCGTGCCGCTCTCGACGAAGCGGACGAACTCGCCGATATGATCGGCAACCAGCACGGGTTCCAGCAGCGGCAACCAGTGCGTGCTGTCGATGTCGCGGCGCCACAGCCGCGGTGCCCAGCGGGTCAGGCCCTCGAACAGTGCGGGGCGCACATACGCATCGCGCAGCGCGACGATCAGCTGTACCGGCATCGTCGCGAAGCGCTCGCGCGGATTGCGCATGCAGGGCAGCACGTTCTGCCGATACAGGTTGATGCCGTTGCGGCCGTCCTTGAGCTGCGTGGGGCTCGGCGCCACGCGCAGGCCTTCGGTACGGCGCAGATGCTGCGGCCAGTAGCGCGCAGCGCCGAGGTTCCAGGCCAGCGGTGCGCCGGGCAGATGAAATACGGCGATGTACCAGGACTGACGCAGCTGGGTCAGGCGCCGCCACAGGCGCGAGCCGGCGCTGGAATGCTCGGCCTGCAGCCAGTGCGCGACGTGATCCAGGCCGGGGCCGGAGATGCTGCTGTACGACGCGATGCGCGTCTGCAGCTCCGGCGTCGTCACGGTTTCCCAGGACTGGATCGAGCCCCAATCGTGGCCGACCAGATGAAAGGGTTTGCCCGGCGCCAGCGCGTCGGCCACCGCCAGGGTGTCCGCCGCCAGCTGGGCGAGCGCGTAGTCACTCTGCGCCTTGGGAACATCCGATTCGCCGCTGCCGCGGACGTCGTAGGTGATGACATGAAATTCACGCGACAGCTGTTGGGCGACGGCATCCCAGACATGACTGCAATCCGGATAGCCGTGAACGAGGATGACCGTGGGTTTGTCCGGGGTGCCCCAGCTGCGGGCGGCGAGGCGGATGCCGGCGGACTCAACCCAGTGCTGCGCGCTCATGCTGCAGTGCACCAGCGGAACGGCTGCCATAGGGCGGGCTGAACGCAGGTGATCGCGGAATCCGGAACAGGCATGGCGGCATCAGCAGTCGGGGGGACTGAATAGTGCCAGCTTTCGCAGCGCCGGGCGCTACCTGTTGGCAGGCGCTGATTGTGCTAAGAATTCATGCCTCGACCGAGGCTGCATCTGTTCGCCATTCCCGGAGCGTCATGGCCAAGCAAGCGCATTTCGACAAGAGCCTGTTCAAGTTCCTTCGGGACCTGAAAAAGAACAATTCACGCGAATGGTTTCTCGCCAACAAGCCGCGTTACGAGGCCGAGGTCCGGCAGCCCTGTCAGCGCCTGATCACTGATCTGATCGAACCTTTGCATGGCATCAGCCCGCAGCTGATCGCCAATCCGAAAACGGTCGGCGGCTCGCTGTTCCGCATCCATCGCGATACGCGCTTTTCCAACGACAAGACGCCGTACAAGACGCATGCCGGCATGTACTTCGCGCATGCGGCAACGAAGGAAACAGCGCGCGGCGAAGCCGGCAATGCATCGCCGGGGCGGCTCGACGCGCCCGGTCTGTATCTACATCTGGAGCCGGGCGCGTGTTTTCTCGGCGGGGGCATCTGGCATCCGCAACCGCCCAGCGTGAAGCGCGTGCGCGACTACATGCTCAGCAATCCGGTGAGCTGGAAGAAGGCGACGCGCGATCCGAAGATGCTGAAGTACTTCGAGCTCGGCGGTGACTCCCTCGCGCGGCCGCCGCGCGGCTACGACGCGACGCATGAGCTGATCGACGATCTGCGCCGCAAGGACTTCATCGCCTCGGCGCCGCTGGACGACGAAACCGTACTGTCACCCGACCTGCTCAAGCAGTTGATGCTGCGCTACCGCTTGCTGGAGCCGATGCTGGACTGGCTTTGCGGCGCCCTGGATCTCGACTTCTGATCCGGGCTTCCGATCTCATCCAGCGTGCTGCAACGCACATTGTTGCGATTGTAAGTCTCTGAAATCAGGGGTTTGTCCGGAGGTCAGCCACGGAGGGCGCGGTTATACTGCGGCTCAGAGTGCGGGCACCGACCGCATCGCTTCGATGAGGAGAACAGTCCATGGGATCTCAGTCGAACCAGGAGCAGGATCTGCTGCTGGCCCAGGTGGAAGCCATCGCCGAGACGCGCGTGGATGCGGGCCAGCGCGCCGCGTTTCGCAGCTTCCTGAGGCACTACTACGAGATGTCGTCGACCGATGCGCTGCGCATGCGCTCGGCCGAGGCGCTGTTCACGACCTGCCACGAACATTGGTTGCTCGCCCAGAAGCGCAGCGCCGGCGAACTGTCGTTGCGGCTGCAGCCCCCGACGGCGGATGGCCGCAGCCTGGCGACGCTGGACAGCGTCTTCGATGACATGCCTTTCCTCGTCGACTCGATGAGCATGGCGGTGCGCGCGGCCGGCAGTTCGATCGACTGGACCGTGCATCCGGTGCTCGGCATGCGCCGCGACACGCAGGGCACGCTGCTGCAGGTGCGGCCGGCGACTGCGGGTGGCGCGGAGTCCACCGAATCGCTGATCCATCTGGAGTTCGAGCCGCTGCGCAACGACGCGGCGTACGCGACGCTGGAAGCCGACCTGCGCCAGGTCGCGCAGGACTTGCGCGCCGCCGTCAGCGACTTCGGCGCGATGCGCGAGCGCCTGCTGGAAGTCTCCGCGGCGTTCAAGACCACGCCGACCGGCGCACCGGCGGATGAAATCGCCGAGGCGCAGAGCTTTCTGCAATGGCTCGACGACGGTCATTTCACGTTTCTCGGCGTCGCCGAAACCGCGGCCGTCAGCGGGCAGGGGCGCACGCGCTTCGTGACGATTCCCGAAGCTTCGCTGGGCCTTGCGCGCAGCGGCGGCCGCTACAACGATCCGGATCAGCTGATCGCACCGCCGCAGGAACTCGACAAGTACAGCGAGTCGACCCGGCTGATCGTCGTCACCAAGGCCAACTATCGTTCGACGATCCATCATCCGGAATACATCGACGTCATTTCGGTGCGTCGCTTCCACCCGGACGGCAGCGTGCGCGGCGTCTGCCGCTTCATCGGCTTGTTTTCGTCCGAGGCCTACATCGAGCGCCCCCGCAACATCCCGCTGATCCGGCGCAAGGCCGAGTACGTCATGCAGCGCTCGCGTTTACGCGAGGACTCGCACTCCGGCAAGAACCTGCGCGAGATCCTCCACCAGCTGCCGCGCGACGAACTGTTCCAGTCCAGCGAGGACGAGCTGTTCGAGGTCTGCACCGGCATCCGCGCGCTGCGCGACCGCCATCAGCTGCGCCTGTTCATGCGCCGCGATCGTTACGGGCGCTTCTATTCGTGCATGGTCTATCTGCCGCGCGATCGCTATTCGCGCGAGCTGGCGATCCGCATCGCCAACGAACTCGGCAACATCTTCAACAGCAGCGGCATCGATCGCAATACCGAGTTCCTGCGCCAGAGCATTGCGCGCATCCATTACATCGTGCGCACGCCGCCGGGCACGACGATCCCGCTCAGCACCAACGAAGTCGAGGCGCGCTTGCAGGCCGCAACGCGCAGCTGGCGCGACCAGCTACGCGATGTGTTGCAGAAGCGCGTCACGCCGGGCGGTCGCGTCTACGCCCTGCTCGATGGATTTCCGCTGTCGTATCAGGAAACCGCGACGCCGCTGGAAGCGGCGACGGATCTGCATTTCCTCTCGCAGCTGAGCGCCGAGACGCCGGTGCTGCCGCGACTGCTGGTCGATGGTAGCGCAACCGGAAAAGTCTGCCCGACGGCACTCAAGCTGTATTGCTGGAAGCGGCCATTGCCGTTGTCCGACGTGCTGCCGGCGCTGGAGAATTTCGGTCTGCGCGTGATCTGGCAGGATCCGACGAAGATCGAGGTCGCCGAGAGCGATCCGCTGTGGATCCAGGAATTCCAGATCCAGGTCAGTGGCGACTGCGCGCTCGACGCGACGCAGCAGCGCAGCTACTTCGAGGCGGCGTTCCTCGGCACCTGGTCCGGTCGTACCGAGAACGACGGCTTGAACCGGCTGGTGCTGCTCGCCGGCGTCGAAGCGCGCCAAGTCGTCTGCCTGCGCACGCTGACGAAGTACCTGATCCAGACCGGCCTGCCGTTCAGCCAGGACTACATGGAGCGTCTACTCGCCGAGCATGCGCCGATCGCGCGCCTGCTGGTCGAGCTGTTCGAGACGCGCTTCGATCCGCAGATCGACAACGCGGACCGTCGCGAATCGGAAGTGCTGCGCATCAGCCACGCGCTCGACCATCTGCTGGATCAGGTCGCGACGCTCGATGGTGATCGCGTGCTGCGCGCCTACACGGCGGTGGTGCGCGCGGCGCTGCGCACCAACTACTTCCAGCCGAACGCAGACGGCACGCCCAAGCATTACGTCAGCGTCAAGCTGAATTCGCGCCTGGTGCCGGACCTGCCGGCACCGCTGCCGATGTTCGAGGTCTTCGTCTACGCGCCGGAAGTCGAGGGCATTCATCTGCGCGGCGGCAAGGTCGCGCGCGGTGGCTTGCGCTGGTCCGACCGCCGGCAGGATTTCCGCACCGAGGTGCTGGGCCTGATGAAGGCGCAGATGGTCAAGAACGCGATCATCGTGCCGGTCGGCGCCAAGGGCGGCTTCGTCGTCAAGCAGGGCGATCCGAGCAATCGCGACCTGTGGCTCAAGCAGGGCGTCGATTGCTATCGCATCTTCCTGCGTGGCCTGCTCGACATCACCGACAACCGCGTCGGCGACGACATCGTTTCGCCGGTGGCCGTCGTGCGTTACGACGAAGACGATCCCTATCTTGTCGTTGCCGCCGACAAGGGCACCGCGACGTTCTCCGACATCGCCAACACCCTCGCTGCCGAGTACGGCTTCTGGCTGGGTGACGGTTTCGCGTCCGGTGGCTCGGCGGGTTACGACCACAAGAAGATGGGCATCACCGCACGGGGTGCCTGGGAGAGCGTCAAGCGTCATTTCCGCGAAGTGTCGTGGACCGATGCCGCGGGCGTCTCCCGTATCGGCAAGGACATCCAGACCGTGCCGTTCACGGTCGTCGGTGTCGGCGACATGTCTGGCGACGTCTTCGGCAACGGCATGCTGCTGTCGCCGCAGATTCATCTGCTCGCGGCCTTCGACCATCGGCACATCTTCATCGATCCGACGCCTGATGCCGCGCGCAGCCTCGCCGAGCGCGAGCGCATGTTCGCGCTGCCGCGATCGAGCTGGGACGATTACGACAAGTCGTTGATCTCCGCCGGCGGCGGCGTGTACCCGCGCTCGGCGAAGCTCATCAAGCTGTCCGCCGAGGCACAGCAGGCTTTGGGCATCAACCGCGCCTCGCTGACGCCGAACGAACTGCTGCGCGCGATTCTGCTGGCGCCGGTCGACCTGCTGTGGAACGGCGGCATCGGCACGTACATCAAGGGTCATCATCAGTCGCATCAGGAATGCGGCGATCGCGCCAACGATGCGATTCGCGTCAACGGCCGCGACCTGCGCTGCAAGGTGGTCGGCGAGGGTGGCAACCTGGGTACGACGCAGCTGGGCCGCGTCGAAGCCGCGCTCAATGGCATCCGCCTCAATACCGACTTCATCGACAACGCCGGCGGCGTCCACAGCTCGGATCGCGAGGTCAACATCAAGATCCCGCTCAACCAGCTGATGCGCGAAGGCGGGCTGACGCGCGAGGTGCGCGATCCTTTCCTCGCGGAGATGACGCCAGACATCGTCCGCGACGTGCTGCAGGACAGCTACGTACAGAGCCTTGCGGTCTCTCTGCTCGATCGCGACTCCGCCGCGCGGATCGACGAGCACAGCAATCTGATTCGCACGCTGGAGCGCGACGGCATGCTGGTGCGCGCCGTTGAATTCCTGCCGGATGACGAGGGATTGAAGGAGCGTCGCGCCGCGGGCCAGGGCCTGACGCGGCCGGAGCTTTCGGTGTTGCTGTCCTACGGCAAGATTTCGCTGTTCGAGTCGACGATCGCTTCGGAAGTACCGGACGATCCGTTCTTCGACCGCGACCTGCTCAACTATTTTCCGCCGCGGATGGTCGAACAGTATCGGGATGCGCTGCTCAAGCATCGCCTGCGCCGCGAGATCGTCGCGACGATTCTCTCCAACGCAGTCGTCAATCGCATGGGCTTCGCTTTTGCGCATCGATTTGCCGAGGATCACGGCGTGCCGCGCGCCGAGGTCGTCAAGGCTTATGCGATTGCCCATGAGATGTTCGACGGCGACCGCTACTGGCTGCCGATCCAGGCACTCGACGCGCAGGTTCCGGCAACCACCCAGCTACGCCTTTTCGGTCGCGCGATTGGCCTGATGAAGCACGCGACGACCTGGCTGCTGAACTACCAGTGGAGCGCGCGACCGATGGCCGAAGCCATCGCGACCTTCGATGCCGGCATCGCCGCGCTTGCCGCGCAGCTGCCCGCGGGACTGCCGGGAAGTTATCGCGCCGACTGGGACAAGGCGGTCGAGAGCATGGTGGCCGATGGCGTGCCGGTCGAGGTCGCCCATCAGCTGGCCAACACGATGGTGCTTGGCAGCGCGCCGGACATCATCGAGCTTGCGGCGAAAGCGCAGGTGAGCCTCGGCGAAGCCGCCGGCGTGTACTTCCAGATCGGCGATCGCCTGCGCATCCTGTGGCTGCTGTCGTCGATCATCGGCTTCAGCGTCAACAACAAATGGCAGGCACTCGCGCGATCGAACCTGCGCGAGGATTGCTATCGATTGCACCGTCAGCTGGCGGAGCGCATCCTGCGTCAGCCCGGCAATTCTCCGGAGGCGCGCATCGATGCGTGGATCGCCAGCAACGAGGCGAAGATCCGCTTCGGCATGCAGCGCCTGCAGGAGTTGCAGACGGTCGGCGCGCAGGATTTCATGACGCTGGCGGTAGGCATCAGGGAGCTGCGCAAGCTGCGGCAGCTTTGAGTTTCGAACGGCATCGGCGGGGGTAACGTGGATCAGAACAGCATCAGGCAGGCCGCCCTGGGGCGCGGCAGCGAGTGGATCGGCGAGGGCTGGACGATGTTCAAGCAGTCGCCCGGAACCTGGATCGGCCTTGTTGTCGTCTGGGTGCTGTTGCTCGCCGTGCTCGGCAGTGTGCCGCTGCTCGGCAGCCTCGCGAGCAATCTGCTCGGTCCGGTTTTCACGGCGGGGATCTTCCTCGGTTGCCTGCGCGTCGAGCGCGGCGAGACCTTGCGCATCGAAGACCTGTTTCTCGCCTTCAAGAGCGATCGTCTCGCCGCGCTGATCATCCTCGGCGTGCTTGGCATCGTGGCGATCGTCGCGGTCGTGCTGGTGGCCTTGCTGTTCGGTTTCGGCAGCATCGCGACGCTGGCAGCCGGCGTCGACACCGAGTTCGAGCAGATGGGTGCCGGCATCGTGATCGGCGGCCTGGTGATCCTGCTGCTGTTGCTGCCGGTCGCGATGGCGCTGTGGTTTGCCGCACCGCTGGTCATGCTGGCGCGCGTCGATCCGGTCGACAGCCTCAAGCTCAGCTTTGCCGCCTGCTGGCGCAACATGTGGGTGCTCAGCCTGTGGGGCCTGTTCGCGCTGCTGATCATGATGGTCGCGGCCATTCCATTCCTGCTCGGCTGGCTGGTTGCCGGGCCGGTGCTGATGGCCTCGTACTACTGGATGTATCGCGACATCTTCGCCGACGCACCGTTGCCGGCTGCGGAGGCGGCGCCGCAGATCGGCATGCCCTGATCGAGACGATCAGGGCAGGTGCGGTCGCGCCAGATACTCCTGCGACTGCATCTCGATCAGGCGCGAATGCGTGCGCTGGATTTCGAACTTCAGCTTCTCGCCGATATACAAATCTTCGCGCGGTACGTCGGCGGCGATGATCAGCTTGACCCCGCGATCGTAGAACTCGTCGACCAGATTGATGAAGCGCCGCGCGGCGTCTTCATGAAAGGCGGTCAGCTGCGGCACGCGCGACAGCAGCACGGTCTGATGGGTGCGCGCCAGTTCGATGTAGTCGGCGGCGCTGCGCGGGCCTTCGCAGAGCTGGTTGAAGTCGAACCAGACCACGCCGTCCGCGAGGCGGCGGCTGTGAATCGTGCGGCCGTGGACGGTCATGTCCTGATTGGCCTTGCCCTTGTCCGGCGCGATCTGCGTGAACCAGGTCTGCAGGCGCGTTTCCGCCGCGGCATCGCAGGGGCTGTGATAGATGTCCGCATGGGTCAGCGTGCGCAGCCGGTAGTCGACTCCGCCGTCGACATTGAGCACGCCGACATGCTGCTTGAGGATCTTGATGAACGGTAGGAAGTTGGCGCGCTGCAGGCCGTTCTCGTAGAGGCGGTCCGGCGGGATGTTGCTGGTCGCGACCAGCGTGACGCCGAGATCGAACAGGGTTTCGAACAGGCGGCCGAGAATCATCGCGTCGGCGATGTCTGACACATAGAACTCGTCGAAGCACAGCACGCGGACTTCCCTGGCGTACTCGGCGGCGACCAGCTTCAGCGGGTCCTGCTCGTCCGGATACTTCTTGCGACGCTCGTGCACGTCGAGCATGAAGCGGTGGAAGTGCGTGCGCAGCTTGCGCGAGAACGGCAACGATTCGTAGAACGCGTCCATCAGGTAGGTCTTGCCGCGACCGACGCCGCCCCACAGATACAGTCCGTTGACGGCCGGCCACTCGCCGCGACCGAGGCCGAACAGGCGCTTGGGTTTGCGTTCCCTCAGCTCGCTGTAGACCTGCTGCAGCGCGGCGACGGCAGCGGCCTGCGCCGGATCGCGACTGAAGTCCTCGCGTTGCAGATCGCGTTCGTAGCGTTCGGCTGGGCTCAGCTTCTGCATCTCAGTGCTGGATCATCAGCGCATCGGCTCGCCGAGCAACGCGGCGAGATGCGGATTGAGGAAGACGCCGCGCGGATCGCACTTGCGGCGCACGGCGCGGAAATCGTCGAAGCGCGGATACAGCGGCCGCAACTGTTCGGCATTCAGCTCGTGAACCATGCCCCAGTGCGGGCGGCCGTCGTGGCGCTCCATCAACTCGGCGATCAGCGCGTAATAGTTCTCGAACGAAGTGTCGGTATATGCCGGCACCGAAATGCAGACGCTGTCGCGCTGGTAGAACGGCGACAGCCAGAAGTTGTCCTTCGCGACGAAGCGGATTTCCAGCGGGAAGTGCACGCGGATGTCGAGCGCGCGGACGACGCGCTCCAGCGAGCGCAGCGCGGGCTTGAGGCTGGCTCGCGGCAGCGCGTACTCGAGCTGCTGGAAGCGATTGCGCTGACGCAGCGCGTAGGCATCGCGCGCGCTGTGGATGCTGCTGCGATTGGAGACCTGGCGCACGGCGAGCCGGCCAAGGCGTTCCGACAGCATCGGCGCGCGCTGCGCGGTGCGCGCCAGGGTTCGGAAGACGGCGCGATCGAGGCCCGCGCGAGCGGCATTGCGCAGCGGCGACAGGGTCGACGGCATCGCGTCGGTCAGCGAGGCGTGACGGACGATGACGGTGTCGGTGTGCGGATACCAGAACAGCTCGAGATTGCGGTACTCCGCGCGCCAGCGATCGAGGTCGTTGAGGGTTTCAGCGAGCGTCGCGACATGGTGGGCGACGTGCAGGCGGTAGTCCTCGACGCATTGCAGCTCGACGTGCGTGATGACACCGAGTGCGCCGAGCGAGACGACCGCTGCATGGAAGTCGTCCGGATCGCTGGTCGCGCTGAGGCTGCGCTGCGAGCCGGCGGCGCAGACCATGCGCAGGCCGGTGACCTGCGCGGCGAGACTGCCGAACGCGGCGCCGCTGCCATGGCTCGCGGTTGCCAGAGCACCGGCCAGCGAAAGCTGGTCGTTGTCCGGTGCGTTGATCAGCGCGAGACGGCGATCGCCGAGCGCCTCGGCAAGCCGGCGCAGGCGCGTGCCGGCGCGCACCCAGACCCGCTGCGTGTTGACGTCGATCGACTCGATGCCGGTGAAGCGATCAAGCGAGAGGTGGTTGTCGTCGGTCCAGCACAGCGGCGAGAAGGAGTGGCCGCCACCGATCACGCGCAGCCGCTGGCCTTCCTCGGCGACGCGCAGCACCTCGGCCTGGATCTGTTCGACGTTGATCGGATAAGCGCAATGCGACGGCTCGCAGTGCACGGTCCCCGACCAATTGGTCCAGCTGCGCTTGCGGTGGATCATGGGGATGCGGGTTGGAGCGGGCGGCGCAGGATACCGGAATCAGTCGATGGATTCCGCCACACCGAGCTGCGTATCCGGCTCGCCGCACAAGGCAAGCACCGCTGCGCGGGTCTGCTGGCGCAGCAGCGGCGCCCCCTCGCTGTCGACGGCCGCCAGCGCTGCACTGAATTCGACCGTGATCGGCGCCCACCGCAGCACGCTGCGGCCGCCGCCGAAGACGTCGCGGGTGCCGCGGATGCCGATCGGCACCACCGGCGCCTGGGTGCGCGCCGCCATCAGGAAGGCGCCGCTCTTGAACGGCAGCAGGCCGCGATGCGGTTTGAAGGTGCCTTCGGCAAAGATCGCCAGCGGCTCGCCGTTGTGCAGGCGCCGGATCATCTGGCGCGTCAGTTGGGCGCTGCTGCGCGGCGAGGCGCGATCGACGAACAGTACGCCCATGCGGCGCAGGGTGAGGCCCACCAGCGGCCAGTTCGCGGCGCCGTCCTGGACGACGAAGGTATAGCGTCGCGGCAGGGCCGCGGTCAGTACCAGGCCGTCGAGATAGCTCGCGTGATTGGCAACCGCGATGCTGGCGCCCGCCGGCAGATGCTGGCGGCCGCGCACCAGCAGCGGAATGCCGATGCTGGCGAGCATCAGGCGCACGCCGAGGCGGCCGGTTTCGCGGCGGATCGTCAGGGTCGGCCCGACGATGACGGCGATGCAGACCAGCACCGTGACCGGGACGGCAATCAGGATTCCGAGGCCGGTGTAGCTGAGGTCCAGCAGTCGTCTGAGCATCCGCCGATTATCGCGGCTGCGGGGGTGAGCGGAAAGGACGTGTAAGCTTTTGCGCGTGCCTACCGTCACAACCCCATCCAAGCCGGACGCAGGATCGCCGCTGGCGGCGCAGCCGACGGCCGAGGACCAGGCGGCGATCGAACGCTTTCTCGACCGCCTGTGGATGGAGCGCGGCCTGTCGAAGAACACCCAGCTCAGCTACCGATCGGACCTGGCCTTGTTCGCGCGCTGGCTGGAACCGCGGGCGCTGGCGCTGGCGCAGGCCAGCGAGGCGGACATCCGCGAGTATTTCGTCGCCCGCCAGTTGAGCGCCCGCTCGCAGGCGCGGCTGTTGTCGGCGCTGCGCCAGTTCTTCCGCTACCTGCAGGCCGACAATCAGCGCAAGGACGACCCGACCGCCCGCCTCGATTCGCCGAAGCAGGGCTTGCGTCTGCCCAAGACGCTCAGCGAGAAGCATGTCGAGCAGTTGCTGGAGGCCCCGGACATCGCTCAGGCGCTGGGCCTGCGCGATCGCGCGATGCTGGAGCTGATGTATGCCAGTGGCCTGCGCGTCAGCGAGCTGGTAGGACTGAATCGCACCAGCGTCGACCTGCGTGCCGGCGTCGTCCAGGTCATGGGCAAGGGCGGCAAGGAGCGGCTGGTGCCGATGGGCGAGGTCGCGATGGACTGGCTGCGGCGCTACGTCAGCGATGCGCGACCGGAACTGGCCGGTAACAGCAGCCCCGAAGGCCTGTTCCTGACGGCGCGGGGCGAAGTCATGACCCGTCACAATTTCTGGCGCCTGATCAAATTGTACGCAGGCCGGGCGGGTATTCCGGTGCAGCTGTCGCCGCATACGCTGCGCCACGCCTTTGCGACACACTTGCTGGAACATGGCGCGGACCTGCGCGTGCTGCAGTCGCTGCTCGGTCACGCGGACCTGTCGACGACGCAGATCTACACCCACGTCGCCCAGGCCAGGTTGCGGGAAATCCACGCCAGGCATCATCCGCGCGGTTAGATCGGGCGGGCGGTGGAATCCTTTTCCCTTGGTGCTGTCATAATGCGCACCTTCCCACGGTTGGACCTGCAATGAATCTGCGCACCGCTTTTTCCGCCTCGGCCCTGCTGCTGCTCGGCGCCCTCGTTTCCGCCTGTGCCCCGTCCGTCGATGGCGATACGCCAAAGAGCGCGGATGTCGCGCCCGGCGGCGTCGAAGCCATCCGCGCCAGCCTGATCCGCCTGATGCCGGCGATGGAAACGGCGGACATCCGTCCGACCAATGTCGACGGCCTCTACGAAGTCCAGCACGGCCCCAACTTTGCGTACGTCACGGCCGACGGCAAGTACCTGATTGAAGGCGATTTGTTCGACCTCGCCAGCGGCCAGAGCCTGACCGAGAACAAGCGCAAGGAAAGTCGCGTCGCCAAGCTCAACGAGCTGGGCGAAGAGAACCTGATCGTGTTCGCACCGGAAGCCGGCGCCGACCCGGCGCATGTCGTGACGGTCTTCACCGATGTCGACTGCGGTTACTGCCGCAAGCTGCATCGCGAGATTGCCGACTACAACAATCTCGGCATCGAGATCCGCTATGCCTTCTATCCGCGTTCGGGCCCGAACACGGATTCCTTCCGCAAGGCCGAAGCCGTCTGGTGCTCGGCCGACCGCAAGGAAGCGCTGACGATCGCCAAGGCCGGCGCGCCGCTGCCCGAGCCCATGAAGACCGATTGCGAAAACCCGATCACCCGCGAATACGCACTCGGCGGCGAGCTGGGTCTGCGCGGTACGCCGATGCTGATCCTGCCGGATGGCGAAGTCGTCAACGGATACATGCCGCCGGCCGCGCTGGCTGAGCATCTCGCCAAGAAGAACGCGAAGACCGAAGGCTGAGCCCAGGTCCTGTTGATCCCAGGGCGGTCGCGCGCATGAATGTGCTGGTCGCCGGTGGGGCGGGATATATCGGCGCCCATATGTGCAAGCAGCTCGCAGACCACGGCCATCGCGTCGTGGTCTGCGACAACCTTGCCAGCGGTCATCGTGCCGCGGTGCGCTGGGGCGAGTTCGTCGAAGCCAGCATCGGCGACGCCGCGGCGCTCGACGCGCTGTTCGAGGCGCATGCGATCGATGCGGTGATGCACTTCGCGGCCAGCTCGATCGTCGCCGAATCGGTCGCCGATCCGCTGCCCTTCTATCGCAACAATGTTTCGAACACGGTGACGCTGCTTGAGGCCATGCAGCGTCACGGCGTTTCGCGCTTCGTGTTCTCGTCGACCGCATCGATCTTCGGCGAGCCGCAGACGGCGCCGATCGACGAAACCCATCCGCAGCATCCGGTCAATCCCTACGGTTCGACCAAGCTGGCGGTCGAACAGCTGCTGGAAGACTGCGCCAGGGCTTACGGTCTGCGTGCCGTGTCCCTGCGTTATTTCAATGCCGCCGGGGCTGATCCGTCCGGCGAGATCGGCGAAGCGCACGAACCCGAAACCCATCTGATTCCGCGCCTGCTGAAGGCCGCCGCCGGCGAGCCGTTGCCGGTGAAGATTTTCGGCATCGATTACCCGACGCCGGACGGCACCTGCATTCGCGACTACGTTCACGTCAACGATCTTGCGGACGCCCATCTCAAGGCGCTGCTGGCGCTGGATCGGCAACCCGGTTTTGCCTGCTACAACCTCGGCAACGGCCAGGGCTATTCGGTGCGCGAGATTCTTGCCGCCGTCGAAGCGGTCATCGGCCGCAAGCTGAGCGTCGAGATCGCGGAGCGCCGCGCCGGCGATCCGGCGCGTCTGGTTGCGAGCAGCGCCAAGGCGCATGCGGAGCTGGGCTGGCAGCCGCAGTACCGCGACATCCGCACGATCATCGAAACGGCCTGGCGCTGGCATCAGCGACCGGCGTACTGAGCCAGGCCGGCAACCCGCCATGAATCCGGCCGCCGCATTCAAGGCTTATGACATCCGCGGGCGCGTGCCCGACGAGCTCAACGAAACCGTCGCCTACCGGCTCGGCCTGGCTTATGCGGATCAGCTGCGGGCCCGGCGCGTCGTGCTCGGCCGCGATATCCGCCACAGCTCGGAAGCGCTGCTCAAGGCGCTCGCGCTGGGGCTGAATCACGGCGGCGCCGAAGTGTTCGACCTCGGCCTCTGCGGCACCGAAGAAGTCTATTTCGCGACGTTCCACGCCGGATTCGACGGCGGCATCATGGTCACCGCCAGCCACAATCCGATCGACTACAACGGCATGAAGCTGGTGCGCGCCGGTGCGCAGCCGATCTCCGGCGACAGTGGCCTGCGCGAGCTGCAGCGCGCCGTCGAGAACGCCACCACGGCGCCGAGCGGGCAAGCGCAGCTCAAGCCGCTGGATCTGCGGGCGGACTATGTGCGCCATCTGCTCGGCTACATCGACGTCGCCGCGCTCAAGCCGCTGAAGATCGTCGTCAACGCCGGCAATGGCACGGCGGGCCTGGTGGTCGACGCGCTGGCGCCGCATCTGCCGTTCGAGTTGATCCGCGTCCATCACCAGCCGGATCCGGATTTTCCCAACGGCATTCCGAATCCGCTGCTGCCAGAGAATCGTGCCGCGACCGCGGATGCGGTGCGTGCGCATGGCGCCGATCTCGGCATTGCCTGGGACGGCGATTTCGATCGCTGCTTCCTGTTCGACGCGCAGGGTACTTTCATCGAGGGCTACTACATCGTCGGCCTGCTCGCGCAGGCGATGCTGAAGCGCGAAGCCGGCGCGAAGATCATCCACGACCCGCGCCTGAGCTGGAACACGATCGATCTGGTCGCCGCCGCTGGCGGCATTGCGGTGCAGTCGAAGACCGGCCACGCCTTCATCAAGGAGCGCATGCGCCTGGAGAACGCGATCTATGGCGGCGAGATGAGCGCGCACCATTACTTCCGCGACTTCGCCTACTGCGACAACGGCACGATTCCCTGGCTGCTGGTCGCGGCGCTGATGAGCGCCAGCGGCAGTTCGCTGGCCGAGCTGGTCGGCGAGCGCATGGCGAAGTTTCCGGCCAGCGGCGAGATCAACCGCAAGGTACGCAATATTGCTGCAGTGATCGAGCGTATCGAGATGGAGTACGCTGGCAGCGCGCTGCATGTGGATCGCACCGACGGTCTGAGCCTGGAGTACGCGGATTGGCGTTTCAATCTGCGCGGCTCGAATACCGAGCCGGTCCTGCGTCTCAACGTCGAAGCGCGTGGGGATGCCGCGTTGATGCAAGAACAAACCGACAAATTGCTGAGCCTGATCGATGCCTGCGACTGATCGTGCGAAGAATGCGGCCGCCGTGCTGGTGCCGGTGATTCTGGCCGGCGGCTCGGGCACGCGCCTGTGGCCGCTGTCGCGCGAGACGTATCCCAAGCAGTTCCTGCGCATCGGCGGCGAGCACACCTTGCTGCAGCAGACGGCGTTGCGTGCACGCAACGTTGCGGGCGCAACGGCGCCGGTCGTCATCTGCGGCGAAGGCCATCGTTTCATCGTCGCCGAGCAGTTGCGCGAGATCGGCATCGACGGCGCCGCGATCATCCTCGAACCGGCCGGTCGCAACACCGCGGCGGCCGCTGCCGTGGCGGCCTTGTACGTGCAGCAACAGCACGGCGATCAGGCCCTGGTGTTCCTGATGAGCGCCGATCACGTCGTCGCCGATGTGGCGGCTTTCTGCGCCGCTGCCGATCTGGCGGCCGGTGCCGCGCAGGACGGCCGGCTGATGGTGTTCGGCATCAAGCCGACGCGCGCCGAGACCGGCTACGGCTACTTGAAGCGCGGCCCCGCTCTGGGCAGCAGCGTTTACGCGCTGGACCGTTTTGTGGAAAAGCCGAGCGCCGAGCGCGCCGCGCAGTTTCTGACGGCGGGCGACTACGACTGGAACGGCGGCTTGTTCCTGTTTCCGGCGGGCCTGTTCCTGGCCGAGCTGAGTCGCTTCGAGTCGGCGCTGAATCCGGCGATTCCAGACATCGTTGCGCATTGCCGCGAGGCGCTGGAGCTGGCGAAGCAGGATCTGGATTTTATCCGCCTCGATGCGCAGGCCTTCGCGCACTGCCGCTCCGATTCGCTCGATTACGCGGTGATGGAGAAAACCGACAAGGCCGCGCTGGTCGCGATGGACGCCGGCTGGGACGATGTCGGCTCCTGGTCTTACCTCGACAAGCTGACGAAGGACGCCCACGGCAACTACAGCCATGGCGATGTGCTGATCGAGCAGAGCGAGGGCGTTCTGGCGCACAGCGAGCATCGCCTCGTCGCCGCGCTTGGCCTGCGCGACACGGTGATCGTCGCGACCAAGGACGCCGTGCTGGTGACGACACCGGCGCATGCGCAGAACGTCAAGGCCATCGTCGCGCGGCTGAAGGAGGCCAAGCGCAGCGAGGCCGATGCGCACGCCGTGGTGCATCGCCCCTGGGGCAGCTACGAGACGCTGGCCGTCGGACCGCGCTTCCAGGTCAAGCGCATCATCGTCAAGCCGGGGCAGAAGCTCAGCGACCAGATGCACCACCATCGCGCCGAGCACTGGATCGTCGTCAGCGGCACCGCCAAGGTACGCTGCGACGGCAAGGAGTTCCTGCTCAGCGAAAACCAGTCCACCTACATCCCGATCGGCGGGCGGCATCGCCTGGAGAATCCGGGCATGCAGCCGATGGAGCTGATCGAAGTGCAATCCGGCGGCTATCTCGGCGAGGACGATATCGTCCGCTTCGAGGATATCTACGGACGCAAGGACAGCTAGCGACTGTCTGGCGACCCTCCGTGGAGCCGCCAGACAGCGCCAGCGCTCAGCGCTTCCGCGGCCAGCCGTCTTCCGTCGAGATGAGGCGATAGCACACTGCGCCGAGCATGCCGCCGACCATCGGCGCCGCCCAGAACAGCCATAACTGCGCAATGGCCCAGTCGCCTACAAACAGTGCGACGCCGGTGCTGCGTGCAGGATTCACCGAAGTGTTCGTGACCGGAATGCTGATCAGGTGGATCACCGTCAGCGCCAGGCCGATGGCCAGCGGCGCACAACCGGCCGGCGCACGCGCGTCGGTGCTGCCGAGAATGACGATCAGGAAGAATGCAGTCAGAACGACTTCCGCGACCAGTGCTGCAATCATGGAGTAACCGCCCGGCGAATGCGCGCCGTAGCCGTTGGATGCGAAGCCCTTGCTGACATCGAAGCCCGGCGCGCCGCTGGCGATCAGGTAGAGCACGCCGCCCGCCGCGATGGCGCCGAGAACCTGCGCGACGATGTAGGGCCCGAGCTGCCGCGCCGGAAAGCGGCCGCCGACCCATAGTCCGATGGACACTGCCGGATTCAGATGGCAACCCGAGATATGACCGATGGCGTAGGCCATCGTCAGCACCGTCAAGCCGAATGCGAGGGAGACCCCGAGCAGGCCGATCCCGACGTCGGGAAATGCGGCCGCCAGCACCGCGCTGCCGCAACCGCCCAACACCAGCCAGAACGTTCCAAGAAATTCCGCACCGTAAGTTTTCATCCAACTCTCCTTGTGAGATGACCCGAGACAGGAGCCCGCATGCGGGCCTGACCGACGGCGTCCGGCCGATCAAAGAAAACGCCAGGAGTGGGACGCTTCCACAGGAAGCATCCAGCGCAGGATCACTGATGTGCTCAGCAAACATGTTTCGCCCTCCGCGACGCGCGGCTCTTTGTGGCCGCACTTATTACTTGTGTCGCTGAACCTTTAAGCTAGCGCGCTTTTGCGACGAGGGAAAGGGCGCCGGCCGCGGTGCCCGATCAACGCGCGAATCATCCGGAGGAGCGGACTCAGATGTCGTTTGATGCGCTGATCATCGGTGGCGGTGCCGCCGGCTTGATGTGTGCGCTGACGGCCGCTCAGCGCGGCAAGCGCGTGCTGGTCGTCGAGCACGCCAACCGGGTCGGCAAGAAAATCCTGATGTCCGGCGGCGGGCGCTGCAATTTCACGAACCTGCACACGACGCCGGCGAACTTCCTGTCGCGCAACCCGCATTTCTGCAAGTCGGCGCTGGCGCGATTCCGTCCGCAGCAGTTCATCGACATGGTCGATCGGCATGGCATCGCCTGGCACGAGAAGGAGCTGGGCCAGCTGTTCTGCGACGACTCCTCGAAGCAGATCGTGCGCATGCTGCTCGACGAGTGCGCGGCGGCGGGCGTGCGTATCGAGGTCGATTGCGCCGTCGGTGCGGTCGGCCATTTCGAAGAGCAGTTCATCGTCGATACCGCGCATGGCCGCCATCGTGCGGGCGCCCTGGTCGTCGCGACCGGCGGCCTGTCGATCCCGAGCATGGGCGCGACCGGCTTCGGCTATGCGCTCGCTCGTCAGTTTGGCCACAACGTGCTGCCGACTCGCGCGGGCCTCGTGCCGCTGACCTTGAGCGGAACGCATCAGCAGCACTATGCGGATCTGGCCGGTGTGGCTGTGCCGGTCGTCGCGCGCTGCGCCGATACCGAGTTCAACAACGCCATGCTGATCACGCATCGTGGCCTGAGCGGGCCGGCGATCCTGCAAATCTCCTCGTACTGGGAGCCCGGCCTTGCCTTGCTGCTGGATCTGCTGCCGGGCGTCGATGTTTTTGAAGCGCTTGCCGAACAACAGCAGAAGCATCCGGCGGCGGAGTTGAAGACCATTCTTTCGGAACTGCTGCCCAAGCGCTTCGCCCAGCGCCTGTGCGAGGTCTGGTTCGACAACAAGCCGATGCGCGACATCCGCAAGCAGACCCTGCGCGAGATCGCCGATCAGCTGCAGTGCTGGCCGATCACCGCAAGCGGCACCGAAGGCTATCGCACCGCCGAGGTCACGCTGGGCGGCGTCGACACTGATGAGCTGTCATCGAAGACGATGGAGTCGCAGAAGCAGAAAGGCCTGTACTTCGTCGGCGAAGTCGTCGACGTCACCGGGCATCTGGGCGGCTTCAACTTCCAGTGGGCCTGGGCCTCGGGCTACGCAGCCGGTCAGGCAATCTAGCGTTCGCGCGCTGGCGCGAGCGCCTTGCAGGCGAGGATCAAGGCGATCCAAGCCAGCAGGATGTCCCAGAACGCAACCAGAAAGATCAGCGGCGTGCCGATCAGATTGGCGATTGGGATGGCGTCGTAGAGCGCGAGCTTGTCGAGCACATAGCCATGCTCGGCACAGCTACCGCCGAAGTTGGGCAGCGCGCAGCCGAGTCGTGTCGACCACTCGAAGGCAACATAGACACCAAGCACCGGTGTGGCCAACGCAATGCCGAACACGACCAGCCCGACGATCAGGATCGTGCCGACTGCGCCGAGATGCTTGCGCATGGTTTCAGGCGCGCAATTTTTCGCTGTTGTCGAGATACCAGCGATAGGTTCCGGCGATGCCGTCTTCCAGGCCGATCTGCGCCTGCCAGCCCAGCGCATGCAGGCGACCGACATCGAGCAGCTTGCGCGGTGCGCCATCGGGTTTGCTGAGGTCCTGCACGATACGTCCGGCAAAGCCGGTGATCTTCTGCACGAGCTGGGCGAGTTCGAGAATGGACACGTCGTTGCCGACGCCGACGTTGATGATGTCCTCGCCGCTGTAACGCTGCATCAGCAGCACCGCGGCGGCGCCCAGATCATTCACATGCAGGAACTCGCGGCGCGGCGTGCCGCTGCCCCACAGCACGACTTCGCTGTCGCCGCGCTGCTTGGCTTCATGAAACTTGCGGATCAGTGCCGGCAGCACATGGGCGTTTTCGAGATTGAAGTTGTCGCCCGGGCCGTAGAGGTTGGTCGGCATCAGGCTGATCGCATCGAAGCCGTACTGCCGGCGATAGGCCTGGCACATCTTGATGCCGGCGATCTTGGCGATCGCGTACCACTCGTTGGTCGGCTCCAGGGAACCCGTCAGCAGGCTCTGCTCGGCCATCGGCTGCGGCGCCAGCTTCGGATAAATGCATGACGAACCGAGAAATTCCAGTTTGCTGACGCCGTGCGTCCAGGCCGCGTGAATGACGTTGGTCTGGATCGCCAGATTGTCGCGGATGAACTCGGCCGGATAGATATTGTTCGCGTGAATGCCGCCGACCTTGGCCGCGGCGAGGAACACGTACTGCGGTTTCTCCTTCGCAAAGAAGGCGTCGACCGCCGTCTGCGACGTCAGATCCAGCTCGCGGTGGCTGCGCGTGATGAGCTGCGTGTAGCCCGCCGCCTTCAGCGCGCGGACGATGGCCGAGCCGGCGAGGCCGTTGTGGCCGGCAACGTAGATGCGTGCGTCGGTCTGCATGCGTGCCTTACTCGTGATGCTCGAAGACCTGGAAGCCGGCGCCCTGGACGAGGCGGTCGCGTCGCGCGGTCTTGAGGTCTTCGCTGACCATTTCGCTGACCAGTTCCTCGAAGGTCGTCGTCGGCACCCAGCCGAGTTTCTCGCGCGCCTTGGTCGGATCGCCCAGCAGCGTGTCGACCTCGGTTGGGCGGAAATAGCTTGGATCGACGGCGACGATCTTCTGACCCGGCTTGAGCTTGAATTCCGGATTGTCGACCTTGGCGACGACGCCGATCTCGTCGACGCCGCTGCCACGCCACTCGAGCGTGATGCCGAGTTCGGCGGCGCTGCGATCGACGAAGTCGCGCACCGAATGCTGCACGCCGGTCGCGATGACGAAGTCGTCCGGCGTCTCCTGCTGCAGCATCAGCCACTGCATCTCGACGTAGTCGCGCGCATGGCCCCAGTCGCGCAGTGCGCTGAGGTTGCCGAGGTAGAGACACTCCTGCATGCCGAGCGCGATGCGTGCGATCGCACGCGTGATCTTGCGGGTGACGAAGGTCTCGCCGCGGATCGGCGACTCGTGGTTGAACAGGATGCCGTTGCAAGCGTACATCCCATACGATTCGCGGTAGTTGACCGTGATCCAGTACGCATAGAGCTTGGCGACGCCGTACGGCGAGCGCGGGTAGAACGGTGTCGTCTCGCGCTGCGGAATCTCCTGCACCTTGCCGTACAGCTCGGACGTCGAGGCTTGGTAGATGCGCGTGGTCTTTTCCATGCCGAGGATGCGGATCGCCTCGAGCAGGCGCAGCGTGCCGAGCGCATCGCTGTTGGCGGTGTACTCCGGGCTTTCGAACGACACCGCGACGTGGCTCTGCGCGCCGAGGTTGTAGATCTCGTCCGGCTGCACGTTCTGCACGATGCGGATCAGGTTCGTCGCATCGGTCAGGTCGCCGTAATGCAGGAACAGCTTGCGGCCCTTCTCGTGGGGATCCTGGTACAGGTGATCGATGCGGTCGGTATTGAACAGCGACGAGCGGCGCTTGATGCCGTGGACCTCATAGCCCTTCTTCAGCAGGGACTCGGCCAGATAGGCGCCGTCCTGGCCGGTGATGCCGGTGATCAGTGCTTTTTTTGCCACGTAGTGCCGCTCCTCGGATTTATCCCCCGAAGTCTATTGGAAACTTCCCCCGGATACCTCCCGCCGGGCGGCAGGTCTTATACTGCGCGCCTTCATAAGGAGCCTCCGATCAGGTGCCGCCGTTCCGGCCCCTGTTCAGAGGTTCCTTTTCGGGCCGCCGTCATTCCGGCTAGGCGGCCGAATGTGTGAGGTGTTTGTCATGTCTGCTGTCAGTCGTGCCACGTTCAACGAGGTGATGGTTCCCAACTACGCGCCTGCCGAGCTCATTCCCGAGCGCGGTATCGGTTCGCGCCTGTGGGACACCGAAGGACGTGAATATGTGGATTTCGCCGCCGGCATCGCGGTGACGGTGCTGGGCCACGCCAATCCGGTGCTGGTCGGCGCGCTGGCCGAGCAGGCCGGCAAGCTGTGGCACCTGTCCAACGTGATGACCAACGAGCCGGCGCTCAAGCTGGCGCGCAAGCTGGTCGACCTGAGCTTTGCCGACAAGGTCTTCTTCTGCAATTCCGGCGCCGAGGCCAACGAAGCCGCGTTCAAGCTCGCCCGCCGCCGCGGCAACACCCAGTTCGGCCCGCACAAGAACACGATCATCTCGTTCCACAACGCCTTCCACGGCCGCACGCTGTTCACCGTCAGTGTCGGCGGTCAGCCCAAGTACACGCAGGGTTTCGAGCCGCTGCCGGGCGCGATCCGCCACCTGCCGTTCAACGATCTGGCGGCGCTGACCGCAGCGATGGACGACAGCGTCTGCGCGGTCGTCGTCGAGCCGGTGCAGGGCGAGGGCGGCGTGCTGCCGGCGACGCCGGAGTTCATCAAGGGCATCCGCGCGCTGTGCGACAAGCACCAGGCGCTGATGATTCTCGACGAAGTGCAGACCGGCAACGGCCGTACCGGCACCTTGTTCGCGCACGAGCAGATGGGTGTTGTGCCCGACGTGCTGACGACGGCCAAGGGCCTGGGCGGCGGCTTCCCGATCGGCGCGATGCTGACGACCCAGGCGCATGCCGAAATTCTGGCCTTCGGTACGCATGGTTCGACGTACGGCGGCAATCCGCTGGCCTGCGCGGTTGCGGGTGCGGTCGTCGACGAGATCGCCAAGTCCGAGCTGCAGCGCAATGTTGCCGAGCGCGCCGCCCAATTGCGCGCCGGTCTTGCAGTGCTCGGCAAGCAGTACGGGCTGTTCGGCGAGCCGCGCGGCATGGGCCTGCTGATCGGTGCGCCGCTGGTCGACGCCTGGAAGGGTCGCGCCAAGGACATCGTCAATGCGGGTCTCGCCGAAGGCGTCTGGCTGCTGGTCGCCGGTCCGGATGTGCTGCGCTTTGCCCCGGCGCTGAACATCACGGAAGCCGATGTTGCCGAAGGTCTCGCGCGTCTCGACAAGGCTTGCAAGAAACTGACAGGCTGACTTTCAGCTCAGTGTCAGCGGCCCTCTCCCGCGCAGGCGGGAGGGGGCTTTTTCATGGCTGCTCTAGCGCGTCAGCGGCCAGAACACGCGTTCGTTGCGGAACGAAAACACGATGCCGTCCGCGGCAATCTCCGTAATCTGCGGACCGCTGTCGAGCTGCGAGCCTTCGCCGTAGCGCTTGCCGTCGATCATGATCCAGCGCTTTGCCGGCAACGCGTTGTGAACGTGGACCTGGATCGTCAGGTTCGGGAACTGGTCGCGATAGGCTTGCGGCATGTCGCGCAGCAGCGGCTCCAGATGCGTCGGCGCGGCGGTGGCCGGCGGTGGGACGAAGCCCTGGCTGGCGCTGACGGTGCTGTTCGGCTTGGCGGCGCTTGCCGGCTTCGCGGTGGCGGTCCCAGCGCCGGCGCCGATGCCCTGGAACACGGGCGTCAGATCGTCGAGGCTTTCGTAGCCCGCGAGAGCCGGTTCGATCTCCGCGGCGTCGGCGAGCAATTCGCCGTCGGCGGCATCGCCTTCCGGCGTCATCGCGCTTTCTTCCGCGGTCGCTTGCGACTCCGGTGTAGCGACGGCCGCAGGCGCGAGTGTCGGTGCGATAGTCGGCACCGGGGTCGGTGCTGGGATCGGCGCCGCGGTGGCGATGGCCACGACCGGCGCTGGCGCGGCGACAGTGTCCGGCCTCAACAGGAACCAGCTGATCGCGATGCCGGCGGCAAACAGCAGCGCGCCGATCGCCATCAGCAGCAGCGGCGACAGCCGGCTCAGGCCATCGGGTGCGCTGTCGCGCGTCGGCGCGGTGCCGAGCGCGCCGCTGCGCTCGTGCTCGGCGCGCTTGAGGGCGTCAAGGATGTAGCTCATGGCTTGGCCTCGGCGGCGACCAGCGTCGGCGTGTCGGGGCGCGAGTCGCCGAGTTCGATGAGCGTGCGCACGCCGGCAACGCCGTCGGCCTGCAACCCGCGGGCGCTTTGCAGGCGGCGGACCGCCTCGGCCATCGGCACGGTCAGGCGCTCCGGCACGTTGTCGATAGCGGGCAGATACTGCAGCGCGACGAGTTGCGCATAGAGCCAGGTGATGTCGGCGCCGCGCGTGGTCGTGTCGATGCGGATCGACTGGCTGTCGCGATGCCAGAGCAGCAGGAACTCGCCATTCCACAGCGGGTCGAGCGCCTTGAGCGGGATGCTCAGCGGGCCGAGCGCGGTCATCAGCACCGCGCGTTCGGCATCCAGCGACTTCAGCAGGAAGTAGCGCTGGCCTTCTTCGCCGAGCTGCAACGTCAGCACCGCCGGCCGGTTCATCAGGCGCAGATCGGTCCAGGTCGCGCTGCTGCGGTAGCACTCCAGCGCCTGCGCCTTCAGCGTCGTGCACAGATTCTTGTTGTCGCTGTTGCCGGCGTCGGCGCCCCACAGCGTGACCAGCTGCGCCAGCACCGTCGACAGCGGCTGCGCGGCGGCGGCGAGATCGGCCGACAGATCGGTCGGATGGATGTCCGCTTCGAGCATTGCGGCGGCGGGCGTTGCGGCCGCTTCGGCACTTGCCTGCACCGGTTCGACAACCGCCGGGGCAGGTGTCGGAGCTGCGATTGGCGATGGCTGCGGAACCACCACGGCGACAGGTGCCGCGACCGCCACAACCGGCGCACGCCAGGGCCAGTAGGTGTACGCGAACAGGCCGAGGCAGGCGAACAGCGCGACGACCAGGCTCAGCTCGATCCAGCGCCAGCGCAGCGGTGTACGCAGATCGCTGCCATCGATGTCGCCCAGCGCTTCGCGCGCCGCCGTGCGCAGCACCTGCGGCGTCACCTGGGTCTCGCGCGTCGCGTAGGCGCCCATCAGCGCGCGGTCGCAGATGATGTTGATCAGGCGTGGATTGCCGCGCGCGGCGTTGTGCACCAGCTGCAGGCTCTGCGCGCTGAACAGCGGCCGCGCGGCGCCGGCGATGCGCAGGCGATGCTCGACGTACTCGCGCGTCTCTGCCGGTGTCAGCGGCGTCAGGTGATAGCGCGCGGTGATGCGGCTGGCGAGCTGGCGCAGGTCGGGGCGGGCGAGCAGCGCGGTGAGTTCGGGCTGGCCGACCAGCATGATGCGCAGCAGCTTTTCCTTTGCAGTCTCGAGGTTGGTCAGCAGACGCACCTGCTCCAGCACCGTCGGCATCAGGTTCTGCGCTTCATCGATGATCAGCACCGTGCGCCGGCCTGCGGCATGCGCGCGCAGCAGGTGCGCATTGAGCGCGTCGACGAGCATCTTCAGCGTGGGGCTGTTGCGCGGATAGTCGACACCGAGCTCGTCGCAGATGCTGTGGACGAATTCCTGCTCGTTCTGGCGCGGGTTGTGGATCATCGCGACATCCACATCCGGCAGCTTCTGCTCGAGCAGGCTGCGCACGATCGTCGTCTTGCCGGTACCGACTTCGCCGGTCAGCTGGACGAAGCCGCCGTACTGCCCGGTGCCGTACAGCAGATGACCCAGCGCCTCCTGGTGGCGCGGCGTCAGATACAGATAGGCGGGGTCCGGGGTGATGGAGAACGGCATCTCCCGGAGCTGGAAGTACTCGACGTACACGATATTCGGAATGGTGGGTGTTGCAGGCGGCGAGTATACGGCGCTGGCGCCGGTTTGAACGTGGGGATACTGCGCGGAAACCCGGCCGTGGGCGCTACGGCGGGTCTTTCAGCATGTCGATGTGGGGGATGCCGTCCTCGAGATGAATCTCCGAGGCCTGCCGGAAGCCCAGCGATTCGTAGAAGCCCTGCAGATACTGCTGGGCATGGATGTAGACCGCTTGTGTCGGCGCTGCCGCGTTGCAGATGCGCAGACCTTCCAGCATCAAACGCCGGCCCAGGCCGCTGGCACGGGCGCTTGCGGCGACCACCAGGCGTCCCAGTGCAGGCTCCCGGCGGGTCAGACCCGCGGGCAGCAGGCGCAGGCAGCCCAGCAGCTGGCCGTGCGCATCCCGCGCGAGCAGGTGACGGCAGGCGGGATCGAGGCCGTCGATGTCCTGATAGACGCAGTTCTGCTCGACGATGAAGACTTCCGCGCGCAGCCGGAGCATGTCGTGGACATCATTCGCGCTCATCTCGGACCAGGCGGCCCAGCGCAGCGGCACCGGCTCAGTTGCGCTGGAATTCATAGATGCTGCCAAGCTTGAGAATGCCGGTCAGCCGATCGAGCGCCATGCGGCTTTCCTCGAGGAGCTGCGGATCGGCCAGATCATCGAACTCCAGATGATCGCGATAGTGCTTGTCGACCCAGGCCATCAATTCGTTGTAGCGCTTGGCGGTGAGCCAGGCGCCGGTGTTGACGGCTGCGCGTTCCGCCGCCGTCAGCACGACGCGCAGGCGCAGGCAGGCCGGGCCGCCGCCGTTGTTCATCGATTCGCGCAGATCGAAGACCTTGACGCCTTCGAGCGGATTTGCCGGGTCGGCGATGATGCGCTGGATCGTGGCCCAGACCTTCGGGTTCTCCTGGCATTCGCGGGCGACGATCATCTGCATGCCGACGTTGGGCGGGCAGACCAGCTGCGAGTTGAACAGGTACGAGGCGACGGCGTCGCCGACACTGAGTTCGTCGTTGCCGATCTCGATGAAGGACGGCCGCCGCTCGCCGCCGAAATGCGTGCAGATCCAGCCGCGCAGTGCCTGCGTGTCGACGAAGGCCTGCTCGTGATACATCAGCAGTTCGCGGTTGCCGACCGCGATGACGTCGTTGTGAAACACCCCCGAATCGATCGCCTCGGGACGTTGGCGGACGAAGGTCGTGTGGTGCGCCGACAACTCATGCAGCAGCGCCACCGACTGGCTGGCCAGCAGGCTCTGGCGCGCCGGGAATCGCCGGGTGGCCTGTTCGATGCCGCCGTCGCGGCCGTAGGTGAACAGCTCCAGCCCCGGTTCGCCGTAGTCGGCGCACAGTCGCGTGTGGTTCGCCGCGCCTTCATCGCCCAGCGTCGGCGAGGCCTGCAGCGGCGCGTGATGGGCGAACAGGCTCGGGTCGGCAAAGATCGCCTTCAGCGCGCGCGCCGTCGCCTCGGCTTCGATCGCACGATGCAGGTTGGTGCACAGATTGGCCGGCGTGAAGTGCACGCGGCCGTCGGCAGTGTCCGCGCTGGGCGAAACCGTCGCGGCATTGGCGGCCCACATCGCCGACGCCGAAGACACTGTCGCCAGCAACGTCGGTGCCTGCTTGCGCACGGTGTTGAGGATCTGCGCGTCGGAACCGCTGAAGCCGAGCCGGCGCAGCGTCGGAAGGTGCGGGCGCTCCTGCGGCGGCAGCACCCCCTGGAACAGGCCCATCTCGGCCAGCGCATGCATCTTCATCAGCCCTTGGCGCGCGGCTTCGCGCGGGTTCGAGCTGCTGTCGGCATGCCGCGTCGACGCGACGTTGCCGAACGACAGTCCGGCATAGTTGTGCGTCGGCCCGACCAGGCCGTCGAAGTTCGCTTCTACTGTCGCGGTCGTTCGTGTCGGGCTCATGGATAGCCTTTGGTGGCGGCACGCAGCGGGGTGGGAAGATTACAGCGAAAGCCCCGGCGGCAGCTGCGCGGGCAGTTGGCCGCGCGGTGCTTCGCTGCTGGCCACCGGATAGGCGCAGTAGTCGGCGGCGTAGTACGCGGACGGCCGGTGATTGCCGCTGGCGCCGATGCCGCCGAATGGAAATGCGCCGGAGGCGCCGGTGGTCGGGCGGTTCCAGTTGACGATGCCGGCGCGGATGCGCCGGTTGAACAGGGCATATTCATCGGCGTTGTCGCCGATGAAGCCGGCCGACAGGCCGTAGTTCGTGAGGTTCGCCGCGTCGATGGCCGCGTTGAGGCCATCGTAGCGGAATACCTGCAGCAGCGGACCGAAGAATTCTTCATCGGGAATATCGCGGGCATCTGTCGCATCGAGAATGCCGGGCGTCAGGAACGCCGCGCCATGCGGCGGTACTTCCATCGGCAGCAGCACGCGCGCGCCGAGTTCGAGCAACTGGCTTTGCGCAGCCATCAGCATCTTCGCCGCGGCGCTGCCGATGACCGGCCCCATGAACGGCTGAGGTTCCGCATCCCAGCGCGCGACGCGCAGGCCTGCACTGACGTCGACCAGACGGCGCAGCAGCTGGTCGCCCCAGCTTCCTTTCGGAACATAGAGCCTGCGCGCACAGGTGCAGCGCTGGCCCGAGGTGATGAACGCGGATTGGACGATATCCAAAACCGCGGCGTCGACCGCCTCGACTTCGCGCACGATCAGCGGATTGTTGCCACCCATCTCAAGCGCAAGAATGCGATGGCCTGCGCCGGCGAACTGCCGCTGCAGGATCGCTCCGGTGCGTGAGCTGCCGGTGAAATACAGGCCGTCAAGCTGCCGATGCGTGGCGATCAGCTCGCCGGTCGCGCGCTCGCCTTGCAGCAGGTTCAGCACACCTGCCGGCAAGCCGGACTGTTGCCACAGGCGTGCGGTCATCTCGCCGACTGCCGGGGTCTGTTCGCTGGGCTTGAACAGCACCGTGTTGCCTGCCAGCAGCGCCGGCACGATATGGCCGTTGGGCAGATGACCGGGGAAGTTGTACGGGCCGAACACGGCGACAACGCCATGCGGCCGGTGACGCAGGACGTGGCGTCCGAAGTCGGTGGCCTGCTCGATGGTGCCGGTGCGGTCGTGATAGGCACGGATCGAGATCGCGATCTTGCCGATCATCGCGGCGACTTCGGTACGCGCTTCCCAGAGCGGCTTGCCGACCTCTTCGGCAATGCAGCGCGCCAGTGCTTCGCTATCCGTCTTCAGCGTTTCGGCGTAAGCGAGCAGGTGCTGTTCGCGGACGCTGCCGTCGAGTACCGACCAGCGCTCGAAGGCGCGCCGCGCCGTGTCGAAAGCGCTGTCGACATCAGCGACTGCGGCGGCCTGGCCGTTCCAGATTGCATGCAGGTCGTGCGGCGCGAGACTGCTCATTGCCGCGCCGCCGCCGCGCCGCCACTGGCCATCGATGAAGAGTTCTCCACTGAGCATGCCGGTCTCCATCACAGGGCAACCACGCGGGCGACCGCGCCTTCATCCAGTCCGAGCTGCGCGGCGAGTGCGGCATCGATGGCGACGCCGTCCGCCGTCGGGGTCAGTTCGGCCAGCGCGCAGCGAAAATCGGCGAGACCCTCGTTGGCGATCAGATGCATCGCGCCGCTCGACGCCTCGCCGACGCGGATCGGCAGGCGCGCCGAGCGCGCGATCGATTGCACGGCTTCCACCGGGGCCTCGACCGACGGGCCGCCGTCGAAGATGTCGACATAGCCCTGGTAGCGGAAGCCCTCCTGCTCGAGCAATTTCAACGCGGGGGCGGTGGTCGGATGGACCTGACCCATGACCGCCTGCGCCTCCGGCGGCAGCAGCACGGTGTAGATCGGATGCTTGGGCATCAGCTCGGCGATGCAGGCCTTATTGCCCTGGCCGACGATGTGTTCGGCATCGTCGTACTCGATCGCGAAGAAGTGTCGCCCCAGGCCTTCCCAGAATGGCGAGCGGCCGTTGTCGTCCGACACGCCGCGCATCTCGGCGATGACCTTGTCGGCAAAGCGGCGCGGATGCGCGGCCATGAACAGGAAGCGCGACTTCGACAGCAGATGACCGATGCCGCCGGCGCGGAATTCCGGGGTCAGGTACAGCGAGCACAGCACGCTGGTGCCGGTGAGATCGTTCGACAGATACAGCGTCGGCACGCGGCTGTAGACGTCCAGTGTGCGGCTGGCGTGCACGGTCTGGCCGACGCGGTAGTTGTAGAACGGCTCGTCCAGGCCGCAGGCCGCTTCGACGGCGCAGCAGCCACCGATTTCGCCGTTGCCGGATTCCTCGACGACGAACATGTAGCGCTGATGGCCAGGGCTTTCGACCGCTTCGGCGAACGAGGCCAGCGAGCGCTCGATCTTCTTGCGCAGGGTCTCGCGCTCCGGCGGCAGCGAAGTGAAACCGGCGCCGGCGGTCTGCGCCATGTGCAGCAACGCGTCGAGATCCTGAAGGGCGATGGGGCGGATGATGCGCATGGCTATTCCCAGGCAATCTCGCCGCTGGCGAGGCGCAGCAGCAACAGGGCTGAAATCTTCGCGCGTTCCGTCAGCGAGGAAATCCGCATGCGTTCCTGCTCCGAGTGAATGTCGCTGCCGACGACGCCGAGATTGTCGACATTGGCGAGGCCGTACGCGGCGAGGTTGTTGCCATCGCAGCAGCCGCCGGTCGGGCTGAAGGTCAGCGGCGTGCCGAGGTCGCGGCCGCAGTCGCCGAGCAGGCCCATCAGGCGTTCGAGCTTCGCATCGACCGTTTTCGGCGGTCTGGTGAAGCCGCCGTGCAGATCGATGCTGATGCCTTCGCGCTGCGCATGCGTCAGGATCTGCTCAAGCTCCTCCTCGACCCAGCGCGCATCGTCGGGCAGTCCGGTGCGGACATTGAACTTGAAGACGCAGAGGTCGGGGACGACATTGAGCGCGCCGCCGCCACGGACGTAACCGGGATTGAACGTGACGCCGACGCGCTGACCATTGAGCCGATCGATCGCACCGATGATGTCCGCGGCGGTACGCAGCGCATTGCGGCCGGCCTCCGGATTGCGCCCGGCGTGTGCGGCGCGGCCGTGGACGACGACGTCGAAGTTGCCGCTGCCCTTGCGCGCGGACGCCAGACCGCCATCGGCGAAGGCGGGCTCGAAGATCAGCCCGAAGTGATTGCGTGCGGCGGCTTCGCGCAGCAACGGATCGGAGCCGCGCGAGCCGATCTCCTCGTCGGGGTTCAGCAGCACTTCCCAGCCGATGCGTTCGCGATGCGGGCTGCGTTCCAGCGCCGCCAGTGCGGCCCACATCACCAGCAGCCCGCCCTTGAGATCGGCGACGCCGGGGCCGTGCAGGCTGTCGTCGCCATCGCGCACCGCTTGCTGGAACGGATGATCGATGCCGTAGACGGTATCGAGATGGCCGCCCAGAAAGATTTGCAACGGTGCCTGCGGTCGCTGGCGCAGACGCAGGGCGGGGGCGATGGCGGTCGTGCTGCGCCGGCCGCCGTCGGTGGTGCGCGCATAGGGTGCGAGATCGAGCCATTCCGCCGAGCATTCGAGCGGTGCGAAGCGTTCCAGCATCATCTCGCCGGTGAGGCGCACGCCCGGCACATTGAAGCTGCCGGAGTTCTGGTTGGCCAGCCGCAGCGTCGCGTCACGCAGCTCGGCAAGCTGCGCGTCGATCCAAGCTGTCGCTGCGGTCTCCTGTTCCGTCATGACTCGCATCTGCCGGACGTCATCTGCTCTAATGTGCCAGATCGTCTCTTGAGTATGCACGGCCGCGCATGAGGAAAATCCTGGGGGGCTTGCTGGCGCTGGTTCTGGGCCTGGCGCTGCCGTCGGCGGCAATCGCCGGCGATGAGCTGTGGCAACAGTCGACGCTGAACAAGATCATCAAGCGCGGCGAGCTGCGCATCGGCGTCGAGGCCGGCTACATGCCCTTCGAGATGCGCGACAAGAAGGGCAACATCATCGGCTTCGATATCGATCTCGCGCGCCTGATGGCCAAGGAGATGGGCGTCAAGCTGACGGTCGTCAACATGCAGTGGGACGGCATCATTCCCGCGCTGCTGACCGACAAGTTCGACCTGCTGATGGGCGGCATGACGATCACGCCGCAGCGCAACCTGCAGGTGAACTTCACTGACCCTTACATCTACATCGGCCAGTCGGTGCTGCTCAGCCGCAAGCTCGCCGGGCAGATCACGAGCTACGAGCAGCTCAACGACCCGAAGTACACGATTGCCAGCAAGCTCGGCACGACCGGCGAGATCGCGACCAAGCGCCATCTGCCGAAGGCGAAGCTGAAGAGCTTCGAGTCCGAAGCCGATGGCGCGATGGAAGCGCGCAGTGGCCGCGCCGACGCCTTCGTCTATGACCAGCCGTTCAATCTGATCTACGCCGCGCAGTTTCCGGATGCGCTCGTGCATCTCAAGGAACCGTTCACCAAGGAAGCACTCGGCTTCGGCGTGCGTAAGGGCGATCCGGATTTTCTCAACTGGCTGAACCATTTCCTGCGGCAGATTCGCGAAGACGGCGTCTACGACGCGCTGTACCGCAAGTGGTTCGAGAACACCGCGTGGCTGCAGAACGTCACCGGATGAAGCCACGCCGCCTTGCCTGGTACGGCCTGTACGTCGCGATCCTCGCGGCGCTGGCGGCCGGCATCTATCTGGCCGGCAAGCGGGTGGACTACACCTGGCGCTGGGAGCGCATTCCGCAGTACATCGTCAGCTTCGACGGCGAGGAACTGAAGGCGCCGTTCGACGGCTTCGCCGCGATCGACACGCAGGCCGGCACGATCAGGATGACCGCGCTGCGCACCGCCGAGACGGCCGAGATCCGCGATTTCAATCGCGTCGTCGTCGGCGACGGCGATCTGGTGTTCGAAGGCGACGTGCTGGCGATCCGCAGCGGGGTTTCCGCAGGTCCGCTGGCCTGGGGGCTGTGGCTGACGCTGAAACTGTCGGTGCTGTCGTTGATCTTCGCGATGCCGCTGGGCCTGCTCGCCGGCCTGGGCCGTGTCGCGCAGAATCCGGCGGCGCGCTCGCTGGCGGCGACTTATGTCGAGATCATTCGCGGCACGCCGCTGCTGGTGCAGATTTTCATTTTCTATTTCTTCGTCGGCACCGTGCTGAATCTGTCGGCGCTCGCGGCGGGTGTCGCTGCGCTGGCGGTTTTCACCGGCGCCTATCTGGCCGAGATCATCCGCGCCGGTATCGAAGCCGTGCCGCGCGGGCAGATGGAAGCGGCGCGCAGCCTGGGCCTCAACTATTTTCAGGCGATGCGCCACGTGATCCTGCCTCAGGCACTGAAGAAGGCCCTGCCGCCGCTGGCCGGGCAGTTCATCAATCTCATCAAGGATTCTTCGCTGGTCTCGGTGATGGCACTGACCGACCTGACCAAGGCGGGGCGCGAAGTGGTCAGCTCGACGTTCAGCCCCTTCGAGGTCTGGTTCACCGTCGCTGCGATGTATTTCGTGCTGACCGGCGCGCTGTCGCTGTGGGTGCGCCGTCTCGAAAAGCGCTTGGGTTATGGCATCAGCCAGGGAGCGGGGCATGGCTGAGTCCGCCGACCAGACCCTGATTTCGCTGCGTGGCGTCTGCAAGACCTTCGGCAACGGCGTGAGCGCGCTGAAGGACGTGTCGCTCGATGTCGCCCGCGGCGAAGTCGTCTGCATCGTCGGTCCCAGCGGCTCGGGGAAATCGACGCTGCTTCGCACGATCAATGCGATGGAGACGATCAGCGGCGGCGAAGTGCGCGTGCTCGGCCAGTCGGTGCATGCGTCGCGCACCAATCTGAATCAGCTGCGCGCGCAGGTCGGCATGGTGTTCCAGGCCTTCAATCTGTTCGAGCACCGCACGGTGCTTGAGAACCTCACGCTCGCGCCCTGCGCCGTACAGCGAGTGTCGGCGGCGGAAGCGCGGCAACGTGCCGAAGCCCTGCTGAAGAAGGTGGGTCTGGCCGACAAGCACGACCAGTATCCGGCGCAACTGTCCGGTGGCCAGCAGCAGCGCGTCGCCATCGCCCGCGCGCTGGCGATGAATCCGAAAGTCATGCTGTTCGACGAACCGACCAGCGCGCTGGATCCGGAAAAGGTCAACGAAGTCCTCGACGTCATGAAAGACCTCGCCGCCGAAGGCATGACCATGTGCGTCGTCACCCACGAAATGGGCTTCGCCAAGGCCGTCGCCAGCCGGATCGTGTTCATGGAAGCCGGCGAGATCGGTCACGCTGCCGCGCCCAGGGATTTCTTCAGCGATACCGCCCATCCACGCCTGCAGGCTTTTCTGGGGCAGGTACTGCAGCGCTGAACCCGCTTCGACTACCATTGCCGCCGACTGGCAGGCCATGCCTTCGTAGCTCAGTGGATAGAGCACCCGCCTCCTAAGCGGGGGGTCGCAGGTTCGATTCCTGCCGAGGGCACCAAATTTATCGGTAACATCCGGGCGGGATTGGCTATTTTTAGTCGTGAAACGGTCTCAGCCAAGGCCGATTTTGCACCTCCTAAGCTGGTTTCAGATTCACGCGGATTTGCTTGTTTTCGTTGGATTTTAGGTTTAGCATCCGATGACATTCGTTGACTTTTGCCGCGGGGGACTTGCGGCAGGTGAGAGGCCCATGGCTAACACGCGTTCCTGGTCGTTGATTGCTGCTGCGTTTGCGGCCCTGGTTTTGACCGCCTGCGGTGGCGAGGCCACGTTAGGGGGAGGCACGACCGGCGGCACGCTGGGCGGAACTACGGGTGGAGACCCCGAGCCGGTCGCAGCGACGGTCACCTTGCTGTCTAGTGCCAGCAGCCTGCCTTCAAGCGCCGACACTTCGACTGAGGGCGTCACGATCACTGCGCTGGTGCGCGACAGTGCCAACCGACTGCTGAGCGGGGTAACGGTCGAATTCGATGCCAGCCTTGGGGCGTTGCAAGTGGTCAGCGGAACGACGGACGACACCGGCGCTGCGACCGCAATCCTGACGACCGGAGGCGATCCGCGGAATCAGGACATCACCGTCACCGCGAAAGCTGGCAGCGCAACGCGCTCGATCGCCATTCCGGTGACGGGTACCCGTATCGACACCACCGGACCGCTGACGATTGGCTCTGGGGACCAGGAAAAATTCGTAGCGACTCTCCTCGACGCCGCCAGCGGGCCGATTCCCAATCAGGCCACTACGGTTACGTCGCTGGATCTCGGCAATCCCATCACCTTCGTCGGTAATCGTTCGACCACAAACGCGGACGGCAAGATCGAGTTTGTCTATACCGGCGCCGTGGGTGGCGACGACCGCATCGAGATCAGCAGCGTCGGTGTAACACGCATCGTCGAGGTCGCCGTTTCCGATCTCAAGCTGGAATTCCAGAATCCATCGCCGCCGCCGGCGCCGCGTCCCGAAGTCTTGTTCAGCTCGGCATTCGATACGCAGGTGGCCGTCCGCCTGACCGAGGACGGACAGTCGGTGCGCGATCGTGCGATCACGTTCTCGATTACCCGTGGTTTGATCCGCAATGCAGCAGGTGTCGAGGGCAAGACGGTCTCCGCGACGACGGATGCCAATGGCCGGGCCACCGTTTCGATTCGCGCGAGCGGCACCGGCAGTGCCGGCGGGGCCGTCATCTCGGCGACTGCGGGCAACGATGTCTCCGCGTCCTTGCCGATTGAGTTCGTCGCGACGACGCCGGCGGCGATCACCCTGCAGTCCGATCCATCCGTCGTTCCGATCAACGGGACCGGAACGATCCGTGCGGTTGTCCGCGATGCGAACAACAATCTGGTGAAGAACCAGCGCGTCAACTTCGCGCTGTCCGATCCGACCGGTGGTTCACTGTCGGCGGCATTTGCGATCACCGACAGCCTCGGCTCGGCAAGCGTCACCTACAGTGCCACGGCGACCTCCAGCGCGGTCGAGGGCGTTGAGGTGACGGGCACGCTGAATGCGGCGCCGACGATCTCGGCCGATACCACGCTAACGGTCGGCAATCAGGCACTGCGTATCGTGCTGGGTACCGGCAACGAGATCGCCGAACCTTCGGCGACGACCTATGCCATGCCGTGGGTCGCCATCGTCACGGATGCCGCCGGCAATCCGCCGCCGAAGAACACGGTGTTCCGGATTTCGCTGGAACCGGTGAGCTACCAGAAGGGCATTTATATTTGGAACGGCGAACTGTGGGTCGCGAATTACACGATCGACCCGCTCGTTGAGGTCGCGTCGCCGCTGCTGCCGACGCCGCCGCTCTTTGGATGTATCAATGAGGATGTGCCGGGTAATGGAACCGACGGGCGCAAGGGCAACGGTATTCTGGATGCGGGCGAGGATTTCAATGGCAACGGCATTCTCGATCCAGGCGGTGTCGCAGTGGTTCAGGGCACGCCGACGCTGAACGAGGACGGCACGGCGTTCTTCGATATCACGTATCCGCAGACCCATGGCAACTGGGTGCAGATCCGCCTGCGCGCCGAAGCGGTCGTGGCGGGTACCGAGTCGCTGGAAATCGCCGACTTCGTGCTGCCGGTGCTGGCGGACGATGTCAGCGACGAGGGCGTTGCGCCGCCGGGCTTCCGCTACGTGAACGCCATTGGCAGTCCGTACGGCACCAGTTCCAGCTGTGCCAACCCGAACTGAGCTGAGTTTCGTCTGCTGAAGTTTCGATCACGCCCTGCCGGCACCACCGGCAGGGCGTTTTTCTTTGTCAGCGACGCAGCATCGCCGCAAACATGAACTGCCCGATGCCAAAGATCAGCGACACCAGGCCGATGCCGAAGCGGGTCTGAACCTTCTGCTGCTCCTGTTTGATCTCGCCTTCGACCTCGGCGCGCACCATGCGGCGCAGGCGTTCGAGTTCTTCTCCTTGCGGCTGCAGATGCGGCCCGCGGCGCTGCAGGTCCAGCCGCAGGTTGAGTTCGGCCGAGACATCGATGTCCGACGGGCTGTACTTCGGCAGCTGGTACCACTCGATGCCGTAATAGCCGATCAGGCCCAGGCCCAAGGCGACCATGAAGGCCGGAATTGTCGACATCGGGCGGGGTGCTGTTCGCATGGTTTCCGGCGTGCAGGTGCTTGAAGAAGTTGCCGATTGTACGCATGCCGGTGCCGCGGAAGCGCGCCGACGAATGCGCGGCCTCTAGGGGAAATCCATGAGGCGAGCGTTCATTTTCGCGTGTGATACTGAATTTCCAATCGGTCGCGGAACAAGCTCATGCGCATCGGCACGCCCAAGGAAATCAAGAACCACGAGTATCGCGTCGGCCTGACGCCGGCCGGTGTCCGTGAACTGGTCGCACACGGTCACGAGGTGCTGATCGAAACGCGCGCCGGCCTGGGCATCGGCCTGACCGACGAGCAATACATCGCCGCCGGCGCGAAGATCGCGCCCGATGCGGCCAGCGTGTTCGGCAGCGCGGACATGATCGTCAAGGTCAAGGAACCACAGCCGGTCGAGTGCGCCATGCTGCGGCCCGGGCAGGTGCTGTTCACCTACCTGCACCTCGCGCCGGATCCGGAACAGGCCAAGGCGTTGATGGGCTCCGGCAGCATCGCAATCGCCTACGAAACGGTGACCGATCACGCCGGCGGCTTGCCGCTGCTGGCACCGATGAGCGAGGTTGCGGGGCGCATGTCGATCCAGGCCGGCGCGCATGCGATGGAAAAGGCGCAGGGCGGCAATGGTGTGCTGCTCGGCGGCGTGCCGGGCGTGCCGGCCGCGGATGTGGTCATCATCGGCGGCGGCGTGGTCGGTTACAACGCCGCGCGTATCGCGATCGGCATGGGCGCGCGGGTGACGATCCTCGATCGCTCGCTGGCGCGGCTCAACTGGCTCGACAGCGTGTTCGAGAACCGGGCGACGACCTTGTACTCGACGCGCGACGCCGTCGAGACCAGCGTGCACAAGGCGGACCTGATCATCGGTGCCGTGCTCGTGCCCGGCGCTGCCGCGCCCAAGCTGGTGACGCGCGACATGCTCAAGTCGATTCCCAATGGCACGGTGATGGTCGACGTCGCGATCGACCAGGGCGGTTGCTTCGAGACCTCGCATGCGACGACGCACCAGGACCCGACCTATGTCATCGACGGCATCGTTCACTATTGCGTTGCCAACATGCCCGGCGGCGTCGCCCGTACGTCGACATTCGCACTGACCAACGCCACGCTGCCGCATGTGCTCGCACTCGCCGACAAGGGCAGCCGGCAAGCGTTGACGGATGACGCCAACCTGCGCGCGGGGCTCAACGTCTACAAGGGCGCGATCACTTATCAGGCCGTCGCCGAAGCGCTCGGTCACCCTTATCTGCCCGCGCTGAAGGCGCTGGCGAACTGAGTTCCACTCCAGCACTGGCGTCGGATCTGAGCTCACTGTCCGGGGCTTGTAGCCCGGATGCAATCCGGGATGTTGCGCTATCGGTGAGCGCGATCCCGGGTTGCACCCGGGCTACTCACGTCTACAGGGTTGCGATCACCTATCAGGCCGTCGCTGAAGCGCTGCGTCATCCTTATCTGCCTGCGTTGAAGGCGCTGGCGAGCTAAGCACTATTCGATAACCGGCGCCGGGTCTGGGCTCGGCGTCTTCTGCCTGAACTCACAGAGGTCGACGATGCTGCAACGCCAACACTCCGGCTTGCGTGCCTTGCAGACGTAGCGGCCATGCAGGATCAGCCAGTGATGTGCATCGCGCGCGAACTCGGCAGGCGTGAACTTCACGAGTCTGTCTTCCACCGCGCGAACATTGGCGCCCGGCGCGAGGCCGGTGCGGTTCGCGACGCGGAAGATATGCGTATCGACCGCAATCGTGGCTTCACCAAACGCGGTGTTCAACACGACATTCGCGGTCTTGCGGCCCACGCCGGGGAGCGCTTCCAGGGCTTCGCGTGACCGCGGCACTTCGCTGTCATGCTGCTCGATCAGCGCTTTGCAAAGGCCGATGACATTCTTCGCCTTGGTCTGATAAAGGCCGATCGTCTTGATGTATTCACGCAGGCGGGTCTCGCCGAGCGCAAAAATCGCCTCCGGCGTATTCGCGACGGGAAACAGGCGCGCAGTGGCCTTGTTGACGCCGACGTCGGTGGCTTGCGCGGACAGCACGACGGCCACCAGCAGCTCGAACGGCGACGAGTAGTGCAGTTCCGTCGTCGGCGTCGGATTGGCTGCGCGCAGACGCGTGTAGATAGCGTGGCGTTTGGCTGGATTCATGGCGTGGGTGAATTGTCGCGATGCGCGGCGAAGTATTCCAGTGAGCGCTGAACCGCAGTGCTGACCGCGTGGGCACTGACCGTTGCGCCGCTGAGCTGATCGACCGCCGCATCGTCCAGAGAACGGCCGCTGAAGCCGAGAATCCAGGGATCGCGCGCCGCTTCGATGCGATCGCCAATGCCGCGGGTTTCGTCGTGATGCAGGACGCGCACGCTGATGATGCGTCCATCGCGATGGATCGCGGTCAGGACATCGACCTCGCCGGCGTAGCCTTCGGTCTGTGTGCGCAAAATCACGCCGTAAGGCGCGTCGTTCTGCTCGAGGCGATACAGCTTCAGCGCGCCAAGCGGCGAATCCTGGACGGTCTCGAAGCCAGCGACAGTGCCGTCACCGACGCCCAGTTCGGCGAGATCGGGCAGCGTGTTGGCGCGATGTCGCTCGATGAGCAGCGCAGTTAGCGTTGCCAGCGCTGCAAGCGACAGCGCCGCGCCAAGCAATGGCCAGCGCGGTCGCGAGGGCATCGTCCAACGATCGAGTGCTGGCGCGGCGGCATTGAGCAGCAGCACCGCGAACGCGATGCCGTCCGGGTACGCGCCCCAGCTGCGCACCGCATAGACCGTCGCACCGATGCCCAGGCCGTAAGCAAGTCGAGCCTTTGCAGTGCGCGGACTCGATGGCGGCGCCGTCGCGATGAAGAACGCCGCGAGCATCGTGCTGCCGGAGAACAGGTGAAACAACGGCGAGGGATGCCGGCTCGTATCGCCCGCCCAGAACAGCAGCGCCGGTAACGCGACGCCGGCGACGACGCCCAGCGGAATCTGCCAGGGCAATAACCGTCGCTGCAGCAGCCAGAGTCCGCCGGCGAGAAATGCCAGATTGATCCAGGCCTCGCCGTGCTCATGCAGGCTCGTGCCTGCAAAGATTTCGCCGAGCGTGCGCTCCAGATGCAGTTCGGTGCGGACGTGATCGAGCAGCGTTGCCGAGGACAGGCCATCGATGGCGGGCAGCCAGCTTGTCATTGCCTGCGGCACACAGAGCAGAATCAGGGCCAAGCCCACCATGGCCGGGTTGAACGGGCTGGCGCCATGGGATGCCAACAGATGTTTACCGATGGCAATCGCCAGGACGGCGCCGAGTAGCGGCAGCCACCAGGGACCCTGTGCCGGCAGTGCCAGGCCGAGCAGCAAGCCGCTCAGCAAAGCATTGCCATCGCCCAACGCGTTGCGCAGTTGCTGCATGGTGGCGCGTGTGCGGATGCGCAGGCAGATGAACTCGACGGCGACGCAAGCTGCCGCGCAAAGAAGCAGATTCAGCAAGGTGCCGGAGCCGAAGACGACGGTTTGCGCGATGACGCCGGGGACGAGTGCGAGCAACAGCGAGCGCATCGCCGCTGTGCTGCCAGTGTTCGGATTCAAGCGCCCTGGTCCGGGGTCGATGCCTTCCTGGCGCGGGCACGGGCGAGCGCTGCGGTCACCGGATCGACGGCCGGCGCGGCCAGGTCTGTCGCCGCTCCCTGATTCAGCAGCTCACGTCGCCGCCGGCGCGCGGCCTCGGCTGCTTCGGCGTCGCGCTGCAGGCGTGCGCCACGGGCGAGATAGCGTCCGCGCGAGCGGTCGGCAAAGGCGCGCTCTTCTTGTTCGCCGGCGAGCGCAGTGACCGACTCGATCACGATGCAATCCACCGGGCAGGGGGGCAGGCACAGATCGCAGCCGGTGCAATGCGCGCGGATGACCGTGTGCATCAGCTGGTTGGCGCCGACAATCGCATCGACCGGGCAGGCCTGGATGCACTTGGTGCAGCCGATGCAGCGGGCTTCGTCGATGCGCACGATCGTCGTCGCGGTCTTCGGCACACCGTTGGCCGGATTCATCGGCAGCACCGCACGGCCGAGCAGCGCCGCCAGTCTCGCGATACCGCGCTCGCCACCCGGCGGGCACTGGTTGATTTCGGCACTGCCTTCGGCAATCGCCGTCGCATAAGGCATGCAGCCGTTGTAGCCGCATTGTCCGCATTGGGTCTGCGGCAGCTCTCGGTCGATGCGGGCTGCACGCTCGGCAAGCGCGGTGTTGTCGGTCTGCGCCTGCATCAGCCAAGAATTCCGAGCAGCACCAGCAGGATCAAGCCTGCCGCGCCCAGCAGCGCCGGCAGGCTTTGCAGGCGTTCCTGCAAGGCGGCGAGCACCGGTGTGCCCAGCAGAAAAAGGGCCGCGGCACTCACGCCCGCGGACAGCGGTGACAGGCCGCTGAACAGGCTCGCGGTCAATGCCAGCAGCGCCGCCATCAACACCGGAACCCTGCGTGCGGAGACGGCGCGCATCGGTTTACTTCACCTTGCTGCCCGGCTGCAGGTTCTTGTCCGGCGACAGCACGGACAGGCCGGACTCGTCGCTGCCGGCGAGCACCATGCCCTCGGACATGCCGAACTTCATCTTGCGCGGCGCGAGATTGGCGACCATCAGCACGAAGCGACCGAGCAGCTGCTCCGGCGCGTAGTGCGCCTTGATGCCGGCGAAGACCTGACGCTGACCCAGTTCGCCCAGATCGAGCTGCAGGCGCAGCAGCTTGTCGGCGCCCTCGACATGTTCGGCAGCCGCGACGCGCGCGATGCGCAGGTCGACCTTCATGAAGTCCTCGAGCGAAATCGTCGCGGCATCCGTTGCAGCCACCGGTGCCGCGGCTTCCGCCTTCGCAGGCTTGGCCGGTGCAGCAACGGCTGTGGCAGCGGCTGGAGCCGTCGCGGCCTCCTCGGCGAGCATCGCAGTCACCGCCGCTGCCTCGACGCGCGTCGCCAGCGGTGCGTAGACGCGGATCGGGTGATCGAGCAAGGGCTGGCCGAGGTCCGCCCAGACCAGCGGCTCGACGCCGAGGAAGCTCTCGGCCTGCGCGGCAATGCCCGGCAGGATCGGCTTGAGCAGCAGCGTCAGCTGGCGGAACAGGTTGAGGAAGGTCGTGCAGACCTGATGCAGCGCCTCGGCCTGCGCCGGATCCTTGGCCATTGTCCAGGGCGCGAGCTGCTGGATCTGCGCATTGGCCTCGTCGGCCATCAGCATGATTTCGCGCACGGCGGCGGCGTATTCGCCGGCCTCGAACAGCGCTGCAAGCGCATCCGATTTCGCGGCAAAGCGATCGAACAGCGTGCGATCGTGCAGCTGCAGCGCCAGGCGTCCGCCGAAGCGCTTCTCGATGAAGCCGGCGCAGCGGCTGGCGATGTTGACGTACTTGCCGACCAGGTCGCTGTTGATGCGGTTGCCGAAGTCCTCGAGATTCAGATCGAGGTCGTCGACACCGGCGCCGAGCTTGGCGGCGAGGTAGTAGCGCAGGTACTCGGGCTGCAGATGATTGAGATAGGTGCGCGCACGGATGAACGTGCCGCGCGACTTCGACATCTTCGCGCCGTTGATCGTCAGGTAGCCGTTGACGTGCAGCTTGGTCGGCGTGCGGTGGCCGGAACCGTGCAGCATGGCCGGCCAGAACAGGCCGTGGAAATTGACGATGTCCTTGCCGATGAAGTGATGCAGCTCGCTCGTCGCGCCGGCGCTCCAGTATTCGTCGAAGTCGATCGCTTTCTTCTTCGCCAGCGCCGCAAAGCTCGCCATGTAGCCGATCGGCGCATCGAGCCAGACGTAGAAGAACTTGCCCGGCGCGTCGGGAATCGCGAAGCCGAAGTAGGGCGCGTCGCGCGAGATGTCCCAGTCGCGCAGGCCGGCGTCGAACCATTCGCGCAGCTTGGCCTTGACCGCCGGGTTGGCGACGTCGTTGGCGAGCCAGTCCTGCAGCAGCGCCTGGAACTTGCCGACCTCGAAGAAGTAGTGCTCGGAGTCCTGCAGCACCGGTGTCGCGCCGGACACGACCGAACGCGGATTCTTCAGGTCGGTCGGCGCGTAGGCGGCGCCGCAGACTTCGCAGTTGTCGCCGTACTGATCGGCGCTGCCGCATTTCGGGCATTCGCCCTTGATGTAGCGGTCCGGCAGGAACATCTGCTTGGTCGGATCGAACAGCTGCTTGATCGTACGCCGGGCGATCGCGCCGCCGTCGCGCAGGCGCGTGTAGATGCGCTCGGACAGTTGGCGATTTTCTTCCGAGTGCGTCGAGTGGTAGTGATCGAAGGCCACGCCGAAGTCGGCGAAGTCGCGCTCATGCTCGGCACGGATCGCATCAATGAAGGCTTCGGGCGTAACGCCGGCCTTCTCGGCGGCGAGCATGATCGGCGTGCCATGCGCATCGTCGGCGCAGACGTAGTGCGCCGTGTTGCCCTGCATGCGCTGGTAGCGCACCCAGATATCGGCCTGGACATAACCCACCATGTGGCCGAGATGCAGCGGGCCGTTGGCGTAGGGCAGTGCGTTGGTGACCAGGATCTTGCGGGACATGGCTAAGTATTCGTTGGGTTTCGACTGACAGAACCGCAAATTATCGCACGCGGCCTATGGTGAACCGTCGCAAAAAGTGGACTCGCGCAGCCCTGAATGCCAAGGGGTGCTGCTCGGGGCTTTCGCAGGTGGGCGCAGCGGCCAATATACCCCCCATATGGGGGGAATTTTTGCGCGACTTCTAGGTAAAAACCACCAGGAACTTGTCAGGCGCGACCTACAAAAATGCGGAAAAGGCGCCGCTAAATCAGTGACATGCCGTTGGGCACGGAAAATCCCCGTTGCTTAGTTACTGGGACGAAACATAGCTTCGGGCCGTCGGTGCCGGAGGCAGGGGACGGATCCTCGCCGGAGTTCCGGTGCGTCGACGTAAACCTAGATAGAAGGGGACCCCCACACAATGTTTACGACCAAGAAGCTGCTTGCCGGCCTGGCTGCAGTTGCGGTGACGATGGGCCTGTCGATCGGCTCCGCATCCGCAGCCGCACCGAACCTGATCAAGAACCAGTACATCGTCGTGTTGAAGTCGCCGCTGGCCGGCAGTCCTGAATCGCGCCTGGGCATCAGCGGCCTGGTGCAGTCGGTGCTCGCCGTCGTCGGCGGCGGTGAAGTGGTGGCTCAGTACGAGCACGCGTTGACCGGCTTCACGGTGCGCATGACGGCGTCGCAGGCGGCCGCGCTGGCCAAGCTGCCGCTGGTCAAGCTCGTCGAGCAGGATCAGATCGTCAGCGCGTCGGCGACGCAGACCGGCGCAACCTGGGGTCTGGATCGCATCGACCAGCGCAACCTGCCGCTCAACGGCACCTATGTCTACGCCGATCAGGCGGGCGCCGGCGTGCGCGTCTATGTGATCGACACCGGCCTGAATGCCGCGCATACCGACTTCGCGGGTCGTGTCGAAGCGGGCCGCAACTTCGCGCCGAACACCAACGGCAGCATCCTGTGCCAGCTGCTGGGCCTGGGTTGCCCGGCGCCGGTCGCAACCAACACGACCGATTGCAACGGCCACGGCACGCACGTTGCCGGCACGGCGGTCGGCACGACCTACGGCGTCGCCAAGGCGGCCAAGGTGATTCCGGTGCGCGTGCTCGGCTGCAACGGCAGCGGTGCGAATTCCGGCGTCATCGCCGGCGTCGACTGGGTGACGGCCAATGCACAGCTGCCGGCTGTGGCGAACATGTCGCTCGGCGGTGGTGATTCGCCGGCGCTGGACACGGCGGTGCAGAACGCGATTGCCGCAGGCGTCAGCTTCGCGGTGGCCGCCGGCAACGACAACGCCAACGCCTGCACGGGTTCGCCGAACAAGGTGCCGGAGGCGATCACGGTCGGTGCGACGATGAACACCGACGCCCGCTCGTCGTTCTCCAACTTCGGCGCCTGCGTCGACATCTTCGCGCCGGGCACCGACATCACGTCGACCTGGTACACCAGCAATACAGCCACCAACACCATCAGCGGCACCTCGATGGCCTCGCCGCACGTGGCGGGCGCTGCTGCGCTGGTGCTCGGTGCCGATCCGTCGGCCTCGCCGGATGAAGTCGTCGATGCGCTGGTCGGCGCCGCGACCCTGGGCAAGGTGACCAACCCGGGCACCGGTTCGCCGAACACGCTGCTGTACACCGGTCAGTAAGACCGGGCTGGCTCAAAACCGGAACGGCGGACTTCGGTCCGCCGTTTTTTGTTGCGGCGGGCTAAACTGCGCGCCCACCGTATGACCCCGCGACCATGCCGCTGACCCGTCAGAACCTGCTCGATGCCCTGGAACAATTCGTCGATCCGCTGATCGGCAAGGGCCTGGTGGCCGCGGACACGATCCAGCGCGCGGAACTCAGCGGTGATGGTGTCGATGTCGCGCTGGAACTGGCCTTTCCGATCGCCAGCTATGCGGCGGACTTCGCCTCGCGCCTGAACCAGCATCTGCTGCGCAGCCTGAGCCTCAACGAGTCGGCTCCGGTCAATATCCATCTGTCCTGGAACGTCAGCGCACAGGCGGTGCAAAACAACCTCAAGCCGCTGCCGCAGATCCGCAACATCATCGCGGTGGCGAGCGGCAAGGGTGGCGTCGGCAAGTCGACGGTCACCGCCAATCTGGCCCTCGCGCTGCACGCCGAAGGCGCGCGCGTCGGCATCCTCGACGCCGACATCTACGGCCCGAGCCAGCCGCGCATGCTCGGCACCGATGCGCGGCCGACGTCGCCGGACGGCAAGAACATGAATCCCATCGTCGCCCACGGCATCCAGGCGATGAGCATCGGATTCCTGATCGACGAAGAACAGCCGATGATCTGGCGCGGGCCGATGGTCATTCAAGCACTCAATCAGCTGCTCGGCGAAACGCGCTGGAACGATCTCGACTATCTGATCATCGATCTGCCGCCAGGCACGGGCGATATCCAGCTGTCGCTGTCGCAGCGCATCCCGGTCAGCGGTGCGGTCATTGTCACGACGCCGCAGGACATCGCGCTGCTCGATGCGCGCAAGGGCCTGCAGATGTTCCGCAAGGTCGAAGTGCCGGTGCTCGGCATCGTCGAGAACATGGCCTGGCACGAGTGCTCGAATTGCGGCCATCACGAAGCGATCTTCGGCAGTGCCGGCGGTGCGCGCATGGCCGAGCAGTACGGGGTGGAACTGCTCGGGCAGCTGCCGCTCGATATCCGCATCCGCGAGCAGTCGGACAGCGGCACGCCGACCGTCGTCGCCCAGCCGGATTCCGACATCGCGCTGCGCTACCGCGACATCGCGCGCAAGACCGCGGCGCGCCTGGCCTACGGCACGCCGCTGGCCGATTCGCCGCAGATCGTGATCTCGGACGACTGATCGGGTCGACCCTCATGAACCTTCAACATCTCCGAAAAACTGGCGACGCCGGACTATGAGCATCAAAGCTGACAAGTGGATACGCCGCATGGCGGCGCAGGGCATGATCGAGCCGTTCGAGGCCGGTCAGGTGCGGCATGTCGACGGCCACAAGATCGTTTCCTACGGCACGTCGAGCTACGGCTACGACGTGCGCTGCGCGAACGAGTTCAAGATCTTCACCAATATCAATTCGACGATCGTCGATCCGAAGAACTTCGACGAGAAATCCTTCGTCGACGTCAAGGCGGATGTCTGCATCATTCCGCCGAATTCGTTTGCGCTCGCGCGCACGGTCGAATACTTCCGCATTCCGCGCAGCACGCTGGTCGTCTGCCTGGGCAAGAGCACGTACGCGCGCTGCGGCATTATCGTCAACGTCACGCCGCTGGAGCCGGAGTGGGAGGGCCACGTCACGCTGGAGTTCTCCAATACGACGCCGCTGCCGGCAAAGATCTACGCCAACGAAGGCGTTGCGCAGATGTTGTTCTACGAATCCGACGAGATCTGCGAGACCTCGTACAAGGATCGCGGTGGCAAGTACCAGGGTCAGACCGGCGTGACGCTGCCGAAAACCTGATCGGCGCGTCGTGGTAGGTCGTGGTATTTTCCAAGGACCCCTGTAGAGCCGGAGGTCCCATGCCTCAGCTGAAGATTTCCCTGGCAGCGGCCGTCGCCCTGATCGGCGCGCTTGCGCTGGTGGGTTGCGCCAGCGACGGTCCCATCATCGACACGCAGAACACCGACATGGTCCGCTACGAGCAGGACCTCGCCCAATGCCGGGCTTACGGCGATCAGGTCGCTACCGGCAAGCAGGCGGGTGCCGGGGCCGTCGGTGGCGCCGCAGTCGGCGCCGTGCTCGGCGCCATCGTCGGCAATAGCGGCACGGTCGCCCGAGGTGCCGGCGTCGGCGGTGTGCTCGGCGGCGCGCGCGGCGCAACGCAGGGCGCCAGCGAGCGGGAAGCCGTCGTCAAGAACTGCCTGCGCGGCCGCGGTTATCGCGTCCTGAACTGAGCACCATGCGTCTGAATTCTGCCGCAGCCTTGGGGCTGCTTTCGCTGTTGCTGGCTGCCTGCAATCGACCTGCGGTTGAACCGACTGCTTCGGTCACCTCACCCGACGCCCTGCGCGCGCATGGCGCGGAGTTCCAACGCGGCGTCTTCAAGGTCGCGGACGGCGTGCATGTCGCGATCGGCTACGGCATCGCCAACTCGATCATGCTCGAAGGCGGCGATGGCCTGATCATCGTCGACACGATGGAGACCGAGCAGAGCGCGCAGGCCGTGCTCGCCGAGTTCCGCAAGATCTCCGACAAGCCGGTCAAGGCGCTGATCTACACGCACTCGCATCCGGATCACATTGGCGGTGCGAAGGTGTTCGCCGACGGCAATGCCGATGTCGCGGTCTACGCGCAGCGCGGCGTGGTCCGCAACATGGAGAAGACCTCGATCGAACTGCAGACGGCGATCACGCGACGTTCGCTGCGCATGTACGGCGCGAAGCTGCCGCCGGAGGAAATGGTCAACGTCGGCGTCGGCCCCGAGCTGGATCTGCACGAGGGCAGCACGATCAGCATGCTGCGGCCGACGCGCGAGTTCGACGAGCGCTTGGAGGACACGGTCGCCGGTATCCATTTCGAACTCGTCCATGCGCCCGGCGAGACCGAAGACCATCTGTACGTCTGGCTGCCGGAGCGGCGCATCCTGCTGCCGGGCGACAATCTCTACAAGGCGTTCCCGAACCTCTACACGATCCGCGGTACGTCCTACCGCGATCCGCGCCTGTGGGCCGATTCGATCGACCGGATGCGCGCGCTCAAGGCCGAGATCGTCGTGCCGAGCCACACGCGGCCGCTGCAGGGCGAGCAGCTGATCGATGCCACGCTGACCGACTATCGCGACGGCATCCGCTATCTCTACGACCAGACCCTGCGCATGATCAATCTCGGTCTGACGCCGGATGAGATCGCGGCGCGGATCAAGCTGCCGCCGCATCTGGCCGCCTCGCCCTATCTGCAGGAGTTCTACGGCAAGCCGTCGTGGTCGGCACGCAACATCTACAGCGGCAACCTCGGCTGGTTCAACGGCGATGCAGCGACGCTGCAGCCCTTGCCGCCGATGGAGCAGGCCCGGAAGCTGGCGAAGCTCGCCGGTGGTCTCGATGCGCTGGCGCGCCAGACCGAGGAAGCCGAAGCCGCCGGCGATCATCAATGGGCGCTGGAACTGTCGAGCGCCGTGCTGCGCCTGCAGCCCGGGCATGTCGCCGTCAAGCAGGCACGGATTGCCGCGTTGCGTGCGCTGGGCGAGGCAGAGGCCAATCCGAACGCACGGCATTGGTATCTGATGTCGGCGCGCGAACTGGCCGGCGAGTTCACGCTGCCCAAGCGCATCGTCGTGCCGACGCCGGAGATGCTCGCGCAGATGCCGCTGTCGCGAATGTTCGACGGGCTCGCGGTACATCTCGATGCCGAAGCTGCTGCGGAAACGGTGATCGCGGTCGGATTCGAATTCACCGACAGCCCGGAGCGCTACACCTACCTGATCCGTCGCGGCGCGAGCGAGGTCGTGCCTGAGTTGCGGCCGGACGCGGACATCGTCGTGCGGGTTTCCGCGCAGGCCTTCAAGGAGATGCTGGCGCAGGTGCGCAACCCAGCCGTCAGCCTGCTGCGCGACTTTGAAGTCACGACCGGCAGCAAGCTCGAGTTCGCAAAATTCATGCGCCTGTTCCAGAGCGACGACACCCCATCCTGACGCCGCTGCGTTCGCTCTCGCCGGCACGATGCTCAAATATTGACATGATGTAAATAAAGATCATCTAATGCCCGTCATCTGGTCATATTGGGGATGGGCTTGAGCGGGCAGTTCACAGGCAAGTTGTGCGTCGTCACCGGCGGGTCCAGCGGCATCGGCCTGGCGATTGCGGAATTGCTGGCGCGGCAGCAGGCGCGCCTGCTGCTCGTCGCCCGCGATGAAGCGATGCTGGCGTCCGCCGCGGAGCGCTTGCGGGGGCTGGGCGCCACGGAGGTCGAAACGCTCAGCGCCGACGTCGCCAGCGACGAACAGATGCAGGCGCTCGCGCCGGCGATCAAGCGTCTGGCACCCGCCGCCGATCTGGTCATCAACTGCGCCGGGATCGTCAGCGCCGGCAATGTGCAGGAAGTGCCGCTCGAGGAATGGCGGCGCCTGCACGACATCAATGTGCTCGGCGTCGTCCGCGTGCTGCAGGCGACGCTGCCGGACATGCTCGCGCGTGCGGCACGCGGCGAGGGTGGCGGGCATGTCGTCAACATCGCATCGGCGGCGGGCCTCGTCGGTTTCACCGGGCTTGGCGCCTATGGGGCAACCAAGGCGGCGGTTGTCGGATTTGGAGAGAGCCTGCGCGGCGAGCTGCATGGCAGCGGCATCGGCGTGACGACCGTGTGTCCAGGCTTCGTCAAGACGCCCATCGCCGGCAAGCTGCGCCTGTTCGGCAGCATGGACACGCCGCGCACGCGGCGCTTCATCGACAACTGGTTCGAGCGTAACGATCTCGAGGCGGAGACCGTCGCCCGCAAGGCGCTCGACGGCGTGCGGCGCAATCGCCGCCTGGTCGTCGTCGGCCGCGATGCGCGATCGGGTTACTGGACCAAGCGCCTGTCGCCGGCCGTACTGGAATATTTCATGGCCCGCATGACGGGCCGCAATCGTGGAGCATCGTCATGACCGCAACCTCTTCGCCCGCCGCCAGCAAGCTGCTGCGCATCTGCGCCGTTTCATTCCGCTGGGCCGGCCTCGGTTTCCTCGCGCTCGCCGCAGCGTATCTCGCCGGTGCCGCGCTGAAGCTGCCGCTCGACAGCCTTGGTTACTATCTCGCCGCGTTCTGCGGCTGCCTGATGTTCGGTCTTGGCCGCGTGCTGGGCGATGCGCTGAGCGGCGCGACGACGTCGAAGTTGCTGCTGTCGCTGGCACTGACGCTGTTGTTGTTCGCGGCGATGCGCGTGGCCTTCTTCCTGCTCAACACGACGATGCGCGAACTCGTCGGCCCGGCCCTGATCGGCGAGATCGTCCTGTTCGGCGGTCTGGGGATCGCGATGCTGGTGCTGCGCAAGCGCGTTTAACGCCGGCCTGGCCGGCGGGATACGCTGCGCGCTTTCCCGCCTTCCGAGGCTGCGCCGAGGCTCAGCGCAGCTGACTGATCTTCGCCGCGCCGCCAGCGAGCGGGATCTCGATCAGCATGCCGTCGCGTGCAAGCGCGACGCCGTCCTTGCGCACCTCCGAGACGCCGCGCAAGAAGATGCGCTCGAGGAAGCGGTTCGCCGGCGGCGGCGTCAGGTGAACCATCAGCAACAGCGGCACGCCGGCTTCGTTGGCGCTCTGCGCCGCTTCGACCGGGCTCGTGTGATAGTCCGGAATGTCGCCGAAGACCTTGTGCATGCGCTGCAGGCCCAGCTCTCCTGCGGTGGCGCGCAGGCGCGCGACCAGTTCCTGGTTCTGCGCCTCATGGACCAGCAGGTCCGCGCCTTTCGCGGCGGCAATCAGATGGGCGTCCTTGATCGTGTCGCCGCTGATCACCAGAGAACGTCCCTTGTAGTCGAAGCGGTAGCCGACGGACGGCGAGATCGGCGCATGGCTGACGGCGAACACGCTGACCTTCAGATCGCCGTCTTCCAGAAAGGTCGTCGGGCTGCCGTCGCTGGACAGCGCCAGCGTCTGCGCCTGCATCTGCCCCTTCGCGAGGTCGAGCAGCTCGGCGCCGTGATGCGCGACGCGATAGCCGTTGTCGAGCGCGTAGGCCTCGCTGTAGCCGGCGACGACGCGACTGACGCCTTCCGGTCCATAGACCTGCAGCGGTGCAGGGCGACCGGCGACCCAGGTCTGCATGTTGAACTCGCCAAGATCGCCGATGTGGTCGGAGTGGAAGTGCGTGAACATCACGCCGCCGATCCGCTCACCGGGGATGCGCAGCAGCGCCAGCCGGTTCCAGGAGCCGGGTCCGGTATCCACGGCGTAGAACTTGCCGCCTGCAATCACCGCCAGGCATGGCCGCGCGCGGTCTTCCGACGGAAACGGCGATGAGCTGCCGCAAACCAGCAGACGCAGCGCGTCATCGGCGAACAGTGCCTGGCGCTTGCTGTTGTCCATCTGCTTGCGGATCGCGCGATCGACGAGGCGGTCCTGCAGCGGCGGATAACTCAGCGCGCCGGCCCCGACTGCGGCGACTGCAATCGTGGCGAATGCCAGCTTGACGATACGTTTCATGACAGCTCCCCCGTCATTTACAATATTGACACAGTGTAAAGTATAGTTCGCTGGCCGGACAATCAAACGGGAAACGCCCAAGGAAATGGAGCGCACGCATGGACGCCGCTGCGATGAGCCTGTGGGGCTCTCAGCTGTCGCCGTACTTTCTGAAGATCGAGGCACTGTGCCGGCAGAGCGGGCGCGTCGTGCAGCGCCGGCCGGATGGCGGCGGGTTGCTCGAGAACCTGGATCTGATGCGCCGTCTCGATCAGGCCAAGCGGCGGCGCAGCGTGCGTCGCTGGCCGGTCGCCGATCCGCTCGACGAATATCCGCTGGTGCCGTTCCTGATGACGGCCGATGGCGCGGTTCACTACGACAGCAGCGGTATCGCCGGTTGGCTGGATGAGACCCGCGCGCCCGGAATGCCGGCACTGATTCCCGAAGATCCAGCGCTGGCGTTCATCTGCGCGTTGATCGACGAGGCCCTGGATGAGGTCGGGCTCTACCTCGTGCATCATCATCGCTGGGTGGTCTCGCACAGCGACAACACCGCCGGCGCCCGGCTCGCGCAGGAGTTTCGCAGCCTGCTGTTGCCGCCGCTGCGGCCACTGATCGCCCGGCGCTTCTCGGCGCGGCAGATCCGCCGTCTGCCCTATCTGTTCTCGGTCGCTCATGACGCTGCGCAAGGGATCGACGATGGCCGGCCAGCGCCGCCGGGCCGGCCGGGATTTCCGGCGACGCATGCGCGCATCGAATGTGCCTGGGATGAGCTGGTCGACGCCGCCGCTCATGCCCTGGACGGTCGTGCCTATCTGCTCGGGGAGCGCTTCACGCTGGCCGATGCCGCGCTGTACGGCCAGCTCAACATGAACATGTCGGATCCATCGTCGGAGCGCAGGCTGCGCGAGAGAGCGCCCGGTTTGCGAAGCTGGTTGCAGCGCATCGAGGACGGCAATCACGCGGTCAGCGAAGGCGCGCTGTCGCTGCATGACAGCCTGAAGCCCCTGATGGCCTGGATCGGCAGCTGCTTCATCCCCTTGATGCGGGCGAACGCCGACGCTTACACGCGTTGTCGCGCAGACGGGCAGACGCGCTGGAACGAAGCGGCATTCAATCGCGGCGAGGCGTTGTATGAGCTTGAGTGGCGCGGCGCACCGGCACGTAGCGTCGTCAAGACTTTCCAGGTCAGGGTCTGGCGCGATCTCTGTGCGAAGGCGCAGGCTCTGCCGAGTGGTGCATTGACCGGCTTTCCCTGCGGGGATGAATTACTCGACAGCTTTCTGGGCCCGCTCGATCATCCATAAACGGTCCTGTCCCCAGGTCGCGAACGCGCCGACGCGGAAACTGGGTACGCCCCACAGGCCTGCCGCAAACAGCGCATCGCGATTGAGTTCGGCGCGCTGGGTATCGGTGCCGAGCGCGAGCTTGCGTTCCGCAGCGGCCCAGTCGAGCCCGCAGCGATCAAAGATGCTTTTCAGCACATCGTCGCGACAGACGTCGAGGCCTTCGGCCCATACCGTCTGCCCGGCGATCGCGCAGTAGCGCAGCTGGGTCGCGCTGTCGGCATCGTAGGGATAGACCGTCAAAAGGCGCAGCACGCCGTAGCCGACGGGATCATGAATGTGGCCAAACGGGATGCCGAGCGCATCCGCGCTGCGCTTGACGTCGCGGACGATGTACAGGCGCTTGATGCGCGGCACCGGCAGGCCGCGCATTACCATCGGCAATACCGGACGCACCTGCAGTGCGCGTGCCGTCCTTTGCTGGCGGCGCAGCAGTTCGACGGCGGCAAGATACGAATAAGGGCTGCGGAAACTGAACCAGAACTCCAGCGGCGCGTCGGGCATGGCCGGCGCCATCGGCAGCTGGCCGGCGTCGATGGACGACAGCGACATGTCGCCGAGCAGCGCGCGATGGGCCTGCAGGCGTGCGCGCAGAAACTCCAGCCGATCCAGCGCCCAGAACCATTCTCCGCGGTACTGCCACATCGCGGGCAGGTAATGGCCGAGTCTTGCGCGACGTTTGCGCTGCTTGTGCAGCAGCGCCTTGCTGTGGGCGAGCTCCGCCGTCGAAGCAGGCGCCAGCCGCTGGCCCTGTGCGAGCTGCTGCAGGCAGCGCTGCTCGATCTCCAGAAACGCCGCGGCGTCGCCGGCGCGTGCGAGCAGCGCTTCCATCGCTTCGCGTTGATCGGCGGCGATCGCCTGGGGCGGCGGCAGGCCGTGACAGGGTGCGAGGCGCTGCGCATCGAGCGTCGCGAACTCGCGTTGGCGGGTCTCCTCCGGATAGGTGCGCGCATCGGGCGCCGGCACCAGGCGGATGTTCAGGCCGATCTTCAGGCGCGGCAGCAGGCGGCGCGCGAGTGCGGCGCACAGCTGCGAGTGGGCATCGCCGACTTCGTAGTACAGCTCCAGTGCGCCGCCCGCGAGCAGACGCGATAGCGGATCGCGCGAGCTGGCAATGCGCATCGCCACCTTCGACCGAAACGATCCCGGCAGTCCGGCCAATGGCAGGGGATCGATCCGGTGCTTCGACAAGTCAGTCATGCGTGGCCGTGGTTTATTGATTTGGACACCATGTAAATAAGATCTGGAGACGGCGCTGTCAAGAAGCTGTTACAACGCTGCTGATAAAACGACGTCGATAGAACAAGGTCTGTAGAACAACTGGAGACGCACATGAAGACGCAGGAACTCTGGGTCGATCGCAAGGATCTGCGCAAGGCCAGGCTGGTCGAACGCGACGCCGCGGCACTTGTCGATGGCGACGTGCGGCTGGCGATCGACAAGTTCGCGCTGACCGCGAACAACATCACCTACGCGCTGTCCGGCGACATGCTTGGCTATTGGCGCTATTACCCCGCCGAGGGTGAGTGGGGCATCGTGCCGGTTTGGGGTTTTGCCGACGTGGTCGAGTCGCGTTGCGCGGCGCTTGGCGTCGGCGAGCGGGTCTGGGGTTTCCTGCCGATGGCGAGCGAGGTCGTGCTGACCCCGGGCAAGCTCGGCCCCGCGCAATTCTTCGATTTCGCGCCGCACCGCAAAGGCTTGCCGAGCCTCTACAACCTCTATTACCGGACAGCCAACGACGCACCGCAGCTCAAGGCGCTCGAAGACGAGCGCTGCCTGATGTTCCCGTTGTTCGCGACCTCATTCATCCTCTACGACTACCTGTTGGCGCACGACTGGTTCGGCGCCGAGCAGATCCTGATTGGCTCCGCTTCGTCGAAAACCGGTTTCGGTCTGGCCTGGTTGTTGCGCGAACACAAGGGCAGCAAGCCGCGCGTGATCGGCATGACTTCGCCGGCCAATCGCGGTTTTGTCGAAGGTCTGCAGATCTGCGACGAGGTGATCGGCTACGCGGACATCCAGCGCCTCGACGCCGCCAAGCCAGCCGCTTTTGTCGACATGGCGGGCGCCGGTCCGGTCATCGCGGCGGTGCATATGCATTTCGGCGATAACGTGAAGGAAAGCTGCATCGTCGGCGCCACGCACTGGGATGCGCAGCGCAAGCGCGGCGAGCTGCCCGGCGCGAAGCCGACGATGTTCTTCGCGCCGAATCACATCGCGCAGCGCGAGAAGGAGTGGGGCGCCGGCTCGGTGCTGCCGAAGACCTTCGCCGCCAGCACGCGCATCGCCGCAGCGGTCGCCGGGCAGATCGAAGTTGTCCATCTGCGCGGCGGCGACGCCGTGCTGCGGAACTACCTCGCGATGCTCGACAACCAGGTGCCGCCGAGCCGCGGGCTGATGCTCTCCTTACGCAGCTGACGCGCGGCGCCGACGCCGCCAGCGCCAGATCAACAGGACGATGGCGAGCAGCACCAGGCCGGCAATCCAGCCGCGCTGAATCGCCAGCTTGCGGAAGTGATTGATCGACAGCTGGCGCACCGACGAATAGCCCGGCGGCACTTCGAGGACGCCGACACGCTGCGACCAGTCGCCGTAGGCGGCGAGCAGGCGCTGGTACTGCTCGGGCATCTCCTTCGACAGGTCCTGTGCTTCGCCCGGATCGCGGACGATGTTGAATAGATGCCATTGGCCGTCGCCATACGGCGGCAGGTTGCGCGTCAGCTTGTAGTCGCCGAGGAACAGTGCGGCGTTGCCGGCGGTCTCGATGCCGACCGCTTCCTCTTCGCCGTAGAGCCTGGTGCCGGGCGCGCGCAGCGCCGGCATCATCGAGCGGCCGGTCATGACGATCTTGCCCGGCGCATTGACCGCGGTGACGCCGGCGATCTCCAGCAAGGTCGGCGCGATATCGGAGGAGAAGCTCAGCGCATCGACGACGCCACTGGCCGGGACGCCCGGACCGGCCATGATCATCGGCACCCGCAGACCGCCTTCGGTCGCATAGAACTTGAAGTCGGCATAGGGCGAAGCCGCCGCATTCGCGAACTCGGGACCGATGTACGCGTAAGTGCCTTTCTCACCGAGCGTCTTCACATCCAGCGAGTAGCCGACCCAGTCCAGCCACTCCTGTACGCCCGGCGTGTCGAGCGGATCGTTCGGTTCCGGGCCGTTGTCGGAGACGAAGACGAAGACGGTGTTGTCGTACTGACCGTTCGCCTTCAGGTGCTCGATGAGGCGGCCGAGGTGGAAGTCCATCGCTTCGATCATGCCGGCGTTGACCTGCATGTTCATCGCCAGCCGTTCACGCACTGGCTGCGGCAGCGCATCCCAGCTGCGCATGCTGGCGGGCATCGGCCGAAGCGCGGTCTCGGCGGGAACCATGCCGAGTTCGATGGTGCGCTGATGGCGCGCCGAGCGGATCGGGTCCCAGCCCTTGTCGTAGACGCCGTTGTACTTCTCGACGTAGGCGCGCGGCGCCTGCACCGGAATGTGGATGGCCTGGAAGCCGAGGTAGGCAAAGAACGGCCGCTCGTCGCCGGCGCCGCTGTCGATGTACTCGGACAGCTTGTCGACCAGGAAGCGCGACGAGTAGAAGTCGTCGGGCAGATCCACCGGCTTGCCGTTCTCGAACCACGGCGCGTCGTCGTAGATCGGCAGGTAGCTGCGCTTCTCCCAGTTGTCGGCACCGGAGGCCTCGAGGAAGAACGCTTTCTCGAAGCCGCGCTTGTGCGGCATCGCGCGCTCCTCCATGCCCAGGTGCCACTTGCCGGTCATGTAGGTGCGGTAGCCGGCGTCGTGCAGGCGGGTTGCCAGCGTGACGACGCGATCGTCGAGGTGACCGAGATAACCCGGCTTGCCCTGATGGCGCAGCGGCGTCGTCTCCGGCAGGTTGCCGATGCCGGCGACGTGACTGTCGACGCCGCTCATCAGCATTGCGCGCGACGGCGAGCACAGCGGCGCCGTATGGTAGTTCGACAGCTTCGCGCCGCGCGCGGCGAGCGCATCGAGTGTCGGCGTGCGCACTTCGCTGCCGTAGGCACCGACATCGGTGTAGCCCATGTCGTCGGCGACGATGACGACGATGTTCGGGCGCTGCGCGGCCGGTGTGGCCGGCGTCGGCGCGTCGGCCGCATGCAGCGGTGCGCAGCAGGCCAGCAGTACGGCGAGCAGAGGACGGTAGCGGAGGAACGAACTCATTTGCCGGAAGCCTTTGTCTTGGTGGTCTTGCGCGGAGCGGGCGGCACTTTCGTGTCGTCCAGGCTCAGCAGCAATCCGTTGAACAGCTCAAGCGCCGCGCTGCGGCTCAATTCACCTTCTTCGACCAGCTGATGCGCGCCCCAGAATGCCATGTTGAGCATCCACGACAGCGCTTGCGCACGCTTCTCGTCGAGGCCGAGGCGCTGCTGCATGAACGGCGCCCACATCTTCGTCAGCAGATGGCGCAGGCGCTGACCCATGCGACGCGCCTCGACATTGTCTGAATAGGTGGCGGTGAGCATCTGCCACAGCGCGCGGACGCGTTCCGGCGAATCGCCGAAGGTCTGCTCCTCGACCAGCCGCAGCAGCGCGACCAGGTCGGTCGGATTCTCGGCGATGCCGCTGCGGATGCTCTCATAGCGGCTGCGGAACAGGTGCGACATCGTATCGGCCATCAGCTCGTCGACCGAGGCGAAATGCTGGTAGATCAGCTGGCGGCTGACCTTGGCGGCCTCGGCCACCGAGATCATGCTCAGTGCCTGCCAGCCTTGCGACTCGACCACCGCGGCGGCGACGTCGAGCAGCGCGGTGCGCCGCTCGTCGCGCGACAGATACGCGCGTTTCTGAGCTGGCTGAGGCGCCTTTCTCGCGGTTTTCTTTTCTGCTTTCATCGGCTTCCTGCCATTCGAGGTCGGCTTTGCGAATATACAGGCGTAGTAGAACCACTTAGTTACAATATGTAAAGTTCATTGCTAGACTCCGTTCATCCCTATCGCCGGAGGTCAGGCCATGATTGAGCTGTACACCGCTTCCACGCCCAACGGCCACAAGGCCTCGATCGCGCTCGAGGAACTGGCGCTGCCGTACACCGTGCACGCAATCGATCTGATGCGCGGCGAGCAGAAGAAGCCGGATTATCTGAAGCTCAATCCGAACGGCCGCATCCCGACGATCGTCGACACCGAAGCCGACAACTTCGCGGTGTTCGAGTCCGGCGCGATCCTGATCTATCTCGCCGAGAAGACCGGCAAGCTGATGCCCACGGACGCCAGGGGCCGTTCGCGAGTCCTGCAGTGGCTGATGTTCCAGATGGGCGGCGTCGGTCCGATGATGGGCCAGGCCAATGTGTTCTTCCGCTACTTCCCGGAAAAGATCCAGCCTGCCATCGATCGCTACCAGAATGAGAGCCGGCGCCTGTTCGAAGTGCTCGACCGCCGGCTTGGCGAGAGCGAATGGCTGGCCGATGCGTATTCGATCGCCGACATCGCCAACTGGGCCTGGGTGCGCACTTACAAGTGGTCCGGTGTCAGCATCGACGGCCTGCAGCATCTGCAGCGCTGGAACGATGCGATGCACGCACGTCCGGCCTGCCTGAAGGGCATCGAGATTCCGGTCAAGCTGCCGTCGCTCGACAAGGACAGCGACGCCAGCAAGGCCTTCGTCAAGGGCGCGCAGACGATGCTGCAGAAGTGAGCGGCACGCACACGCTGTACGGCTGGGAAATGTCGCTGTACAGCGGCAAGCTTCGCGCCTACCTGCGCTACAAGGACATCCCGCATCGCGAGAAGCGGCCGTGGCTCGCCGACATGCGCGAGATCAAGCGCCGCGTCGGTGCGCAGGTGATGCCGGTCGTCGTCACGCCGCGGGGCGAGTGGCTGCAGGACACTTCGGACATCATCGACGTGCTCGAAGCGCGTTACCCGGACGCGCCCGTGTTGCCATCCACGCCGCGCCAGCGTGTCGCTGCCTTGCTGATCGAAGCCTGGGGCGACGAGTACTGGCTGCCGAGTGCAATGCATTACCGCTGGAACTTCCCGGAGAACTTCAAGGCGATCTTCCGGCCCGAGGGCGGTAACAATCTGCTGCCGTATGCGCCGCGCTTCGTGAAGAACCTGCTGGCCGACAAGGTCGCCGATGCAATGCGTTCCTTCCTGCCGCCACTCGGTGTCGAGCCCGCGCAGAATCCCATCATCGAGCAATGGTCGAACGCGATGTGCGATGCGCTCGATACGCACTTCGCGCAGCATCCTTACCTGTTCGGCACGCGGCCGAGCGTCGGCGACTATGGTCTGATCGGTCCGCTGTATGCGCATCTGGGCCGCGATCCATATCCACTGCGCACGCTGGTCGGTCCGCGCCCGCATCTGCATGCCTGGGTGCAGCGCATGCTGCATCCGCCGCAGGCGCGCAGCGGCGAGTTTCTCGCCGCTGATGCCGTGCCCGAGACCCTCAATCCGGTCTTCGCGTCGATCTTCGGCGAGTTCTGGCCGCAGCTGGCGGCCACCGCCGCTGAAGTCGAGCAGGCGATTCCCAAGCTCAAGCCGGGGCGCGGCCTGCGCCGCTCGCTGGGGCGGATCACCGCGCCGATGGCGGGCCAGCCGTATTGTCTCAGCGCGCGGCCGTACAGCCTGTGGATGGCGCAGCGCGCGATCGATGCCTATCGCGCACTGGATGCCACCGCGCGCACGACGGTCGACCGCTGGCTCGCGGGCGTCGGCGGCGAGATGGCCATGCAGCTGCGCATTCCGCGCCTCAAGCGCGACGCGCTGACTGTGCGCCCGGAGTAAGGCGGTGAGCGAAACCGGCAAGTACAAGGCCTACGTCTCCGACGTCTCGTACTACAGCGGCAAGCTTGAGGCCTACCTGCGCTACGCGCGGATTCCGCACGAGCGCATCGAGATCAACACGCGCATCCTGCGCGAGATCGTTCTTCCTGCGACCGGTTTCATGAAAGTGCCGGCCATGCAGTGCGCCGACGGCCGCTGGCTGAAGGACACGACGCCGATGATCGCCTGGCTCGATGCGCGCCACGGCCAGCCGTCGATCTATCCAGCCGATCCGGCGCAGCGCTTCATGGCCTTGCTGGTCGAGGACTATGCCGACGAATGGCTGTGGCGCCCGGCGATGTATTACCGCTGGCAGTTCGTCGATTCGCACAGCCTGCTGCGCCGCCGTCTCGGCCGCGAGCTGTCGATCGACACGCTGTACAACGCCAGCGGCCTGGGCTGGTACATGCGCTGGCGCCAGTACCTGACCTTCGTGCGCGGCGACGGTGTGCGCAGGCACAACGAGCCCGCGGTGCAGGCCTTGTATGCACGCACGCTGGTGCAGCTGGGCCAGCTGCTGGACGCGCGGCCGTTCCTGCTTGGCTCGCGGCCGAGCATCGTCGACTTCGCGTACTTCGCGTCGATGTTCCGCCACTTCGCGCTCGACCCGCATTCGGCGAAGCAGATGATCGACACTGCGCCGGCGGTCTACGCCTGGGTCGGCCGCGTGTGGAATGCGCGCGCCGATCGCGAGGGCGAGGCGGTGCTTGAGGATTTCGACAGTACCGACTGGAATCCCGTGTTCGGCGAGATCGGTCGCGATTACCTGCGCTATCTCGATGCCAACGCCGATGCGTATGCGCGCGGCATGCGGCGCTTCGATCTGCAGTTGCACGACGCCGGCTATCCGGCGATGCCGGTCGTGCGCTATCGCGTCGCCTGTCGCGAGCAGATTCTCAAGGCCTACGCCGCCCTCGATGCCGGAGCACAGGCGCGGGTGCAGCAGCGCCTTGCCGCCAGCGGCGTCGGTGCATGGCTGCAGCGCGCCACGCCGGTCGCCGCCGGTCTCGATGCGGAATTCGCCCTGCCGCTGGAACAGCGCTATCCAGCGGCGCGTGGCTTCTATGGCCTGCGCCTGCTGCGCGGCACGCCTTGGGATCTGCCGCGCCCGCCGCTGGACTCGCCATAGGACGCGCCCCGCTTCTCGTTTACAGTGCACCGCAAAGCCAGGCTGTCATCGAGCATCGAGGAGATCCATGACCATCAGCCCCAGCCCCAGCGCGAGCCAACTCGCCAGGTACAAAGAGCGCCCGCATCACCCGCCGGTGGTGCTGTTCTACGAGTACCGCTGCAAGTCGGCCAGCGCAGCGGCCGGACTGGCGCGGCGCCTCGCCAAGCTGGCGCGCACGCATGACGGCCTGTTGCGCTGGACGGGCGCAGAGCAACAGGTACTGATCGGTCGTGTCGAGCTGTATCAATATTGCTGTTGCCTGCATTTCCTCAGTCGAGGCGCGGCGCTGGAGCATGTGCAGGATCCCCTGCATGCAGAGCTTCTGCAGGGTGTGAAGGGTTTGCAGGTCGCAGTGATTTCGGAACAGCCGCGCGTGTCGCGTCTGGTGATTGGCCTGATGGGCCGTGTATTGCCCTGGGTGCCGTTCAACAATGCCGCCGAGGACACGCCGGAGCCGGGCATGGGTACGACGGTGATGCCGACCGAGGCGGCGATGGAGGAATTCATCGACAACCGCGAGCAGAACACGCCGATCGTCATGATCAACTGGCTACGCTTCCGCAAGGACGCCAAGTACGCCGGTCAGCAGGGGCCGCGCATCAGCGGCAAGGCGGCGTATTACCTGTACGGCAAGGTCGCGTTCCAGGTGCTGCACAGCCTCGGCGCCAAGGCGTTCTTCATCAGCCGTTACCAGCAGATGCTGATCGGCAACGACGGCGATCCCGGCGTCGGTCTGTGGGATGAGTTCGCACTGGTCCAGTATCCGGGCCGTGCGACGTTCAAGCGCATGGCGACGCTGAAGCGTTATCGCGCCGCGCTGCATCACCGCCAGGCCGGTCTGGCCGAGCATGGTCAGGGCCTGGTGGTGTCGGTCAGCCGGCGCCTGTAGGGAAGCGATCGCGCGGCGCCTGCTCGAAGCCTGGCAGCTTGCCGGGGCTTCTGCGATCAGTGCGCGGGGTCGCAGCGCTGCTCCGCCCGCAGCGCGAGCAGGGCGGGATCGGGCGTGCGATCCTGAACCAGCATCCGGAACAACAGCAATCCACGTTGCGTCGGTGCATGGATGCGCGTGTCTGCGACGGCCTGCGGCGCCGTGACCAGCCAGGCGTCGAGCCGCCGCGGCGCGCCGTCGGCCGCCGCGACATCGCGGTCGTTGATCGCGAAGAAATTGCTCGTGTCGGCGGCGAACCCGGAAATGGACAGATAGCTGTCGGGCACCGGCGCCGTGACGTGCAGCGGTTCTTCGCCGAGGTCGAATACGCAGGCGGTGTAGAGCAGATCGGGACTCGGCCGGACGACGGTGCGGGCGCTGGCGTCGGCGCGCTTCGCGGGCAGCGCAACGTTGATGCCGCGGCGGTCGAGGATCAACTGCTTGTGCGCCTGGACCAGCGGATCGTCGCTGGGAATCGCGGCGTCGGCCAGTGCCTGCTTGACGATGCGGTGCATCACGAAGGCATTGATCGCATGCGGCAGCGCCAGCACGGCCAGCGTGTTGAACAGCGGGACGAGCACGATGAACAGCAGCAGATGCCGGCGCCAGTTCATCGGCAGTCTCCGCGACGGATCTGCGGCAGCGCAACGCTGGCCAGCTGCGTCGCCAGTGCCTCGGGCGGATTGTAGAGGCGCAGCGTTAGCGAGAACGCGCCTTTCGCCGGAATCGGCAACAGGTCTGCGCGCTCGACGTTGCCGACGGCGGACAGCGCGAGTTCGATGCGGCCGCTGCTGGCCGACGGCAGGTTGCCGGCATTGACGGCATAACGGTCGGCGCCGTTCGGCACCAGGAAGTGATCGGCGCCGTAAGCCGTGAGACTCCACCAGCGTGCGTCCGGCGTTACGCCGCTGACCAGGTAATCGCACTCGCCGCGCAGCGGCTCGTTATCGCTGTCGCTGAATGCGGTGAAGTACACCGCCTCCTTGCGGCTCAGCGCATAGAGGCCGGCAACCGCCACCGCGGCGCGAGTCCAGGGATCGGCATCGACGCTGCCGGTGTCGGCGCTGGTGCGCCACGGGCCGTTGTGGATGCTGTGCCGTTCCATCAACACGCCGAGTACCGGCTTGACCAGCAACAACGCGGTTGCCGCCGCCGCAACAACGGTTGCGCAATACTGGGCGGTGCGGCGCAGGCGGGTGGGCTTGGACGTCATGGCGCCGGCAGACTGGCATACGATTGACACCCTGTAAATATCGTCCGGATAATTCCCGGCAACCGGCCGATCCTTCATCGCTCAATCATGGAGCCCGCAATGGCGCACCCGCTCACGATCATCGGCAACGAAGGCTCGCCGTATTCGCGCAAGATGCGCGCGGTGCTGCGCTACCGGCGAATTCCCCATGTGTGGATTGCGCAGCTTGGGCCCGGCTACGTGCCGCCACCGCCGGTGCCGGTCAAGGTCATCCCGGTGCTGGTCTGGCACAACGACGACGGCACGATGCGCGAGGCGATGGTCGACTCGACGCCGCAGATCCAGCGTCTTGAACGCGAGGTCAGCGGGCGTTCGCTGGTGCCGGCCGACCCCGCGCTGGCGTTTCTGAGTGCGCTGATCGAGGACTACGCCGACGAGTGGGGCACCAAGTTCATGTTCCACTACCGCTGGACCGACGAGGCGGGCATCGCCTGGGCGCGGCGCCATCTGATGCTGCAGATCGACCACAGCGTGCCGGCCGACAAGCTCGACCAGTTTGCCCAGTGGTTTGGCGACCGCCAGATCGGCCGGCGCGCGGTGGTCGGTTCCAGCGACGAGACGCGCCACATTCTCGAGGACGGCTACCGCAACCTGCTGCAGGCGCTCAGCGGTCTGCTGGAGCAGCGTCGCTTCCTGTTCGGCGATCGCCCGGCGGCAGCTGACTTCGGCCTGTACGGTCAGCTCAGCCAGCTCTGCGGCTTCGATCCGACCTCGTCGCGGCTGGCGGAGCAGCTGGCGCCGCGGGTCGTGGCCTGGACCGAGCGTATCGAAGACCTCAGCGGCTGGGTCGTCGGCGATGCGCAGTGGCTGCAGCGCGACGCGGCGCTGACGGCGCTACGGCCCCTGCTGACGGAAATCGGTGCGAGCTATGTGCCGTTCCTGCTGGCGAACGCGGCGGCGAAGCAGGCCGGCGCCGAGCAGGTGGTCTGCACGATCCGCGGCGAGCGCTGGCAACAGAACGTCTTCGCCTACCAGGCCAAATGTCTGGGCTGGCTGCGCGAGCATTTCGCGCGTCTGCCCGAAGCGGATCGCGGCTGGCTGCGCGCCGCGCTGTACGGCACCGGTTGCGAGGCCTTGCTCGTCACGTAGTCATGTAGCCCGGATGCAATCCGGGATTTCCCCGTTTCGGGCGGTGCGGAACCCGGACTTCATCCGGGCTACGGTTACGAAGCGCCGATCAACTGAACGCTTTCGCAGCTGCCGGCCGTGCCTTGATGCGCTCGAACCAGGCGCGCAGGTTCGGCTGGTCTTCGCCCATCTCGAAACCGGCCACCCGGAAGAAGCGGAACGAGCACCAGGCGGTGATGTCGGCGATGCAGAACTCCGCACCGGCGATGTAGTCCTGCGTCGCCAGCTGCTGCTCGAAACGCTTGATGCGTTTCTGCGCCGCGACGCGCTGCTTGTTGCCCCACTCCGGCACCTGGTCTTCGAGCGCCTTCATGGCCGGGAAGGTGTGACGGAAGGCCATCGCCATCGGCAGCATCAGTTCGAGTTCGACGATGCGCTGCCACATCTCGACATGGGCACGCTCGAACGGCGTGCGGCCGAACAGCGACGGCTCCGGATGCAGTTCCTCGATGTAGCGGCAGATCGCGACGCTCTCGCACAGCACGCGACCGTCGTCGAGTTGCAGGGCCGGCGTGCGGCCGTTCGGCGAAATGGCCCGGTAGGCCGAGGTCTTGTGCTCGCCCTGCATCAGGTTCACCTGCACGAACTCGATGTCCAGGCCTTTCTCGGCCAGGAAGAATTGCACGCGGGCCGGGGTGATGGCGCCTTTGCTGGTGAAGAGTTTCATCGTCTGGTCTCGGGCGGTGGATTCTGGAATGCTGAGCTTATAACTTGACAGAGTGTAAAAAATGGCTAGCATGCAGACAATAGTTACACATTGTAAATAACATCCGGCCGACATCGAGCGGAGCACCGAGGAGATTCATCGCGATGGGCCGTTCTTCCGCGATCGTCACAGAGATGCAGTCTGCACTGAAAGGCGCGGCCGTCGCCGGCGCCCTCGTGTTTGCGCCGCTGGCAGACGCTTTCGACCTGAATTTCGACGCACTCAATCTTGAAGGCACGCTCAGTGCGCAGATGTCGATCGGCGCCACCATGCGTGCCGAGGAGCGCGACCCCAATCTGGTCGGCAAGCTCAACCTGCCGGGCCAGGAGCAGTTCTGCGACGACGCGCTGATTCCGGCGCTGGCGGCCGGTATTGACTGCACGACGGTGGAAGGCAACGCCGCTTACCTGGCCTTGCCCGGCTCGGCCAGCGTCAATGCCGACAACGGCAACCTGAACTACGACAAGGGCGACATCGTCAACGCCGCATTGCGCTTCGCGCCGCGCCTGCAGCTGACCCACGAATACTTCGGCGTCGACATCGGCGCGCTGGCGTTCTACGACCCGGTCAACGACGATTTCGAGGACTATCATCCGAGCAACTCGCAGGACAACAACGGCTTCCAGCCGCGCCACACGCGACGCAGCAAAGCCGTGCGCGGCGCGATCGGTTCCGGTGTCGTGCTGCTCGATGCCTACGTCACCACGCAGCTGCCGCTGCCTGGCGAGCGCGAACTGTCGGTCAAGGCCGGCAACCAGCTGCTGAGCATCGGCACCAGCACGTTGCTGGTGCTCAACAGCCTCAACACCGTCAATCCGCCGGACACCAACCGCCTGTTCGTGCCCGGCGCCGACGTGCGCGACGTGTTCCAGCGCGTGCCGCTGCTGACGCTGGGCGTCAGCCTCAACGACAGCGTCTCGGCGATGGGCTTCTACCAGTTCGCCTGGAAGCCGGCCGAGATCCCGGCGATGGGCACCTACTACTCGACCAACGATGCCGCATCGATCGGCGGTTACTACAACATGCTGCTGTTCGGCAAAGTCCGCGAAGACCCCGACAACCTCGCGGGCGCAGCGGGCCGTACCCCGGGCAATGCCGAGCTGCTCTCGAACGCCGGCCGCACGCTGTTCCGCACCGACACGGTCGATGCGCGCGACAGCGGCCAGTTCGGGCTCAGCCTCAGCTACCTCGCCAGCTGGCTCAACAACACCAGCTTCGATCTGGCCTATCTGCGGCTGCACAGCCGCCTGCCGATCGGCAGCTTCTACGCGGCGGAGAAGGGCTGTTCGCACGATTCGACGACTTCGGCGCAGGCGCTGATCGCCTGCCGCGGCTTTGCGACCACGCCGCTCGGCGTCGAGCCGCTGCCGATCGACACCGTGCGTTACTACCTCGAGTACCCGGAGGACATCGACACCTTCGGCTTCAGCTTCGCGACCAGCCTGGGCGAAGTCGCCTGGACCGGCGAGGTCGTCTACCGGCCGAACCAGCCGCTGCAGGTCGATCCGACCGACGTCGGCTTCGCCGCGCTGCAGCCGATCTTCCCGGCGCAGACGCTGGAGTTCGGCATCACCGCGATTCCGGGCCGCCGCGTCGCGGTGCCGGACTACATCGAGACGATCTATCGCGGCAACGACAACGTGCTGCCGGGGCAGGTGATCCACGGCTACGAGCGCTTCGAGACGCTGAACTACAACACGTCCTTCCTGCTGCTCAGCGGTGCGAGCGAGAATCCCTTCGGCGCCGACCAGGTGACGACGCTGCTCGAGGTCGGCGCCTATCAGGTCATCGACCTGCCGTCGCTCGATCAGCTGCAGATCGCCACGCCGGGCGTGCAGTATCACCACAGCGCGGGCGTCGACGAAACCGGCCCGATCAATGCCGACCAGGCCGCTGCCGACCCTGCGCGGCGTCTCAACCCGACCTACCAGGCCGGCGGCTTCGCGACCGACTTCTCCTGGGGTTATCGCCTGCTGCTGGGCCTGAGCTACGAGGACGTGCTGCCGCGCACGCGCCTGATTCCGCAGTTCACGTTCTTCCATGACATGAACGGCCGCGCGCCCTTGCCCAGTGGCGAGTTCGTGCAGGGCCGGCGCCAGGCGAGCGCCGGCCTGTCGATGGTCTACGGCGACAGCCTGACGGCGAATCTGCGCTATACCTGGTTCATGGGCGGCGGCATTGCCAATCTGCTCAGCGATCGCGACAACGTTCAGGTCAACCTGAGTTACGACTTCTAGTCCGGTGCTGCACCGGAGAGGCATCATGAAACGACTACTGATTTCCACGTTGCTCGGCACGCTAGGCTTCGTTGCGATGACGGCGCAGGCCAAGGTCACGCCGGAGGAAGCCGCCAAGCTCGGCAAGACGCTGACGCTGGTCGGCGCGCAGGCGGAAGCCAGCAAGGACGGCACGATCCCGGCGTGGAGCGGCGGCATGACGACGCTGCCGCCGATGTTCGCCAACTACGACGCCGGCGCCGGCGAGTACTACCCCGATCCGTTTCCGGAAGACAAGCCGCAGTTCAAGATCACGCCGGAGAACCTGCCGCAATATGCGGCGCAGCTGCCGGCCGGCGCGGCAAAGCTGCTGACGCTGAACAAGGGCCTTTACTTCAACGTCTATCCGACGCGCCGCACGGCGACCTATCCGCAGGAAATCCTCGATGCGACGGTGGCCAACGCAACAACGGCCGAACTGCAGGGCGACGATGCGCTGAGCGGCGCCAAGCTCGGCTTCCCGTTCCCGATTCCCAAGACGGGGGGCGAGGCGATGGTCAACCATCGCGTGCGCTACCGCGGCGATTCGGTCGTGCTGTCGGGCAGCCTGTTCGTCGTCGCGCGCGACGGCAAGTTCCAGATCAACGGCTTCACCAGCTCGGTGCAGTTCTCCTACGGCAATGTGAAGAAGGCCGGCGCGGACGACGAAGGCCTGATCCTGCAGCTGATGCGGCGCGACGATTCGCCGGCGCGCCTCGCCGGCTCGATGACGCTGATCTGGGAGTACCTCGATGGCCGCCGCGACGCCTGGCAGTACTCGCCGGGCAGCAACCGCATCCGCCGCGCGCCGGTCGTCGCTTTCGACAATCCGGTCAACGGTGCCGACGGCCTGCAGAACGTCGACCAGACCGACATGTTCAACGGCTCGCAGTCGCGCTACAGCTGGAAGCTGCTCGGCAAGAAGGAGATGTACATCCCGTACAACAACTACCGGCTGGTGCGGCCGGAGCTGAAGTACGCCGACATCATCAAGCAAGGCCATCTGAATCCTCAGCACCTGCGCTATGAGCTGCATCGCGTCTGGGTCGTCGAGGCGACGCTGAAGCCGGGCCAGGGCAATGTCTTCAAGAAGCGCATGTTCTACATCGACGAAGACAGCTGGAACGTTGCTGCCGTCGACTGCTACGACTCGCGCGACCAGCTGTGGCGCTACCAGGAAGGCTTCGTGCTGCCGCTGGTCGCCGACAAGGCGGTCGTCGCCGCGCCGCAGGTCACCTACGACCTGTTCTCCGGTCGCTACGCGGTCAACAATCTGCCGAACGAGCAGGGCTTCATCGCCAAGTTCGGTGGCAAGCTGCCAGCGGGCTTCTTTACACCGCAAAACCTGCAAAAGCTGGGTCGCAGCTGAGAAGTGCCGACTAAGCTGCTGCGCGCGCGTCTGGCGCTGCCCGGCGGTGCTCGGAATCCTCATGTATTCGCACATACACTGCGGTTCCTGCGCTCCGGCGGTCAGCGCCAGACGCGCGCTCACAACGCTTATTCGACACTTCTCTGTGCATTGATGGAGATGTACTGATGGCCTGGGGCAAACGAGTCGTCGTCACGCTGGGTGTCGTCGCGGTACTCGGCGCGGTGGCTTACGCCAATCGGCAGACGCTGTTGCTGCACAGTCTCGGCGTCATCACCGACCTGCGCCATCCGCGCGAGCCGAACCGGCCGGTGCCCTGGCAGCAGGGGCCGGCGCAGGCCGAGGCAAGCGAAGCCGGCAGCCAGCGGCCGCCGAACATCATCGTGATTCTTGCCGACGACCTCGGCATCAACGACGTGACGACCTACGGCGCGGGCTGGTCGCAGATGGGTGTGCCGACGCCGAACATCGACTCGATCGCGCGCGACGGCGTGCGCTTCGACAACGGCTACGCCGGCAATGCAGTGTGCTCGCCGTCGCGCGCGCAGCTGCTGACCGGCCGTTACGCAACGCGCTTCGGTTTCGAGTTCACGCCGACACCGGGGCCGATGGCGCGCGTCGTCGCCGCGATTTCCAACGGCAAGGATCGTCTGCGTCCGGTCGTCACGCATATCGAGCGCGCGAGCGAGGTGGCGGACTTCAACGAACTCGGCATGCCGCCTTCCGAGCAGACGACGGCCGAACTGCTCAAGGCACGCGGCTATCACACGATCCATCTCGGCAAGTGGCATCTTGGCAGCACGCCTGAGATGCGCCCGGCCAACCAGGGTTTCGACGAAAGCCTGTTCATGGAAAGCGGCCTGTACCTGCCCGAGGACGATCCACGTTCGGTGAATTCCAAGCAGGACTTCGATCCGATCGATCGCTTCCTGTGGCCGAACATGCGTTTCGCGGTCAGCTACAACGCCGGCCCCTGGTTCGAGCCGCGCACCTATCTGACCGACTACCTGACCGAAGAGGCGAGCGCGGCGATCCGCGCCAACCGCAACCGGCCGTTCTTCATGTACCTCGCGCATTGGGCGGTGCATACGCCGCTGCAGTCGTTCAAGGACGACTACGACGCCTTGTCGCAGATCCCCGATCATCGCCAGCGCGTCTACGCGGCGATGGTCCGCTCGCTCGATCGCAGCGTCGGCAAGATTCTCGAAACGCTGCGCGAGGAAGGCCTGGACGACAACACGCTGGTGGTCTTCACCAGCGACAACGGCGCACCGAATTATCTGGGCATTCCGCAGGTCAATGAACCTTACCGGGGTTGGAAGCTGACGCTGTTCGAAGGCGGCATCCGCGTGCCGTATGTCGCCAAATGGCCGGGCGTGATTCCCGCCGGCAGCCATTACGGCGAGCGCGTCTCGAACATCGATCTATTGCCGACCCTGCTCGCCGCCGCCGGCACTGCGGCGCCGCGCGACGTGACGATCGACGGCGTCGACCTGCTGCCGTATCTGCGCGGCACTGCAACGCAAGCGCCGCGCCCGCTGTTCTGGCGCGACGGCAGCTATCAGGCGGTGATCGTCGAGAACTGGAAGCTGCAGGTCTCCGAGCGGCCGAAGCGCGACTGGCTGTTCAATCTGGCCGAGGATCCGACCGAACAGCACGATCTTGCCGCCGCGAATCCGGACAAGGTCACCGCGCTCAAAGGCCTGCTGGCGGAGCACAATGCGCAGATGGTGGCACCCGCCTGGCCGTCGCTGATCGAAGCACCGATCATGGTCGACAAGACGCTGGACCAGCCCGAAGCGGCGGACGACGAGTACGTCTACTGGCAGAACTGAGGCGCCGAGTCCGGACGGTCGTGAAGCAGCGGCTGGAGCCTTGCGCGGGTGCTGGTTGCCCTCGTGGGCGCCCATTGATGTCCAACTGGCCTTAGACGGAGAGTGCGAATGATCGCCCGTGCATTGTTGGTCGGAGCGCTTCTTGCCCTGGCCGCGAGTCGTGGCATTGCAGAGGAGCCCTGCGACACGGCCAGCAAAGACCCAATCGATGCTTGGCTCGACTCGGCCATGGCTGAGGATTATTCGACGGCGGGGATGCGCGACGCCACGAATAGAGCGCGCGAAATGTGGGATCAGGAGATGAATGCCAGCTATGGTCGACTGATGAAGAAGCTGTCGGCCGATCAGCAGGCGGCACTTCGCACGGCGCAGCGAAACTGGCTTGCGTTTCGTGATTCGGAAGGGGTGGTGATCTCCAAGGTAGTCGCCGAACAACAGGGAACGATGTTTCAGCTCGTGGCCACCGGCAAGTGGCTGGAGCTGACCAAATCCAGGACACTTGAGCTGCGCGCCTATGAAGCCGCTGCCGGTGGATCGTAGTTCTTCGTCTTCACTCAGGCAGACGCCGCTTCGCGGCGCGGCTTGGTTCCGGCGCTAGGCTGCATTCGAGGTTCACGCATGACGTCTGTGGCATCGCTGCTCAGCGAAGTGCGCCGCTGCACGCTCTGTTCGGAGCACCTGCAGCTCGGCCCGCGACCGGTCCTGCAGTTGCATCCGCAGGCCCGCATTCTGGTCGCAGGGCAGGCGCCGGGCCGGAAGGTCCATGAATCCGGCGTGCCTTTCGCAGACGCCAGCGGCGATCGTCTACGCGAGTGGCTGGGTCTAACGCCCGAAGTCTTCTACGACCCGAAACGGGTGACCATCCTGCCGATGGGTTTCTGCTTTCCGGGTACCGGCAAGGCCGGTGATCGTCCGCCACGTCCGGAATGCGCGCCGGCGTGGCGCGAGAAGCTTCTGCATCATCTGAAAAGCTTGAGGCTCACGCTCGTCATCGGCCAGTACGCGCAGGCCTACCATTTGCCCAAGGCAGGGGCGTCTGTGACGAATACGGTCCACGCTTGGCGTGACCACTGGCCGGGCGTCGTCCCACTGCCGCATCCGAGCCCGCGCAACAACCTCTGGCTGCGCCGGAACCCGTGGTTCGAGAGAGAGTTGATCCCGCTGCTGCGAGCGCGAGTCTCGGAAGTGCTGACCGACGAAGACTAGCGATACGCGGCGGCTCAGCGAACTCAGCGGTTCAGCACGGTCGTCCAGTCGCGCGAATTGCCCGACTGCAGCACTTCGCTGCGGTTGGCGGCGAGATAGATGCCGCCCCAGTAGCCGTACTTGTAGCCGTTGTTGTCGAACTGGTCGGGGCTGCGATCGAACAGCGCGACGCACTGCTGCAGCGTCTGGTTGTTGACCACTTCCCAACGCGAACCCAGGCGCATGTTGCAGCTGTGCAGCGTTTCGTTGCCCGGCGCCTGGCTGACGATGGCGGCCGACGCCGATTCACTGCGCAGCGGCACGCCCTGGGTCTGGTTGCGCGGCGTGTAGGTGGCCGGCGCCGGCATCTCGGCGGTGACCGGCCGCGGTGCCATGGCTTCTTCCTCGGCGGCGACGGCCTTCTCGTCGTCGGCGGTCGTGAAGAAATCGCTGATGCGGCTGAAGATGCCGCCGGACTTGACCGGCGCCGGCGGTTCGGCCGGGGCTGCCGCGACCTGCTCGGCCGGGGCCTTCGCAGCCTGCTGGGTGCGGCTATCCGGGGTGATGGAAGCCTTCTCGCCGACCACCTGCCAGGACGCGCCGCTGTCCATGGAACTGTAGAAGTAACGGACGTCGGCCGACAGCAGCGTCGTGCCCCAGAGGCCGAACTTGAAGCCTTGGGCGTCGTAGACGGTGGTGGCCGCATCGATCTGCAGCAGGCAGCCGCTCATGGACGTGGCCTTGGCCGGCTGCCACTGGCTGTCGATATACGTCTGGCAGCCGGGCTCGGCCTCGGCGGCAAGGGCGGCGGGCGCGGCAAGCGCCAGCAGCAGACTCAGGGCCAGACCGGAAGTGGAACGGTAGGCGGGGCCAGCACGCATGTGGAGACTCGGGAATCAGTGGAGATTGCCCATGATAGCGAATCGGTAACTTAGCGCCGAGTCCCATTCGCGGACCGCAGACCGATCCCGGCCAATCCCGGCTTGGTCCTGGCCAAATCCTGCCGGCCTGAAATGTAGATTTCAGGATGCCGCGGCGCGCACCCGCATCCGCGACAGGAAGCCCATGACGCGCCCGGCGACCGAGATTTCCTCGGGCTCGCGCAGCTGTTCGACCTTGTGGGCGGCGCGCAGGCTGGGGGCCGCGGCAAGGACGCGGTGGTGGCGCAGAGCGCTGGCCAGGCTCATCGAGAACGCGCCCTTGCGGACCGGCTTGGGCAGCAGCCGGTAGACCTGGCCCTGGTTGATCAGGCCGATGAAGACGCTGACGTCCTCGAACGGGGTCAGCACGATGGCGACCACCTCGGGGCGTTCGGCCTTGAGCATCTTCAGCAGCGCCGTGACGCTTTCGTTGCCGACGACCAGTTCCGAGACGACCACGCCGACGTCATGCTGGCCGAGCATTTCCAGCGCCCGGTTCAGCGAGTTGGCCCACAGCACCGGCTGCGAATTGCCGACCACTTCGCGGACCGTGTTGTAGATCTCCTCGTCGTCGTCGATGACCAGCACGACTTCGGCCTGCAGTGCCTGGGCCGGCGGTGCGACGAAGCTGCCGGTCTCGGTCAGCAGCGGCACCGGCGGCGCATAGGCGCCGGCATCGAACAGCGCGCGCGAGATGTCGGACGCCTGCTTGACCGTGTCGCGCAGCTCCTGCGCGTCCCAGGGTTTCTGGATGAAGCGGAAGATCTCGCCTTCGTTGACCGAGGCGATCACCGCATCGAGTTCCGAATAGCCGGTCAACAGGATGCGCATCGTGTTCGGCGAACGCGCGCGCACTTCGCGCAGCAGATCGGCGCCGCGCATCTGCGGCATGCGCTGGTCGCTGACGACGACGTGGATGCGGTGCTTGTCGATGATCGGCAGCGCTTCGCGCGGATCGGTGACGTGGTGCAGCTCGTAATGACCGCGGAACAGCATCGCCAGCGAACGCAGGATGCGCTCTTCGTCGTCGACCAGCAGCAGGGAAGGTTTGGCGCTCATGGCGAGGTCAGGGCGTTCATGCGGCGAGGGCATCGGCGCCGCGCAGCGGCAGGCTGATGACGAACTTGGTGCCGCGCCCCGGTTCGGAGACCACGCGGATCGCGCCGCCGTGGGCCTGGATGATCTGGAAGGAAATCGACAGGCCCAGGCCGGTGCCATGGCCGACCGGCTTGGTCGTGAAGAACGGATCGAAGATCTTGTCGATCTGCTCCTGCGGGATGCCCTTGCCGTTGTCCTGGATATGGATGCGCACCCAGGTGCCGTCGAACTCGGTCTTCAGCAACAGCTTGCCCTGGTCGTGTTCGATGGCCTGCGCGGCGTTGGTCATCATGTTGAGCAATACCTGGTTGATCTGCGAAGGCGAGCAGCGCAGCTTCGGCACGTCGCCGTAGCGCTTGATGATCTCGACCTTGCTCTTCAACACGTTGTTGGCGATGGTCAGCGTCTGGTCGAGGCAGTCGTTGACGCTGACGTCGACGGTCTTGGCCTGATCCAGGCGCGAGAAGTTGCGCAGGTTGACGACCAGATCCTTGATCGTGTCGACGCCGAACAGCGTGTCGCCGAATAAGGCCTGCGCGTCCTCGATGACGGCGACATCGCCGATCGCGTCCATGCTCTGCGCGCAGGCGCTCATCGCCGCGCTGAGCTGCGCTTCGTCGGTGCCGTCGTCGGTCATCATCTTCAGCAGATGCTGATGCGTCTGCAGCGCCGCGGCGGTCAGGTCGAAAACGCCCTGGACCATCTCGACGTTGTTGCGCACATAGCCCAGCGGCGTGTTGATCTCATGGGCGACGCCGGCGACCATCTGGCCCAGCGACGCCATTTTCTCGGACTGCACCAGCTGCGCCTGCGAGGCCTGCAGCTGGCTGTAGGCGCTCTGCAGCTGCTGGGTGTGGCCGGCCACGCGCTGTTCCAGCGCGGACAGCAGATCGAGCACGATGCCCATGCCGGCATAGCGTCCGCCGTCGACGACCACGAAGTCTTCGGTGATCGGTGAGCCAAGCTTGGCGGTGACATAGGCGGCGGCCTGTTCGAGCGGCATGCGCTGCTCGACGATCAGCGCGGTGCGGTTCATCACCGTCGTGATCGACTTGTTGCCATACAGTTCGCGCCCGTAGCGGGTCAGGAAGATGCCGTTGAGCGTGTGGCGGCTGATCGTGCCGACCGGGACGCCGTCGTCGCCCACCACCGGCAGGCACAGCATTCGCGCATTGGCGCTGGACAGGAACAGGTCGGCCGCCTGGTCGATGGTCGTCGACGGCGGCAAGGGGGCAAGGCTGAGGCGCAGTCGCGCCACATCATCCGTGACAGTCTGCACGGCAGGCTCTTCAGATCGAGGCAGGCCCGAATCCTAGAGCGCCGATATTACGGCCAGATTTCCGTTTGGTGACTGCCGGGTCAGGCCGGATGACGGATGCGCCAGCACTTGTGCGGCGGCGGTGGCCGCTTGAAATCCTCGCCGAGGGTCTGTGCGGTGATGTCCTCGATCTGCGCGACATCGGCCAGCTCGGCATCGAGCTTGAAGCCGCGCCGGTTGGTCGAAAAATACAGCGTGCCTTTCGGCGCCAGCAGCGCCATGCAGTGGCGGATCAGTTCGCCATGGTCGCGCTGGATATCGAGCGTGCCTTCCATCTTCTTCGAGTTCGAGAAGGTCGGCGGATCGAGAAAGATCAGGTCGAACTGCAGCGCGTCGTCGAGTTGCGCATTGGCCGCCAGCCATTCGCGGCAGTCGGCGCGCACCAGCGCATGCGTTGCGATATCGGCATCCGCTGCCGGTGCGCGCTCATAGACGTACGAGCGGATGTCGTTCTCGTTGAGATTGCGCTGTGCCCATTCAAGGTAAGTGTTCGACAGGTCGATTGACAGCGTGCTCGCCGCGCCGCCGACCGCCGCATGCACGGTCGCCGCGCCGGTGTAGCAGAACAGGTTGAGGAAGTGCTTGCCGGCCGCCTCGCGCTGGATGCGCTGGCGGATCGGCCGGTGATCGAGGAACAGGCCGGTATCGAGGTAGTCGTCGTAGTTCACGCGCAGCCGCGCGCCGTGCTCGGCGACGACATGGAAGGTGCCGGTCTCGGCCTGGCGGCTGTACTGCGTGTCGCCCTTCTGTGCGCGGCGCAGCTTGTAATGGATGTTTGCCGCCGGCAGCTCGAGTACCGCCTGCAACTGCGCCAGGCCTTCGCGCAGGCGCTGCTCCGCCTTGGCCGGTTCGATGGTCTTCGGCGGCGCGTACTCCTGCACATGCGCATGCAGCTCGGGCGAGGCATACAGATCGACCGCCAACGCGTAGTCCGGCAGGTCGGCGTCGTAGACGCGGTAGTTGCCGACCTCGGAGCGCCGTGCCCATTTGGCGAGGTGCTTGTAGTTCTTGCGCAGGCGGTTGGCAAAGTCTTCGCCGCCGCGCGGCGCCGGCGGTGCGCTGGAGGCTCCAGTCGCGGACCCAGGCTCGCTGCGCGTGTCGCGGCGGATGTCGAAGCCGAGCAGCACGCAGGGAATCGCGCCGTTGTAGAACGTGTGCTTGGTGTCGGCGCTGAGACCGAGGCGATGGCCGAGGTCGACGCGCGAGGTGAAAATCGCCGCGCGCCAGCCGCCGAAGTGTTGCTTGATGCGCACGCCGAGCAGCGAATAGAGCTTGATCAGGTCCGCTTCGGCGCCGATGCGCTCGCCATACGGCGGGTTGCTGATCAGCAGGCCGGTCGGTGCGCCCGCGGCGTCGGCGTCGAGCACATCGCCTTGGCTGAAGACCAGCGATTTGCCGAGCCCGGCGCGTTCGCTGTTGCTGCGTGCGGCCTCAAGCGCGCGCGGATCGAGGTCGCTGCCGCGAATCGCCGGCAGCGACGCCTTGCCGGCTTCGCGGCGGGCCAGCGCTTCCTCGCGCACGCGCGCCCAGACCGCCGGTTTGTGGTCGAGCCAGGCCTCGAAGCCCCAGCGCTGGCGCAGGATGCCGGGGGCGACGTCGGTGGCCATCCAGGCCGCTTCGATCGCCAGCGTGCCGGAGCCGCACATCGGATCGAGCAGCGGCGCGCCCTGCGCGGCCAGTGCCGGCCAGCCGGCGCGGACCAGCAGTGCCGCCGCGAGGTTTTCCTTCAACGGGGCTTCGACGCCCATGCGGCGATAGCCGCGGCGGTGCAGGCTGTCGCCGGCGAGGTCGAGGCTCAGCGTGGCGTTCTCGCGATCCAGATGCAGATGGATGCGGATGCCCGGGTTGTCGGTATCGACATTCGGCCGGTCCTGTTCGCGCGCGCGGAACTGGTCGACGATCGCGTCCTTGATCTTGAGGCCGGCGTAGTGCGTGTGCGTGATCGTCTGCGAGCGGCCGGCGACTTCGATCGCGAAGGTCGTTGTCGCGGCAAAGACATCCGGCCATTCGATGCTGCTGGCGCCGTCGTACAGCGCATCGGTATCGGCGGCGGGAAAACGCTGCAGCGGCAGCAGCACGCGGCTTGCCAGACGCGACCACAGGCAGGCGCGGTAGGCCTGTTCCAGCGTCGCCTGCGCCGAGACGCCGCCCGGACGCTCCTTGGTGTCCACCAGGCCGAGTGCGATCAGCTCCTGCGCCAGCAGGGGTTCGACGCCGCGCGGGCAGGTGACAAACAGGGGAAGGTCGGACATTCGCCATTATCGCCCACGCCTGCGGCGGCTGACGAATCAGTAGGTGATCGTCACGGTCACCGTGTCGCTGTAGCTGCCCGCGGGTGCGCTGGTCTGCGCGGGCACGCGGCCGTACATCGTCGTCGACTGCGGCGAGCCGGATCCGGTCTGGCTGACGGTGTCGCTGTTGACGGAATTTCCCCAGCGCAAGGTGCGCCCGTTGTTGCGGTACAGCTCGTAGCTGACGAAATTGCCGGCCGGGCTACGCATGCGCCGGACATTGCCGACGGCGTTCTGGCCGTTGTTCAGGCCGATCTGGTACGGCGTCGTGTTGGTGCATTGGGGCGATACGGTGGCCGTCGTGACGATCGCCGATTTCAGCAGGCCATGCGTGCCGAAATCGACATCCTCGACCGAGAAGACCGGATTGCAGCGACTGTCGACCGAGGCCGAGGCGGTGAACGGGAACGTGCCGTTGCCGCTCTGGCTGCCGCCGGAGGAGCAACTGGTCGGGAAGCTCGTCAGGTTGAGCAGCCCCTCGTTGCCGCGGAAGATCCATTCGGTGTGGATGCCGGTGTAGGGATTGCTGTAGCTGGCGGGAGAGAGTGTGGTCTGTCCGAGCGGGACTCGGCCGTAGACCGTCACCGTGCTGCCGCCCGACGAGCTGCCGAGCAGCGCGCTGTATTCGAGATCGACCTGCACCGCGCCGTAGCTGTCCGCGCGGGTGCCCCAGATCTGCGTACGCGCGGGATCTTTGTAGAGCTGGAACCACATCGGCCCGACGCCGCCGGTCATGCGGCGCGGATCCAGGCTGCCGCCGCCGTTGACGCCACTGCCGATGCTGAAGCACATGCGCAGCCGCGCGCCGCGCAGGCCGACGCCGAGCAGGCCGCTGGTCGAGCAGTTGTAGGTGATCGTCGCGGTGATGTCGACGTTGCCGACGAAGGGATCGACCGTACCGAAGCTGACGTTGCTCATGCTGGCGTTGCAGCTGGTCGACGCCTGACCGCGGCCGGGCATGAGCAGCGCGAACAGTGCCAGAGCGGCGACGCAGAGGCGCAGATGAATGCTCATGGCTGGCACCTCAATGGACCGATGACGGGGATGCCCGCGGTCTTGGGCGGGTAGTCGAACTTCACGACGCATTCGTCCTGCCCGGCCGGCTCGATCATGAGGCGATTGCGGGTGCCGAGATTCTCAAGATAGCTCTGGCCGTCGAAGCCGACCATGCCGAGCGGTTGTCCGTCGCGGATGACGGCGCTGCCGACGCCGATCGGCTGATCGTGCATGTCATGCAGGATCAGCAGCGCGGCGCGCGATTCACGCAGGCCGAACTCGACGCGGACGCCCGCTCGATCCGCCGGGACCACGGTGACCACCTCGTGCGCCGCCTGGATCTGCGGCGGCAGATTGAGCGGGTCGATGGACACCCGGTTCGGCTGGTAGGCGTTGAGACCGGTCAGTAGATAGTGACCGCCCGCATCGGTCTTGCCGATCGGGCGGTTCTCGAACAGCACCGGCACATCGGCGATGCCGTTGGTGGTGATCAGCGCGAAACCCTGATCGACCTGGCGCGACGGGAACAACGCCGAATCCATCATGACGATGCCGCCGCTCGCCGCGGCAAAGCCGTTGTAGCGATCGTCGATGGCCTGCACGCCGGCGCTCCAGTTGCCGTAGTCGCCGCGGCCGCCGACGTCGGCCTGCAGCGTGTCGATGTCTTGCGCATGCCGCGCGCGCAGCTGCCAGCCGCTGCCGCCGTCGGCGGGGATGGGCGAAGCGACGTAGGCGTCGTAGGCCCGGGAGCCGCTGTTGTCGCTGTAGCCGCCGCCGGCATTCAGACGTGGGCTGAAACTGGCGGACAGGCCGACGAAGACGCTGAGGTCGTGATCGCCGTCGAGATCGCGCGAAACGCTGAGGAACAGCGACAGCGAGCGCATCAGCAAGGTGCTGGCATTGAGGCCGACGCTGCGGAAGCGTTCGTCGTCCGGACTGTCGAGCCTGACGTAGCTGACGGAGGCGTTCGCGTAGCGGCCCAGCGCGGTGCCGAGCAGCGCCTGCTCGCTGCGCAGGCTCGGCGCGCGGCCTTCGGCCGAGGCCAGGTCGCGAAAGCCGTCGTCGGCGCGCTGCAGGCTGTAGTCCGCGGTGTAGCCGTTCGCGGTGTAGTTGTAGCCGACCGCGAACTGGCCGCCGCTGCCGCTGTACGGATCGGCGTCCATGCCTTGCGCCTGAGCGCTGCTGCGGCTGTGCGCGTAGGCAGCGCGCGCGCTGCCGAAGCTGCCGAGGCGGACGACGTTGCCCAGCCCGCCCATCCACACATTGCCGTCGCCTTCGCCATGCGCTTCCAGCGTCAGCCAGTCGCTCAGGCCATGGGCGATCGAAGCATTGGCCGCGACGCGCTCGCGGTAGTCGAACGAATCGATGCCGTAATCGCGGCGCACCGCGCCGAGCCCGAGCGCGTAGTCGCTGTAGCCTTCGCGCAGCAGACGGTTGGCGTTGTAGAACGAGAAGTCGATCGTCTGCGCCCGGCCCAGTGCATCGGTCAGTACGACCTGCGCGAGTCCGGCGCCGCTGACGCTCGGCGGCGTGCTCAGCTGGAAGGGGCCGGGCGGTGTCGTGCCTTCGTACTGCCGCACGCCGTTGACGTACAGCTCGATGCGCGAAGGCAGCGCCGCTTCGCCGAAGAACTGCGGCACCGGATAGGTGAGCAGCCCCGGCTGGAGCGCAAAGTCGCGACGCAGCTGGATGCCGCCCATCCGTGTCGGCCGGGTCCACGGCAGGCTGCCGCTGATGTGATCGCCGACGATCAGCCTGAGCAGTTCGTCCTGCATCGAGTAGGTCCAGGCCGTGTCCAGCCTGACGTAAGGCTCGGAATCCTGATTCTCCGCGAGGCGCGTCAGTCCGCTGGATTCGATCACGCCATGCGCGCCGAACACGCGCAGCGCGGTGCCGGCGGACAGGGCCTGCTGTTCGCCGGCGCTGGCGTAGAGGTCGTAGTTCAGCAGCGCGCCGCGACTGACGCTGGCCTGCCAGATCTTGCCTTCGTCGTAGCCGTAGCGCTGCGCGCGCACGTTGAGGCGCGCCGGACCGGCGTCGAAATACAGGCGCTGGTTCGGCGCGTCGTAGCGGTAGCTCACGTCGGTCAGACCGTCCAGCGCGACGTAACGGCCGATCTGTCCGGCGTCCACCTTCAATCCGCAGTCGCGAAGATTCTCGGCCCACGCGAGCATGCGGCCATCCGGCGTGACGCTGACCTGCAGCACGCGGCGGGTATGCACGCTGTTGAGATAGATCTCGAGGTAGAGATCTTCGACGCTGTTGGCGATGCCTGGCCCCTGCAGCAGCGCGATGTTCGCCGCCGGCCCGAGCTGGCGGAGATCGAGGGCGCCGTCTTGCGGCCTGCCGTCCAGCGCGAGCGCGCCGTGGGCGAGCAAGGCAAGGATCAGGCCGGACGCGACAAGGCTAGGGAGCGCCGGGCTCCAGCGGTTGGCGACGGATCTGGCCATCGATGCGAGCTTCGATCTCCCTGGCGTTCCTCAGGCTGGCAGACGACGCGGTCTTCAGCAACCAGCCGCGCTGCGTGCCGCCGAGAACATAGCCGACCAGGCCCGCCTGTTCGTAGAGCGTGCCGCCGCTCGCATCGAGGATGCGCAGATCGGCAAGCTGGACGTGCGTTGCGGAGGGATTGTCGCCGCGCAGCTGCAACGTGCCGTCGGCGGCCGGGTGCAGCGACCAGCGCGCTTCGCCCGGCGCATCGTTCGCCGCCGCGACGAACACCGGCACCGAGAAGCGCACGACGAAATCGAGACCGGAAACCGGTACTCCGGCCGGCGCTGCCGGCGGCGGCAGTTCGTCGATCAGCAGGCGGTAGCTGCGTTCCGCGGCGCCGGGTGCGGCGTCGGTGCGGATGACGCGGACGAACTGTTGCTGTCCCGGTGCGAGGGTTGCCATCGGCGGACTGACGACCAGCGATTTGCTCGGCGTCAGCACGTCCTCGTCGGCAGTCTGCGTCCACTCGAAGACACGCAGCTGGGCGTTGATCGGCCGATCGCCGCTGTTATGCAGGCGCAGACCTTCCGCCGTCTGGCCCGCCTTGAACTCCAGCGTCGTCGGCGAAACGCTGAACCCGCCTGCGCTGGCCGCGAAAGGCAGCGCGCACAGCGAGGCGATCAGCAAGCCCGCCGCGCGGATCCGTTTCATGTGTCTGGCCATGGGGCAGGTCATCCCGGCGATCGATGAAGTCGATGGATGTCAGTACGCAACTTCAACCGTAATGGTGTCGGTGTACAGGCCGACCGAAGGCGTGGTCTGACCTGCCGGCACCTTGCCATACACCGGCAGCGTCTGCGTCACGCCGGTGCCCACGCTGCCGAGCGAAGCGCCGCCGGCAACCGTGCCCCAGTGAGTCGTGCGGCCCTGGTTTTGGAACAGGTCATAGGCGATGAGCTCACTGCCCTTGGCCATGTGGCGTGTCGTCGTGTCGCCGCCGCTGGCGTGCGCGCCAGCGTTGAGAGCGACCGTGTAAGGCACGCCGGTCGTGCAGGTCACCGCGATCGCGGACTCCGCCTCATAGGCTGTGTTGAGCAGCTGACGCGTGCCGAATTCCATGTCGGTGGTCTGGGCGGATTCGACGAGGCAGCTTTTCTCGATCGTGATCCTGACCTGGAAGTCATCGGTCGACGTCTGTGCAAGCGCGCTACCCGCCGTCATGCCGAAGAGTGCGCCGATGGCGACGGCGGTTGCCTTGTTGATCTGCATTCTGTCCATAGTCCTAGCTCCGTAGAGACATCGAGGCTGGGGCGTGGTCCGGAAATTCGAAACTTGGCGCGCGACAGCTTCCGATGAACAGATGCTACGGCGCGTGTTCGGCGCAATTGAGCGAGTTGCGACGAGCGGCGATTGCGCGGCGAGCAACGGTCGGGGGCGGCCCGACATCGCCGTCCGCCGTCAGCGCAGCATGCGCATGACGCAACCCTGGTTGTCGATCAGGAACGAGAAGCGGCGGCCATCGTCGGTGCGCAGCTTCGGTGTCTCCAGTCGCCCGCCCTCGAGCTTGACGACGTCTTCGAACTTGGCGATGTCGGCGTAGGTGAAATCGCGTCCGGCGAAAAGCTCGGAAACATGCCGCGAACAGCGCGAGCGTTCGAGCGCGAGCTGCTGCGCGTGATTCATTGCGCCGCTGTCGCCCGGCTGCTCGGGTACCGCTTCGGTGGCGGCGATGACATCGGCCGTCGCCGGCGTCAGCACCGCCAACTCTTGGTTCGCCGCCGCGGTGGCTTCGGGTGCGGCGATCTCGCGCGATGCCGGGGCTTCGGCAACCGCTGCCGGCGGCGGCGTGGCTGGCGGCCGGCCGGTTGCGACGGGCGCAAGGCTGGGCTTGGGTGCGACCGGCAATGGCGCCGGTGCGGCGCCGGTTTGTTCCGTCTCTGCGCTGATCGCATCGATTGCCGCCTGATTGAGCACCGGCGCTTCGCTGCCGCTGCCCAGGGAAACGAAACGCGGGCGATCGGTGTCGGTGGGTGCGCGGGCGTAAGGGTCGATGGCGGTCGCCGCCGGTTGGGCAGCCGCTGCCGGCGCCTTGTCCTTGGGCAGCATGAAGCCGGCGATTGCCGCGATCAGCACCAGCGGTGCGCCGATCAGCATCCAGGTTCGCGCGCCGCCTGCCGTGGGCGCCGCAGGCGCCATGCTGCTCGCCGGAACGACGGTGGCTGGGGCCTGCAGCTTCATCAGCGCGCGCCATTGGGCGATCGTCTGCGGACGCTGCGTTGCATCCAGCGCCAGCGCCTGTTCGATGCCCGCGGCAAGCGTCGCCGGCAAGCCGTTGTCGATTGCGGTCGCCAGCGAACCCGGCGTCGCACCGGCGAGGCGCTGATCGGCCGATGGCGGCGCCTGTCCGGTCGCGGCGTGATGGACGACGGCGGCGATCGCGTAGATATCTGCCGCGGGCGTGATCTGCGCGTCCGCCTGCAGTTCCTCGGGCGCTGCATAGGGCGCTGGCGCCACGCTATGCAATGCGCGCTTCCTGAATCGGATGGCCGCGCGCAGGCTGCCGAAGCCGCCGAGCGTCGCGCGACCCTGATCGCCGGCCCAGATCAGCTGGGGGCCGATCGCACGATGGACGATGCCGGCCGTGTGCAGGGCTTCGGCGGCTTCCATCAGATCGGTCAGCAGGGTTTCGACGCTGCCGGCGGCCATCGCGTCGCCGCGGCCGAGCCGTTCCTGGAGCAGCGGTGCCGCCGGTGCGCTGCAGCTGTACCAGGCGCCGCCCTGATGTTCGGCGCTGTCGATCAGCCGCAGCAGGCGCGGATGCCGAACCGCCGCGACGGCGTGGGCACGGTCGAGGTAACTGCGCACCCACCAGCGCAGGGCGACGCGGTCGCCGGCATCGCTGGCGGCCATGCTCTGCGCTTCGCGCTGCGCGAACTCGTGCGCGAAGAACTCATGGAGAAGCACCGTGCGGTGCACGGGATGCTCGGCCAGATAGTGGAAGCCCTGAGTATCCGCGCCGAGACTCTGGCGAATCCGGTAGTCGCCAATAACGGCGCCGGACGCCAACGGCGTTGCGGTGTGATCGGTCGTCATGCGCGACATTCCCCCGTCAGTCGCGGCGCTGCTGTCACGCGGCGCTCCCCCGTAACCAAACTCAAACCCCGGTGCGAGGCTGGCCGCACCTGGAGTTGTCTGCCGCCGATAGTAGAGTCTCCACCGCCGGCCGCATACCGGGGTTCCACCCATGCCGCCCGGGGCCGCGCCGGCCGCCAGTCCACCGTCCGTCAGCCGGGCCCCGACGCTCGACGGCCATGCGGTCGTCGAGTGCCCGCAAGCGTGGAGACTGCAATCCAGTCTTACCAAATGGATGGAGCAGGGCCGATGCGGGTCGTCATAGCCACGGCGCAGGGTCTGATCAGGGCGGGGCTCAAGCGCCTCGTCGAAGAGCGCCCGAACGTTCAGGTCGCTGCGGTTGCCGACAACGGCGCGGCGTTGCTCGAGGCAGTCCGCCGCAATCAACCCGATGCGGTGCTGTCCGAATTCGATCTGCCGCAGCTGAGCGGGCTGGAAGCCCTGGCCCGCATCCGCCGCGAGGTGACGCGCACGGCGGTGCTGATGCTGACCGGTGCGCCGGATGCGCAGCTGCTGCGTGCGGCGGTACGCCTCGGCGCGCTGGGTATTGTCGACATGGCGGCGGAACCCAACGACCTGTACGCCGCGTTGTCCGCCGCGCAGCGCCAGCAGCTCTATGTCAGCCCGTCGATTTCACACTACCTGGCGACACCGCCGGGCCATCATCAACCCGATCATGCAACCTCGCTGAGCCAGCGCCAGCGTCAGGTGCTGCAGATGATCGGCCGCGGCAACTCCACCCGCGAGATTGCCAACGAGATGGGCGTCAGCATCAAGACCGTCGAGACCCACCGCGCGCGGATGATGGATGCACTCGGCATTCGCGGCACTCACGCCTTGATGCGTTACGCGATCAGGATCGCGATGGGCGGCGTGCGCGCCTAGCCATCTCAGGCGTAAGCTGGCGGCATGAACAAGCGATTCATTGCCGCGATTGCGTTAGGCCTTGCCGGCTCCGCGCAGGCGCAACAGGATCTGGGCCCCTTCGTGACCGCGCAGCCGGTGAGCTGGCACGGCGCGAGCATTGCCGTCGGCGACAGCCGCGCAAGAGTGCGCGAGGTCACGCAACGCGCACCCGATCGCGATGTCGTCCTGCGCCACGGCGAGTCGGTGCGCATCGGCCAGCAGTGGATGTACTTCGGCCGCGATGCCGAGCCCGGCAAGCTGCTGTGGGTCGAGCTGATCGGCGGTCAGGTCAGCCGCGTCTGGATCGAGACGGTCGACCCGTCCTGAGTCTTACCAGTCGCCCCAGAGCGACTGGATCGCCGCCAGGGTCGCCACGCCGGCGGTTTCGGTACGCAGCACACGCGGCCCAACCCGCAGGCCACTGAAGCCGCTGCGTTGCGCATGCTCGATTTCCGCAGCGCTGAGGCCGCCCTCCGGTCCCACCAGCAAGGTGACTGCGCCCGACGGCGGCGCCAGGCTGCGCAGGCTGTGCGCGGCCTTCGGATCCAGCGTCAGCTCCAGCGCCGCGCCACGCGGCGCATCCAGCCAGCGGGCCAGATCCTGCGGCGCTTCGAGCGAGGGCAGACGCGTGCGGCCCGACTGCTCGCAGGCGGACGCGATGACGCCCTGCCAATGTTCGGTCTTGCGTTCCCAGCGATCGCCATCGAGACGCACGACACTGCGCGACGACAGCAGCGGCACGATGCGCGAGATGCCCAGCTCGACGGCTTTCTGGATCGTGTAATCCATGCGGTCGCCCTTGGACACGCACTGCGCCAGCGTCAGCTGCAATGGTGATTCGCGCTCGACGGCGTCATGCGCATCGATGCGCGCCGTTGCGGCGCGCTTGCCGGCATCGACAAGGCTGGCGCTGTACTCGCCGCCCTGGCCGTTGAAGGCGACGAAGGTATCTCCGGGGCGCATGCGCAGTGCCTGGACCAGATGCCGGAAAGCATCTTCAGGCAAGGCGAATTCGGTGCCGGCCGCGAGCGCCTGATTGACGTACACGCGAGTCATGTTCAATCGCGCGTCGCTTCGTGGATCGCCGCAATGGCGGCCTTGCACATCTGCTCGATCTCGCGCGGCGCGATCACGTAAGGCGGCATGAAGTAGATGACGTTGCCGAGCGGCCGCAGGATCACGCCGTAGTCCTTGTGCGCGTTCAGTGCGTGGCGATACGCACGCAGCCCGCGCCGCTCGCTCGCTGGATACGGCTCCTTGCTGCGGACGTTCTTCGCGAGTTCGATCGCCATCACCATGCCCTGCAGGCGTACCTCAGCGACGTGCGGATGCGAGCGCAGCTCGGCGGTCTGGCTCCACATCAGCTCCGACAGCAGGCCGTTGGTGCGCAGCGGACGTTCGCGTTCCAGCAGGTCCAGCGTCGCCAGTGCCGCGCGGCAGGCGAGCGGATTGCCGGTGTAGGAATGCGAATGCAGGAAAGCCTTGCCGGCACTGTAGTCGGCGTAGAACGCCGCGTAGATGTCGTCGCGCGTCAGCGTCACCGCGAGCGGCAGCGTGCCGCCGGTCAGACCTTTCGACAGGCACATGAAGTCCGGCGTGATGCCGGGCTGTGCGTCGCGATTGCCCTGCGGTGCGGGGGCCCAGTCGCAGGCCCACAGCCGGCCGGTGCGGCCGAAGCCGACCGCGATCTCGTCGGCAATCAGGTGCACGCCGTATTTCGTGCAGGCCTCGCGCAGCAGCGTCAGATACAGCGGGTGGTACATGCGCATGCCGCCGGCGCAATGGATCAGCGGCTCGACGATGACCGCGCAAACTTCGTGTGCATGGCGCTGCAGCGCCAGCTCCATCTGCGCAAAGCGCTGCCGCGTGTGGTCTTCCCAGCTCTGTCCCGGCGCGCGCTCGTAACAGTCCGGTGACTCGACATGGATCGGTTCGAGCAGCAGCGGCGCGTAGGTGTCGCGATACATGCTCGGTCCGCCGACCGCGAGCGCGCCCAGGGTTTCGCCGTGGTAGCTGTTGGTCAGCGCGATGAAGCGGGTCTTCTGCGGCTTGCCGGCATGGCGCCAGTAGTGGAAGGACATCTTCAGCGCGACTTCGACCGCCGACGAACCGTTATCGGCGTAGAAGCAGCGCGTCAGACCCGGCGGCGCGAGTTCGACGAGGCGTTCCGACAGCTCGACGACAGTCTCGTGCGTGAAGCCGCCGAGCATGACGTGGTCAAGACGGTCGAGCTGCTCCTTGAGCTGGCCGACGATATGCGGATGGCCGTGGCCGAACAGGTTGGTCCACCAGGAACTCACCGCATCCAGATAGCGCCGGCCTTCGAAGTCTTCCAGCCAGACGCCTTCGCCGCGCTTGATCGGCACCAGCGGCAGCGCGGGATCGGCGCCGGCGTGGTCGTGCATCTGCGTGCAGGGGTGCCACACATGGGCGAGCGAGCGCTGCACCCATTCGCTGTTCAGGCTCATAGATCCTTGATCAGAACCAGCGAATTGCGCTGGTAGTTGTACAGCCGCTGCTTCTGCATCGGCAGGTCTTCGGGCGTTGCCTTGCGGAAGCCGTGTTCGATGAACCAGTGCGGCGTGTGCGTCGTCAGACTGAACAGGCGCTTGAGGCCCAGCTGGCGCGCTTCGGCCTCGACCCGCTTGAGCAGCACGCCGGCGCGGCCGGCGCGCTGGTAATCGCGGTGCACGGCGACGCAGGCGAGTTCGCCCATCTGGTTCTGCGGGAACGGGAACAGCGCGGCGCAGGCGATGACCAGGCCGTCGCGGACGATGACGTTGAACTGCGCGATGTCGAGTTCCAGCTGCTCGCGCGAGCGCGGCACCAGGATGCCTTCCTGCTCCAGCGGCTGGATCAGGGTCAGCACGCCGCCGACGTCTTCGATCGTCGCGTCGCGCATCGCTTCGTAGTCGGGGTCCGAGTACAGCATCACGCCAACGCCGTCGCGCGTATACAGCTCGCGCAGCAGCGCGCCGTCCTGATGGCCGACGAGGTGCACGCGCTTGACGCCGCCGCGCGCGGCGGCGAGCGCCGCACCCAGATAGGTGCGATCGAGTTCGCTGAGGTCGCTGCTCTTGGCGAGCAGCTCCGCGCCCTGGGCCTGCGACAGCTGGCCGGCATCGCCGGACTCCTCGCCGAGGCGCCACTGCTCCGGCTCGGTCGGCGTCACGAACACCAACTTGTCGGCGCCCAGCGCGGCGGCGGTCGCGGTCGCGAGGTCTTCGGCGCGCAGGTTGAAGATCTCGCCGGTCGGCGAATAACCGATCGGCGAGAGCAGGGCGATACGGTCCTGGTCGAGCACCTGGCGGATCGAATCGACGTCGATGCGCCGCACTTCGCCGGTGAACAGGTGATCGATGCCGCCGCGAATGCCGACCGGCCGCGCGGTGACCCAGTTGCCGCTGGCGACGCGGATGCGCGCGCCGCCCATCGGGCTCGACGCCAGCGAGGTCGACAGGCGCGCCTCGATGTCCATCCGCACGCTGCCGACCGCGTCCTTCGCGCAGTCGAGCGCGGCGCGATCGGTGACGCGCAGGCCGTTGACGATCCGCGGTTCCAGCTTCAGCGCGCGCAGGCGCTGGTCGATCTGCGGACGCACGCCATGCACCAGCACCAGCTTCACGCCGAGGCTGTGGAGCAGGGCGATGTCGTAGATCAACTGGTCAAAATCTGCCCGCTCGGCGGCCTCGCCCCCGAAGGCGATGACGAACACGCGGCCGTTGTGGGCGTGCACGTAAGGCGCGCAGGCGCGCAGGACGGAGACGAAGTCGAGGGAGCTCATGGGCGGATTATAGAGGGCTTCCAGGCGGTTTCCGGGGCCAAGGCGGCCGCCGTCAGGGCCTATAATTGGCCGATGAGCTCCACACCCGATTCCCAAGCCCTCGACTTCGACGCCCTCAACGCCCTGCTGCAGCAGATCGGCTATGTCGACGAGGCCGCCGAGTATCACGGCGCCCTGTGCGGCGCGCTGTGCGTTGCCCCCGCCGCGGCGATCGATGCCTTCAAGGTCATCGAGCCGGCAAGCTCCGCGCCGGTGTCGAATCCGGCCGTGCGCGCCGAGCTCGAAAAGCTGCGCAACCAGACGCTCGACGATCTGGCCGACGACGACATGCGCTTTGCGCCGCTGCTGCCGGACGACGAGGTCGCGCTGGTGCCGCGCGTCGCCGCGCTGGTGGCCTGGTGCGAGGGTTTCCTGTTCGGCCTCGTCAGCCGGCCCGGGCTGAACCTGGAGCGCTGCTCGGAGGATCTCAAGGAAGTCGTCCGCGACTTCACCGAGCTGACCCATGCCAGCGTCGGCGACGAGGCCGATGCCAACATGGAAGAGAGCGCCTACACCGAACTGGTCGAGTACGTCCGCGTCGGCGCGCAGCTGGTGTTCATGGAACTGCATCCGCGGCCGACGCTGGACCCCTCCGATTCGCAGCACCTTCACTGAGCCCAAAGCCATGAAAGAACTGACCGCTGGCAGGGAATACGCCGCGCGCCGCGCCGAACTGATGCGGCGCATCGGCAAGGACGGCATCGCGATCGTGCCCGCCTCGCATGAAGTCGTGCGTGCCCGCGACACTCACTACAAGTTTCGTCAGGACAGCGATTTCGCCTACCTGACCGGCTTTCCGGAACCGGATGCGTTGGCGGTGTTCGCGCCGGGCCGCAAGGTCGATGGCAAGCGCGCCGAGTTCATCCTGTTCGTGCGCCGCCGCGATCCCGAGCGCGAGATCTGGGACGGCCGCCGCGCCGGACCGCAGGGCGCGGTCAAGCGCTACGCCGCCGACCAGGCTTTCACGCTCGACGACATCGACGCCCAGTTGCCGAAACTGCTGCAGGGGCGCCAGCACCTGCATTACACGCTCGGCGAGCGCGAGGCTCTGGACAAGCGCATCACGACGGTCGTGCGCGAGATTCGCGAAGTCGCACGCCGTGGTGCGGCGGCGCCGGTCGACTTCATTGCGCTCGAGGCGACCTTGCACGAGATGCGCCTGATCAAGACCAAGGCGGAGCTGGATCTGATGGCGGTGGCCTGCCAGGTCAGCGCCGAGGCGCACTGCAAGGCCATGCTCGCCGCCAAGCCGGGTCTGTACGAATGGCAGATCGCCGCGGAGCTGCATCACCACTTTGCGCGTCACGACATGGAGTGCGGCTACGGCTCGATCGTCGGCGGCGGCGACAACGCCTGCATCCTGCACTACACCGAGAACAACGCCGAGCTGCGCGACGGCGATCTGCTGCTGATCGACGCCGGCGGCGAGCTGCAGGGTTACACGGCGGACATCACGCGCACCTTCCCGGTCAACGGCAAGTTCTCCAAGGCGCAGCAGGCGGTCTACGAGGTTGTCCTCGAAGCCAACGTCCGCGCGATCAAGGAACTCAAGGCCGGCAACTCGTCGGCGCGGCCGCATGAAGTGGCGACAAAGGTGCTGACCGAAGGCATGGTCGAACTCGGCCTGCTGAAGGGCAAGCCGGCGGACCTGATCGCCGAAGGCCGTCACCGCCAGTTCTACATGCACGGCACCGGCCACTGGCTCGGCATGGACGTGCACGACGTCGGCAGCTACAGGATCGATGGCAAACCGCGGCCGTTCGAGCAGGGCATGGTCATGACGGTGGAGCCGGGTCTGTACATCGCGCCCGGCACCAAGGGCGTGGCCGAGAAGTACTGGGGCATCGGCGTGCGCATCGAGGACGACGTGGTCGTCGGCAAGCGCGGGCCGGAAGTGCTGACGTCCGCGGTGCCCAAGACCGTGCGCGACATCGAGCGGCTGATGGCTGGCGCATGAGCGCCGGCAGCGAAAACCCGAGCTTCGACGTCGCCATCGTCGGCGGCGGCCTGGTCGGCGCGAGCGTCGCGCTCGGTCTGGCGGCAACCCAGCTGCGCGTCGTGCTGATCGAGTCCGCCGCGCCGCCCGCCGGCGCAGCGAGCTGGGACGAGCGCTGCATTGCGATCAATCTCGCCAGCCAGCGCATCCTCGACAGCCTCGGCGTCTGGCCTGCGCTGCTGCGCGCCGCCGCGCCGATCACCAGCACGCATATCTCCGAGCAGGGCCGCTTCGGCGTCGCGCGGTTCGCCGCGGCGGATGCCGGCGTCGATGCGCTGGGCTTCAATGTGCCGATGCGGCGTCTGGGCGAAGCGCTGTGGCAGAAGCTGGCGCAGACACGCGGCGCGCAGATCATTGCGCCGGCCAAGGTCGCCCGCGTCGACACCGGCGCCGACGATGCCGAACTGTTTCTCGACGACGGTCGCGTGCTGCGCGCGCGTCTGGTCGTTGCCGCCGACGGTATGCACTCGCCGCTGCGCACCGCCGCGGGCATCGATGCCAGCGAGCGCGATTACCAGCAGTCGGCGATCGTCACCGCCGTGCGCAGCAGGCGCAGTCATCGCGGCTGCGCCTACGAGCGTTTCACGGCGGAAGGCCCGATCGCGGTGCTGCCCAAGCCATGGGAAGCGGCGGAGGATGTCTGCTCGCTGATCTGGACCGTGCCGGCGGATCAAGTGGCGCAGCGCCTGCAGTGGTCGGATGCCGAATTTCTCGAGGCGGCGCAGCAGGCTTTCGGCGAACGCCTGGGAGCCTTCACCGCCATCGGCCGTCGCGTCGCCCATCCCTTGTATCAGGTCGTCAGCGAGCAGCTGATGGCGCCGCGCACGGTGTTCGTCGGCAATGCGGCGCAGTCGCTGCATCCGGTCGCGGCGCAGGGTTTCAATCTGGGCCTGCGCGACGCCGCGACGCTCGCGGAAGTGCTGGCGCAGGCTGCCGCCGACGGCATCGAGGCCGGCGACGACGACCTGCTGCGCAGCTACTGCGATCGCCGCGAGCAGGACCGCCGTTCGGTGTCGCGCTTCACCGACGGCATCGTCCAGCTGTTCTCGAATCGGGTTCCGGGTCTGCGCGGGCTGCGTCACCTGGGTCTGCTGGCGATCGATCTGGCGCCGCCGCTGCGTGATGCGGTGCTGTGGCAGAACCTGGGCTACGGTGCGCAGTCGCCGGCCGCAGCGCGCAGAAACTCATGAGCACAACCAGCAACGCGGCACTGGATTGCGACGTCGCCGTCGTCGGTGCGGGCCTGGTCGGTGCAGCCGCGGCGCTCGGGCTGCACAAGCTCGGCTTGCGCGTGCGCCTGCTCGAGCGCAAGGCACCGCCTGCCTCGTATGAAGACTACGATCCGCGCGTCTATGCGGTGTCGCCCGCGAGCGTGCGCCTGCTTGACGATCTGGGCCTGTGGCGCGGCATTGCCGCCGAACGCGTGTCGGCATACCGCGCGATGCAGGTCTGGGAAGACGATATCGATCAGGGCCTGCACTTCGATGCGGCCGATGCACGCACCGATCTGCTCGGCTACATCGTCGAGAACCGCGTCATGCAGCAGCACTTGTGGAACGCATTGCCGGCCGGCGTGCTGCGCGAAGGCGTCAATGTGCGCAGCTGCGTCAGCGGCGACAGCAGCGCGACGCTGGAATTCGACGGCGGCGGCAGCTTGCGCGCGGCGCTGGTGATCGCCGCCGACAGCGCGCAGTCGCCGCTGCGCGTCGCCCGCGGGATCGACGTGCTGCGCCATGCCTACGATCAGACCGCCGTCGTCTGCCACGTGCAGACCGAGCGACCGCATCGCGGCGTCGCCTACCAGCGTTTCGTCGAGAGCGGGCCGCTGGCTTTCCTGCCGCTGGCGGATGGACGCAGCTCGATCGTCTGGTCGACGACCGAGGCCGAAGCCCTGCTGCAGCTCGATGACGCTTCGTTCTGCGCGGCGCTGTCCGCCGTCAGTCAGCAGGTGCTGGGGCGTATCGAAGCGTCAACGCCGCGGCTGAGCTTTGCGCTCGCGTTGCAGCACGCGGAGCGCTACGTGCAGCCGCGCTTCGCGCTGATCGGCGATGCGGCGCATGTGATTCATCCGCTCGCCGGGCAGGGCATGAATCTCGGCTTCGGCGATGTCGCCGTCCTGCTGGAGACGCTGGCGCAGGCCCATCGCGCGGGCCGCGATCTGGGGGCGCTGCGGGTGCTGGAGAAATATCAGCGCGCACGCCGCGCGGCGGCGACGGAAATGATCGCCGTGACCGACGGTCTGTATCGCCTGTACCGAAACCAGCAGCCGGGCCTGCGCTGGCTGCGCCAGCGCGGCGTCGGCGTCGTCAATGCGGCGGCGCCGCTGCGGCAGACGCTGGTGCGCGCAGCCTGCGGACTGTAAGGCTTCAGAATCCCGATGGCGGTGCCGCCAGCGCGGCATCCAGCAAGCGTTGGGGGATCGTTTCGCGCGGCCAGCCGGCATTGCGATCGGCGAACCGTCCGGCGGCGCTGCGCAGCGCCGGATCGTCGATCAGGCGCTGCAGCAGCGGCAAGGCCTCCTCGGTCGGGGTTGTCGGCAGCAGGATGCCGGCACCGGTGCGCTGTGCCGAGAGCGCCATCATCAGCTGGTCCGGGTTGTACGCCATCACTCCGACGGGCTTGCGGCCGGCGAGCGCCAGCGTCACCAGATTGAGCGTGCCGTAGCAGATCACTGCATCGCTGGCAGCCACGGCCTGATCGAAATTGACGGCGGCCTGAGTGCATAACCAGACGTTGTCGGCGCGCTGCGCGACTTTCGCTGCCGCGCTGTGAATTCTGACGAGGCATCGCGCCCGTAGCCGCTTCAGCAACGGCAGCCACAATTCGAACTGCTGCATCGAGACCAGTGACGCAAACAGCCGCGGGGTGTCGCCGTCCGGCCACAACGGCGTTTCGCCGTAGCTGATGTCCGGCATGCCGACGTAGTTCGCCGCGGTGGACCGTGGGTAGTGGTCGAGTTCCGGGTAGGTCAGCAGCACGGCAGGGATGCCGCGCAGCATGGCCGCCGGCGTGTCGAGCGGCGCCGCGCCGAATTCGGCAATGGCGCGATTGATGACATCCAGCAGGTGCGCCTCGTTGGCGAGCAGCGCCGCGTCCGGTATCTGGAGATCGGGTCTGAATGACGGCCACGGCGATGAATCCGGCGGTTCCGAGAAGCCGTTGCCATAGCGCAGCAGCGGCAGGTTCGCGAGGCGGGCAGCGATCAGCGCGGTCGGACTGTGCCGCGCCATGACCCGGTCGATGGCGAATCGCTTGTACAGCGCTTGCCAGGCACGCAGGCGTGCGGCGAGGTTGCCGACGCTGGCATAGCCGCAGTTGTGCAGCAGGCTGGCGTAGCTGGCCTGAACCTTGATCTGCAGCGGCTCGACGGTTTCGGCCACAGGCGCTTGAACCAGCTCGCCGAGTTCGGGCGGCAGATGTGCCCCGGCGAGTGCCAGATCGCGGACGATGAATACGCACTCATGGCCTTGGTCGCGCGCGATGCGCGCGACGGCCGCCATCGTCGACACATAGCCTGAGCCGACGCCTAATTCCCAGCTGAGTGCGATCCGCGCCATCTCTCGGTTCCTATGCGGCCCATCGGCGCATCCTGCCAGCTTCGCTGCGGACAACAAAAAGGCCGCAGGCCGACGAGGACAGGCCTGCGGCCGAAACTGCAGCGCTTCAGTCGTCCGTATCGCAGATCGTTGTCGGGTCCGGGATCGGATCGAGGCGCAGGAACTCAGGCGCTACCGGCAGGTAGATCTGCTGGCCATCGGGCAAAGTGATCAGGAACTGCGCCGTGTTGACGCCGACCGTGATGCCGGCGCTGTTGGTCGTGAAGATGCCGCCGGCGATCACGCCCATGATGACGCCGTTGAGCCCGGACGATCCCTCCGGCAGGCCTTCCTGTAGCGCGTTGTCGCTGGCGCAGGCTGCATCGCAGTAAACGACCCAGTAATCGGTGCCGCGGATACCGATCGTCGCGACCGGCGTGTTGACACGGTACTCGGCCGGATCCGCCTTGCCGATCAGGCCCGACACTGCGCGGAAGCCGCCCTTGAGCAGGCGAAAGACGGCGCGCTGCGCCGTCGATACCGGCGATGTGTTGGTCTGCGAGCCGGGAATCGGCCGCAGCGGCAGCGGCGTTGCTTCGGGTTTCGCTGCCGCAGCCTTCGGTGCGCTCTCGGCTGCTGCGATCGTTGCCGGCTCGGCGGCGAACTCCTCGATCACGAACCGCGTGTTCGGGCGCAGCAGGATGAACCCGCCGTCCTGGAAGCGCAGATTGACGTAGGTGTTGGCACCCGAGGAGATGATCTCGCCCGGGTACAGCTTGTCGCCCTTGGCGAGGACGCGCATCGCCATCGTCTGTGCATCGGAGGCATTGGCCTGGCCGGCGAGCAGCATGACGGTAGCCGCGAACTGACGCTCCGCTGCGTGGCTGGTGCCCGACAGCAGCGCCGCGAGCAACGCGGCGAGCGTGACGACCGCTTGGATTGAACGGGTCATGTCACTGCACTCCGGTCGCGTCGCAGGAGAATTCGCCGATCTGGTACGACGTGTCCCTGCGCTGGATCTCGCCTTCGCCTGGCTTGGCGTCCGGCGACGGTTCGAGGAACGGGTCGTCGATCTTCGATGCTTCGGCGAGCGCGATGAAGATTTCGCCGGCGTTGGCGATCGGTGGCGTCGGCGTCGGCGTGACGACGGGGGTTGGCGTTGGCGTCACGACCGGGGTCGGTGTCGGTGTGACGACTGGCGTCGGTGTCGGCGTCACGACCGGGGTCGGCGTCGGTGTGACGACGGGGGTTGGCGTTGGCGTCACGACCGGTGTCGGCGTCGGTGTGACGACCGGCGTCGGGGTGGGGGTCGGCTCCGGTGTCGGCGTGGGTTCCGGCTCGGGCGTCGGCGTCACAACCGGCGTCGGTGTCGGCGTCGACGCGATGACGTTGCCCTTCAGGACGATGACCTGGCCGGTCGTGTTGTCGGTGGTGCCCAGGCCTTTGATGTCGCCCTCGGTGTAGAGGATGTAGTTGGCACCGCTGAGCGCCTTGACGCTGCCACCCCTGGCATCGAGTTCCTCCGGCGGCGGCGGTCCCTGATCCGGCGGGCCCGGCTGGAACGGCGTGCCGAAGGTGATGTCACCCTGGTAGCCGGTGCCGCCGAGCAGATAGGTTTCCACGCCGGTCCGCAGGGCGCCGGTGACGTTGTTGAAGATCAGCGGCAGATTATCCGGGCCGTTGGGATTGTCGTAGTTGTAGTAGGGCCGGAAATTGAAGGCCAGCAGCGGCAGCGGACCGTTGATGGTCGGCATGCTTACCGATTGCGCCGAGGCGCCCGGCGCGGACACGAACAGATAGCCGCTTTCGATGCTCAGATTGCCGAGCGCCACATTCGTGTCGGAGATGAAAACCGCACTCGGCGCAGTGCTGGGATCCGGCAGCAGAATCGCTGGAAGCGGCGTGACGTCCGGAGATTCGTTGCCGTCCGCATCGAGGCCGAGGAACCACGGATCGGAGCCGATGCCGTTGATGCTGTTGCCGCTGCCCGCGACGACGTTGGCGCCGTTGAGGTTGATGGTGTGCGCGGCGACGACGATCGAGCCGCTGCGCAAGGTGGCGCCGCTCTCGACGGTGATCGCGCCATCGGTCAGGTCCAGGCCGCCTTCGGCGTCGGCGCCGGCAACGACGCCCAGCTGCGATGTGGCGCCGCTGCCCGAACCGATCAGCAGGTCGCCGAGAGTGATGTCGCCAGACTGCGAGATGATCGTCGCGGCAGCGGCCTGTGCGTCGGTACCGAGATCGATGTTGACGCCGACGATGCTGCCGCCTTCGTTGACGCCGTAGATATCGCCGCGTGCGCCGATCGACACGCCGCGTCCGGAGTCGCTGTTGCCGCCGGCGCTGATCGAGCCGCTGATGGCGCCGACGCCGACGTCGCCGCCACCCGCTTCGGCGCTGATGGCGACGTTGGACAGCGTGACGAGGCTCGTCAGCGTGGAGCCGGAGCCGCCATCGGCCGAGGCGTTGATCGTGCCGACCATCAGCTCGGTGCTTTCAACGGCATCGGCTGCGGCATTGGCTTCCACAGAGACCACAGTCGCCGCGCTGCCGTTCGAAGTTGACGCGGCAATGATGTCACCGACCAGCGCGCTGTCGCGCGCTGAGACGTTGACGTTGGCCTGGGTGACGCCGCGGACCGTGATGTCGCCGGTCTGGATGTTGCGCGGGATACTGGCGCTGCCGGTGGTGCTGACGCTGACTGACGCGGTACCGCCGTAGTTAATCGTCGCCGGATCCTGAGCCGCCGTGAGGCTGCCCGCGTCGATGCTGCCTGCGGCGCTGAGCAGCACCGAAGCGTTGCCGCCGAAGGCGTTCGGGGTCACCGCGCTGACGTCGCCGACGCTGATGCTGCCGCCGCTGGACTGCACATTGACCGATGACGTCGAGCTCAGGTCCTTGGTGTCGATGTCACCGGCTGCCTCGAGTGCGATGAGGCTGCCGCTGGCATTGCCGGAACCGGCGGCAGCGCCCGACATCAGGTCGATGTCGCCACCCGCGGTGATCTTCAGGCCGCCGTTGACCGTCAGGCCGTTGCCGGTGATGCCGACCGTGCCGTCCGTGATGATCTCGACGGAGTTGGCCGAGGCGATCAGCGCGAAATCGCCGGAATACGCGCCGGTCGTGCTGGTGATGCGCAGGTCGTCGACCTGGGTGATGGTGCCGGTCGTGATGGTGCCGGTCGCGTTGAGCGTGATGTCGTTGGGGGCCTTGAGCGTGCCGGTGTCGATGCCGCCGCCTGCGGTGGCGTCGACACTGATGCTGCCGGTGCCGCCAGCGATGCTCAGATTGCCGAGGGTGATGTTGCCGGGCGCGCTGACCGTGATGTCGCCCGCCTGACTGATCAGGCCGACCGGCGCGTCGATCGTGCCATTGGCGACGGTCGCCTCCAGTGTGATGCTGCCGCGCAGATCGAAGACATCGTCGCTGCCCAGGAACACGATGCCTGGTGCGACGGTGGTCGTGCCGCCGACGCAGGTCGTGCATCCGGCCACGACCTTGAGACTGCCACCGTAGCTCGGGGAAACGCCCTGGGCGGTGAACGTGCCGCCGGCATAGTCCTCGAAGGTGACTGAGTTCTCGCCGTTGAGTGTCACGGTCGAGCCGAAGCCGGTGTTGTTGAGCTGCGATTGCAGCGTGGCATAGTCGATGTTGCCGCCGGTGTTGGCGACGATGAAGTCGAGCGGATCGATCAGCAGTTCGCCGCCGCGACCGAGGGTGACGATATCGCCGATGTTGACGGTGTTGCCGGACAGTTCGGCGAAGCCGCCCTGGCCGCCGCGATCGGCGACGCTCATCGAGGCGCCGCGCTGGTAGTCGAGAGTCTGGCCGGCGACGGCGATGGCCTCGCCGCCATTGCGGCCGCTGGCGTCGGTCGCCGAACCGTTGGCGAGCAGGATGTTGCGGTCGGAGCGGATGTCGATTGCGCCGCCGTTGCCCTGCACGCTGGACGCATCCAGCGTGCCGCGCTGCTCGATGTTGCCGCCGTTGGCGACGAGATAGATTTCGCCACCGCGTTGTTCGATGCCGCGTGCCGAGACGCGGCCGCTGTTGTTGATCGCGGTGCCGATCAGTTCACGCGCGACGTTGGCGGCCATGACCACCGCGCCGCCGTTGGCGATGATGTCGCCGAAGTTCTCGACGCCGGCCGCGGCCGAAGCGGCCGCGGCGTCCACCGAGTACGAGACCAGACCTTCCGGATCGAGCTGCAGCGACAGCTGGCGGCCGGCGGCGAGCAGCACATCACCGTTCGGTGCCGAGATCGTGCCGCTGTTGGTGACCTTGTCGGCGCTGAGCACGACGAAGCCGCCGTTGGCCGCGCTGATCTGGCCGCGGTTGACGATGCTGGCGCTGCTGTCACCGGAGAACTTGAGCTTGCCGGCGAGGAAGTCCTCGTTGCTGATATTGCCGGTGCTCGTCACCAGCGCACCGACGTCGACGCGGCTGTTGGCGCCGAACATCACGCCCTGCGGGTTGATGACGAAGACGCGACCGTTGGCGGTCAGGTTGCCGAGAATTTCGGAGGGCAGGTTGCCGATCACGCGGTTCAGCGTCGCCGCCGAAACGGACGGCTGGTTGAACACGACGTACTCGCCTTCGCCGATCGAGAAGTTCTGCCAGTTGATGATCGCAGCGTTGGACTGCTGGTTGATCACCGTGTTGCCGGGCACCGGATTCGTGATCTGCGCCTGGCCGCCGACGACCTGGCCGCCGGTGGGGTTGGCGGGGATCGCGACCGGCCACAGCAGCGTGGTGCCGGTCAGGACGGTGGCCGCGGTGCGCAGTGCGCGGGCGATCGGAGTGAGCTGGGGCGTGAACTGTTTTTTGGACATGGAAGTGTCCTCAGAAGCTGGCAGAGAGCGAACCGAACGCGCGACCGGAATCCCGGTCGTCGCTGACTTCCCGGTTGCCGAGCGGGTAAGCCCAGTCGAGCGAGAAGGTGATGGGCTGGACGACGACATCGACGCCCAGACCGACGTCAGACAGTGAGCCAGGGTCCACGCCTTCGTCGGCGAACACGCGGCCGGAGTCGGCGAAGATTCGGCTGCGCAGCGAAGCCGGACCGAGCGGCATGGTGTGGCGCAGCGCGACGCTGCCGAAGTAGCCGGAGTCGCCGCGCAGTTCGGCGCCAGGGAAGGCGCGCACGTTGCCGGGACCGCCGAGCGAATACTTTTCCGTATCCACCAGCGTATCGGGTGACCAGGCGCCGTTCACTCGCATGTACAGCTGGAAGGCGCGGCTCAGTTGCAGCAGATGTTGCACGTCCAGATCCCACTTCAGACGCTGGTCTCCGCTGTCTGTACCGAATTCCGATTCGCCCGGTGAGTTGGACTGGAAGTTGGAGCTCAGCGACGTCGAAACCTGCGTCACCGACGAATTGTCGTAGGTCCGAGTGTAGGCAAGGCCCAGACGGAAGAGTGTGATGGAGGTCTGATTGAAGACCAGGCCGGAGAAATCGGCGTTCGAAAGCGAGCGGCTGACGCCAAAAGTACCCGAAAGAGTCTGCTTGGCGTCACGCATCAGCGCCTGTTCGAGCGTGACTTCGCCGCTGCGGCTGCGGCCGTCGACCGGCAGATCGTCCACCTCGAACTCGGCATGCGCGTAGTTCACGCGCAGGCGCGTGCCGCTGAAGTTGAGCGGGCGCGAATAGGTCACCGAACCGAAGCGTGCGAGGCTGTTCTCCGAGACCAGGCCGACCAGCGACAGCTGATCCTCGATATAGAACGGGTTGTTGAACGTGGCGACCGCGGTCGCGCGGTATTCGCCGACGCTTTCGCGACCGTAGTTGTCGACGAACAGGCTGCCCTGGAACAGATCTTCGGTCAGCTGGATCGTGACGTCGCTGGTTTCCGGCATTTCGCCCGGCTTGATGCTGGCCCGGGCGCTGAGGCCGGGCAGGCTGTTGAGCGTGCGCAGGCCGGCCTGCAGATCCTCGGACTGGTAGATCTTTCCGGACTGGAAACGGTCGAGGTAACTGACGACATGGTCCGCCGAGTAGCGACCGTTGCCACTGACCGAGACGTTGGCGACGCGGCCTTCGGAGACCTGGAACAGGATCGAGCCGTCGGTCACGCGCTGCGGCGGCACGTTGACCGTGGCCAGCGAGTAACCCTTCTGGATGTACAGGTCAGCGACGGCGTCGGCGGCGTTATAGATATCGACGAGCGAAATCGCACGGTTGAGGTAGCTGGCGACAGCGGCCTGCAGTTCCGCCGTCGTGAACAGCGTGTTGCCGTTGAACTCGATGCGCTGCACGGTGATCTTGGTTTCGCCCGCGGCGGCGCCGGTGACGCGCGGCAGCTTCGGCGGCACGATCGTGTCGGCCGGCGCCGAGGCGCTGGGCAGCGGCTCGTCGGGCTTGAGCGGATCGACGATCTGTTTCGGCGAGGTGACCTGCGCCATGGCCGTTGCGGCCGGCAGGGCAACGCCGGCAAGCAGCATGACCAGACCGCCGGCCAGCTTGCGAGAATCGCTCGGGAGCGGCAGTACCGAAGTGTGTGGCGACATGGTGCAGGCTCAGTAACTTTGTCAACGCTCACTATAGCTTAGCGCCGGAGCTGCAAGCGGCCTTTTTAGTCACTTTCTGGGTGACCTATGTCGCATTCTCCGGCCGGGACTCGCCATCGCCGCCGCGGACGTTTAAAGTGCCAACCTCATCACGCGAGAGACCGTGCCCTGATCCAAAAGGGTGCGGCGCCGAAGGCGCAAACCGCCCGGAATCGCTCAGGCCAAAGGAGCGTGATGCGGCAGCAGAGACTCTGGAGAGCGCCCGACCGCAGGTGGGCCACCGAAGAGGCAGGGGTGTGCGACCACGATCGCCGCCTCCGAACTTTCAGGTCACAGGACAGAGGGGCGGGTGAGGAAACGGCGATGCCCCTGGCGTCTGCCGTTCCAAGGCCGGTTTTCCGGTCCGTCTTTCCGCCCGCACCCGTCTACAGCAGGAGTTTTTGCCCGTGGCATTGAAGCAGACTGCGCTGCACCCCGAACATGTCGTGGCCGGCGCCCGCCTGGTCGATTTCGCCGGCTGGGACATGCCCATCCAGTACGCCTCCCAGCTCGACGAGCATCACGCCGTCCGCCAGGACGCCGGCATGTTCGACGTCGCCCACATGTCCGCCGTCGATCTGCACGGCGCCCGCGTCCGCGAATTCCTGCGCCAGCTGCTCGCCAACGACGTCGCCAAGCTGACCGTGCCCGGCAAGGCGCTGTACAGCTGCATGCTGCGTGAGGACGGCGGCGTCATCGACGACCTGATCGTCTATTTCCTCGAAGAAACCTGGTTCCGCCTGGTCGTCAACGCCGGCACGACCGACAAGGATCTAGCCTGGATCAAGGCGCGCGCGGCGGCCTTCGATGTCAGCGTCAAGCACCGCAGCGACCTCGGCATCCTCGCGGTACAGGGGCCGAATGCGCGGGCCAAGGTCGAGCCGCTGCTGCCGGCCGCGCTGCGTGCGCCGGCCGCGGCGCTGTCGGTGTTCCAGGCGGCGCATGCCGGCGACTGGCTGGTGGCCCGTACCGGTTACACCGGCGAGGACGGCTACGAACTGATCCTGCCGCACGCCGAACTGGTGCCGCTGTGGCGCGCGCTGCTCGCTGCCGGCGTCAAGCCTTGCGGTCTCGGTGCGCGCGATACGCTGCGCCTGGAAGCCGGTATGAACCTGTATGGCCAGGACATGGACGAAACCACCCAGCCACTGGAGTCCGGGCTGACCTGGACCGTCGCCTGGGAGCCGTTGGACCGTCAGTTTGTCGGTCGCCCGGCGATCGAAGCGCTGCGCGGCAAGTCGCCGCGCAAGCTGGTCGGCATCCTGCTCGAAGGCCGCGGCATCGTGCGCGCGCACATGCCGGTGCGTTTCGCCAACGGCGCGACGGGTGAGACCACCAGCGGCGGTTTCTCGCCGACGATGAAACAGTCGATCGCGCTCGCGCGCGTCGACAGCACTGCCGATGGCGCCTGCGAAGTCGAGATCCGCGGCCAGTGGGTCGCCGCGCGCATCGTCAAGCCGCCGTTCGTGCGCAACAACAAGATTCTGATCTGACCCCCTTTCGCCAAACCCTTAATTGAGTGGAGCAACAGCAATGAGCAAGGTTCCTGCCGAACTGAAGTACGAGAAGTCCCACGAATGGCTGCGCCGCGAAGCGGACGGCAGCGTCACGGTCGGCATCACCGACCATGCGCAGGCCGCGCTCGGCGATCTGGTGTTCGTCGACGTGCCGGCGGTCGGCCGCAAGCTGGCCGTGGGCGATTCCTGCGCCGTCGTCGAGTCGGTCAAGGCCGCTTCCGACGTCTATGCGCCGATCGCCGGTGAAGTGATCGCGATCAACGAGGCGCTGTCCGGCAGCCCGGAAATCCTCAACAGCGATCCGTACGGCGCAGGCTGGATGTGGAAGATGAAGCCGGCCGACGCCGCTGCGATCGACAAGCTGCTCGATGCCGCCGGCTACGAAGCGTTCCTGAAGACCCTGTAAGCGCCGTCCAGCACTTCTCCAGCGCGAGTCCCGATTTATGCCATTCGTTCCCCATACCCAGGCCGATGTCAAAGACATGCTGGCCGCCATCGGCGCGCCGAGCATCGATGCCCTGTTCGACGAAATCCCCGCGGCGCTGCGCTGCGGCCCGTTGAGCAAGGTGCCGGCCGGCCTGCCGGAGATGCAGGTCTCGCAGCTGATGCATGCGCGCGCCGAGCAGGACCGGCTCGCGCTGAACTTCATCGGCGCCGGTGCCTACGAGCATCACATTCCGGCCGCGGTGTGGGAGATCACGACGCGCGGCGAGTTCTACTCGGCCTATACGCCATACCAGGCCGAGGCAAGCCAGGGCACGCTGCAGCTGCTGTACGAATACCAGACGATGATCTGCGGCCTGACCGGCATGGAGGTCAGCAACTGCTCGATGTACGACGGCGCTTCGGCGCTCGGCGAGGCGCTGCTGATGGCGCTGCGCGCGAACAAGAAGAACAGCGGTGGTCGCGTGCTGATGCCGCGCGCGGTGCATCCGTTTTATGTCGACGTCACCCACAACACGACGCCGTCGCAGGGCATCGTGCTCGACGCGATCGACTACGACACTCAGCAGGGCACGACGCTGCTCGACGCGCTGAAGCAGCACGAAGGCAGCGCGCCGACCGCGGTCGTTATCCAGCAGCCGAACTTCTTCGGCCAGCTGGAGGACGTCGATGCGATCACCGACTGGGCGCATGCGCAGGGCGCGCTGGTCGTCGCGGTCGTCAATCCGGTGTCGCTGGCGCTGCTCAAGCCGCCCGGCCAGTGGGGCACGACGGGTGCCGACATCGTCTGCGGCGACGGCCAGCCGCTCGGCGCGCCGCTGTCGTCCGGCGGTCCGTACTTCGGTTTCCTGACGACCAAAATGGCGCTGGTCCGCGAGATGCCGGGCCGCATCGTCGGCCGCACGCTAGACCTCGACGGCAAGCCGGGCTTCGCGCTGACCTTGCAGGCGCGCGAGCAGCACATCCGTCGCGCGAAGGCGAAGTCGAACATCTGCACCAACCAGGGTCTGCTGGTGACGGCGGCGACGATCCACATGTCGCTGCTCGGGCCCGAAGGTCTGGCGCAGGTCGCGTCGGCCTGCATGGCGAATACGCGCGAACTGCAGGCGCAGCTGGCGTCGATCAAGGGCGTCGAAGTCGTCTTCGGCGGCGCGCGCTTCCACGAGATCGTGATCCGCCTGCCGCGCAAGGTCGCGCCGGTGCTCGAGGCACTGGCCCAGCGCAACATCTTCGGCGGCTTTGATCTGTCCCGGCACTATCCGGAACTCGGCAACGCCGTGCTGGTGTGTGTCACCGAAACCAAAACTGCATCCGACATCGCCGCCTACAAGACGGCGCTGGCGGACATCCTGTCGGCGTCCTGATCGAGAACCCTCATGGCCAATATCACCCTGCGTGGCAATCCCATCCAGACCAGCGGCGAGCTGCCGAAGATCGGCGACGATGTGCCGGGCTTCCGCCTGGTCGGCGGCGATCTCAAGGACGTCGCGCTGCATGACTTCGCCGGCAAGCGCAAAGTGCTGAACATCTTCCCGTCGATCGACACGCCGACCTGCGCGACTTCGGTGCGCCAGTTCAACCAGCGTGCATCGTCGCTCAACAACACCGTCGTGCTGTGCATCTCGGCCGACCTGCCGTTCGCGCAGGCGCGCTTCTGCGGCGCGGAAGGCCTGAAGAACGTCGTCATGCTGTCGCTGATGCGCGGCCGCAACTTCTCGCCGGACTATGGCGTGCTGATCGAGAACGGCCCGCTCGCCGGACTGACGGCACGCGCCGTCGTCGTGCTCGACGAGAACGACAAGGTGATCCACTCCGAACTGGTCGGCGAGATCGGCAGCGAGCCGAACTACGACGCCGCGCTCAAGGTTCTGGGCTGATCGGCGATGACGACGGTACTCAAGGCCGCGGCCATCCTCGCGACGCTGATTGTCGCGGGTCTGGGCATTGCCTTCGTGACCGGTGCGATCACGCGCGAGGTGCTGTTCCAGCAGTCGCTGCTGGTGCTCACGGTCGTCGCGATCCTCGCCGCCGTCGGCCTGATCCTCACTCTGCTGCTTAAGCGCCCCGATTCGCGCTGAGCCAACACACTTTTTTGCGAACCCGTCATGACTGAAAAATTGATCTTCGAAATCTCGCGCCCGGGCCGTGTCGCCTACGCGCAGAACCCGGGTACCGGCGTCGATGTGTCCGGCATTCCGGAGCACCTGCGCCGCAAGGACAAGCCGCTGCTGCCGGAAGTGTCCGAGATGCAGGCGGTGCGCCATTTCACGCGCCTGTCGCAGCTGAACTTCTCGATCGACACGCACTTCTATCCGCTCGGTTCCTGCACGATGAAGTACAACCCGCGCGCCTGTAACCGTCTGGCGATGCTGCCGGAGTTCCTCGCGCGCCATCCGCTCGCACCGGACTCGCACTCGCAGGGTTTCCTTGCCTGTATGTACGACCTGCAGGAAATCCTCCAGGACGTCACCGGCATGGCGGCGGTCTCGCTGACGCCGATGGCCGGCGCGCAGGGCGAGTTCGCCGGCGTCGCGATGATCAAGGCCTACCACAAGGCGCGCAACGACGCGGCGCGCACCGAGATCCTGGTGCCGGACGCCGCGCACGGCACGAATCCGGCGACGGCGGCGATGCTCGGCTACGCGGTGCGCGAAATCCCGACCAATGCCGATGGCGACGTCGACGTCGAGGCGCTGAAGGCCGCGGTCGGCCCGCAGACCGCCGGCATCATGCTGACCAATCCGTCGACCTTCGGCGTGTTCGAGCGCCGCATCAAGGAGATCGCCGGCATCGTCCACGACGCCGGCGGCCTGCTGTACTACGACGGTGCGAACCTCAACGCGATCCTCGGTAAGGTGCGGCCGGGCGACATGGGCTTCGACGTCATCCACATGAACCTGCACAAGACCTTCTCGACGCCGCACGGCGGCGGCGGTCCGGGTGCCGGTGCGGTGGGTCTGTCGGAACGCCTCCGGCCGTTCATGCCGATTCCGGTCGCCGGCAAGGCGGCGGACGGCACGTATCGCTGGCTCGACGAGCGCGACATCCCGCAGTCGATCGGCCGCCTGTCGGCCTGGATGGGCAATGCCGGCGTGCTGCTGCGCGCATACATCTATGCGCGCATGCTCGGCCGCGAAGGCATGCACCGCGTCGGCGAGTTCGCGACGCTCAATGCGAACTACCTCGCGGCACGTCTCGCCGAGCACGGCTTTGACCTGGCCTTTCCCAAGCGCCGCGCCAGTCACGAGTTCATCATCACGCTCAAGCGCCAGAAGAGCGAGATCGAGCTGACGGCGACCGACATCGCCAAGCGCCTGCTCGATTACGGCTTCCATGCGCCGACGATTTACTTCCCGCTGACCGTGCCGGAGTGCCTGCTGATCGAACCGACCGAGACCGAGGATCGCGAAACGCTCGACGCCTTCATCGACGCGATGATCTCGATCTGGGACGAGGCGAAGAAGGACATCGCCTTCGTCAAGGGCGCGCCGCACACGATGCCGGTGCGCCGTCTCGACGACGTCCGCGCTGCGCGTCAGCTCGACCTGCGCTGGCAGCCGGCGGCGTAACGATGGCCGACGGCATCAAGGGTATCCCGCGCATCATCCGCGCGACCAAGGTCTCGTACTGGGGTCTCGGCTGGGCGCTGCGCGAGGAGGAAGCGTTCCGCATCGAGTTCCTGATCGCGCTGGTGCTGCTGCCGCTGGCGGTCTGGCTCGGCGACAACGCGATCGAGCGGGTGCTGCTGATCTTCAGTATCGTCTTCGTGCTGATCGTCGAGCTGCTGAATACCGCGGTCGAGGTGGTCGTCGATCGCATCGGCACCGAACGTCACGTATTGTCCGGTCGTGCCAAGGATCTCGGCTCCGCTGCGGTCCATCTTTCGCTGCTTCAGGTTCCCGTGGTCTGGGGACTCATCCTTTTCGGCTAAGCACTCAAACAAAGAACACTCATGTCCGCACTGATCTGTGGTTCCTTCGCTTTCGACACCATCATGGTGTTTCCCGGTCATTTCAAGAACGAAATCCTGCCGGACAAGGTGCATATCCTGAACGTCGCTTTCCTCGTGCCGCAGCTGCGCCGCGAGTTCGGCGGCACCGCCGGCAACATCGCCTACAACATGAAGCTGCTCGGCGGCGAGCCGCTGGCGATGGGCACGGTCGGCGAGGACTTCGAGCGCTACAACGAGTGGCTCGACAAGAACGGCATTTCGCGCCAGTACATCAAGGCCATTCCGCAGACCTACACGGCGCAGGCCTACATCACGACCGATCTCGACGACAACCAGATCACCGCCTTCCATCCGGGCGCGATGAATCACGCGCACGTGCAGACGGTGCCGGCCAAGGGCATCACGATCGGCACGGTGTCGCCGGACGGCCGCGACGGCATGATCCAGCACGCCGAGCAGTTCGCGGCGGCCGGAATCCCGTTCCTGTTCGATCCCGGCCAGGGCTTGCCGATGTTCGGCGGCGACGACCTGCGCAAGTTCATCGAGCAGGCCAGCTATGTCGCGGTCAACGACTACGAGTTCGAGGTGCTGACCGATCGCACCGGCTGGTCGCTGAAGGACATCGCCAGCCGCGTCGAAGCGCTGATCGTCACCCACGGCGGCAAGGGTTCGGCGATCCACACCGGCGGCAAGGTGCTGGAGATTCCGTGCGCGAAGGCCTCCGCGCTGACCGACCCGACCGGCTGCGGCGACGCCTTCCGCGGCGGTCTGCTGTACGGCCGCATGAACGGCATGGACTGGGAAACCAGCGGCCGCATCGGCTCCCTGCTCGGCGCCTACAACATCGAACGCCCGGGCACGCAGAACCACAAGTTCACGATGGACGAGTTCCGCGAACGCTTCAACAAGGAGTTCCGCTACAACTTCAAGTAGGCGCGCTCAAGCACGCCTTAACACGGCCTGTAAGGGGGTATTCGGTCCGGATGCCCACCAAAACCGGGCGCACGCGTATAGTGCGCGCCCGTTTGCTGTCCCCAGGAGTGCCCGATGCTGATCCTCAAGCTGAAACCGCGCGAAGAGCGCCGTCTGCGCGCCGGCCACCTGTGGGTCTACTCGAACGAAATCCACACGGACGATAAATTCCGCACGATTGAAGCGGGCAGTCTTTGCCGTGTCACCGACAGCCGCGACAAGCCGCTGGGCACCGGCTACGTCAATCCGCGCACGCTGCTGACCGTGCGTCTGCTCAGCAGCGACGGCCGCGCGGTCATCGACCAGGCCTGGTTCGAGCGCCGCCTGCAATCGGCACTCGACCTGCGCGAGCGCCTCTACGCAGAACCGCACTATCGCCTGGTGTTCGGCGAGTCGGACGGCCTGCCGGGCCTGGTCGTCGACCGTTATGGCGACTACTGCGTCGTCCAGATCACGACGGCCGGCATGGAATTGCTCAAGGCGCAGATCATCGCGGCACTGCAGGCCGTGATCCGGCCGCGCGGCATCGTGCTGCGCAACGACAGCTCGGCGCGCGAACTCGAAGGCCTGGCGGCGTATGTAGAAGTCGTCGGCGAAGTGCCGGCGCAGGTCGAGGTACTCGAAGACGGCCTGCGTTACGCGGTCGATCTGCAGGGTGGTCAGAAGACCGGTTTCTTCTTCGACCAGCGCGACAACCGCGCGCGCCTGGCGCGCTACGTCAAGGGCCGCTCGGTGCTCGACGTGTTCAGCTACGTCGGCGCCTGGGCCCAGCGCGCGGCACGGTACGGCGCGACGAGCGTCAGCTGCATCGATTCCTCGCAGCCGGCACTGGATGCGGCGCTCGCCAGCGCCAAGCTCAACCAACTCGATATCGAGACGATCCGCGGCGATGCGCTGGATGCCTTGAAGGCTTTGCGCGAAGCCGGCCGCACGTTCGATGTCGTCATCGTCGACCCGCCGGCATTGATCAAGAAGCGCCGCGATTTCGACAAGGGCATCGAGCACTACGCCGCACTCAACCGCGCCGCGATGCAGCTGCTCAGCACCGACGGCATCCTGATCGCCTGCTCGTGCTCGCATCACCTGGAAGCCGACGACCTGCAACGCATCCTGCTGCGCGAGTCGCGCACGACCGGGCGACGCCTGCAGATTCTCGAGGAGGGCGGGCAGGGTGCGGATCATCCGGTCCATCCGGCGATTCCGGAAACGCGCTACCTCAAGGCCTTTGTCTGTCGCGTGGTGGCCGGCTAGCGGTTTTTATCGCTCACGCCGGCGGCGGCGGCCCGCTACAATCCGGCCATGCTGATCCATCCCGATATTGACCCGGTAGCCCTGCGCCTGGGCCCGTTGGCCGTGCACTGGTACGGCCTGATGTACCTGCTCGGTTTCCTGGGCTTCTGGTGGTTCGGCGTCAAGCGCGCGCGCCTGCCGCAGTTCCAGTGGCCCGAACAGCGCGTTTCCGATCTGCTGTTCTACGGCGTTGTCGGCGTCATCGTCGGCGGCCGCGTCGGGTACACGCTGTTCTACAACCTCGATCGCTTCCTCGCCGAGCCGCTGTCGATCCTGCGCATCTGGGAAGGCGGCATGTCCTTCCATGGCGGCCTGATCGGCGTGATCATCGCGTTCATCTGGTTCGCGCGGGTTCACAAGCTCAAGGCCTTCGACATCGGCGATTTCGCGGTGCCGATGATTCCGATCGGCCTGTTCACCGGCCGCATCGGCAATTTCATCAATGGCGAGCTGTGGGGCTCACCGACGACGCTGCCCTGGGGCATGGTGTTCCAGAATGCCGGGCCGCTGCCGCGGCATCCGTCGATGCTCTACGAAGCCTTTCTCGAAGGCCTTGTGCTGTTCGCGATCCTCTGGTGGTTCGGTCAGAAGCCGCGGCCACGCATGGCGGTGTCCGGTCTGTTCCTGCTCGGCTATGGCCTGTTCCGCACGCTGGTCGAAACGGTACGCCTGCCGGATGCGCATATCGGCTATCTGCTGGGCACCGAATGGCTGACGATGGGCATGGTGCTTAGCGCGCCGGTCTGGATCGGCGGCCTGATCCTGATGATCCTCGCTTACCGGAAGCGCTGAGCGCATCCAGAACGATGGAGGTCTGACATGCAGCAGTATCTCGATCTCATGACCCGCGTGCTTGAGCACGGCGCCGAGAAATCCGACCGCACCGGCACCGGCACGCTGTCGGTGTTCGGCCACCAGATGCGCTTCAACCTGCTCGACGGTTTCCCGTTGCTGACGACGAAGAAGGTTCATACCAAGTCGATCGTCCACGAGCTGCTGTGGTTCCTGAAGGGCGAGACCAATACGCGCTACCTCAAGGAAAACGGCGTCAGCATCTGGGACGAGTGGGCCGACGAGAACGGCGAGCTTGGCCCGGTCTACGGCAAGCAGTGGCGTTCGTGGCCGACGCCGGATGGCCGGCATATCGACCAGATGCAGCTGGTGCTCGATCAGATCAAGGGCAGCCCCGACTCGCGGCGCCTGATCGTTTCGGCCTGGAACGTCGCCGAGCTGGACCAGATGGCACTGATGCCCTGCCACGCGTTCTTCCAGTTCTACGTCGCGCAGGGACATCTGTCGTGCCAGCTGTACCAGCGCAGCGCCGACATCTTCCTCGGCGTGCCGTTCAACATTGCCTCGTATGCGCTGCTGACACTGATGGTCGCGCAGGTCACGGGCCTCAAGCCGGGCGAGTTCATCTGGACCGGCGGTGACTGCCATCTGTACACGAACCATCTGGAGCAGGCACGCCTGCAACTGTCGCGCGACACGCGCGCATTGCCGACGATGACGCTCAATCCGGACGTGAAGGACCTGTTCGCATTCCGCTACGAGGACTTCACGCTCGGCAGCTACGATCCGCACCCGCATATCAAGGCACCGGTCGCGGTCTGATCCATCGCGCGCAGTGAACGACCGCACACAGCTGTCCCTCATCGTCGCGATGGATCGCCAGCGCCTGATCGGCCGCGACGGCGATCTGCCGTGGCGGCTGCCCAACGATCTCAAGCATTTCAAGCGGCACACGCTCGGCAAGACCGTGCTGATGGGCCGCAAGACCTGGGTGTCGCTCGGCCGCCCGCTGCCGGACCGCGAGAACTGGGTGCTGACGCGCGAGGCCGGCTTCGATGCGCCGGGCGCGCGCGTGTTTGCCGACCTCGATGCCGCGCTGGCCGCACATCGCGGCGGCGAGCTGATGGTCATCGGTGGCGCGCAGCTGTACCGGCAGACCCTGCCGCTGGCGCAGCGCATCTACCTGACCGAGGTCGATGCCGTCGTCGAGGGGGATACTTATTTTCCCGAGATCGACCGTAGCCAGTGGCGCGAGACTTCGCGCGAATCCTTCTCCGCCGACGAGCGTCATGCTCACGGCTATGCGTTCGTCGAGCTGGAGCGGATCGGTTGAGGCCTTGCCTGGCCGGAGCGGCGCTGCTGCTCGGCGTCTTCGCCGGCCCGCTGACGGCGCAGGATGCGGGCACCGGCATTGCGTACCCGCGGATTGTCGAGATCGTCTACAGCGGCAATGACGTCACGCGGGAAAAGGTGCTGCAGCGCGAACTGGTCATCGCGGTCGGCGATCCGGCGGATCCCGAGCGCATCGAGCGCAGCCGCCAGGGGCTGCTCGATCTGGGCCTGTTCAGCGCGGTGAGTGTCGAGCAGCAGCCGGTCGACGGCGGCGTGCGCGTCGTGTTCAAGCTCAAGGAGCGCTATTTCCTGCTGCCGACCCCGCGCTTCGACGCCAAGAGCGACGGCCGCTACACCTACGGCGCGCAGCTGATCTGGAACAACGTCGGCGGGCGCAACCATACGCTGCGCTTCTACGGCGAGCGCGAGAACGCCGAGCGCGAAGGCATCGGCACCGAGACGCAGTACGCAGCGCGCTACTACGCGCCGTTCGTGTTCGACTCGCGCTACAACCTCACGGTGAGTTCCAGCTATACCGAGCGACCGGTGCGCCGCGAAGCGGTCGATTTCGAGGAGTCGTTCCGCAATGCAAGCTTCAGCGTGTCGCGGACGTTCTCCGAAGGCGCGGCGAGCCAGGGCCTGACCGTTGGCGGCGGCCTGGGTTTTCGCCAGCAGCGCACCAGCGGCCTCAATGCGCTGCCCGCCTATGGCAGCGCGATCGTGCCGTCGGCCTTCGTCAACTACCGCGACTTCCACAATCGCATCTACAGCGATGTCGGCGAAATCACCTCGCTGGCGGTCAGCGTCGCCGATGAGGATATTGGCAGCGACTACAGCTTCGTCGCGACCGATGTCGGTTTCGTCCGCCAGTACGCGGTCGGCTCGACCGAGCACCAGACCCTGCATTTTCGAAGTTATGCGGGCGCCTACTTCAGCGGCCCGGACGAGGTCGAGGCGTATGGGCTCGGCGGCGCGAGCAATCTGCGCGGCTACGAGGTCAATTTCCTCGAAGGCAATGCGTACTACTACGCGGCCGTCGAGTTCGCGCGGCCGCTGTGGCGGCCCTGGCTGCGCGCGGTCGTCATCGCCGAGTTTGGCAACGTGTTTGCCCGCCCCGAGGATGCCGACTTCGACAAGGTCTACAGCAGCATCGGTATCGGCCTGCGGCTGCGGGTGCCGCAGTTCGTCGGGCTGGAGCTGGAGATCGGTTACGCACTGCCGCTCGATGGCGACAGCGGGCGAGTGTATGCCGGCGGACTCTAGGCAACGTTTGTTATGCTCGACGCAAATCACAACGCAGCATCGAGGAGATGACCATGGCGGATATCAAGGCCCAGTTCGCGCAGGCGCAGATCGACGTCAAGACCCTGACGAAGCGCCCCAGCAACGATGACTTCCTAGCGTTGTACTCCCTGTTCAAGCAGGCGGGTGGCGATGTCAGCGGCTCGCGTCCCGGCATGCTCGACATGGTCGGCCGCGCCAAGTACGACGCCTGGGCCAAGCTCAAGGGCACCAAGCCGGACGCGGCGATGAAGGGTTACGTCGACAAGGTCACCGCGCTGCTCAAGACCCATAAGTAGCCTTCGGCCGCGAACCGGCTGTCATCGCCGGTTCTTGCAGGCTGGCTATATTCCGCGCATGACGAGATTGCGAATCTGCGTGCTGTGCAGCGCGCTGCTGCTGAGCGCCTGTGGCAACGGCGACGATGCGTCGGTGATCGCTACGCCGCAGCCAACCAGCACCGCGACGCCGACGATCGAGCCGACGGCCTTGCCCAGCGCCACCGCGAGCCCGAGCGCGGAGCCGAGCGCCACGCCGACGGCGACGGCCGAGGTCACGCCGGTGCCCAGCCTCGGGCCGACCGCGACCGCCGGCCCGACGCCGACTGCCGCGCCTACCGCGACGGCGACGGCAACTCCGACACCGACGCCGAGTCCGGGCGCCTACAACGCGGCGCGTGCGGAATTCGAGCGGGTCCGCGCATTGGAAAAGGGCTGCTGCCCTGAAGCCGAGGAATTGCAGTGAAGCAGACGATCAGCAGACTGTTGTGCGCCGCCGGCCTGGCACTGGTCAGCGCCGGCCCCGCGCAAGCCGCCGGCATGAGCACGCACGCCTTCATGGCCGACTTCGGCCGCCAGACCCTGGCGCCGGGACCGCTGCGCGACATCCTCGATGCGCATCGCGCGTCGCTGCTGGCCGGCGCGATCCATCCCGACGGCGGCTACGGCAGCGGGCTGCTGTTTCCGGAGGACCGCGATGTTGCCGAGCGCGCGCACTGGGAAGATTTCGTCGATGCCTTTATCGCGCATCTGCGCGCGACCGGCTGCAGCGCGGAAGTCGAAGCGGCCTTGCCATTGCCGCCCTGGCTGCCGACTTCGGGGCTCATCGATCTCAACCAGATCACCGATCGTTGCGGCAGCCTGATCGCCTTCGCTTTCGGCGACGCCGCGCATGGACTGACCGACGAAACCTGGGACAGCCTGTTCGAGCCGGTCGTCCGCGAACGCGGCGAGGATCCGAATCCGGCCGTGTTCCTGTCGCCGCTGCGCAGCCTGGTCAGCAATGCGGTCTACGACCCGCTGTATGAACTGTTCGGCGCCACGCCGATGAATGCGATCGAGTACGCGATGGACATGGTCGCGATCGTCGATCACAAGCTCTGGCTCGATGCGCCGACGCTGCAGTTTCCGCCGGTCGACGATCTGGTCGCGGTGTACGCGCGCAATCGTCCGGCGCAGGGGGTGACGGCCGAGCAGGTGATCCGCGCCACGGCGTTCTCGCGCGTCGCCGTGCAGGCGGAGACGGCGGCTTCGCTCGTCGATCATCTGCGCGTCCGCCTGCAGATGCCCTGGGCTTCAACGCATTACTACACGGCGCCTGGCGGCGTTGTTGATTCGGGTTACATGGTCGCGCGCATGTACCAGCATCTGTGGGCCAAGCTGCTGGGCGATCCATTGCCGATCGCCGTCGTCGGTGCGCATCCGCAGCACGGCGCAGTGAACATCCCGACCGGACGTCAGTCCGCCGGATTGCTGATCCGTGCGTTCACCGGCCAATCGCCGACCAAGGCTTCGGTCGAGATGGCCGGCACGCTGTGCCTGTTCGACGAGGACGGCAACCGCGTCGAGGGCGAGGTGCGCTCGGGCATCTACGACCCGGAGTACGGTCATGTGCTGGCGTTCACGCCGGCAGCGAACCTGAAGCCGGACGAGCGCTACACAGCGGTCGTGACCAAGCAGCTGCGCGATCACCTCAACCAGGTGCCGCGCAGCGCCTACAGCTGGTCGTTCACGACGGCCGAGTAGCACCGGTCTGTTCGCGCCCGGCCCAGTCGCGCGCGAACTGCTGGGCAACGCGGCCGGAGCGCGACGCACGGTTCAGTGCCCAGCGCAGTGCGAGCTTCTCGGTTTCCTCGTCCCAGGCCTTGTGGTCCAGGCGCTGCAGGTGCAGGCGCACGGCCGCCAGATATTCGTTCTGATTGAACGGCAGGAACGACAGCCACAGGCCGAAGCGTTCAGACAGCGCGATCTTTTCCTCGGTCGACTCGCCGGGATGCAACTCGTCGTCGACCCAGTGGTACTCGGCATTGTCGCGCTTGAACTCCGGCATCAGGTGCCGGCGGTTGCTCGTCGCATAGATCAGCACGTTCTCCGGCGGATCCTCGACGCCGCCGTCGAGCGCGGTCTTGAGCGCCGTCAGTGCCGGATCGTTGTTGGCGACGCTGAAGTCGTCCACGTAAAGCACGAAGCGCTCCGGGCGTGAGCGCAGCGGCGCGACGATATCGGGCAGGTCGATCAGATCATGCGGCGGCACTTCGATCAGGCGCAGGCCCTGCGCTGCGAACTGCGTCAGCATCGCTTTGACCAGCGAGGACTTTCCGGTGCCGCGCGCGCCGGTCAGCAGCGCGTGATTCGCCGGGCGCCTTTCGACGAACTGCCGCGTGTTCTGCGCCAGTGCGATCTTCTGGCGCTCGATGTTCAGCAGGGCTTCTGACTGTACCGACTGCACGAAGGCGACGGCCTGCAGTCCGCGGTTGTGCCAGCGCCAGGCGAGCGCGTCTTCGGTCATAGCGGCAGCGGGCATTGCAGAATCTCGGCCAAACAAAAGGGCCGCCAGTGTAGGGCGGCCCGGTGACGACGTCAGCAGCGTCGCGCAATCAGTAGGCGACGCCCGCGGCGGCGTTGGCCTTGGCCCCGCGATCGACCGCGGCAGCGCGCTCTGCAGCATCGCGGGTGATCGACAGCAGCAGTTCGGTTTCCGCCAGCATCGCACCGCGATACAGATTCAGCACGCCCTTGTTGGTGCCGCTCTTCGACAAGGCGCCGTTGCCGGTTGCGGTCAGCTCGCGCTCGACCTTGGCGATGACCGGCGCGCGTTCTGCCTGCCATTCGCTGAACAGCGCGGCCCATGCCTTGAGCTCGGCATCGGCGATCGTGCGCTTCTCGGCCCAGACCGCGCGGTTGTTGGCATCGGTGCCGGCGATGTCGGTGCAGCCAACGTCGCAGTACTTCAGCTTCTTTGCGGTGTTCTTCTGCTGCGCGTCGTACTTGGCGATGATCGATTCGGTGCGCTGACCGAGCGTGAGCTGCAGCGGGCTCTGCAGGTTCTGCGCGGTGTAGGCATTGAAGGCGTCGATCGCGTCGCGCACCGGCTGCGGATCCTGCACGGCGGCGAGACCGTCCTGCGAGGTGGCCGCCTGCATCTGCATCGCGAACGCCATCTTTTCCTGCGGCGTCATCTTCTCGATCTTCTTCTGCAGCTCCTGCGCATAGGCCGGATCGTTCGCGGCGCGTGCCATGTCGGGCGCCATCGTCGTGGCGCTGGCCTGCTTGGCGGCCGCTTCCATGCGCTGCTTTTCAGCAGCGCTCTTGGCCTCGACGCCGGTGACGGCGGGTGCGACCAGCTTCATGTCCTTCTGCCAGCTGCCGGCGATCTGCGTGCTCGCGGGCGGCGGCGGCACCGACTTGAATAAGGCAGTCAGCGAAAGCGGCTCGGCTGCGTAAGACGGCGCGGCGACGGCAACAAGAAGAACGAACAGCGAATGACGAAGTTTCACGGTGCACCCCCCGGTGACGGTATGGGACAGCGTCCCAAAAAAAGAGGGCCGCAGTCTAGCGGCCCTCTTTTTTGACAGTTGTGCGACGCGTCACGCCAGCTTTTTATGCCGCGAGCGGCGGTTCACACCCGGTTCGGAGCCGGTACGACGGCGGAAATCCGCTTCGTAATCGCCGTAGTTGCCTTCGTGCCAGATCACTTCGCCGGAATCCTCGAAGGCGAGGATATGGGTTGCGACGCGGTCGAGGAACCAGCGGTCATGCGAGATCACCATCGCGCAGCCTGGGAAGTCGAGTACCGCTTCTTCGAGCGCGCGCAGGGTTTCGACGTCGAGGTCGTTGGTCGGTTCGTCGAGCAGCAGCACGTTGCCGCCCTGCAGCAGCATCTTCGCCAGATGCAGGCGGTTGCGTTCACCGCCGGACAGTTCCTTGACGCGCTTCTGCTGCGACTCGCCCTTGAAGTTGAAGCGGCCGATGTAGGCGCGCGACGGCATCTCGAAGTTGCCGACCTTGAGCATGTCGCCGCCGCCGGAGATTTCCTGGAACACTGTGAGCTCGCCATTCAGCGCATCGCGACTCTGGTCGACGTAGGCGAACTTGACCGTCTCGCCGATCTTCACCTCGCCCTGGTAGTCCGTGTCCTGGCCGGTGAGGATGCGGAACAGCGTGGTCTTACCCATGCCGTTGGCGCCGATGATGCCGACGATCGCACCGCGCGGCACCTTGAAGCTGACGCCTTCGTACAGCGTGCGGTCGCCGAACTTCTTGCCGAGATCCTTGACGTCGATGACCAAGTCGCCGAGACGCTGGCCGGGCGGGATGTACAGCTCCTTGGTTTCGGAACGCTTCTGGTATTCCTGCGAAGCCAGTTCTTCAAACGCCTTGATGCGCGCCTTGCTCTTGGCCTGGCGGCCCTTGGGGTTCTTGCGCACCCACTCCAGCTCTTCCTTCATCGCCTTGGAGCGGGCGTCTTCCTGCTTCTGCTCGGTCTGCAGGCGGTTGTCCTTCTGCTCCAGCCAGCTCGAATAGTTGCCCTGCCAGGGAATGCCGTGGCCGCGGTCGAGTTCGAGAATCCAGCCGGCGACGTTGTCGAGGAAGTAGCGATCGTGGGTGACCGCGATGATCGTACCCGGGAAGTCCTTGAGGAACTTCTCCAGCCAGGCGACCGATTCGGCATCGAGATGGTTGGTCGGCTCGTCGAGCAGGATCATGTCCGGCTTCGACAGCAGCAGGCGGCACAGCGCGACGCGACGGCGTTCACCGCCGGACAGCTTGGTGACGTCGGCTTCCCAGGGCGGCAGGTTGAGCGCTTCGGCGGCCTTGTCGAGCGTGACTTCGAGGCTGTCGCCGTGGCCGGCATGCAGCATCGCTTCCAGCTCCTGCTGGCGGGCGGAGAGCTTGTCGAAATCGGCGTCCGGCTCGGCATAGGCGGCATAGACCTTGTCCAGCTCGGCCTGCACGTCGGTGACATGCGCCAGCGCTTCCATGACGTTGTCGCGGACGTTCTTCTCGGGATCGAGTTTCGGTTCCTGCGGCAGGTAGCCGATCTTGATGCCAGGCTGCGGTCTGGCTTCGCCGACGATGTCCTTGTCGATGCCGGCCATGATCTTCAGCAGCGTCGATTTACCGGCGCCGTTGAGGCCCAGCACGCCGATCTTGGCACCGGGGAAAAAGGACAGGGAAATGTCGCGAAGGATTTCCTTCTTGGGCGGCACGATCTTGCCGACCCGATTCATGGTGTAGACGTACTGGGACATGGTGTTGCGAATCCGTTTGAGGCTGGCGTGGCAGGTTTGCCGCGCGGCGCGCAATTCTACCGGAACGTGGGTGATGGGCGGCTTGGTGTTTCCCCCGATGCGGTCGCAGGGCCCAACGGCCATAATCCAGGCATGTCTACGGAAAGACTTCGAGTTGGGCATGGACTGCGCGGTGCGGGAAGCGCCCTGTTGCTGTGCGCGCTCCTGTTCAGCAGTGCAAGCACGGCTGCGGTCTATCGTTGCGATCGCGACGGCACGGTGATCTACGCCGACAAGCCCTGCGCGGCCGGGGCGAAGCCGGCCGAACTGCCGGCGGCGATCGTGGTGCCGGCCGGCCCCTCGGCGGACTTGCTGAAGATGGCCGAAGAGCGCGCCGCCAAATCGCGTGCCGAGCGCGACAAGGCCAGTGCCGAATGGCTGGAGACTCACGAAGCCGGCAAGGCCGAGGCCGAACAGGTTCGCGAGGGGCGCATCGCCGACGAGATCGTCGAAGGCATGTCTGAATCCGACGTACGTCGTATGCGCGGCGAACCGGCCGTGGTCTCGAAGGCGGCCGGCAAGTCGGGGCCGACCGAAACCTGGAGTTATGTCCTCGACGACGGGTCGCGCCTGCATGTGACGTTTACTCAAGGCAAAGTGACTGCAGTACGCACGCGCAAGGAGAAGAAGTAGATGTCGAGTTTGCCGGTGACGCTGGACGATGTGCGCAGTGCCGCAAAGGTGATTGCGGGCGAGGTCGTGCATACGCCTTGTACGCGTTCGCGCGTGTTGTCGAAGATCATCGGCGCGGAGGTCTGGCTGAAGTTCGAGAACTTCCAGTTCACCGCTTCGTTCAAGGAGCGCGGCGCCCTCAACAAGCTCAAGAGCCTGACGCCCGCGGAATGCGCCGCCGGTGTCGCGGCGATGTCGGCCGGCAACCACGCGCAGGGCGTGGCTTACCACGCCAATCGCCTGGGCATCCGCAGCGTCATCGTGATGCCGAAGAACACGCCGTTCACCAAGGTGCGCAACACGCGCGAACTCGGTGGCGAAGTGATCCTGCACGGCCAGAACCTCGCCGAGTCGCAGGAGTTTCTCGAGCGCGAGCTGATCGCCAAGCAGGGCATGACGCTGGTGCATCCCTACGACGATGCCAAGGTGATTGCCGGCCAGGGCACGATCGCGCTGGAGATGCTGGAGCAGGCGCCGCAGCTCGACACGCTGGTCGTGCCGGTTGGCGGCGGCGGTCTGATTTCCGGCATGGCGATTGCCGCCAAGGCGCTCAAGCCCGCGATGCTGATGGTCGGCGTGGAGTCGGCGGGCTATCCGTCGGCCTATGCGGCGCTGCAGGGCGATCCCGGCCTGGTCAAGGGCGGGCAGACGATTGCCGAAGGTATCGCGGTGAAGAACATCGGCAAGCTGACGATGTCGATCATTCGCGAGGTGGTCGACGAGATGATGCGCGTCGAGGAGCCGACGATCGAACGCGCGGTGGGCCTGCTCGCGAGCATCGAGAAGATCATCGTCGAAGGTGCGGGCGCCTGCGGCCTGGCCGCGCTGCTCGCCGATCCGGCGCGCTTTGCCGGGCGCAAGGTCGGCCTCGTGCTGTGCGGCGGCAATATCGATACGCGCCTGCTCGCGTCGGTGCTGCTGCGCCAGCTGGTGCATGACCAGCGCCTGATCCGCCTGTCGATCGATATCGAGGATCAACCCGGCTTCCTGGCCGCGGTGGCGGGCCGCATCGGCGAGTCCGGTGGCAATATCGTGCAGGTGCATCACGAACGCCTCGCACGCGGCCATGCGAAGGGTGCGACACTGGAGGTGTTGGTCGAGGCGCAGGACGAAGCTCATGCGCGGCAGATCAACGACGATCTCGTCGGGGCCGGGTTCTCTGCGCGGCGCGGGGCGGGGGGTATGGAGTTCGAGTAAATGCCGGCGCGCACCCTCACTTTGCTGGAAGCGGTACAGCAGCGCATGCGCACGATCCGCCAGGGCGACATTGCACAGCTGATCGTCGACGGCGGCGGCGCGATGGTCGCCACGTCTCTGGAAGTCGCGCAGGCGGGCAAATGGGCGCAGCGCAAGCCGAGCACCGGCAACGTGATGACCGACCGCAGCCGCTACTTCGAGCAGATCACCGTCATGATCGCGCGCCAGGGCAGCATGTTTCCGACCCGTGGCCACCACGTCGCGATCGAGAAGCTCGCCAAGCAGATGATGCAGGCCGGCTACGACATCAACGAATGGGCGCTGCCGCCGGAGCTGCGCGGCCTCGGTCGTCACTCGGCGCTGGATGCGAAGCCGGCGGACAAGGCCGATAAGGACGACAAGGCCACAGACGAGCCGAAGCAACCCTGAGCGCTTCTCTACGTAGGGTGGGCTGAGCGTTGCGAAGCCCGCCATTGCCGCCATTCGCGGTGGACTTCGCTAGGCTCAGCCCACCCTACGGCGTCCAGCGCAGCGGCTCGAGCCCACCCAGCGGCTGTGCCCATTTTTCCTGCGCCGCTTCGGCCAGCAGCCAATCGCGGAACGCGAGCACCTCGCTCGACGCGTGATGCGCGTGCACCAGGTAGTACGAGGCGCTCAAGGTCAGGCTCATCGGGAACGGCACCGTCAGGCGGCCCAGACTGAGCAGGCCCGACGCCAGCAGCGGCACGGCCAGCACGATGCCCATCCGGTCCGCCGCGGCTTCGATCGCCAGGCCGACGTGGTTGAACGAGGGCCCGCGGCTGAAGTTCACGTCGGTCAGGCCGGCGGTGTTGATCCAGTCGCGCCAGCCCGGCCAGCCCATGTCCATCTGCGCAACGTCGTTACGGATGTGCAGCAGGCTGTGATGGCGCAGGTCGGCCGGCTCGCGCAGCGGATGACGGCCGTCGATCAGGGCCGGACTGCACATCGGCGTCGAGTGCAGCGAGAACAGCTTGTGAACGGCGTAACCGGGATAGTCGCCATTGCCGAAGCGGATCGCGACGCCGCAGTTCTCCAGCACATCCTTCGGATTCGCCGAGGCGCGCAAGACGGCGTCGGCCATCGTCGGCCGCGTCGACAGCTGCATCTGGATATCCGGGCACTGCTGCTGGAAGTCGTGCAGGCGCGGCAACAGCCAGTTGGAGCCGAAGGCCTGCGGCGAGCCAATGATCAGGCGGCCATCGGCGGCTTCCTTGTTGATCTGGATCTGCCCAACCGCGGCTTCCATCTCGCTGAACGCCGAGCTGAGGCGCGGCAGCAGGCTGGCACCGGCCTCGGTCAGTTCGATGCGGCGCGGCAGGCGGCGGAACAGGTCGACGCCCAGGCGTTCCTCGAGAATCTTGATCTGCTGGCTGACGGCCGCCGGCGTGACGAACAGTTCCTGCGCCGCCTTCTGGACACTCAGCAGGCGTGCGGCGGCTTCAAAGGCGCGCAGGGCATTGAGCGGGGGGAGGCGCACGATGGGATTTCTATGGTTTAGAAAAACTTACTTAATCAGTGGAAAATCTCGGTTGTTGCGTTGCAGCAGACCGGCAAGAATGCCTCATCGTCAGTGCGGTTCAGCGCGAAAACAAACGCAGCGAACATGCCAAGCACTGGCAAACGATCTCCTCCAGATCCCATCAGGGATCTCGCACTTAGGCCACCAGCCCCCTGGTGGCCTTCTTTTTATCCACAGGATCCGGGCCTTGCGCCCAGTATCCGAGCCCGCCTCCCAGAGGTAAGGCCGCCCCGGCCCCCGACATCGTCGGGAGCCGGGCTCCGGCTTTAGCGACCGACGATCGAACGGGCGATCACTTCCTTCATGATCTCGCTGGTGCCGCCATAGATGCGCTGGATGCGCGCATCGGTCCAGTAACGCGAGATCGCGTATTCCTGCATGAAGCCGTAGCCGCCGAACAGCTGCAGGCAGGCATCGGTGACACGGCCTTCCATCTCGGTCGTCGCCAGCTTCATCATCGCCGCGGTCGGCACGTCGAGCTTGCCTTCGGCATACAGCGCCGTGCACTTCTCGGCGAAGGCGCGATGCACCTCGATCTCGGTCTTGATCTTGGCCAGTTCGAAACGGGTGTTCTGAAACGACGCGATAGTCTGGCCGAAGGCCTTGCGCTGCGTCACGTACTCGATGGTCTTTTCCAGTGCGCCCTGTGCATGGCCGACGGCGGAGACGCCAAGCACCAGGCGCTCGCGCGGCAGCTCGTCGACCAGATGGCCGAAGCCGCCGCCGATGCGGCCGAGCACATCGGCCTGGGTCAGGCGCACGTTGTCGAAGAACAGCTCGGAGGTGTCCGCCGAGTGCAGGCCGATCTTTTCCAGGTTGCGGCCGCGCTTGAAGCCCGGCAGCGAGGTGTCGAGCGTGAACAGCGTCGTGCCCTTGCCGCCGGCCTTCGGGTCGGTCTTCGCGGCGACGACGACGACGCCGGCGTGCTGGCCGTTGGTGATGAAGGTCTTCGAGCCGTTGAGGAGGTAACCGTCGCCGTCCGGCAGCGCGTTGGTCTTGATGCCCTGCAGGTCCGAGCCGGTGCCCGGCTCGGTCATCGCAACCGCGCCGATGCATTCGCCGGAGGCCATGCGCGGCAGGTACTTCTTCTTCTGCTCCTCGGTGCCCAGGTGCAGGATGTACGGTGCGACGATGTCCGAATGCACCGTCAGGTTCGACGCCAGCGCCAGGAAACCCATGCGCGCGGCTTCTTCGACGACGACGACGGAGAACTCGAACGGCGCGCCGATGCCGCCGTACTCCTCCGGCTGATCGACGCAGAGCAGGCCGGCTTCGCCCATCGCGAGGTACATCGACTTCGGGTAGATGCCGTCCTTTTCCCACTTTTCGTAATGCGGCTCGACGTTGTCCTTGAGGAAGCGGACGACGGTGTCGCGGAACAGTTCCAGCTCTTCGTTATGCGTGCTCATGGACGGCCTTTGGCGCCGGGTGGCGCGGATGAGAGTGCGGATCGCCGGCGTCGCTGCCGGAACGGGCGCGCATTATCCGGCATTTGCCGGGCCTTGCGCCCACCCTTTTCGGAAGGTCAATCGCGGTAACGCTTGACCAGATCGCCGTAGGCATCGATCCGGCGGTCGCGCAGAAACGGCCACCAGCGGCGTACGTTCTCGCTGCGCGCCAGATCGACGTCGGCGACCAGTACGTCCGGGTTCTCGCCCGTCTGCGCAATGAACTCACCCTGCGGGCCGGCGACGAAGCTGTTGCCCCAGAACTTCGAGCCGGCGGTCTGCCCGGTCGGGTCGGCTTCGAAGCCGACGCGGTTGGCGACCAGCACCGGCAGGCCGTTGGCGATCGCATGCGAGCGCTGGATCGTGATCCATGCATCGCGCTGGCGCTGCTGCTCGTCCTTGTTGTCGGCCGGATTCCAGCCGATGGCTGTGGGATACAGCAGCAGATCGGCGCCGGCTAGCGCCATCAGGCGCGCGCCTTCCGGATACCACTGGTCCCAGCAAACCAGCACGCCGAGCTTGCCGACGCTGGTCTCGATCGGGCGGAAGCCGAGGTCGCCCGGTGTGAAGTAGAACTTTTCGTAGTAGCCCGGATCGTCCGGGATGTGCATCTTGCGGTAAACGCCGGCGAGCGAGCCGTCCTTCTCCAGCACCACCGCGGTGTTGTGGTAGAGCCCGGCCGCGCGGCGCTCGAACAGCGAGCCGACGATGACGATCTTGAGCTTCTTCGCGAGTTTCGAGAGCCACTCGGTCGAAGGGCCGGGAATCGGTTCGGCGAGGTCGAACAGGTCGGTCGATTCGTGCTGGCAGAAATACAGTGAGGTGTGCAGTTCCTGCAGTAGCACCAGCTTCGCACCGCCCGCAGCCGCGGCGACGATGCCCTGTTCGCTCATCTCCAGGTTGGTTGCACGATCCGCAGTGCAGGGTTGCTGCACCAGACCGACACGCAGGGTCTTGCTCATGAAACGCTCCTCGGAATCTGCATGGTTACGCAATGCAGGCTTCCATACTGTTGAATCAAGGCGCGGCAATCAATGCCGATCACTTCGCGGCCCGGGAAGACCGGGCGCAGGCGTTCGAGCGCAATCGCGTCGTTCTTCGCGTCGCCGTAGACCGGTACCAGCACGGCACCGTTCATGATCAGGAAGTTCGGATAGCCGGCTGGCAGGCGCTTGCCCCCAGAAAGCGGATCACCGTCAAAGATGGCGGCGGGCAGCGGCAGCGGCACCAGCTTGTATGGCGCGCCGCTGTGTGAGCGCAGCGCCTGCAGCTCGCCTTCCATCGCCTTGAGATCGGCGTAGTGCGGATCGCTGGCGTCGTCGCAGGCCTGATAGGCGATCGTCTCCGCATCGCAGAAACGCGCGATCGTGTCGATGTGGCCGTCCGTATCGTCGCCGATCAGATCGCCGTGCTTGAGCCACAGCACGCGCGAGACGCCGAACCAGGCCTTGAGCTTCGCCTCGATCTGCGCCTTGTCGAATTGCGGATTGCGCGTCGGCGCAAGCAGGCAGCGCTCGGTCGTCAGCAGCGTGCCGAGGCCGTCGGACTCGATGCCGCCGCCTTCGAGTACGAAATCCAGCGGTTCGACCGCCGCAGTCAAGATGCCCTGAGCCTTGAGCTGGCCGGTGATCTGCGTGTCGAGGCTGGCGTCAAACTTGTTGCCCCAGCCGTTGAAGATGAAGTCGAGATGCACTGGCGCGCCGTCGCGAAACACCGTGATCGGGCCGTGATCGCGTGCCCAGACGTCGTTCGCCGGTACGTTGACCAGCGTCAGGTTTGCCGCCGGAGCGCCAGCGGCAAGCAGGCGCCGGCGCAGGGCTTCGAGGTCTTCGCCGCAGGCAACGATTAGGGGCTGCCGCTGCGCAATCGCGACGGCGATATCGACAAAGCATTGCTCGACCGCCGGCAGATGTGCGGAAAAATCGCCGCCCGGCCGTGGCCAGGTCAGCTGCACGGCAAGTTGCGGCGCCCATTCGGCGGGGAGGATGACGGTCATGGCTTCGGCCTGAAATGAAAAAGGGGCGCATCGTGCGCCCCTTTTGTGAAGTATTTTGCGGCGGCGCGATTCTACGGAGTGGTCTTCAGCTCGTCCACGTTGCGCAGCGGTGCGGGCGCGTCTTTGACGACGACATCGACGACATGATTGTTCTCGAAGAACACCGAGAATCCGCTGTAGTCCCAGCGCGTGATCGGCGGTTGCTGCGGCGAGCCGCCACCGACCGGTGCATGGCGCATCGCCGGCTCACCAAAGGCCTTGAGCACCGCGCCCTGGCCGCTGCCACGGACCGGCAGGCCGGCGCTGCTCGCGGTGGCCGTCTCGGGCACGGTCAGGGTCTCGGCCTGCAGCGAAGTTGCCGCGCCTAGGGCCAGTGTCGCCAGCAAGAGAAAAGTCTTTTGCATGAGAGGACTTGGGTTGAATTGCTAGACCGGACTATAGCACCGGGCTGGCATCTACAAAATGCCGGAAGGCAGGGTATGCAGGGCCGGCTGAACCCCGCCTGATGGTCGCGGTCACAGGCAGCGCCTTGAGCAAGACCGCTCCGGTATTGCGCCGGCACTATGTTCTAATTCCCCCCGCATGCATAACCCATACGAACTCTTCGCCGGCCTGCGCTATACCCGGGCCAAGCGACGCAACCATTTCATTTCGTTCATTTCACTGGCCTCGATGCTCGGTATCGCGATCGGCGTGACCGCGCTGATCACGGTCATGTCGGTGATGAACGGCTTCGAGCGCGAGCTGCGCACGCGCATCCTCGGCATGGCCTCGCACGCGACGATCTCGGCGTTCCGCGAAGGCCTCGCGGACTGGCCCGGCGTCGCCCAGCTGGCCGCGAAGAATCCCGACATCGTCGGTCTGGCGCCGTATATCGAAGGCGAGGGGATGATCAAGGTCGGCGGCGAACTGTCCGGCACGATGCTGCGCGGCGTGCTGCCGGAGGAAGAGACCAAGGTCTCCGACATCCACCAGCACATGGCAGCCGGCACGCTGGAGTCGCTGACCGCGGGTTCCTACAACATCGTGCTCGGCTACGAACTGGCGACGGCGCTGGGCGCCACCGTCGGCGACAAGATCGACCTGATGATCCCGCAGGCGAGCATCACCGTGGCGGGCGTGCTGCCGCGCTTCCGCCGCTTCACGGTCAGCGGCGTGTTCCGGGTCGGCATGTACGAGTTCGATCGCGGCCTGGTGCTGATCAACCTCAACGACGCACAGGCGCTGCTGCGCATGGGCGAGACCGTCACCGGCGTGCGCCTGAAGCTGCATGATCTGTTCGAGGCGCCGCGGGTCTCCCGCGAGCTGGCGGGCGAACTGCCCGGCATGTACTACGTCAGCGACTGGACCCGCAGCCACGCGAATTTCTTCCGCGCGGTGCGCACCGAGAAGATGGTGATGTTCATCATCCTGTCGCTGATCGTCGGCGTCGCGGCGTTCAACATCGTTTCGACGCTGGTCATGGTGGTGCAGGACAAGCAGTCGGATATCGCGATCCTGCGTACGCTGGGCGCATCGCCGCGCTCGATCATGGCGATCTTCATGGTGCAGGGTTCGATCATCGGCTTCGTCGGTACCGTGCTCGGCGTCGCCGGCGGCGTCGCGCTGGCGCTGAATGTCGAAAGCCTGGTGCCGTTGCTGGAACGACTCACTGGTCAGCAATTCCTGTCGCCGGACGTGTACTACATCAGCGATCTGCCATCTCAGCTCGAGATGTCCGACGTGATGCGCATCGCCCTGCTGTCGCTGGGCCTGGGCCTGGTGTCTACGCTGTATCCAGCCTGGCGCGCGTCGCGCGTGCAGCCGGCGGAGGCCCTGCGCTATGAGTAACCTGAGCCACGCCCCATCCAACGCCGTGCTGTGCGCGCGCGGACTGAGCAAGACCTTCGACGATGGCCGTCTGCGCCTTGACGTCCTGCATGGCATCGATCTCGACATCGAGCGCGGCGAGCGCGTCGCGATCGTCGGCGCCAGTGGCACCGGCAAGTCGACGCTGCTGCACTGCCTCGGCGGCCTCGACGATCCAAGCGCGGGCGAGGTCTGGGTTGCCGGCCAGCAGATGTCCAAGCTGTCCGATGCCGCGCGCGGCCAGCTGCGCAATCAGGCGCTGGGCTTCGTGTACCAGTTCCATCACCTGCTGCCGGAATTCACCGCGCTGGAAAACGTCGCGATGCCGCTGCTGATCCGCCGCGTGCCGGTCGCAACGGCGCGTGAACGCGCGCTGGCGGTGCTGGAGCGCGTCGGGCTCGGCCAGCGTACGCAGCACAAGCCGGGCGAGCTGTCCGGCGGCGAACGTCAACGTGCTGCGGTCGCGCGCGCGCTGGTGACGCAGCCGGCCTGCATGCTCGCCGACGAGCCGACCGGCAACCTCGATCGCAAGACCGCCGAGCGCGTCTTCGATCTGATGGTCGAACTCAATCGCGAGCTCGGCACGAGCCTCGTCGTCGTCACCCACGACATGACGCTGGCCGCGCGCATGGACCGCGTGTTGACCCTGGATGCCGGTGCGCTGAAGATCGACGCACAACAATAGCGGGCGGCGCGCTGCAGGCGTCGACCCGGGAGGGTCGACCTCTGCAAGGGAGCGCACAGAAGGGCAGGGCCGCGTCGCGTGTGGATCTGCGCTGGCTGGTGCTCGCGCTGACCGCCGGCATTCTGCTGGTCTTCAGCCTCGAAACCCTGCCGACCTTGGGTCAGCTGAGCTTGCTGGCTGCGCTCGCCGCGCTGCCCTGGCGCGGACGCAGTGTCGTCGCCGTCTTCGTGCTGGGCGTTCTGCTGTGCAGCTGGCAGGGTCAGCGCTATCTCGACCAGCGTTGGCCAGCCGATCGGCACGGCGAGGTGCGCTGGCTGGAAGGCACGATCGTGTCGTTGCCGGAACGCCAGCAGATTGCAGATCGCGCACCGAACTGGCGTTTCGAGTTCTCATCGACCCAGGCGAACGAACCACAACGTATTCGCGTCAGCTGGTATCGCAGCGACATCGTTCCCGCCGGCGGCCAGTGCTGGAATCTGCAACTGCGTCTGCGGACGCCGCGCGGCTCGGCGAATCCCGGTGCGTTCGACTACGAGGCCTGGCTGTTGCGCGAGCGCATCGTCGCAAGCGCCAGCGTCGTCGAGGCGCAGCCCTGTATCGCTCGCTCGTTCAGCCCGTCGCGCTGGATTCTCGAGCTGCGTCAGCGCGTCGTCGATGACATCAACGCGGCCGTCGGCCTGAATCGCGGAGCGGCGATGCTGGCCGCGCTGGCGGTCGGCGATACAACGGGACTCAAGGATGCCGACTGGCAGTTGTTCCGCGAAACCGGCACGACGCACCTGATTGCGATATCCGGGTTCAACCTCGGCATTGTCGTGGCATTCAGCTTCCTGCTGCTGCGCTGGTCGTGGTCGCTGTGGCCGCGCCTGTGCCTGATCGTGCCGGCGCAGCGGATGGCCCTGATTGGCAGCGGCTTGGTCGCGGTGTTCTACGCGATGCTTGCCGGCTTCGAGCCGCCGGTCCTGCGCGCGTTGATCATGCTGCTGATGCTGATTCTCGCGGCCTTGCTGCATCGCCTGCAGCAGCCGACACGCGTCTTGGGCTGCGCCTGGGCGCTGATCGTTCTGCTCGATCCTTTCGCCGTATTGAGTCCCGGTCTGTGGCTGTCGTTCGGCGCGGTGCTGGCGATTCTGTATGTCAGCTCAGGCCGTCTGCGACGGCCCGCCGGCTGGAAGCTGGCGCTGCAAGTGCAATGGATGCTCAGCCTCGCATTGATTCCGATGACGCTGTATTTCTTCGGCGGCTTCGCCTGGCTGGCGATGCTGGTGAATCTGCTGGCGGTTCCCGTCTTCACGCTGTTGACGCCGCTGGTGCTGCTGGCGGTGCTGGCGCTGACTGCGGCACTGCCAGGCGCGGGGTGGATCGTGCGGCAACTGGCGTGGGCGTTTGAAATGCTGGTCGACGGCCTGCAAGGTCTGCTCGCTTTGGCGCCGCTGGCCTGGATCTCGGCGAATCCGCCGTGGCCGACGCTGCTGCTCGGGGCATTGGGCGCACTGCTGCTGTTCCTGCCGCGCGGGGTGCCGCTGGCGCTGCGGCTGCTGGCCTTGCCCTGCCTCGCGGCCCTGGCGCTGCCGCGGCAGCAGACCGCTACGGTGCTCGAAGTCGCCGGATTGGACGTTGGCCAGGGTACGGCGGTCGTCATCAGAACCTCGCGTCACACGCTGCTGGTCGATGCGGGCCCGGCTTTCGACGAGGGCTTCGACGCCGGTCGGTCGATCGTCGTTCCCTATCTGCTTGCGCGCGGCATCACGCGGCTGGATGCGCTGGTCGTGTCGCATGACGACAACGATCACGCGGGTGGTGTGGACGCAGTGCGCGAGTTGCTGCCGGTGGCGCGCTCGCTGGGCACCGCGGATGGCGAACCTTGCACGGCAGGGCAGCACTGGCGGTGGGACGGAGTCGACTTCCGGATGCTGCATCCCGCCGACGCCGACGGCTCCGCGAACAACCGCTCCTGCGTGCTGAAGATCAGCGGGCCGTTCAGCGTCTTGCTGCCGGGCGATATCGAGCGTGCGGCGGAGCAGCGCTTGCTGCGCGACCACGGCGATGAGCTGGCTGCGGATGTGCTGTTCGCTCCTCATCACGGCAGCCGCAGTTCTTCCACTGCGGAATTCACCGCCGCGGTCGATCCGCAGATCGTCATTCATAGCGCCGCCTGGCGCAGCCGTTATGGGCATCCGCATCCTTCGGTGGTCGCGCGCTATGCGGCCTTGGGCGGCGAGCAGTACACGACCGGTGTCGGCGGCGCCCTGGAGATCAGGCTTGATGGCGATGGCCGGCTGAAGGTTGACGAGTGGCGCCGCCTGCGTCGGCGCTGGTGGCAGGCACCGCCGGACCCCTGAGCGCGGGACATGAAAAAGGCCGCGGGTGCATGCGCACCAGCGGCCGGAACTGCGCTGCGATCTGGGCTTACAGAATCGTCGGATTCGGCGCGTCGCCGTAGATTTCCTTCGGGTCGAAAGCCTTTTCGGTTTCGCGGTAGATCAGCTCACGGACTTCGGAGCCGCTGCCGGTCGGCACCGAGCGGTAGAAGCAGGAGCGGAAGCCGACGTGGCAGCTGGCATCGCCGACGACGTCGACGCTGAGCCAGATTGCATCCTGGTCGTCATCGATGCGCAGGTCGACGATCTTCTGCACCAGACCGCTGGTGGCGCCCTTGTGCCACAGCACCTTGCGCGAGCGCGACCAATAGTGCGCTTCGCCGGTGGCGATCGTACGGGTCAGCGCTTCGGCGTTCATGTAACCGAGCATCAGCACTTCGCCGGTCTTCGCGGCGGTCGTGACGCAGGGCATCAGGCCGTGCTCGTCGAACTTCGGCGCCAGCTCATGCCCTTCCTCGACCTGTTCGATCGAAGTGCGCGGGAAGAATCGGATCTGGGGCAGGGCGTCGGCGGCCATGGCTGCTGCGGCTCGGTAGGTGAGGGGCGGCGATTTTACACGATGTCCCAGATGGGGTTGCCCGGGCCGTCCGCAAGGGGCGCCCAGGCTGCGGACATCAAAAAAGCCGCTGGCGCCGATGGCGACAGTGGCCCGATTCAGAAGGCTGCTCTACTGCTGCGAGCGGCGCTGGCGGTCGCGGCCGTTGTCCCTGCGCGGAGCGTCGTTGTCCTGGCGGGGTGCCTGCCGTTCCTGGCGCTCCTGACGCGGTGGCGGCGCGGTGACCTTGACCTGGTTCTGGACATCGATGATCCGGGCCGGCTTTGAATTGACGGTGCCGCTGGTCCGCTCGGGCCGCTGCTGCGGACGCGGGTTGACGACACGGCCGGAATCGCGCGGATTGCGCGGTGCGACGACGTTGTCCCGCGGACGCGGCTGGAAAGCCACCGGAGGCGGCTTGCGGTTGTCGTTGCGGTCGCCACGATCTCCGCGGTCGCCACGGCCGCTTCCGTTGTTGCGGTCGTCGCAACGGCCATCGCGGCAGAGTTCGCGACGGACGTTGTCGTAGCCGGTATTGCGATCGCGGCCGTTGTGGCCGTGGTCGCGGTCGTGATCGCGATCATGGTCGTAATGCCCATGGTGGCGGTCGCGCTCGTAGTAATTGTTGTTGTTGTACCAAAGCACGTAGGACGGGTCGTTCGACCGGTATACGGGGTACGGGTAATACGAAGTCTGCGGGTAGTACACGGGCTGTTCGACCGGGTAATACACGGCGTCGACAGGCTCGCTGTAAACCGGGTAGCCAACGCAGGCGCTGCTGATCGCAGCGGCGGCGAGGAGACCGGACCTGAACAGAACGGTGGCTATTTTCATGACTGCAGTCTCCGCCTAAATCGATGAATAGGCGATGAACTTCGGGGTCTCATTGTGACCGCTTTCACGCTAGGGAGTTTCAGGGGCGTCACCACGCTCGGCGATGGCGCCCTTCATGACCCCTTCGTAAGCGCGAACCCGCATTTTGCCCGGGCGTCCGCTGTTCAGCTGGCGGGCCAGATGCTCGGCAATGCATTCCACGGTGCTGTCGGTGTCGAGCAGGTCGACATGGGTTTCCGGCAGCGCCAACTGGTAGTCGCCTTCCGGCGCGGTGTAGGCGAAGCGGATACGGCCGTTGCCGCGCGCGACGATGTCTTCGCGCGAACCCAGGTAAACGTCCAGCCAGCGCCGGGCCACCTGCATTTCAAGATCGCTTGCCCGTTGACCGCCGACCTCGATCTCGATCTTCGATCGATGGCCGTGGGCGATGCGCTGGCAGGCCCCCTGGTGCTTCTTCAACCCGTGGACATAGTGATAGAACGCGCCGTCGATGCGCTCATGGCGCAGGCGCAGGCGCAGGGCGGTGACGCTGGGCGGCAACAGGGCCCGCAGGCGCGGCTGCAGCCAGGCCGCGACGGTGCCGGCATCGATCTCGGTGGCCTCGATCAGGCAGACGGCGACCTTCGGCGAACGATGCTCAATGGCGCCGATGTCCGCGGCAAAGACCAGGTGCAGGCTGTCGCTGTCGTCCAGGATCTGCAGTTCGGGCGCCAGCTTCGGCACGAGCAAGGCATGATCGGCGCTGCTGTCGATGGCGCGCTTGAGCTGGCGTTTGACCTCGCCGAAATCCAGCACCATCGACTGCGCGTCGAGCGCTCCGTCCAGCTCGATGTCGACGATCCAGCTTTCGCCCACCAGACCGCGTGCGACGTCCAGAAAGGCACAGTCGATGACGGTGAGCTGATCTACAAAAAGGGTGGTCATCGGGTGTCGGAAGCGGAATTCTTCGGCCAGGGATCGTCAGCTACGCACTGACCGGCGGGTGCATAGTCTAAAATGCCCGATTGCCGAGCGCTGCCCTGGCGCCTCGAAAACTGCCGATTTGAGCCTTTTAGTTCCAGAATCATGACTGCCGTCACCCGTTTCGCGCCCAGCCCTACCGGCTATCTGCACATCGGCGGCGCACGTACTGCGCTGTTTTCCTACCTGTACGCCAAGCGTCTCGGCGGCAAGTTCCTGCTGCGCATTGAGGACACCGATCGCGAGCGTTCGACCCAGGCGGCGGTCGACGCGATCTTCGAAGGCATGGCCTGGCTGGGCTTGAAGTCCGATTTCGCCGAGATCTACCAGACCCAGCGTTTCGACCGTTACGCCGAGGTCATCCAGCAGATGCTCGTGGCCGGCACGGCCTATCACTGCTACTGCTCGCGGGAAGAGCTCGATGCGCTGCGCGCCGAGCAGATGGCGCGCAAGGAAAAGCCGCGCTACGACGGCCGCTGGCGCCCCGAAGCGGGCAAGACGCTGCCGCCGGTGCCGGGCGGCATCCAGCCGGTCGTGCGTTTCCGCAATCCGGCCGACGGCCAGGTCGTCATCGACGATCTGATCAAGGGCCAGATCGTGTTCGACAACAAGGAACTCGACGATCTGATCATCGCGCGTGCCGATGGCGTGCCGACCTACAACTTCTGCGTCGTCGTCGACGACATGGACATGGGCATCAGCCACGTCATCCGCGGCGACGACCACGTCAACAACACGCCGCGCCAGATCAACATCCTCAAGGCGCTCGGCGTGACGCCGCCGGCGTACGCGCATGTCTCGATGATTCTCGGTGCTGACGGCGCCAAGCTGAGCAAGCGCCATGGCGCGCTCGGCGTCATGGAATACCGCGCGCTGGGCTTCCTGCCGGAAGCGATGCTGAATTACCTGGTCCGCCTTGGCTGGTCGCATGGCGATCAGGAGCTGTTCACGCGCGAAGAGATGATCGCCAAGTTCGACTTCGACCATGTCTCCGCCTCGCCGGCCCGCTTCGACATGGAGAAAGCGTACTGGGTCAATCACCAGTACCTGAAGACCGCGGATCTCGCCGTCGTCGTGCCCGAGTTTGATTGGCATCTGCGCCACATCAATCTCGATCCGGCCGCGGGGCCGGACCTGGGCGCGGTGATCGTCGCGCAGCGCGAACGCTGCCGCACGCTGGTCGAGATGGCAGAGAAGTCGGCTTTCCTGTACGCCGATCTGAACGGTTACAACGAAAAAGATGCCGCCAAGCATTTCACTGCCGATGCAGCCGCACTGCTCGAAGACCTGGCCGCGCAGCTCGCCGGTCTAACGGACTGGACGACCGAAGGCCTGCATGGCGCCGTCAACGGTTTCGCCGAGGCACGCGGCCTTGGCCTTGGCAAGGTTGCCCAGCCGATCCGCGTCGCCGTCGTCGGCATGGCGATTTCGCCGCCGGTCGATCAGACGCTGTTCCTGCTGGGGCGCGATCGAACGCTCGCGCGGCTGAAGGCCGCCGTCAGCTTCATTCGATCCAAGTCATAAGCAGCATCAAGCGGAACAGAATCATGTCTATTGAAATTACCTTTCCGGACGGCAACAAGAAGTCGTTCGATCAAGCCGTCACCGGTTTGCAGATTGCCCAGGGCATCTCGCCCGGTCTCGCCAAGAAGGCGGCGCTGGTCAGCGTCAACGGCGAGCTGTGGGACCTGACCCGTCCGATCGACAGCGACGCGACGATCAGCATCATCACCCGCGACAAACCCGAAGCGCTGGAGACGATCCGTCACGACGCGGCCCATGTGCTCGCGCAGGCGGTGCAGGAGCTGTTTCCCGGTACGCAGATCACCTTCGGCCCGGCGACCGACGTCGGTTTCTATTACGACTTCGCGCGCAGCGAATCCTTCACCGAAGGCGATCTGGAAAAGATCGAGGCGAAGATGCGGGAGATCGTCAAGCGCGATCTGCCGATCACCCGCGAAGTGTGGTCGCACGACGCCGCGATCAAGCACTTCGAAGCGGCCGGTGAAAAATTCAAGGCCGAGTGGATTCGCGAAGGCATCAGCGCCGACGAACAGCTGACGATCTACAAGCAGGGCGACAGCTGGCTCGACATGTGCCTTGGTCCGCATCTGCCGTCGACCGGCAAGCTCGGCAGTGCGTTCAAGCTGATCCGCGTCGGCGGTGTCTATTGGCGCGGCGATGCGGCGAACGCGCAGCTGCAGCGTATCTACGGCGTCTGCTTCGCGACCGATGACGAGCTCAAGGCCTACCTGACCCAGGTCGAGGAAGCCGAGAAGCGCGATCACCGCAAGCTCGCCAAGCAACTCGACCTGTTCCATCAGCAGGAAGAAGCGCCGGGCATGGTGTTCTGGCACCCGAAGGGCTGGGCGATCTGGCAGGCGGTCGAGCAGTACGTGCGCGGCGTCTACAAGAAGAGCGGTTATCAGGAAGTGCGCGGCCCGCAGATTCTCGACGTGAGCCTGTGGAAGCGCTCCGGGCATTGGGACAACTACCACGACAACATGTTCTTCACCGAATCGGAGAAGCGCACGTACGCGGTCAAGCCGATGAACTGCCCGGGCCATGTGCAGATCTACAACGCCGGCCTGCATTCCTATCGGGAGTTGCCGATCCGTTACGCGGAATTTGGCGGCTGCCATCGCAACGAGCCGTCCGGCGCGCTGCACGGCATCATGCGCGTGCGCGCCTTCACGCAGGACGATGGTCACATTTTCTGCACCCCGGAACAGGTCGAGGGCGAGGTCAGCGCCTTCCACAAGCAGGCAATGCAGGTCTATGCCGACTTCGGCTTTACTGATCTGGCCGTCAAGCTCGCGCTGCGCCCGGAGAAACGCCTGGGCACCGACGAGGAATGGGATCGCGCCGAAAGCACCTTGCGCGCTGCGCTGCGCTCGGCCGGCGTCGAGTGGACCGAGCTGCCGGGCGAGGGCGCGTTCTATGGCCCGAAGGTGGAATATCACCTGCGTGACTCGATCGGCCGTTCCTGGCAGGTCGGCACGATCCAGTTCGATCCGATGATGCCGGAGCGTCTCGACGCTGCGTATATCGACGAAGCTTCGCAGCGGCAGCGGCCGATCATGCTGCACCGTGCGATCGTCGGTTCGATGGAGCGTTTCATCGGCATTCTGCTTGAGCATCATGCCGGCGCATTGCCGTACTGGTTGTCGCCGGTGCAGGCCGTGGTCGCGCCGATCGTGTCGGACGCGGATGGTTATGCCGCCGAAGTCTGCGAAGCGCTGAAGGCGGCCAACGTGCGCGCCGAGGCCGATCTGCGCAACGTGAAGATCAACTACAAGATCCGCGAGCACGCGCTGCAGAAGATTCCGGTGATCCTCGTCGTCGGCCGCAAGGAAGCCGAAGAGGGCACGGTGACGCTGCGTTTCCGCGGCGAAGAGCGCCAGGAAACCTTGCCGCTCGCGGAAGCCGTTGCACGCCTGAACGCGCTGCACTGATGCTGCGCGCCGCGCTCGCTGCACTGGGTCTGTTGGCCGCTGTCGTCGCTCATGCCGGCGACAGCGGCATTCCCGGCGTCAGTCTCGACGGCCGCTGGCAACAGGGCGAGCTGCTGCATGGCCAGGCGCCGCTGGGCTCGAAGGTCTGGTTCAACGGACGGCCGCTGCGACTGAATGCGGACGGCCGCTTCGTCTTCGGCTTGCATCGCGACGAAGCGGAGCAAGCCGAACTGCAGGTGCAGCTGCCGGACGAACCGCTGCCGCTGTCGCTGAAGACCAAGGTCGCCAAGCGCGAATACGACATTCAGCGGATCGAAGGCCTGCCGCCGAAGATGGTGACGCCGCCGGCCAATGTCACCGCGCGCATCGAAAGGGATCAGGCCCTGGCCGCCGCGGCGCGCAAGCGCGACAGCGACCTGGACGGCTTCGCCGAGCAATTCATCTGGCCCTGCGTCGGTCGCATCTCCGGCGTGTTCGGCAGCCAGCGCATCCTCAACGGCGAGGCCAAGCAGCCGCACTATGGCGTGGACGTCGCGGTGCCGACTGGCACGCCGGTCTATGCACCGGCCAGCGGGGTTGTCAGTCTTGCCGAGAAAGACATGTACTACACCGGCGGCACGCTGACGATCGACCATGGTCACGGCTTGGCTTCAACCTTCCTGCATCTGTCCAAGCTGCACGTGAAGCTCGGCCAGAGCGTCAAGCAGGGTGATTTGATTGCCGATGCCGGCGCCACCGGGCGTGCGACCGGCCCGCATCTCGATTGGCGCGTCAGCTGGTTCGATGCGCGCGTCGATGCCCAGCGCCTGGTACCGGCGATGCCGGCCGCCAAGCCGAAGAAGCGCTAGCCCGGGGTCAACGCCGGATCAACCTGGCGGCCACTTCATAGGCCGGCCGGCGATGATGTGCAAATGCAGATGGAACACCGATTGCCCGGCGGCCGCGCCATTGTTGACGACCAGGCGGAAGGCCTCGCCGAAGCCCTCGGCGGCCGCGATCTTCGGGGCCACCAGCATCAGATGACCGAGCAGGGCCTGGTCTTCGCTGCTGGCGCTATCCAGACGAACCAGCGGCTTGCGCGGAATCAGCAGGATATGCGTCGGCGCGACGGCATTGATATCCCGAAAGGCGACGCAAAGCTCGTCTTCGTAGACGAAAGTGGCCGGAATCTCTCGATCGATGATTTTCTCGAACAGGGTCTTGGTCATGGGGTCGGACGTGTAGCGAACGGGGGGCGGGCCTTCAGCCTGGTGCCGAATTGATAGCATACGTGGGTCTTTCCAGCATCCAACCATGAATTCAAGCGCTGACGCGATACGCAAACCCTGGCCGACCTACCGTCGGCTGATCGGCTATTCAACCCCGCATTGGCGCGTCATTCTGATCGCGTCGCTGGCGACGGCGGGCTTCGCGGCGGTGGATGCCAGCTTTGCCGCGCTGGTGAAGCCGCTGCTCGACAAGGCCTTCGTCGAACAGAACCCGACCTACATCCGCAACCTGCCGTTCGCGATCGTCGGCCTGTTCCTGCTGCGCGGCCTGAGCTCGTTTCTGGCGACCTATGGCATGTCCTGGGTGGCGCGTCGCGTCGTCAAGGATGTGCGCGGCGAGCTGTTCAACAAGCTGCTGCAGCTGCCGGTGCGCTTCTACGACCAGATCAGCTCCAGCCAGTTGATTGCGCGGCTGACCTATCACGTCGAGCAGCTCGCCGATGCGGCGAGCACGGTGCTGACCGGCGTGCTCAAGGACACGCTGACGATCGGCTTCTACATCGCCTTGATGGCCTGGCTGAACTGGCGTCTGACGATCTTCGTGTTTGTCGTCGCGCCGTTCATCGCGGTGATCATCGGTTACGTCAGCCGGCGCTTCCGCCGCATCAGCGAGCGCATCCAGCAGAGCGTCAGCAATGTCACCGAGGCGGTCGACGAGGCGGTGAGCGGCCAGCGCGTCGTCAAGATCTACAACGGGCAGGCGATCGAAGCGGAGCAGTTCGGCCGCATCAACGAGATCAATCGTCAGCTGTCGATGAAGATCGTCGCCACCAAGGCCAGCAGCGCCGCGCTGATCCAGTTCATCGCGGCCTGGGCGGTTGCGGCGATCGTCTATTTCGCGACCCAGCCGCACATGCTGGAGACGATGACCGCCGGCACCTTTGCCGCCTTCATGCTGGCGATGATGTCGCTGATGCAGCCGATGAAGAATATGGGTTCGGTCAATGAGCGGCTGCAGCGCGGCATTGCCGCAGCGGCCGAAATCTTCTCGACGATGGACGAACGCTCGGAGCCGGTCGATGGCACGTGCCCGCTGCAGCGTGCGCAAGGCGAGCTCAGCTTCGATCAGGTGCGTTTCCGTTACCGCGCCGAGCTTGGAGACGCCGTGAAAGGCGTCAGCCTCAATATCAAGGCCGGCCAGACGATTGCTTTCGTCGGCAAGTCGGGCAGCGGCAAGAGCACGCTGCTGTCGCTGCTGCCGCGCTTCTACGATGTGGATGAAGGGGCGATCCATCTCGACGGCCACGATCTGCGCGAGTACGCGCTCAGCGACCTGCGTCGACAGATCGCGCTGGTCGATCAGCAGGTCCGACTGTTCAGCGCCACGGTGGCCGAGAACATCGCCTACGGCCTTGATCCGGTGCCGGACGAGGCGCGGATCATCGATGCTGCGCGACGTGCGCATGCCTGGGAGTTCATCGAGAAACTGCCGCAGGGTCTGCATACGCAGGTGGGACAGAACGGCGCGACGCTGTCCGGCGGCCAGCGCCAGCGCATCGCGATTGCGCGCGCCTTGCTCAAGGACGCCCCGATCCTGATCCTCGATGAGGCGACATCGGCGCTGGACACCGAGTCCGAACGCCTGATCCAGGAGGCGCTGGCGAATCTGGTCGCAGGACGCACGACGCTGGTGATCGCGCACCGCCTGTCGACAATCCAGCACGCCGATCTGATCGTCGTCATGCAGGACGGTGCGATCGTCGAGTCAGGTACGCATGACGAGTTGCTGACGCGTGCCGGTCTGTACGCCGCGCTGCATCGCATGCAGTTCGAGGCCTGACGGCCCGCTGATGAAGAACTGGCTGGAGGCGCGCTGGTATCGGGCCTCGGCGCCCCCTTTGCTGCTGCGGCCGTTGGCGGCGCTGTACGGCAGCATCGTTGCGGCGCGGCGACGTAGCGCAAGTCCGCAAGCGTTGCCGGTGCCGGTGGTCGTCGTCGGCAACATTTCGGTCGGCGGCACCGGCAAGACGCCCTTCGTGATCTGGCTGGTCGAGCAGTTGCGTGCGCAAGGTTGGCGCCCTGGTGTCATCAGTCGCGGTTATGGCGGCCGCGCGCCGCGGTATCCGCATCGGGTCGACGTCACCAGCGATGCGGCGCACAGCGGCGACGAACCGCTGCTGATCGCGCGGCGTTGCGGCTGTCCGGTCGTGGTCGCGCCCGATCGCCACGCCGCTGCGCTGTGCCTGCTGGCGCCGGGCGACGTCGACATCATCGTCGCCGACGATGGTCTGCAGCATTACGCGTTGACGCGCGATCTGGAGATCTGCGTCGTCGATGGTGCGCGTGGGCTCGGCAACAGCGCGCTGCTGCCGGCCGGACCTCTGCGCGAACCCATCGCAAGATTGAATGAAGTCGATCTGATCGTCGTCAACGGCGCAGGCTGGGATGATGCCGATCTGCGGCCGGTGCGGATGCAACTGGATGCCCGGACCGCAGTGAGTCTGGGCGATGGCAGATCGCGGTTGCTGGACGAATTCCGTGGACGGCGAGTGCATGCGGTCGCCGGCATCGGGCACCCACCGCGTTTCTTTGCGACGCTGCGCGCCTTCGGGATCGATGTCGTCGAGCACGCTTTTGCCGATCACCATCCGTACCAAGCCGGCGATCTGCAGTTTGGCGATCATCTGCCGGTGTTGATGACCGAGAAGGACGCGGTCAAATGCAGAGGCCTCGATCTCGCCGATGCCTGGTTTGTGCCGGTCACGGCGGCGCTGTCAGCCACCGACGCGGCGCGCGTGCAAGAATTGCTCAAGTCTTTGAGGAAACCCTGAACATGGATAAACGTCTGCTCGATATTCTGGTCTGCCCGGTCAGCAAGGCGCCGCTGGAATGGCGCTCCGACCGCAACGAACTCTGGTGCAAGGCTTCGCGCCTGGCGTATCCGGTGCGCGATGGCATCCCGGTGATGCTGGAAGAAGAGGCGCGCGCGCTCGGCGAAGAGGAAGTCGCCAAGTGAGCGATGGTGTGACGCTGAGCTTCAAGGTCGTCGTCCCCGCGCGGCTCGGGTCCACGCGCCTGCCGCGCAAGGTGCTGCGCGACATCGGCGGCAAGCCGGTCATCCAGCATGTGTGGCAGGCAGCCCAGAGCACCGGTGCCACCGAGGTGGTGATTGCGACCGACAGCGATGAAGTCCGCGCGATCTGCGCGAGCTTTAGTGCCGATGTGCAGATGACGTCGGAGCAGCACCAGTCCGGCACGGATCGCGTCATGGAAGTTGCGGCCAGCCGCGGCTGGGATGCCGCGACGATCGTCGTCAACCTGCAGGGCGATGAACCGCTGATGCCGCCGGCACTGGTACGCCAGGCCGCGCAGCTGCTCGCCGACGACGCGCTGGCCGATCTGGCGTCCCTGTGCCACGCGATTACTGATATCGACGAGTGGCGCAATCCCAACGTCGTCAAGCTGGTCATGGACAACCGCAACTATGCGATGTATTTCTCGCGTGCGCCGATTCCGTGGAAGCGCGACGGCTCGACTGCAGTGGCGCCGCAGCTGCCCGCCGGGCTGGCATTCCGGCACATCGGCCTCTACGCCTATCGCGTGGCTGCGCTGGCGCGGTTCAGCGCACTGCCGTCGTCGGCGCTGGAGGACAGCGAGACGCTTGAGCAATTGCGCGCACTGAGCGAAGGACTGCGGATCAAGATGGGCATCACCGACCAGGCGCCGCCGCGCGGCATCGACACGGAAGACGATCTGCAGGCCGTCATCGCTTTTCTCGGACGCTAGATCGTTTCTGCGGCTGAAAAGAAAACGGCGCATCGATCGATGCGCCGTTTTCTTTTCAGCCGCAGCGATGACTATCGCTGCGGCTAGCGCTTCAGTCGTTCTTTGCCGATTCGGTCGAAGGCGACGAGTTCTGCGTCGCCTGCTCGAACAGCTTCAGATAGTCCGATGCGGGCGCCGATGCGCGGAACTGGGGCTGCTCGTCATTGCCCGCGGCCTTCGGCGCCGTTGGTTCGACGACGATCGCTTCAGGCGCCGGTGCGGCAGGCGCTTCGACCGGCGTCGCGGCGACGGCTTCGGCCTCGACGGCCGCCGGCGCGGCAGCGACAGGTTCGGCAACGGCCGGCGCCTGCGCGACAAGCACCTCGGCAGCTTCGACTGCGGGCTCGGCAACGGCTTCGCCAACCGAAGCGTCGACGGCAACAGCCACCGGCTCGGCAGCCGGCGCTGCTGCGGCCACTTCGCTCGAGAGGGCGCCGGCCGGTTGCGGGCTGGCGTCCACCGCAATCAGCGGCAGCTGCGTTTCCATCATGTCGATGACGATCGGCTCATCGTCCTGCGCGTCGTCCTGATCGCCTGCGCTTTCGCCCGCGGCGAGGGCGCCACCAGCGGCGGCACCGGCTTCGCGTTCGCGACGGCCGCGACCGCGGCTGCCACGACGACGACGGCTGCGACCGCCGCCCTCACGCGCACCTTCCGGACGTTCGCCGGTGGTCGCGACACCCGCGGCGTCGACGGCCACTTCCGCTGCGCCCACGGCGAGATTCAGCTCTTCGGTCGTTGCGCCTTCAGCGGCTTCCGGCTTCGGCTGCGCAGGCGCCAGGCCCTGCGGCCGTTCCGGGCGCGGCTGCTTCGGTTGCTGCTGCTGACGCTGATTGTTGTTGCCGCCGTTGCCGGCGTTCTGCGCTGCGCGCTCCTCGCGAGGACGGTCGTCGCGCTGCTTGCCCTGCTGCTGATTCTGCGGGTTCTGCTTCTGCGGATTCGCGCCGCGCTCATCGCGCTGCTTGTTCTGCTGTTTGCCCTGCTGCTGTTGGGCACCGCCGCGATCGGAACGCTCGCCGCGGTCACCGCGCTTGTCGTTGCCACGCTGGTTCTTGCCGCCGCGACGCTGATCGCCGCGCGGGTCGCGATGACGGCTGCTGTTGCCGCCGCGATCGTTGCGGCCGCGCTCCTGCTTGTCTGTGGGATTGCTGGCCTCGGTGCTCGCGCTGCCGCCAAAGCCGAAGAAGCTCAACAGCTTCTGCCAGAAGCTCGGGCCGCTCGCGGCGGCGACCGGCTGCATGACGACGGTTTCACGAATGACGACCGGCGGCGGCGTCGACGGCAGGATCTGCTTGACGGCCGCTTCCACCGGCGCGCGCGCCGGCGCGGCGGGCTTGCTGCTTTCCTCGTGTGCAGCGGCGTCGAAATCCTGCGCGAGCGCGTAGCTGATCGCGTCGTTGTTGTCCTGGTGCAGGTGATCGGCACGGACGCGGCGGATTTCGTAATGCGGCGTATGCATCGTCGGGTTCGGCACGACCGACACGCTGACGCGGCAACGCGCTTCGATCTCGCGCACGGCCAAGCGCTTTTCATTGAGCAGGAAAGTGCCGACGTCGACCGGCACCTGTGCGATGACGCGACCGGTGCGGTCCTTCATCGCCTCTTCTTCGATCAGACGCAGGATCGACAGCGCGAGGCTTTCGACCGAGCGGATCTGGCCGCGGCCGGAGCAGCGCGGACAGGTGATCTGGGTGTGTTCGGCGAGCGTCGGGCGCAGACGCTGACGCGACATTTCCATCAGGCCGAAACGCGAGATGCGGCCGAGCTGGATGCGGGCGCGATCCATCTCCACCGCCTGTTCCAGGCGCTTTTCGACTTCGCGCTGGTTGCGGTTGGAGTTCATGTCGATAAAGTCGATGACGATCAGGCCGCCGAGGTCGCGCAGACGCAACTGGCGGGCCACTTCATCGGCCGCTTCGAGATTGGTGTTGAACGCGGTGTCTTCGATGCTGCCGCCGCCGGTGGCCTTGGCCGAGTTGATGTCGACCGAGGTCAGCGCTTCGGTGTGGTCGATGACGATCGAGCCGCCGGAGGGCAGGCGGATCGTGCGCTCGTGGGCGAGTTCGATCTGCGATTCGATCTGGAAGCGCGAGAACAGCGGCACTTCGTCCTTGTACAGCTTCAGACGCTGCAACTGCTGCGGCATCACATGTTCAAGGTGCAGGCGTGCCTGCTCGAAGGTTTCTTCGTGATCGATCATCACCTCGCCGATGTCCGGGCGCAGGTAGTCGCGCAGCGCGCGCAGGATGATGTTGTTTTCCTGGTAGATCAGCATCGGCGCCTTGCCGTTTGCCGCCGCGCCTTCGATCGCGGTCCAGATGTCCTTCAGGTAGTTGGCGTCCCACTGCAGCTCTTCGACCGTACGGCCGACGCCGTTGGAGCGGATGATGACGCCCATGCCATCCGGAATCTCGAGCTTGTCGAGCGCTTCCTTGGCTTCTTCGCGTTCGTCGCCTTCGGCGCGGCGCGAGACGCCGCCGGCGCGCGGATTGTTCGGCATCAGGACCAGGTAACGGCCCGCGAGCGAAACAAACGTGGTCAGTGCGGCGCCTTTGCTGCCGCGCTCTTCCTTCTCGACCTGGACGATGACTTCCTGGCCTTCGTGCAGCTGCTCGCGCAGATTGTTGCCGGAGCCGGACTTGAAGTACGACCGCGCAATTTCCTTGGCGGGCAGAAAGCCGTGGCGTTCGCCACCGTACTCGATGAAGCAGGCTTCGAGCGACGGCTCGACGCGGGTGATGCGACCTTTGTAGACGTTACCTTTTTTCTGTTCGCGTGCTGCGGTTTCTATGTCAAGGTCACTGAGCTTCTGCCCATCGACGATGGCCACGCGCAGCTCTTCGCGCTGCGTGGCGTTGATCAAAATGCGTTTCATTGAAGTGTTCCTGGTCGGCACTGCGGCGCGCGGCGGGGCAGGTCATCAGGACGGCAACTGTTGTGCGTGTCATGTGGTCGAGCCCGGATAGGCGCGCAAGCGCTGGTTGTATGCAGTATTTGAGTACTGGGTATTTGTGCGGGTTGCAGGCGCAGGGCGCATGCAACCGGATCTTTTTAGCGGTGGGCGGGCTGGTAGAATGCAAATGCCCCGCAGCCGCAATATCTCCGTCACCGCAGATTTGGGAACGGGCTGTATCTCCAGCTTCCGGTCGATGTTACTGATCCGGCACTGGCCCGCCCTTGAATCTACGGAGTGTCATATTTTGACACAGAATCGTTCACAAGTCCGCAAGGTCGTCGTAGGCGCCGGAGAAGACGGACAGCGCATCGATAACTTTTTGATTAAACAGCTTTCCGGCATCCCCAAATCCCACATTTACCGGCTTCTTAGGTCGGGGCAGGTCCGGGTCAACGGCGGGCGGGCAAAACCCGAACGAAAACTGGTACTTGGCGAGGAAGTCCGGATCCCCCCGGTGACCGAGCCGGAAAAGAGCGAAACCGTGAGACCGCCGGATGCCGTGCTCAAGCGGCTACGGGATGCCATCGTTCACGAAGATGAGCATTATTTAGCCATCTGCAAGCCGGCCGGGCTGGCCGCGCACGGCGGCAGCGGCATCAAGTACGGCGTCATTGAGGCGGCCCGCGCCTGGCAGCGCTACGAGTTTCTGGAGCTTTGCCACCGTCTCGACCGCGATACCAGCGGCGTTTTGCTGCTGGCCAAGACCCGCCCGGCCTTGCTGCGCGCCCAACGTGCCTTCAAGCACGGCGAGGCCGACAAGCGTTATTTCGCGTTGCTGACCGGCGCCTGGCGCGGCGAGGACCGCGATGTCGACGAGGCGCTGGTGAAGAGCCGGATCGCCAGCGGCGAGGCGCGCATGCGCGTCGCGGCCGACGATGAGGAGGACGGCAAGGCTTCGAAGTCGCGCTTCTCTCCGCGCCAGCGCTATCGCAATTCGGTGCTGTGCGAGGTGCAGATCTTCTCCGGCCGTACGCATCAGATTCGCGTTCACGCGGCGGCGCTCGGCCATCCGGTCGCCGGCGACGACAAGTACGGCGAGCGCGAGGAAAACCGTGAGTTCAAGGAGCTGGGGCTGAAGCGCATGTTCCTGCATTCGCACTTTCTCGCGCTGCCGGCGCAGGGCGATTTCCGCAAGTTGCTGCTCAGCGCGCCGATGACCGACGAACTGCGCGAGGTGCTGGAGCACCTGCCTCGTGGGCGCTGAAGGCATGGGTATCGAGCGGCCGTATCAGCTGCTGATCTTCGACTGGGACGGCACCCTGGCCGATTCCGCGCAACTGATCGTCGCGGCGATGCAGCAGGCGATCGGCGGGCTGCAATTGCCGCCGCGCAACGATGAGTCGATCCGCGAGCTGATCGGTCTCGGGCTCAACGAATGCCTGCAGATCCTGTATCCGGAGATGGCCGTCGAGAAGCTGCGCGCGCTGCTCGACGACTACCGCAAGCAATGGGTCGGCAGTGGCGGCGCAGAGGCGCCGTTGTTTGCCGGCGCATTGGCCGCCGTGCAGCAGTTGCACGCTCAGGGCTATCGCATTGCGATCGCGACCGGCAAGGCGCGTCGCGGACTCGACCGTTCGCTGCGTCATCATCCGGAGCTCGCGCAGTACGTGATCAACTCGCGCTGCGCCGACGAAACCGCCTCCAAGCCGGATCCGCTGATGCTGGTGCAGCTGCTGGAAGCCGAGGGTCTGCGCGCCGACCAGGCGCTGATGATCGGCGATACCTCGTACGACATGGCGATGGCGGCGGCGATCGACATGACCGCGGTCGGTGTGGCCTGCGGCGTTCACGAGCCGGGCCGCATGCTGGTGGCCGGCGGCCATTCGGTCATCGATGACGTTGCTGCGCTGCCGGCCTGGATTGCCGCGCGGGCCGCTGCCTAGAAGGGGTAGCCGGCTTCGCGCAGCAGACGGTGGGTCAGGATCAGCGGCAGGCCGATCAGCCCGGTCGGGTCGGTGTTCTCGATGGCTTCGAACAATCCGATTCCCAGGCCTTCGCATTTGAAGCCGCCGGCGCAGTCCCAGGCGGGCTCGGCGTCCGCATATCGTTCGATCTCGGTGCGGCTGAGGTCGCGGAAGTGCACTGTGGTTATATCCAGTCCCTGATGACTGCCAGCCGGGGTCAGCAGCGTGAGCGCCGTCAGAAACTCCACCGTTCGCCCGGATGCGCCGTGTAATTGTTCAATCTGTTGTTCGCGGCTGCCGGGTTTGCCGGTGATCCGGCCGGCCACCACGGCCGTCTGATCCGAGCCGAGTATCCAGGCCTGCGGGGCGGTGGCTTGTACGGCGCGAGCCTTGGCCAATGCCAGCCGCGCGGTCATCGCCCGAGGCGACTCGCCGGCGAGCGGTGTTTCGTCCAGATCGGCGGGGATCGCCCGAAATGGCAGCTGCAGCCTGGCCAGCAGCTCGGCGCGGTACTTCGAGCCGGATGCGAGAATCAGGTCTGGCGGGCTGCTGGGCGGGTTCCGCGACGGCGCGTCTGGCGCCCGCACCGAGGGTCGATTAGGCATTGAATTTCTTTGACATTAAGGGGGCTCGTCACTATGATGCGCGGCCCTTGTACGGGGCAAGTCATGAGTATTCCGCGCGAGGTTGTCGCCTCTGTGGCGGTTGCACAGGGTTATCGGTTCGTTGGTGAATTCGGCATCAGCTTGGCCCCACGGCTACGCGAGGTGGCCGGAGCCCAGGCGCTACCCGAGCCGCTGCAGGTCGATCTGCTGGCGGACGCGTATCGCGGCCAGGGTCGCCTGCGAGGCACGGTGCGCGGCAATTGGCAGCTTGAATGCCAGCGCTGCGACCGGTTGTTCCCGGCGCCGGTGGATCTGAAACTGGATCTGGCGCTGGTGCACAGCGAAGAGGCCGAAAAGGCGCTGCTGTCGGAAGCCGATCCGTATTTGGTGCAGGACGATCAGCTGCCGCTGTATGAACTGATCGAAGAAGAATTGTTGTTGGCCTTGCCGGTTTTTCCACGTTGCAAGGCATGCGAAGATGCCGTTGAAGCTGCAGCCCATGCGCAGCCTCCGCAGTTACCTCAGCAAAAGCCGGAACGGGAAAATCCGTTTGCGGCGTTGAAGCAGCAGTTGAAGTCCAGTCAAGAGTAGTTAAGGACGGTTTCGTCCGCCGGAGCAAGCAATGGCAGTTCAGGATTCCAAGAAGTCGCGCGCCAAGCGTGGTCACCGTCACGCCCATTGGGCCAACAAGGCGAAGGCCCCGACGCTGTCGACGGACCCGACCTCGGGTGAAACGCATCGTCGTCATCACATCACTGCCGACGGTTTCTACCGCGGCAAGAAGGTGATCGACAAGGGTGTTGTCGAGGCTGGCGAGTAAGGCCTCCTCGCCGAGCAATCGGCGAAAGACGCCAGGCGTAGAGCCAAGCGCGTAATCACACAGCGGGTGAGTCTTGAGCCAAGCTCCCGTTGTTCTCGCACTAGACGCAATGAGCGGCGATCACGGCCATAAAGAGGTCGTGGGCGCTGCTCTTTTGGCGTTGGCTGCGCATCCGGAACTGCATCTGATCCTGGTCGGCGACGAGGCAGCGCTGCGCGCCGATCTCAAGGAACGCCATTTCAAGGACGAGTCGCGCGTGCAGATCCAGCACGCCAGCGAAGTCGTCGGCATGGACGAGTCGCCGTCCAAGGTGCTGCGCAACAAGAAAGACTCGTCGATGCGGGTCGCGATCAACCTCGTCAAACAGGGCCGAGCTCAGGCCGCCGTCTCGGCCGGCAACACCGGCGCGCTGATGGCGACCGCCAAGTTCGTGCTCAAGACGCTGCCGGGGATCGATCGGCCGGCGATCATTTCCGCCATCCCTTCGGTCAACGGCCACGTCCATATGCTGGACCTGGGCGCCAATGCCGAATGCTCCGCCGAGCAGCTGCTGCAGTTCGCGGTGATGGGTTCGGCACTGGTGTCGTCGACGCTCGGCATCGAGCGGCCCAAGGTCGCCTTGCTCAACATCGGCGAGGAAGAGATCAAGGGCAATGAGGTCATCAAGCAGGCTGCACAGCTGCTGCAGGCTTCGAACCTGAACTACATCGGCTACGCCGAAGGCGATGGCGTGTTCCTGCGTGACATCGACGTCGTTGTCTGCGACGGCTTCGCCGGCAACATCGCGCTGAAGACCGGCGAGGGCGTCGCCAAGCTGATCTATCACTTCCTCAAGCAGGAATTCACGCGCTCGATCTTCACCAAGATGGCTGCGGTGCTGGCGATGCCGGCGCTCAAGGCGCTCGGCGGACGTATCGATCCGCGCAACTACAACGGCGCCAGCTTTGTCGGTTTGACCGGCATCGTCATCAAGTCGCATGGCAGCGCCGATGCGCAGGCGTTCGCCGCGGCGATCCGTGTCGCATTGCGGGAAGTCGAGAACGATGTGCCCAAGCGCATCAGTCGTTTGATGTCGGCAACGCAAGCCTCGGTTGCTCCGCTGACTTCGACCTGAGCGACCGCCGCTGCCGCGACGCCGCGGGCGGTTCCAGCGCCGGCTATTTAACCAGCGTGTTGAGGTCGAAGATCGGCAGCAGGATGGCGAGCACGATCAGCAGCACCAGGCCACCCATCACCAGAATCAGCACCGGTTCGAACACGCCCATGATGGCGGCGACGGTGTTTTCGACTTCGCGCTCCTGATTCTCCGCGGCGCGATCGAGCATATCGTCGAGCGTGCCGGAGGATTCGCCACTGGCGATCAAGTGCACGGTGATCGGCGGAAACAGCTTGCTCGCGGCCAGGGATCGCGATAGCGAAGCGCCTTCGCGGACACGGATTGCGGCGGCCTCGATGGCATCGCGCATCGGCAGATTGCTGACGACCTGGGTGCCGATCTGCAGCGCATCGAGAATCGGCACGCCGCTGCCGAACAGGATGCCCAGCGTGCGCGTGAAGCGCCCGGCGTTGGCGCCGCGCACGAGGCGACCGATCATCGGCAGCCGCAGGACGTTCCGATGTACGCGACGCTTGAACGTGTCGTTGAGCATCATCCGCCGGAACAGGAACGTACCGGCGGCAATCAGGATCAGCAGATAGATGCCAAAGTCGCGGAGAAAATCCGACAGCGCAATCAGGCCGGTCGTCAGCGCCGGCAGCTTGGCGTCGATGCTGGTGAACACCTCGACGACCTGCGGCACGACATACGTCAGCAGCAGCACGACCACCGAAATCGCAACCAACGTCAGGATCGCCGGGTAGACCGTGGCGAGCACCAGCTTCTGCTGCATGACCTGGCGGCGTTCGACGTAGTCGGCGAGACGTTCAAGAATGTAATCGAGCTTGCCGGACTGTTCGCCGGCTTCGACGGTGGCGCGGAACAAGGTCGGAAAGGCGTTGGGGAACTGCTCGAGGGCCTGCGCCAGCGAGTTGCCCTCGACGACGCTGGCACGCACGCCCAGGGCGATGCGCTTGACGCGCTTGCCTTCGCTTTGCTCGGCGACCGCGGTCAGCGATTCGTCCAGCGGCAGGCCGGAGCGCACCAGGGTTGCGAGCTGCCGCGTGAACAGCGACAGCTCGGCGTTGCTGATGCTGCCGCCGCGGCTGAACAGTGAAGTGGCGGACTGCTTGGCTTCGGCGACTTCGCGCACGTCGAGCGGCGAGAGTCCGCGCTCGCGCAGCAGCTGGCGCGCATGCCGCGGCGTATCGCCTTCGATCAGTCCCTTGGTTTCGCGTCCGCGGGCGTCGAGCGCGCGATATTCGTAGGCGGACATGTCAGCGCGGAGAAGGTGTCAGGCTATTCTTCGATCGTCACGCGCAGGACTTCGCGCAGCGTCGTCAGACCGGCAATGACCTTGTTGCGGCCCGATTGCAGAATGCCGGGGCTGTAGGTACGTGCGTAGGCCTCGAGCGATTGCTCGGAGGCATTGTCGTGAATCATCGCTTCCAGCTTGCGATCGATCTCGATGATTTCGTGGATGCCGCTGCGGCCTGCAAAGCCCATGTGGCGGCACAGCGGGCAACCGACCGGCTTGTACAGGGTCAGCGGCTTGGTCGGATCCAGAGCCAGCTGTTCCTTCTCGACGACGCCGGCTTCGTACGGTTCCTTGCAGTGCTTGCAGAGTTCGCGGACGAGGCGCTGGGCCACGAGGCCGACCAGCGACGACGACAGCTGGTACGGCTCGACGCCCATGTCGCGCAGGCGCGTGACGGCGCCGACGGCGGTGTTGGTGTGTAGCGTCGACAGCACGAGGTGGCCGGTCTGCGAAGCCTGCACGGCGATCTGCGCGGTCTCGAGATCGCGGATTTCACCGACCATCACGACGTCCGGATCCTGACGCAGAATCGCGCGCAAGCCGCGCGCGAAGGTCATGTCGACCTTCTGGTTGACCTGGGTCTGGCCGACGCCGTCGATGTTGTATTCGATCGGGTCTTCGACCGTCATGATGTTGCGCGAACGGTCGTTGAGCACCGACAGCGCCGAGTACAGCGTCGTGGTCTTGCCCGAGCCGGTCGGGCCGGTGACCAGCAGGATGCCGTAGGGGCGATGGATGATGCGCTTGAGCGTGTCGATCTGGTCGTTGCTGATGCCAAGTTGCTCGAGATCGAGCTTGTCGGCCTGCTTGTCGAGAATACGCATGACGACGCGTTCGTTGTTGGTCCCCGTGGGGATCGTCGAGACGCGAACGTCGACCTTGCGACCGCCGAAGGCGCGCGAGATGCGACCGTCCTGCGGCAGGCGCTTCTCGGCGATGTCGAGCTTGGCCATGACCTTGATGCGCGACACCAGCCGCGCGCCGAGCGCGCGTGGCGGCGACATGATTTCGCGCAGCACGCCGTCGACGCGGAAGCGCACGAGCAGGCGGCTCTCGAAAGCCTCGATGTGAATATCGGAAGCGTTCTCGCGGATCGCTTCGACGAGCAGGCCGTTGATGAATTTGATGACCGGCGCGTCGTCGTCGGACTCCAGCAGATCCTGGTTGTCCTGCAGCGCCAATGCCAGCGCGTCGAGATCGGCCTCGTCGTCGTTGAGGCCTTCCATCAGCGTCGCGGTCGCGGTGGTCTGGCCTTCGTAGGTGCGCGACAGCAGCGCATCGAATTCCTGCGGCGTCACCGGTTGCAGGCGCACCGGGCGGCCGACGAAGCGGCGGGTTTCCTGCACGGCGTCGATGGCAACGCCCGGGCGGGTCACAACGACAACGTGATCGCCCTGATCGTCGGTGACGATCACGCCATGGCGCTTGGCGAAGGTGAACGGCGGGCGGCGCAAAGCGGTCTGCATGCGATCAGGGAACCATCGCCTCGGGCAGACGGGGTTTCTTGTCGGGCCGCGGCGTCGGGGTCGGCGCGGACGGCGACGGCTGTGCCATGCCCTTGGGAATGCGCGGCGCAAAGCTCGGTTCTTCCGCGCTTTCCGCGGGAATGATCGTCGGACGCTGGCTGGGTGGCGCGGCCGCCGCGCTCGGTGCTGCCGGAGCCGCGGTCGGCAGCGGGATCGTGCCTGACGGCGTGATCAGACGGTCGCCGGTTTCCGGCGGTGCATCCGCGGCGCCGGGTGCGACGGCGGGCGAGTCATAGGTTGCCGGCGTCTCGACGATGCGCGGTGCGGGCATCACGTTGGGATCTTCCCAGGTCTCGATTTCGCCAAGGATCGGGCGCTGCGTGCCGAGCAGCGGACCTGCGCCGGTGGCCGCATTGATCTGTGCCTGGCGAATCGCGTTGTACTTCATGCGGGTGTAGTAGTCGCCGTCGTCGCGCTTGCGCAGCACCGACGGACGGATGAACACCATCAGGTTCTGCTTGGCTTTGGTGACCGAGCGCGACTTGAACAGCGCGCCGAGCAGCGGGATGTCGCTGAGCAGCGGGACGCCGGTCTTGGTGTCGTTCATCTGATCGTCGATGAGGCCGGCAATCACCAGAATCTGGCCGTTCTCGACGCCGACGACATTGCTCAGCGTGCGCTTGTTGGTGACGACGTTGGCGGTGCCGGCGGTGCCGCTGGCGACGCTGGAGACTTCGAGGTTGAGCTTGAGCTTGACCGACTCGCTCTCGCCGCTGATCTGCGGCGTCACCGACAGCGTCAGGCCGACGTCCTTGCGCTCGATGGTCTGGAACGGATTGACCGAATTGCTGTTGCCGCCGGTGTTCGAGTACGAGCCGGTCTGGAACGGCACTTCCTGGCCGACCGAGAACTTGGCTTCCTCGTTGTCGAGCGTCACCAGCGTCGGCGTCGACAGGATGTTGGTGTCGCCGTCGCCCTTGAGCGCCTTGAGCAGCACGCCGAAGGTCGTGCCGTTGCTGCCGCCATCGACCGCGCCGGCGACCGTCAGGCCGGAGCCGATCAGGCCGATCGCGCTGGCGGCGAGATTCGAGGTGCCGCCGGTGGTGCGGCCGAGCTGGCTGAGGAGCGTTGCGGTGCTGGCGTTGTTGATGCCGGCTGCGGCGATGCGATCTTCATTGAACACGGCCCAATCGACGCCGAGGTCGCTGGACTTGTTGGCGCTGACTTCGGCGATGATGCCTTCGACGAGCACCTGGGAGCGGCGGATGTCGAGCTGCGCGATGACGTCGCGGATCTGTCGCATCGCCTTGGGCGCCGCGGTGATGATGATCGCATTGGTGTCTTTGTCGGCGAGCACGCGCGTGCCGCCGGCTGCGCCACCGCCACCGCCGCCGGTCGGTGCGGCTGCCGCCGCTGCCGGGGCACCGCCGCCGGACTTGTCGGCCTGCGCCGCCTGCTGGGCGTAGCCTTCGAGGATCGGCGCGAGGTTTTCGGCGCTGGCGTAACGCAGGTAGACGACCTGCGTGGCGCCGCCATCGGCCAGCGGGATGTCGAGCTGGGCAATGATGTCGAGGAATTTCTGGCGCTCGGTCTTGTCGCCGCCGATCAGTACGCTGTTGCTGCGCTCGTCGGCGATGATGGTCGTCGGCTTGGTTGTCGGATCGGCCTGCTTGTCCTGCTGGGTCATCGCCGTCAGCACGCGGACGACCTCGGCGGCGGACGCGTTCTGCAGGCGCACGTATTCGATGTCGCGATCGCCCGACTGGTCCATCTGCGCGATCAGCTTGCCGATGCGCTCCACGTTGGCGGCGCGGTCGGTGATGATCAGCGTGTTGCTCGGCTGGTAAGCGGCCAGATGGCCCCACTGCGGCACCATCACGCGCAGGATCGGCACCAGCTGCGCGGCACTGACGTTCTGCAGCTGGAAGACGTGGGTGACGATCTCGTCGAACGGCCGGCCGGACGTGCGGCCGTACAGGCCGCTGCCTTCCTGCTTGGCGGTGGCTTCCGGAATGATCTTGATCGTGTCGCCCGACGGAATCGCTGCGAAGCCGTTGACCGACAGCACCGCGAGGAAGGTCTCGTAAAGCCCATCGGAGCTCATCGGCGACGAGCTGATGACCGTGACCTTGCCCTTGACGCGTGCGTCGACGATGAAGTTCTTGCCGGTGACCTCGCTGACCGTCGCGATCAGCGTACTGATGTCGGCGTCCTTGAGGTTGAGGGTGATTTCGGCGCGGGCAGGGGCCGCGAAAAACACCAGCAGCGCGAGCCCGAAGGCGGCGACGTTATTGCGCATGGTCATTATCAGTTGAGGCTCAGATTCAGGTTCTGCACCTGACCGCCACGTTCGATCGTCAGGGAAACTGCGTTGGCCTGGCCCAGGTCACTCAGCAGTTGCAAGGCTTTTTGGGTGTCGTCCAATTGTATGCCATTGACCGAGGTCACCAGGTCGCCCGGGCGCAGGCCCAGCTCCTTGAAAGCCTCGCGCTCGCGGCCCGGGTAGATCCGGTAGCCCTTGAGCTGGTCGCCGACCTTGGCGGGCTGCACGCGCAGATAGTTCGAGGCCTTGGTCGGGTCCGTCATGATCTCGTCACGGATCTTGCCAAGCATCGCGGTCGCTTCGGCGCTGGCGCCGGCCGGTGCAGCCGCGGCCGGGTTATAGGTCGTCGCGGTGCTTGGCGCGTCCTTGTTCAGGCGCAGGGTTTCGTACTTGCCGCCCCGCACGAGGATGACGCGGTCCGGGAAAATCGCCTCCAGCTTGGTGCCGGAGATGACCGTGTCGCCGATCGCGAAGGGCTTTTCCTCGCCGTTTTCCGGTGCGATCAGTGCGCGGGACTCCTTCTCGCCGCCGGCCAGGATGCCGAGCAGGTTCAGCGACAGGCGAGTGTCGGGTGCGTCGGCCGGCTTGCCGTCGGTGCCCAGCGGCGCCGCTTCGCCAAACATATTGGCCGCGATCAGGCCGTCGACGACGTTGGCGGCCGGCTTGTTGCGGGCCTTGGCGGGGGTGGCCGGCGGGGGTTGCCAGCGGGCCGATTCCGGCATCGGCATCAGAGCCCAAACCAGGCCCGCAAGCAGCCAGGCGATCACGATCACGAGCAGCAACGAGCTCAGCTGTGGCAGGTAACGGCCATAGCGTTCGTAAACCTGCGCAGCGCGCTGGAGGCTGATAGTGTCGGGCATTCGGACATCATAACCCGCACGGCCACGATCTCTGTAGGGTCCCGCGGCAAGAGGCACATTCTCACCACAATTCGCGCCACAATGGACGGGCTGCGGCGATCCGAAGGGTGCGGATTGGCGCCAGCAACGCAGACCAGTCCCGGGGGAAACGGATGTCGACACGCAGCTTGATCCGTCTGGCCATCAGTGCCGGGATACTGATCTTGTTCACCCTGCATACCGCGCGCTTCCTGCCGTCGCGCCTGCTGGATGTCGTCGAAGCCTTCACCTACGACGCCCGCGTCATGCTGAACCTGCCCGGGACGGCGGATCCGCGGGTGGTCATTCTCGATATCGACGAGCGTAGCCTCGCGGCCGAGGGCTGGCCCTGGCCGCGGACAAAATTTGCCCATCTGGTCGATCAGCTGTTCGATCGCTACAAGATCGCCGTGCTTGGTTTCGACATCGTCTTCGCCGAGGCCGACGATAACGCTCAGGAACTGTGGCAGCGCCTCGCGGCGGAGGATTTCGCCGACGTCCCGGCAGTGGCGGAAAGATCGGCGCAGATCACCGCCAGCCTGGACTACGACGCCGTTTTCGCCAAGGCGATCGAAGGCCGCCCGGTCGTGCTGGGGTATTTCTTCAAACCTATCGTGCAGGGCAGCGAGGCGCCGACGACGGGCTCGATCTGCGCGCCGCTGCTCGATGCCCAGACCGCCCGGCTCTATGACGTCGGCTTTGTGCCGGCGCAGGGCTATGGCGGCAGCGTTCCGCGTCTGCAGGCGGCGACGCCCAGCTGCGGATTCTTCGACAACCCTATCGCCGCCGAAGACGACGGCGTGTTCCGCCGCGTGCCGTTGGTGCAGCAATACGACGGGGCGGTCTATCCGTCGCTGGCCCTCGCCGTCGTCGCGCAAGCGCTCGGCAAACCGCCGCTCAGCCTGCGCTTCGATCCGCCGGATGTGCGCACGTCGCTGCACCTGGAAAGCCTTGACGTCGGCGAACTGAGCGTGCCGGTCGACGAGCGGGTCGCCGCCTACGTGCCCTACCGCGGCGACAACCGGACCTTCACCTTCGTATCGGCCGTAGACGTCCTCAAGGGGACGCTGGCCAATCCCGAAGTACTCAATAACGCCATCGTCCTGGTTGGCGCGACGGCCGCCGGACTGCTCGATCTGCGCAGCACGCCGGTCAACAAGGTCTTCAATGGCGTCGAGGTCCACGCCAATCTGGTGTCCGGCATGCTCGATGGCCGCATCCTGCAGAAGGCTCCGTACTACAGCGGGATCGAAACCGTACTGCATGTATTGATCGCGATCCTGCTGACCTGGACCTTCGCGAAGCTGTCGCCGGCGGCCAGCGCCGGCGTCGGCATTGCGGCAGTGATCGCCGTCGTTGGTCTCGCACTGGGGCTGTGGAGCGGCGCCGATTTCATCATGCCGATGGGCGTACCGGTCATCTTCACATTGGCGTTGTTCATGGCGCACCTGATGTACGGCTATCTGGTGGAATCCCGCGGCAAGCGCAAGCTCGCACGCCAGTTCGGCCAGTACGTGCCGCCGCAGGTCGTCGAGGAGATGGCCGAGCGGCCGGAAACCGTGTCGATGGACGGCGAAAGCCGCGAGATGACCGTGCTGTTCTGCGACGTGCGCGATTTCACCAGCATCTCGGAAAAGCTCGATGCGCGCGCCGTCGCCGCCTTGATGAACCAGTACCTGACGCCGCAGACCGGCGTGATCCAGAAGTACCGCGGCACGATCGACAAATACATGGGCGACGCCATCATGGCGTTCTGGGGTGCGCCGCTGCCGGATCCCAAACATGCGATGCAGGCGCTGCTGGCGGCTTTGGAGCTGATGAGATCGGTGCGCTCGCTGGATGCGGACTTCGAAGCGAAGGGCTGGCCAAAGCTGAACATCGGCATCGGCATCAACAGCGGGCGCATGAGCGTTGGCAACATGGGCTCGGAATTCCGCGTCGCTTATACGGTCATGGGCGATGCGGTGAATCTGGGCTCGCGGCTGGAAGCGCTGACCAAGACCTACGGCGTGCCGATCATCTGTTCCGAGGCAACCCGCAACGCGGCGCCGGCGGACTGGTCGTTCCGCGAACTCGATCGCGTCAGGGTCAAGGGCAAGCAGGAGCCGGTGGCGATCTACGAGCCGATGGGCCCAAAGCAGGATCTCGATCCGGGGTTGCGCGAAGACCTCGCGCGCCAGCGCGGCGCGCTCAAGCTCTACCGCGAACGCAAATGGGATGCCGCCGAGCTGGAGTTCTTCAACCTGATGCAAGGCCAGCGGCCGCATCCGGTCTATCAGCTGTTCATCGAACGCATCATGTATCTGCGCGAGCATCCGCCCGGCGCCGATTGGGACGGCGCGTTCACCTTCGATCACAAATAGCTTCACCGCGAAACCATGGCTGCCGCATTCGACTGGAAAGACCCGCTCGGGCTCGAACATCAGCTCTCGTCCGAAGAGCGCCTGTTGCGCGACAGCGCGCGCGACTATGCCCAGGAACGCCTGCTGCCGAGGATCAAGACTGCGTTTCGCGAAGAACGTTTCGACCGCGAAATCCTCAACGAGCTGGGTGATCTCGGCCTGCTCGGTATCGGCCTCGATGGCGAGGGTTGCCCCGGCGGCAGCCAGGTCATGTATGGCCTGGTCGCGCGCGAGATCGAACGCGTCGACTCGGCCTACCGCTCGGCGATGTCGGTGCAGTCCAGCCTCGTGATGTTCCCGATCCTCAGCTATGCCAGCGATGCGGTGCGCCAGCGCTGGCTGCCGCAGCTGGCGCAGGGCAAGGCGCTGGGCGCTTTCGGCCTCACCGAACCCGACCACGGTTCCGACCCCGGCGGCATGGCGACGCGCGCCCGGCGCGACGGCGCGGACTGGATCCTGAACGGCAGCAAGACCTGGATCAGTCACGCGCCCGAGGCCGACGTCTTCGTGGTCTGGGCGCGCGACATGGACGGCAAGCTCGGCGGTTTTGTCCTCGAGCGCGGTCTGAAAGGCCTGTCGACGCCGAAGATCGACGGAAAATTGTCGCTCAGGGCATCGGTGACCGGGCAGATCGTCATGGACGATGTGCGGGTTTCCGACGCCTGCCGGCTGCAGGTCAGCGGCTTCCGCGGACCGTTCAGCTGTCTGAACAAGGCGCGCTACGGCATCAGCTGGGGTGCCATGGGCGCGGCGGAGACCTGCTGGTTCGCTGCCCGCGACTACGTCATGGAACGGCGCCAGTTCGGCCGTCCGCTGGCGGCCAACCAGCTGATTCAGAAGAAATTGGCGGATATGCAGACCGACGTTGCGCTGGGCCTCGGCGGCGCCCTGCAACTCGGGCGCTTGCTTGATGCCGGCTTGGCGGGCGCCGAAGCGATTTCGCTGCTCAAGCGAAACAACTGCCGTCAGGCGCTGTCAATTGCACGGGTGGCACGCGATATGCACGGTGGCAATGGCATCAGCGACGATTATCCGGTCATGCGCCATCTGCTGAACCTGGAAACCGTCAACACCTACGAGGGCACGGAAGATATCCACGCCCTGATCCTCGGCCGCTCGCAGACGGATATTGCAGCGTTCTGAGTCCGACACTGGCGCCGGCGCCGCGGAATATTTGCGCAGGCGATTTTCGGCGCGCGTCTTGATCGTGGCCGCAGCGCCTCCATTTGGCGGGGAGGCAACGTAAACTGGCCGCATGAGCAACGACGTCAAAAGAGATTCGGGAAATGGTCTGGCCGTTGAGCCGGCCAAGCCCAAGCTGCAACAGCCGCCGATGTACAAGGTGGTGGTGCTGAACGACGACTATACGCCCATGGACTTTGTGGTCCAGGTTTTGCAACAGTTCTTCCACCACAACCGCGAAAAGGCGGTGCAGATCATGTTGCAGATTCACTCACACGGTCGCGGTGTTGCGGGAGTGTTTCCGGCGGAGATCGCCGAAACCAAGACCGCACAGGTGAACGGCTATGCCCGCCAGAATCAGCATCCGCTGCTGACGGTAATGGAAAAGGTTTGAGCGCCCCCGCGTTCAACGAAGGATAGATCGGAGCCCAGGCATGTTGTCCGAAGACCTACAGAAAGCATTGGACGCGGCGTTCGTCGCAGCGCGCATGGACGGCAATGAATTGCTGACCGTCGAGCACCTGCTGCTGGCCCTGCTGTCCGACACCCAGGTCGCCGGTGCATTGACCTCGGCCGGAACCGACACCGACAAGCTTGAGCAGGAGCTGCGTGAGTACATCCGCAGCCACGTGCAGTCGGTCAGCGACATCGAAAAGCATGAAGTACAGCCCACGCTGTCCTTCCAGCGCGTGCTGCAGCGCGCGATCTACCACGTCCAGGCCGCCGGCAAGAAGCATGTGTCGACGCTCAACGTGCTGGTCGCGATCTTCTCGGAGAAGGACACTCATGCAGTGTTCCTGCTCGGCGAGCAGGGTGTGAGCCGCCTCGACATCGTCAATTTCATTTCGCACGGCATCTCCAAGAACGGCGCCGCCGTCGACAAGCCCGCCGAGCAGGAAGACAAGGAAGAAGCCGCCGACAAGCCGCAGGCCGGTCAGTCCGCGCTCGAGCAGTACGCGGTCAATCTCAACGAGCGCGCCGCGCAGGGTTCTGCCGATCCGCTGATCGGCCGCGATCTCGAGATCGAGCGCGTCATGCAGACGCTGTGCCGCCGCCGCAAGAACAATCCGCTGCTGGTCGGTGAAGCCGGCGTCGGCAAGACCGCCATCGCCGAAGGCCTCGCCTGGCTGGTCGTCGAAGGCCGCGTGCCGGATTTGCTGCGCAATGCCGTCGTCTACAGCCTCGACCTCGGCGCGCTGATCGCCGGCACCAAGTATCGCGGCGACTTCGAGAAGCGCTTCAAGGCGGTGATCTCGGAGCTCAAGCGCATCCCGGGTTCGGTCGTCTTCATCGACGAGATCCACATGATCATCGGCGCCGGCGCGGCCAGCGGCGGCGTCATGGACGCATCGAACCTGCTCAAGCCGCTGCTGGCCTCGGGCGAGATCCGCTGCATCGGTTCGACGACCTATCAGGAATATCGCGGCATCTTCGAGAAGGACCGTGCGCTGGCGCGCCGCTTCCAGAAGATCGACGTCAACGAGCCGAGCCAGGAAGACACGATCAAGATTCTCGAAGGCCTGCGCGGTCGTTTCGAGGAGCATCACCAGGTGCAGTTCACCCGCGGCGCGCTGCGCTCGTCGGTCGAGCTGTCCTCACGCTACATCACCGACCGCTTCCTGCCGGACAAGGCGATCGACGTCATCGACGAGGCCGCCGCGCGTCTGCGCCTGCTGCCGGACTCCAAGCGTCGCAAGACGGTCCAGGTGCGCGACATCGAAGAAACCGTTGCACGCATCGCGCGGATTCCGCCGAAGAGCGTGTCGTCCAACGACCGCGACCGTCTGGCGACGCTGGAACGCGACCTCAAGCTGGTGATCTTCGGCCAGGACGCCGCGGTCGAGCAGCTGACGTCGGCGATCAAGCTGTCGCGCTCGGGGCTCGGCAACCCGGAAAAGCCGATCGGTTCTTTCCTGCTCGCAGGCCCGACCGGCGTCGGCAAGACCGAAGTCACGCGCCAGCTGGCGCAGCTGCTCGGCATCGAGCTGATCCGCTTCGACATGTCGGAGTACATGGAGCGTCATACCGTGTCGCGCCTGATCGGCGCGCCGCCGGGGTATGTCGGCTTCGATCAGGGCGGTTTGCTGACCGAAGGTGCGATCAAGCATCCGCACGCGATCGTGCTGCTCGACGAGATCGAGAAGGCGCACCCGGATGTCTTCAATCTGCTGCTGCAGGTCATGGACCACGGCACGCTGACCGACAACAACGGCCGCAAGGCGGATTTCCGCAACATCATCCTGGTGATGACGACCAATGCCGGCGCCGAGGAATCCTCGCGACGTTCGATGGGCTTTGCCGAGCAGAGCCATCAGACCGACGCGATGGAAGTCATCCGCCGCATGTTCACGCCGGAGTTCCGCAACCGCCTCGATGCCACGGTGGCGTTCGCGCCGCTCGGCGAGCGCGAGATCCTGCGCGTGGTCGACAAGTTCATCATGCAGCTCGAAGAACAGCTCGGCAGCAAGGGCGTGCAGCTGGAAGTCGACGAGTCGGCGCGACTGTGGATGGCCGAACGAGGCTACGATCCGAAGATGGGCGCCCGACCGATGGCGCGCATCATCCAGGAGCACCTCAAGCGGCCGCTGGCCGAGGAGTTGCTGTTCGGCAAGCTCGCCCACGGTGGCCGCGCGCATGTCACGCTCGGCGACAACAAGGAGCTGGCGTTCGAACTCGAAGGTCGCGAAAAGGCGAGCCAGCTCGAACCGGTCTGAAGCTGTCGCCCGTAACGACAAAGCCCGCTTGAAGAGCGGGCTTTGTCGTACTTGAACCTTATGACTTCTCCGCGCTTACTTGTCGCGGAAAGTGATGCGACCCTTGGTCAGATCGTAAGGCGTGAGCTGAACCGTCACCTTGTCGCCAGTGAGGATGCGGATGTAGTGCTTGCGCATCCGGCCGGAGATATGGGCAACCACAATGTGCCCGTTTTCCAGCTTTACACGAAAGGTTGTGTTGGGCAGCGTTTCCGCCACCACGCCGTTCATCTCGATGTGATCTTCCTTCGCCATACGCCTCGCCGCCTGAAAAGAGGCGTGCATTATTGGAGCGGGAACCAAATGTTTCAACCGCCGGGTCCGTTTTGTGCTCGATTCGGCGTCGGATTGCGTGGGTACAACGACTTCAGATCGCCGGTTCCGAGGTGAGAGCCCAGGTTTCGCCGTCGAAAGTTTCCAGCGGAGCGAAGCGCGCCTTGTAGGCCATTTTCGGGCTCTCCGGCACCCAATACCCGAGATAGACATGGGACAGTCCCAGCTCATGGGCCTGCTGCAGCTGCCTGAGGACGGCGAGGGTGCCGAGGCTGCGGGCCGTTTCGCCGGGATCGAAGAATGTGTAGACCGCCGACAGCGACAGCGGCAGATGATCGACGACGGCGACGCTGACCAGACGCCCCTGCGCCCTGAAACACCAGTAGCGGGCTGCGGCCCAGGGGCATTCGAGAAAATTGTGAAAGGCGTTGCGGTCCTGAGGGTCCATGCCGCCACTGGCGTGGCGCTGTTGCAGGTAGCGGCGGTACAGCGCGTAGTGTTCGTCGCCCAGTTCGGATTCGATGCTCAGGGTCAGGTCGGCATTGCGCGCCAGGCAGCGCCGCTGCGCGCGGTTGGGCTCGAACAGCGCGACTGGCAGGCGTGCCGGAATGCAGCGCTGGCAGCCCTGGCAATGCGGCCGGTAGACATGTCCGCCGCTGCGGCGGAAGCCCATTTCCAGCAGGCGCTGGTAGCGCGGCGGATTGAGCATCCATTCCGGATCGACGAAGGCGCTGCGTGCCGCGCGCCCCTGCAGATAGCCGCAGGCGTGCTCCGGGCTCAGGTAGAGCCGTATCGGGGCGACTTCGTTGACGGAAGCGGTCATTGAGGCAGATGGTCGGCCGAGCGGGGATGTTCGATATCCAGTGTCCAGTCGCTGCGCGTCCGGTGCGGCTGGGTCGCTACCGCGAGGCGGCGCAGAAACTCGTCGCGCGGAATGTCGACCGCACCGAGGCTGCTCAGATGCGGCGAGCTGACCTGGCAATCGAGCATATCGAACTCCCAGGCCTGTAGCTGCCGGCACAGCCAGACCATCGCGATCTTCGATGCGTTGTCGGCCCGCGAGAACATCGATTCGCCGAAGAACGCGGCGCCGATGCTGACGCCGTAGAGGCCGCCGATCAGCTTGTGTTCGCGCCAGATTTCAATGCTGTGCGCGTGGCCGCATTCGTGGAGCTGCTCATAGGCATGGCGCATGTCCGGTCCAAGCCAGGTGCCGCGTTCGCGGCGCCGCGGACCGGCGCAGGCGTCGAGCACTTCACCGAAGCGGCGATCGATGCTGATTGCATAATCCTCGCGCGCGACCGCCCGCTGCAGAGAGCGTGAGATGTGCAAGGCCGAGGGGCTGAGAATGGCGCGCGGATTCGGACACCACCAGAGGATCGGTTCGTCCGGGTTGTACCAAGGGAAAATGCCCTGCGAATAGGCCCGCAGCAGCCGCGGCATCGACAGATCGCCGCCGATCGCGAGCAGGCCGTTGGGCTCGCGCATTGCCAGATGGGTAGGCGGGAACGCCTGCTGCGGATCGCGCGGGTCCAGCCAGTGCAGTCGTATCGGACTATCCATGGGCGCTCGAGAAAACCTGCTGCCCCTATAGCTTACGTCAGGCTAGCGCCCGCGGCGGCGGTTTTAACTCGGCGCGTCAGTGAAAAACCGGTGCTACTGCGGGAACGTCGCGCAGGACCCACTGGACCACGGCGTCATGCTCGAAACGGGTAATTGCCTCGACTTCGCCGGCCGGACCCGCTTCGGTCAAGCGACCACTGCTATCGAAGTGAATCCGCGCGCCGGCGGTCTGTACCTTGAGCTCGCCGCTGGCGTTCAGCGGCTGCACGGTCAGCTGCAGATAACGCAGATCGCGATCGGCGAATTCGGGAACCGGCTCGGCACCCGCCGCGATCAAAGCGGCCTCTTCGGCGCTGAATTCGCGGATGCCGCCTTCGGGCGTCAGTACAAAATGTCTGGTTTGTTGTGTGTTCATGTTGACCTCCCGGACCGTTTCGATCTGGTCTGAACTTCAATATGAAGGTTTTCAGGGCGATTTCAAGAGAGTTTTTATCCCCCGCAAGAGCCGGGCCTGCCGGCAGGCGTCCGCTATACTGCAGCGTCACAACTCACATCCAGCATGCTTAGAAGCAAATCTCACGCCACCGACGCCGCCGCGGGTCCCAGCTGGCTCGAACGCCTGCCGCGCGAAGCCGCAATGCTCGCCTGCCTCGGCCTCGCGCTATTCCTCCTTGTGACCCTGGTCAGCTTCAACCCGGACGATCCGGGCTGGTCCTCGTCGGGGACCGGGGCGGGGGTGCGCAATCTCGCCGGAACGGTCGGCGCCTGGATCGCCGATGTATTGCTGTCGCTCTGCGGCTATGTCGCCTTCCTGTTGCCTTGGGCGGTGCTGCTGATCGGCTTGCGTATCTTCCACAATCCGGAGCCGGACGAGGAAGGTATTCCGCGCGGCGTGCGGATTGCCGCCTGGCTGGTGCTGCTGACCGCGCTGGCGGCACTGGCCGCGTTGCATGTCGGCTCGTCGCCGGACTGGGCGCCGCAGGGCAGCGGCGGCATTGCCGGTTTGTCGCTGGCGCAATTGCTGGTCGGCGTGCTCAGCGGTTTTGGCGCGAGCCTGGTGCTGCTGACGCTGGCGATCGCCGCCGCGCCGCTGGCACTGACGTTCTCGTGGGTTCAGGTCATGGACTGGATCGGCAACGGCGTCATCGCGCTCGCTGCGCGGGCGCGCGAATCGCTCGACAAGCCGCAGGATGGCGCTACGGACGACGGCGACGAGACGGAAGAAGAACCCGCCGAGCGCAAGGATCCGTTCCTGCAGCCGCTGATCTCGCCGCTGCTGGCGGCCGAAGACGCCATCCGCGGCTCGCAGCCGCGCCGCAGCCGCCGCAAGGTCGAGCCGGTGCTCGGCAGTGAAGAAGAGCAGATGGAACTGCTGCCGGGCGGCGCTGCCGAAGATGTTGTCGTCGCGGCACCGAAGAAGCCGCGCGCCAAGCGCGATACGAAAGTAGATGTGCCGGGCTTCGACGGCGATCCGTTGCCGCCGGTGTCGATGCTCGACCTGCCGCGTCCGAGCGGGCGTCAGTACACCCCCGACGAGCTGCAGGCGCTGTCGCGCGACGTCGAGCGCCATCTCGGTTCCTTCGGCATCAAGGCGCAGGTCGTCAACGCGATGCCGGGGCCGGTGATCACGCGCTTCGAGATCCAGCCGGATGCTGGCGTGAAGGGTTCGCAGATCACCAACCTGTCGCGCGATCTCGCTCGCTCGCTCGCGGTGTCGAGCGTCCGCGTCATCGAAGTCATCGAAGGCAAATCCGTCATCGGCCTGGAGATTCCGAACCAGAAGCGCGAGATGGTGATGCTGCGCGAGATTCTGGATTCCAACGCTTATCGCAATGCCGAGTCGCCGCTGACGATGGCACTGGGCAAGGACATCGCCGGCAATCCGCTGTCGTTCGACCTCGCCAAGATGCCGCATCTGCTGGTCGCCGGTACGACGGGTTCGGGCAAATCGGTCGCGATCAACGTGATGATCCTGTCGATCCTGTTCAAGGCGACTCACGATCAGGTGCGTTTCATCTTCATCGATCCGAAGATGCTCGAGCTGTCGGTCTACGAAGGCATTCCGCATCTGCTGACGCCGGTCGTCACCGACATGAAGGACGCCGCCAACGCGCTGCGCTGGTGTGTCGCCGAGATGGAGCGCCGTTACAAGCTGATGTCGGTGCTTGGCGTGCGCAATCTGGCTGGCCTCAATCGCAAGATCGAGGAAGCGGCGGCGAGCGGCCAGCCGCTCATCGATCCGACCAAGAAAAAGGCGCAGGACCTGTTCGATCTCGATGCGCCGGTGTCGGCGCCGGAGACGCTGGAATCGCTGCCGCATATCGTCATCATCATCGACGAGCTGGCCGACATGATGATGGTCGTCGGCAAGAAGGTCGAAGAGTTGATCGCGCGCCTCGCGCAGAAGGCGCGTGCCGCCGGCGTGCATCTGATCGTCGCGACGCAGCGGCCCAGCGTCGACGTCATCACCGGCCTGATCAAGGCGAACATTCCTTCGCGGCTGGCCTTCCAGGTTGCGTCGCGCATCGACTCGCGGACCATCCTCGACGAGATGGGCGCCGAAACCCTGCTCGGTCACGGCGACGGCCTGTTCCGGCCGATCGGCGCCAATCGCCTGGATCGCGTGCATGGCGCGTTCGTCGACGATCACGAAGTGCACAAGGTCGTGGCCTATCTGAAGCAGGTCGCGCCGCCGCGCTACATCGAAAACATCTGCGCCGAGGAACCGGCGGCGAATGCCGGCGGCGAGGGTGGCGAGGATGTCGAGAACGATCCGCTCTACGATCAGGCGGTCGCGATGGTGCTGGAGACCCGCAAGGCTTCGGTGTCCTGGGTGCAGCGGCGCCTGAAGATCGGCTACAACCGCGCCGCGCGCATGGTCGAGCAGATGGAAGCGTCGGGCATCGTCGGCCCGAGCGGACCTGGCGGCAACCGCGAGATCCTCGCGCCGGGCGGGCGGGATTGAGCCGCATGCTGTCCTTGCCCCGGTTCATGCTGGACTCAGTTGCTGCTGCAAGACTGCGCACACCTACACGTCTGATCGTCACGTCCATGATCCAGCGTCTGTTGTCCATTTTCCTTTCTCTGAGCCTGCTGGCCTTTGCCGGCAACGCGGCTGCCGCCGAGGCGCAGGCGCGTCTGCAGCGCTTCGTTGCCGATGTGCAGACACTGTCGGCCGCTTTCGAGCAGATCCAGTACGACGAACAGGGTCGCGAAACCGGCCGTCGCGGCGGCAGCTTCGATCTAGCTCGGCCAGGGCGTTTCAAGTGGCACTACCTGATGCCGTACGAGCAGCTGATGCTCAGCGACGGCAAGAAAATCTGGAACTACGAACCCGATCTGGCGCAGGTCAGCGTGCGCGATGCGGCGCAGATCCTGCGCGACACGCCGGCGGCTCTGCTGGCGGGCGGAGATCTCGACAAGACGTTCAGTGTGGTCGACGGCGGCATCGACGGCGACGCGCAGAAGCTGCGTCTGGAACCGAAGACCGCGGATGCGGATATCCGCCTGATCGAGCTGTGGCTGCAGGCCAACGGCGTGCCGCAGCGCATGCGCCTGCACGATCCGCTCGGCGGCATCAGCGACATCCGCTTCACCGAAGTGAAGCGCAACGCCAAGATCGCCGGCAGCGTCTTCGAGTTCAAGCCGCCGAAGGGTGTCGAGGTCGTCGACTTTGATGCGGCCCAGCCGCAATAGCTGCTGACGGTGGCCGGCGCTCAGGCACCGCTGGCCGAGCGTATGCGCCCGCGTACGCTCGACGAGCTGACCGGGCAATCCCATCTGCTGGCCGCCGGTGCGCCGCTGCGCACCCTGTTCGAGGCCGGCAGCGTGCCGTCGATGGTGCTGTGGGGTCCGCCGGGTGTCGGCAAGACCACGATCGCGCGCTTGATCGCCGGACATACGCGCGCCCAGTTCGTCACGCTGTCTGCGGTGATGGCCGGCATCAAGGACATCCGCGAGGCGGTCAGCGATGCGCGCGCCGCGGCCAGCGGCCTGACGCCGCAGGCGACGGTGCTGTTCATCGACGAAATCCATCGCTTCAACAAGGGCCAGCAGGATGCGCTGCTGCCTTATGTCGAGGATGGCACGATCACGCTGATCGGCGCGACAACCGAGAATCCGTCGTTCGAACTCAATGCGGCCTTGTTGTCGCGGGTGCGCGTTTTCGTGCTGCGCTCGCTGACCGAGGACGACATCCTGCAGTTGCTGCAGCGCGCGCTGACCGACGCCGAGCGCGGTCTCGGCATGCCGGCCGGCAGCCTTCCGCAAAGCTGGCTGTTGCGCATTGCCGAGGCTGCCGACGGCGACGCCCGGCGCGGCCTGGTCCTGCTCGAAACCGCTGTCGAACTGGCGCGTGCGCAGCAGCACACCGACGACAGTACGCTGGAAAAACTCATCGGCCGTGGCCTGCGTCGCTTCGACAAGCAGGGCGAGAATTTCTACGACCAGATCTCGGCATTGCACAAGTCGGTGCGCGGCAGCGATCCGGACGGTGCGCTGTACTGGTTCGCGCGCATGCTCGACGGCGGCTGCGATCCGCACTACATCGCGCGCCGCGTGCTGCGCATGGCGATCGAGGACGTTGGCCTCGCCGATCCGCGTGCACAGTCGATGTGCCTGGAAGCCTGGGACAGCTATCAGCGCCTCGGCAGCCCGGAAGGCGAACTGGCGCTGGCGCAGGCGGTCGTCTATCTGGCCTGCGCGGCGAAGAGCAACGCGGTCTACAGCGCCTATAACACCGCGCGCGCCACGGTCGAAAAGACCGGCACGCTGGAAGTACCGATGCATCTGCGCAACGCGCCGACCCGACTGATGAAGGATCTCGGCTACGCCCAGGGCTACCGCTACGATCACGACGAAGCGGAAGGCCACGCGGCGGGACAGGCCTACCTGCCGGATGCACTGCGCGGCGTGCGTTTCTACGAACCGACGTCGCGCGGCCTGGAAATCCAGATCGGCGACAAGCTGGCGCAGCTGCGCGCGCGCCGCGCGGCGGCCGACGAGAAAAAGTAAGGGGCACACGATGATGCAATGGCTGATGGTGGCGGGCGGCGGCGCGCTGGGAGCGGTTGCGCGCTTTGGCGTCATGCGGATCAGCGCCGCGCTGTTCGGACCGGCATTTCCGCTCGGCACGTTGATCGTCAATGTCCTCGGCAGTCTCATCGCCGGAATCCTCTTCATGCGCCTCACCGAAATCGGCGGCGGCACGATGGACAGCACGCTGAGATCCCTGCTGGTGATCGGCTTTCTGGGGGCGTTCACGACCTTCTCGGCCTTTTCGGTCGACACCCTGCAATTGCTGGAGAAGAGCGGCGCCGCAGCGGCCGGCTGGAACGTGCTGCTGAACGTCGCGCTGTGCCTGGGTGCCTGCGCCGCGGGGCTGGCCTTGGGGCGGCACTTCTTCAGCGCCTGACCGGCCTACAATACGCGCCCTGCCGTCAACACGATTCAGAGAACTCAAGATGCTCGACGCAAAACTGTTGCGCGCCGATCCCCAGGCCGTTGCCGATCGCCTTGCCCTGCGCGGCTATGTGCTCGACGTCGCCGCCTTCAACGAGCTTGAAGCGCGCCGCAAGACGCTGCAGACGCAGACCGAAAAGCTGCAGGCGGATCGCAACGCACGCTCCAAAGCGATCGGCATGGCCAAGGGCAAGGGCGAAGACACCGCGCCGCTGATGGCGGATGTCGAACGGCTCGGGCAGGAACTCGACCAGAGCAAGCGCGATCTTGAAGTGCTGCAGGAGCAGCTCAACGCCTTCCTGCTCGCGGCGCCGAATCTGCCGCATGTCTCGGTGCCGGTCGGCAAGAGCGAGGATGAGAACGTCGAGATTCGCCGTTGGGGTACGCCGCGCACGCTGACCGCGCCGCGCGATCACACCGATCTCGGCGAAGCGCTCGGCCAGATGGATGCCGCGCTGGCCGCGAAGATCACTGGTGCGCGCTTCACGGTGCTGCGCGGCTCGATCGCGCGCCTGCACCGCGCACTCGCGCAGTTCATGCTCGATACGCACACCCAGCAGCACGGCTACGAAGAGCTGTACGTGCCGTTCATCGTCAACGCCGCGAGCCTGCACGGCACCGGCCAGCTGCCGAAGTTCGACGAGGATCTGTTCGCGCTGAAGGGCGAGCAGGACTGGCGCCTGATCCCGACCGCCGAAGTGCCGGTCACGAACATGGTCCGCGACGAAATCCTCAGCGCCGAAGAACTGCCGAAGAAATGGGTCTCGCATACGCCGTGCTTCCGTGCCGAAGCCGGCTCGGCGGGGCGCGATACGCGCGGCATGATCCGCCAGCATCAGTTCGAGAAGGTCGAGCTGGTACACATCGTCGACCCAGCGAAGTCCTACGACGCCTTGGAAGAACTGACCGGCCACGCCGAGGTGATCCTGCAGAAGCTCGAGCTGCCGTACCGCGTGCTCGCGCTGTGCACCGGCGACATGGGCCGCGGCGCGGCAAAGACCTACGATCTGGAAGTCTGGCTGCCGAGCCAGAACCGCTATCGCGAGATTTCCTCGTGCTCGAACTGCGAGGACTTCCAGGCGCGGCGCATGCAGGCGCGTTTCCGCAATGCGGAGACCAAGAAGATCGAGCTGGTGCACACGCTCAACGGCAGCGGCCTGGCGGTGGGGCGCACCCTGGTGGCGATTCTGGAAAACTTCCAGCAGGACGATGGCTCGATCGAGATGCCGGCGGCGTTGCGGCCTTATCTCGGTGGGGCGGCGCGGCTGACGAAGGACGGGCTGAAATAGAGTGTAGGGTGGGCTGAGCGCAGCGAAGCCCGCCACCCGCGACTGTATGCAGATGGGCTGCGCTGCGCTCAGCCCATCCTACGTTTCTCTATTTAACCCGCTCGGCGCAGGAAGCCGGCGCGCGCGGCACCGATCGGCGCCTGATACCACGGCGTGCCGTCGGCCTTGCTCAGCTGTTCGAGAAAGCCTTCCGGCTTTTGATCGTCGCGCAGCGCGAACGCGCTGACGCCGCAGCGCGCCAACTCGCGCGCCTGGTCGAGCACGACGGCGGCACCGATCGCACGAATCTCGCCATGAAACGCATAGCGCTCGCGCAGCAGGCGGGCCTGGCTGTACGCGCGTCCGTCGCCGAAGGCGGGAAATTCGATCTCGATGCGCGAGCGGCCAGACAGCTGTGGCCAGGCTTCGGTGACATCGGTGGTATTGGCAAGCCGCACGCCGATATCGAGTGCGGGCAGCGCTTCGAGTGTCGCGCGCTCCGCGGTCCAGCGCTTGAGCGAGACGCTGACGCGGCCGCCGGCCGGCAGCTCGGCATCGTCGGCGACCCATTGCACGTCGTTGGCGACGGCCTTGCCGCCGACGATCACGATCGTCGATGCCGCCGCGGCATCGCCGGCCTTGACCGGGCTTTGCTCCAGAGTGCTCATGCTTCGACTTCCTCGGCTTCCGTCGAATACAGGCGCGACTTGAACGGCGCCATGCCGACGCGGCGATAGCAATCGAGGAAGCTTTCCTCGTCGGTGCCGCGCTGTTCGAGGTAGACGCCGATGATCTGTTCGACGGCGTTGGCGATTTCGTCGCGACTGAACGACGGACCGGTGCGGTCGCCGAGGCTGGCATCGTCGGAGGCGCTGCCGCCGAGCGTCACCTGGTACCACTCCTCGCCCTTCTTGTCGACGCCGAGGATGCCGATGTGGCCGACCGTGTGATGGCCGCAGCCGTTCATGCAGCCGGACATCTTGAGCTTGAGTTCGCCGATGTCGTGCAGATGGTCGAGCGCATCGAAGCGATCATTGATGTCGGCGGCGACGCCGATCGAACCGGCGTTGGCGAGCGAGCAGAAATCCAGGCCCGGGCAGCAGATCATGTCGGTCAGCAGGCCGATGTTCGGCGTTGCGAGGCCGGCGCCCTTGAGCGCCTGCCAGACCGCGTACACATCCTTCTGCTGGACGTCGGCGAGCACGAGATTCTGGTCGTGCGTCGCGCGGATTTCGTCGCAGCTGTACTTGGCGGCGAGGTCGGCGACCAGATCCATCTGCTCGGCCGTGATGTCGCCCGGCGCGACGCCCGGCGCCTTCAGCGACACGAACACGATCTTGTAGCCGTCAACGCGGTGCGCGAGGACATTGCGCTTGACGAAGCCGGCGAACGCGCTGTCGTTGGCGAGGGCATTCGCGAAGCTCGTGTCGGCGGCGGCATCGCTGACATACGGATGCGGCGTGAAGTGCTTTCTGACGCGCTCGATGTCCGCGGCGGTCAGTTCGAGCGGCGCCTTGTCGATCTGCGCCCATTCGGCTTCGACCAGGCGCGCGAACTCCTTGGCGCCGAGCGACTTGACCAGCACCTTGATGCGCGCACGATGGATGTTGTCGCGACGGCCGAGGCGGTTGTAGACGCGCAGGACCGCTTCGAGATACGAGAACAGCTGCGACTCGGGCAGGAACTCGCGGATCAGCGGCGCGATCATCGGCATGCGGCCGAGGCCGCCGCCGACGTAGATGGCGTAGCCGAGCTCGCCGGCGTCGTTGCGCAGGATGCGGATGCCGATATCGTGGACCTTGATCGCCGCGCGGTCGGTCGCCGTTGCCGCGAAGGCGATCTTGAACTTGCGCGGCAGCCAGTTGAATTCCGGATGGAACGTCGCCCACTGACGGGTCAGCTCGCAGTACGGACGCGGATCGATCAGCTCGTCGCTGGCGACGCCGGCAAGGTGATCCGAGGTGATGTTGCGGATGCAGTTGCCGGAGGTCTGGATCGCGTGCATCTCGACGGTGGCGAGGTCGGCGAGGATGTCCGGCACTTCCTCCAGCTTCGGCCAGTTGTACTGGATGTTCTGGCGCGTCGAGAAGTGGCCGTAGTTCTTGTCGTACTTGCGCGCGATGTGGCCCAGCATGTGCAGCTGCCGCGAGGACAGCAGGCCGTAGGGAATCGACACGCGCAGCATCGGTGCGAAGCGCTGCACGTACAGGCCGTTGCGCAGGCGCAGCGCGCGGAATTCGTCGTCCGGCAGTTCACCGGCGAGGAAGCGGCGAGTCTGGTCGCGGAACTGGTCGACCCGCTGGTCGACGAGCCGCTGGTCGTATGCGTCGTATTTGTACATTTAGGCGTTTTGGCGGGGCTGGCGGCCGTGGTATGTCCCGGCCGTGGCTTGCTGGTCCTGCATCAAGGGCGCGCAGATTATCAGGGCAAGCGCGCATATCGAAGCCCTAAGTACATACCGAACGGTTATGAGGCCGTTTTCCTACGGCCGACCGCCCGGCAGGTCAGGTGTTCGACCCCGGAATATGCGGAATCAGCTCCAGCGTCCGGCGCCGGCGCAGCTCGGCGTCCGGAATCGCGCTGAGCTCGTCGATCAGGTCGCGCTTGAGGTGTCCGGCGAACTGCTGCAGGAAGTCGTACATGTAGCCGCGCAGGAACAGACCGCGGCGGAAGCCGATGTGGGTGGTGCTGGCCTCGAACAGGTGATCGGCCGGCAGGCGGATCAGGTCGCGGTCGACCTGCTCGTCGTAGGCCATCGTCGCGACGATGCCGATGCCCATGCCCAGGCGCACATAGGTCTTGATGACGTCGGCGTCGACCGCGGTCAGCACCACATCCGGCTTCAGTCCGTGCGCGGCAAACGCCTGATCGAGCTTGGAGCGGCCGGTGAACCCGAAGGTGTAGGTGACGACCGGATACTGGGCGATGTCCTGCAGCGTCAGCTGCTTGACCTTCGCCAGCGGATGGTCGGGCTTGACCAGCACGCAGCGGTTCCAGCGGTAGCAGGGCAGCATGACCAGGCTTTCGAAGTGATGCATGGCTTCGGTCGCGATGGCGAAATCGGCCTGGCCCTCGGCGGCCATCTTGGCGATCTGCGGCGGCGAGCCCTGGTGCAGGTGCATCGTCACGCCGGGGTACTTCTTGCGGAAGGTCTGGATGATGGCCGGCAGCGCATAGCGCGCCTGGGTGTGCGTCGTCGCAATCGCCAGATCGCCGCGGTCGCTGTCGTGGAACTCGGAGGCGACGCGCTCGACGTTGTCGACTTCCGCCAGCAGGCGCGCGGTGTACTCAAGAATGCGCTGGCCGGCCGGGGTGATTTCCGACAGGTGCTTGCCGCTGCGCACGAAGATGTCGACGCCCAGTTCCTCTTCCAGCAGGCGAATCTGCTTGCTGACGCCGGGCTGCGAGGTGAACAGGGCTTCGGCCGCGGCGGTGACGTTGAGGCCGCGGTGGGCCACTTCGTGGATGTAGCGCAGTTGGCGGAGTTTCATGTCGGCGTCCCGGAACCCAGTACCCAGAGTCGTTATGCATTGTAAGAATAAGAAGTATAGGCAATGATTCGATTCCTGCGCATCACTTTCAGCGACAATCAGCGCAGAAATCCTCGAAACCGGCTTCATGGAACCCAATCGCTGGCCTTATTACCCCGTTTTCCTGCGCCTGCAGGACCAGCGTGTCCTGCTGGTCGGCGGCGGCGAGGTCGCGACCCGCAAGGTCAGGCTGCTGCTGCGTGCCGGCGCGAGGCTCGAGATCGTGGCGGCAGAGCTGCACGAGGAGCTCGGTGAGCTGTGCGCGGCCGGGCAGGTCAGGCATGTCGCGCCGCAGTTTGCAGCGGCTCAACTGGCCGGCTGCCGGCTGGTCGTCGCCGCGACCGATGATGCGGCGCTGAACGCCAGCGTGGCCGCAGCCGCCGAAGCCGCGGGGATTCCGGTCAATGTCGTCGATGACGCCCAGCTGTCCAGCTTCGTCACGCCGTCGATCGTCGATCGCTCGCCGCTGCTGATCGCCATCTCCACCGGCGGCGCGGCGCCCGTTCTGGCACGCCGTCTGCGCGAGCGCTTCGAAGCGCTGCTGCCCGAATCCTATGGCCGGCTTGCCGGCTTCATGCATCAATGGCGCGAGCGCGTGCATGCCCAGTTGCGCGGCGCCGCGCGGCGCTCGGTCTGGGAACGCTTCCTCGACAGCCGCGCGTCCGAACGCGCGCTCAATGGCGATCTCGACGGTGCCGCCGACGATCTGCAGGCGCTGGTCGACGGCAAGCCCGCCGGCGGCGAGGTTTATCTGGTCGGCGCCGGGCCTGGCGATCCGGATCTGCTCACCTTCAAGGCGCTGCGCCTGATGCAGCAGTGCGACGTGGTGCTGCACGACCGCCTGATTTCGCCGAAGGTGATGGAACTGGTGCGCCGCGATGCGCGGCGCCTGTATGTCGGCAAGGCGCGCAGCCAGCATGCGGTGCCGCAGGAAGAGATCAACGCCGAGCTGGTGCGCCTCGCGCAGCAAGGCCTGCGCGTGCTGCGCCTCAAGGGCGGCGATCCCTTCATCTTTGGCCGCGGCGGCGAGGAAGTGGATACGCTGATGGCGCATGGCATTCCGTTCCAGGTCGTGCCCGGCGTGACTGCCGCGAGCGGTTGCGCGGCCTACGCCGGCATTCCGCTGACCCATCGCGACCACGCGCAATCCTGCATCTTCGTGACCGGTCACGCGCGGGCCGACGGCCAGCTTGATCTGCATTGGGACCAGCTGGCGAAGCGCGGCCAGACCGTCGTCGTCTACATGGGCCTCAACAGCCTGCCGACCCTGTGCGCGAAGCTGATCGCGCATGGCCTGCCGGCGGATTGGCCGGCGGCGATGATCGAGGAAGGCACGACCGAACGGCAGCGCGTCTGCGTCGCGACGCTCGGCGATCTGCCGCAGCAGGTCGAACAGGCCGGCTACAAGGGCGCGAGCCTGCTGATCGTCGGTCAGGTCGTGCGCCTGCGCGAACGGCTGGCCTGGCGCCCCGAGCGGAGCGGATGAGATCGATCGCGCTATTGCTGGCGCTGTGGATCGCGGCCGTGCCGGGCCGGGCCGCTGCGAGTGCCGCGACTGGCCTTGAGTTCAGCGATTGCGACCTGCTCGACGCGTCCGGTGTGCCGCGCGTCGAGGCCGAGTGCGCGCGCTTCAGCGTGGCCGAGAATCGCGCCGAGCCGGAAGGCCGGAAACTGTCGCTGCGCGTCGCGCGCATCAAGGCGCGTATCGCGGGTTCGCGTGAGGACCCGGTGATCTTTCTCGCCGGCGGACCGGGGCAGGCCGCGGTCGACGCTTATGTCTCGGTGCAGCCCGGTCTCGCGCGCATCAATCGCCATCGCGACATTCTGCTGATCGACCAGCGCGGCACCGGCGGTTCGAATCGTCTCGCCTGCGCATTGCCGGAACCGGATCAGGCCTTGTCGGCGGATCGCCAGGCCTGGCGGCAGCTCGCGCAGGACTGCCGGGACAAGCTCAAGCCGGTTGCCGATCTGCGCTATTACACGACATCCGATTACATCGACGATCTCGAGGACATCCGCCTCGCGCTCGGCATCCAGCAGGTCAATCTGATTGGCGGGTCCTACGGTACGCGCGTCGCGCTGGAGTATCTGCGCCGGCATCCGTCGGCGATTCGCAGCGTCGTCGTCGACGGCGTCGTGCCGCCGGAACTCGCGCTCGGTGCCGACCATGCCCGCAACCTCGACCAGGCACTGACGAATATCTTCGCCGCCTGCGGTGCCGACGCCGAATGTCGCCAGCGGCATGGCGATGTCGCCCAGCAGCTGAAGCGCCTGCGCGACGAACTCGATCGATCGCCGCGCAGTCTGCAGTTCCGCGATCCCACGGACTTCACCGACAAGACCGGCACGCTGACCCGCGAGGTTCTGGCCGCGGTGGTGCGCTTGTACTCCTACAAACCCGAGTCGGCGGCATTGCTGCCGCTGTGGATTGCCGAAGCCAGCCGCGGCAATGCGGCGCCGCTGTATGCGCAGATCGAGTTGCTGTCTAAGCACCTCGAAGAGCAGCTTGCGCACGGCATGGAGTTGTCGGTGCTGTGCGCCGAAGACGCCGCGACGCTGCAGGCAGATCCGCGGGATGCGCAGACGCTGCTCGGCAGCAGCCTCGTCGACGGCCTGCTTGCCCAGTGCGACATCTGGCCGCGCGGCCGCATGCCTGTGGATTTCAAGCAGGCGCTGAAGTCCGACAAGCCGGTGCTGATCCTGTCGGGCGAGAACGATCCGGTGACGCCGCCGCGCTATGGCGAGCAGGTTCTCGCGACCTTGAGCGCGGCACGCCATCTCCAGGCGCCGGGGCAGGGCCACATCACGATGAACAGCGGATGCATTCCGCGCCTGCTCGCCAAGTTCATCGAGACGGCCGACGCAAAGGCGCTGGATGTCGCCTGCGTCAACGAGCTGGGCGCCATGCCCGCCTTCCTCGACTACAACGGCTTCGCGCCATGATTGAAGTTCACGAACTGCGGCGCAGCTTCGGCGCGATACGCGCGGTCGATGGCGTGTCGTTCCGTGCGGAGAACGGTCAGATCACCGGCTTGCTCGGCCCCAACGGCGCCGGCAAGACGACGACGCTGCGCATGCTCTACACGCTGTTGCGTCCGGACAGCGGGCGGATTCTTGTCGATGACGTCGATGCCTTGGCCGATCCCCTGACGGCGCGGCGCAGGCTTGGCGTGCTGCCGGATGCGCGTGGTCTGTACAAGCGCTTCACGGCGCGCGAGAACATCGAATACTTCGGCCGCCTTCATGGCATCGATGCGGTACTGCTCAAGCAGCGCGTAGACCGCCTGATCGAGCATCTCGACATGCGGGACATCGAACATCGCCGTGCCGACGGATTCTCCCAGGGCCAGCGCGTGAAGACGGCGATTGCCCGGGCGCTGGTCCACGAGCCGCGCAACATCCTGCTCGATGAGCCGACCAATGGCCTCGACGTCATGGCGACCCGTAGCCTGCGGCGTTATCTACTGTCGCTGAAGGCGCAGGGCCATTGCGTCGTGTTGTCTAGCCACGTCATGCAGGAGGTCGCGGCGCTGTGCGATCGCATCGTGGTCATTGCGCAGGGACGAGTCGTTGCCGATGGCACGGCCGACGAACTGCGCGCACAGACGGCTGCGGAGACGCTTGAGGATGCTTTCGTCAGTGTGATCGGCAGTGGCGAGGGTTTGATGGCATGAGCGCGCGACACGGTGCTTTGCGCGTAGCGCAAATGGGTGCGGGAGCGTGCTCGCTCATGCGCATGCCATGCATGGAGATTGGCTGGAAGGTGGGCGCATGAGCGCCTGGTTCACCGTGTTTTCCAAGGAAGTGCGCGAAAATGCACGCGACCGCCGCACGCTGGCGTCGGCGCTGCTCTATGGTCCGTTGGTCGGGCCCTTGCTGTTCGCTTTACTGATCGGCTTTGTCATGAGCCAGCAGCGCGACAAGGCCGAGGCGGTGCTGGAACTGCCGGTCGCGGGTGCCGAACACGCGCCGAATCTGGTCGCGTACCTGAAGCAGCAGGGCGTCTCGATCAAGGCCGCGCCCGCGGATCCGCGCGCCAGTGTCCGTGCGCAAGAAGAAGATCTTGTGCTGGTCATCGCCGAGGATTATCCGCGGCATTGGCGCGACGGCGATGCGGCGCCGGTCGAGCTGTATTACGACGCCAGCCGTCAGCACACCGCAACCACCGTCAATCGTGTGCGTGGGCTGCTGCAGAGTTTCAGTTCGACGGTCGCGTCGCTGCGCCTGCAGGCGCGCGGCATAGCGCCGGGCATCGCTGCGCCGCTGACCCTCGTCGATCGCGACGTGTCGACCGAGCAGAGCCGTACCGGCACGTTGATGGCGATGCTGCCTTACTTCCTGATCCTGTCCGCATTTGTCGGCGGCATGTATCTGGCGATCGACACGACCTCGGGCGAGCGCGAACGGCAGTCGCTGGAGCCGCTGCTGATCACCCCGGTGTCGCGTGCGCAGATCGTGGTCGGCAAGGTGCTGGCGACGACGGCTTACGCGGCCGTGTCCTTGTTGATGTGCGTGCTGGCGTTCGTGCTGAGCATTGCGCTGATTCCGGCCGAGCTGATCGGTTCGGCGCTGTCTCTGTCGATCGCCACTGCGGCGAAAATCCTGCTGATCGTCCTGCCGATCGCCTTGCTGGCGGCGGCGGCGCAGACTGTCGTCGCCGCAATGGCCAAGACCTTCCGTGAGGCGCAGACCTATCTGCAGTTCCTGATCCTGATCCCGGCGATTCCGAGCATGATCTTCGTGCTCAATCCGCTGAAGCCGGCGCTGTGGATGTACTGGACGCCGCTGTTCGGCCAGAGCGCGTTGATCAACGATCTGGTGCGCGGTGAATCGGTATCGGCCATTGCGGCCGCCGGCAGTGTGGCGACGACGCTGCTGTTCGCGGTGATCTTTGTGCTGATCGCCATCCGCCAGTATCAGAGCGAGCGGCTGGCGATCAGCACCTGAATCGTTGCTAGCGCGTCTGCGTGGCGCTATGCCGATCCATGTCGCGCGAGCGCAGGCGCTTCTGGATCGCGCGCTGAATGCTGCTGACGTCGAGTCCGCACTGGGCCAGCAGCTCCTCGCGCGTGCCGTGCTCGACGAAATGGTCGGGCAGGCCCAGGTTCAGTACCGGCACCGCATGATGCTGCGACAGCAGCACTTCGTTGACGCCGGAACCCGCGCCGCCCATGCGCGCGTTGTCTTCGATGGTGACGAGCAGATCGTTCTCGTTGGCCAGCTCGAGAATCAACTCGGTGTCCAGCGGTTTGACGAAGCGCATGTCGGCAACGACGGCGTCGAGAATTTCCGCGGCTTCGATCGCCGGCTGCACCATGGCGCCGAAGGCAAGGATCGCGACGCGCGGGCGGCGCCGGCCGTGCGCTTCGCGGACGATGCGGCCGCGGCCGATCGTCAGCGGTTTCGGATCGGCTTCGCAGCTGACGCCATTGCCGCTGCCGCGCGGGTAACGGATCGCGCTCGGCTGGTTCAATGACAGGCCGGTCGTCAGCATGCGGCGGCACTCGTTCTCGTCGGACGGCGCCATGACGACCATGTTCGGAATGCAGCGCAGATACGACAGATCGAATGCGCCGTGATGCGTCGCGCCGTCGGCGCCGACCAGACCGCCGCGATCGATCGCGAAGACGACCGGCAGGTTCTGGATCGCGACGTCGTGAATCAGCTGGTCGTAGCCGCGCTGGAGGAACGTCGAGTAGATCGCGCAGACCGGCTTCAGGCCTTCGCAGGCGAGACCGGCGGCGAGGGTGACAGCATGCTGCTCGGCAATGCCGACGTCGAAATAACGGTCCGGGAATTTGCGCGCGAACTCGACGAGGCCGGAGCCTTCGCGCATCGCCGGCGTGATCGCGACAACACCCGGGTCGGCAGCGGCGGCCTCGCAGAGCCAGTTGCCGAAAATCTGCGTGTAGCTCGGCAGCGCGCCGCCCTTGGATTTCGGGAAGGCGCCGGTGACCGGATCGAACTGGGTGACGCCGTGGTACTTGATCGGATCGGCCTCGGCGGGATCGAAGCCCTTGCCCTTGACCGTGACGATGTGCAGCAGATGGCTGCCGGGCAGGTCCTTGAGGCGATCAAGTTCCGCGGTCAGCGCAGCCAGATCGTGGCCGTCGATCGGGCCGTGATACTTGAAGCCGAAGGTCTCGAACATCGCGCCCGGATTGTTCAGGTGCGCTTCGTTGTCGCTGTCGAGCTGGTCTTCGTTGCCGGGCACGCGCGTGGAGGCCTGCAGGCCGAGCTTGCGCATCAGGCGTGCCGAGCGGTTGCGCAGCGCGCCGACGTTTTCCGAGATCGACATGTCGTTGTCGTTGTAGACGACCAGCATGTCGAGTTTCAGATGCCCGGCGTGGTTGAGCGCCTCGAAGGCCATGCCGGCGGTCATGCCGCCGTCGCCGATGATCGCGACCGAGCGGCGTTTCTCGCCCTTGATGCGCGCGGCGGCAGCCATGCCGGCGGCGGCGGAAATAGACGTCGAGGAATGACCGACGCCGAAGGTGTCGTATTCGCTCTCGGCGCGCAGGCAGAACGGTGCGAGGCCGCCGAGACGGCGGATCGTGTCGAGCTGTTCGCGGCGCTCGGTGAGCATCTTGTGCGGATAGGCCTGATGGCCGACGTCCCAGACCAGGCGGTCATGCGGCGTGTCGAAGCAGCGATGCAGCGCGATCGTCAGCTCGACGGTGCCGAGGTTGGCGGCGAAATGTCCGCCGATGCGGCCGAGGGTTTCGATCAGGTAGCGGCGGGTTTCAACGGCGAGCAGCGGCAGGTCTTCAACCGGCAGGGTGCGCAGTTCGGCCGGCGTGTGGACGCGGCCGAGGAGGGCGTAGCCTGGAATTTCTGTCATGGGCTCGTCTGTTGCGGTTCAGATGGCGAAAAACCAGGTCGCGGATTCCTTTCCGGTCGACTTGCCCCATTTGGGTGCATGCCGCGGCAGGCAATTATCCGATAAAGCCCGGTCAAATGCTGCACCGCAGTGACAACGGCTGGCGGCGCTGCAGCGCTACCGATCGCGCTGACGGATGCTGTCGGCGAACTCCAGCAAGGGCTGGGCATCGGCGCCGAAGGGCTTCAGCGCGCTGCGTGCCTGCGCGAACAGATCGTCGGCGCGTTCGCGCGCGGCGCTCAGGCCGAGGATGGCCGGGTAGGTCGACTTGCCGCTGGCGCTGTCCTTGCCGGCGGTCTTGCCCAGCGTCGCCGAATTGCTTTCGACGTCGAGCACATCATCCTGGATCTGGAAGGCGAGGCCGATGGTCTTGCCATAGCGGTCGAGCGCTTCGGCGCGCTCCGCTTCGAGCTTGGGCGCGGCGGCGCAGGCCAGGCGCAGGCAGGCGCGGATCAGCGCACCGGTCTTGTGGATGTGCAGGGCTTCGAGCTCGGCCAGCGGCAGGTGCTGATTCTCGGACGCCAGATCGACGGCCTGGCCGCCGACCATGCCGCGCGAGCCGGCGGCGTCGGCGAGGATTTCGATCATCTTCAGGCGCTGTTTCGCACCGAGACGGTGCTCGGCGGCGAGGACCTGAAAGGCCAGCGCCTGCAGGCCGTCGCCGACCAGGATCGCGGTCGCTTCGTCGTAGGCCTTGTGGGTCGTCGGCCGGCCGCGGCGCAGGTCGTCGTCGTCCATCGCCGGCAGGTCGTCGTGGACCAGCGAGTAGGCGTGGATCAGCTCTACCGCGCAGGCCGGCGCATCGAGCAGGCTGACGTCCAGACCCAGCACGTCACCGGCCAGGTAGACCAGCAGCGGCCGCAGGCGCTTGCCGCCGTCGCTGCTGTAACGCATGGCCTCATGCAGGCGGGCGGGGTAGTGATCGGCCGGCGGCAGCCAGCGGTTCAGTGCCGCATCGAGGCGTTGACGGTGATTGGCGAGGCGGGTTGGCAGGTCCATTGCCGCGGTGGAACTCACGAATCGTCGTCCTCGGCTCCGGGGGCTTCGGGCGCCTGATCGAGCAGGTTGCGGACCTTGAGCTCGGCGCTGTCGAGCGCCTCGCGGCACTGGCGGGTCAGCGCGACGCCGCGCTCGAACAGCGCCAGCGATTGCTCCAGCCGCAGATCGCCGCGTTCGAGGTTCTGGACGATACCCTCCAGCTCCTTCATCGACCCTTCGAACTGGCCGACCGGGTCGGTGCTGGCGTCGGGGGCTGTGCTGTCCGCTTTCTTCGGCATGCTGAGCTCGAGCTGGGGCCTGTGGGTGTTATTATTTATTGACTAATGTTGCAAAAACGTAAATATATTCACGTCGCCACAGGATGGCGGCCCGCAGTTTAGCCCGGTTGCCGACCCCCCGCGCATCCGTTAGTGTCCGGCGGCTTTTGATCTTTCGACAACGATGGCAAACACCCCTCAAAACTCTCAGTACAGCGCGGAAGCAATTGAAGTCCTGCAGGGGCTCGACCCGGTGCGCAAGCGCCCGGGCATGTACACCGACACTGCGCGTCCCAATCATCTGGCTCAGGAAGTCATCGACAACGCGGTCGACGAGGCGCTGGCCGGTTACTGCAAGACGCTGGCTGTCACTGTCTACGACGACGGCTCGCTGGAAGTGGCCGACGACGGCCGCGGCATGCCGGTCGACATTCATCCGGTGCACAAGGTCACCGGCGTCGAGCTGATCCTGACCAAGCTGCATTCCGGCGCCAAGTTCTCCAACAAGATGTACCAGTTCTCCGGCGGTCTGCACGGCGTCGGCGTGTCGGTCGTCAATGCGCTGTCGAACAAGCTCGAAGTGCGCGTGTTCCGCGGCGGCCAGGAACATCTGATCGAATTCCGCGGCGGCGAGCGCAGCCGCCAGCTCGAAGTCGTCGGCACCGTTGCGAAGAACCGTACCGGCACGACCGTGCGTTTCTGGCCGGACGGTTCCTACTTCGACTCACCGAAATTCTCGCTGCCGCGCCTCAAGCAGGTGCTGCGCGCGAAGGCCGTGCTGTGCCCGAACCTCAAGGTCACGCTCGACGACAAGATCAACAACGAGCAGATCGTCTGGCAGTACGAAAACGGCCTGCCGGACTATCTGCGCGATGCGCTCGACGGCGCCGAAGTGCTGCCGGCCGAGCCTTTCATCGGCAACTTCAAGGGCAAGCGCGAAGAAGCCGAATGGGCGCTGGTCTGGCTCAACCAGGAAGGCGGTCGCGTCGAGCCGGTGGCCGAGAGCTACGTCAATCTGATTCCGACCGCGCAGGGCGGTACGCACGTCAACGGCCTGCGCACCGGCCTGACCGAGGCGATCCGCGAGTTCTGCGAGTTCCGCAACCTGCTGCCGCGCGGCATGAAGCTGACGCCGGAAGACGTCTGGCAGGGCTGCGCTTACGTGCTCAGCGTCAAGATGCACGATCCGCAGTTTGCCGGTCAGACCAAGGAGCGCCTGTCGTCGCGCGAGACCGCAGCCTTCGTCTCGGGGGTCGTCCACGATGCCTTCAGCCTGTGGCTCAACCAGCATCCGGACCAGGGCGAGCAGGTCGCGCAACTGGTCATCGCCAATGCCAGCGCGCGCCTGAAGCAGGCCAAGACGGTCGTCCGCAAGAAGATCACCAGCGGTCCGGCGCTGCCCGGCAAGCTGGCCGATTGCGTGTCGTCCGATCCTTCGCACACTGAACTGTTCCTCGTCGAAGGCGATTCGGCCGGCGGCTCGGCCAAGCAGGCGCGCGACCGCGAATTCCAGGCGGTCATGCCGCTGCGCGGCAAGATTCTCAACACCTGGGAAGTCGACTCCAGCGAAGCGCTCGGCTCCGACGAAATCCACAACATCAGTGTCGCGATCGGCGTCGATCCGGGCAGTGCCGACATCAGCGGCCTGCGCTACGGCAAGATCTGCGTGCTGGCCGACGCCGACTCCGACGGCCTGCACATCGCGACCTTGCTGTGCGCGTTGTTCCTCAAGCATTACCGGCCGCTGATTGATGCCGGCAACGTCTACATCGCGATGCCGCCGCTGTACCGCATCGATGCCGGCAAGCAGGTCTTCTATGCGCTGGACGCCGCCGAGCGCGATGGCGTCATCGATCGCCTGGCCGCGGAAGGCAACAAGGCCAAGATCAGCGTCACCCGCTTCAAGGGTCTCGGCGAAATGAATCCGCTGCAGCTGCGCGAAACGACGATGGCGCGCGATACGCGGCGCCTGGTGCAGATGACGCTCGACGATGTACCCGCCGATGAGTTGATGGACATGCTGCTGGCGAAGAAGCGCGCCGGGCATCGCAAGGAATGGCTGGAGCGGGAAGGCAATCGCGCCGAGGTTTGAGGCGCGGCTGGCTTCGTGCGGCACTTTTTCGCGGCGCCGATGGTCCTAACCGCAGGCGCGGCAAGCCCTTGCCGGCGTTTCCACCTCTTTGATCTTCCGGGCTTCTTATGCATCACACGCCGTTGATTACGACGATTGTTGCCAGCTTGGTGCTCGCGTTCCTGTTCGGCGCGCTGGCGCACAAGCTGCGCTTGCCGCCGCTGGTCGGCTACCTGCTGGCCGGCGTGATCTGCGGTCCGCATGTGCCGGGCATCATGGTCGACATGCAGATTGCCAACGAGCTGTCTGAGATCGGCGTGATCCTGCTGATGTTCGGCGTCGGCCTGCACTTCTCGCTGTCCGACCTGCTCGCGGTCAAGAAGATCGCGGTGCCGGGCGCCATCGTCCAGATCGTCGTCGCGACTTTGCTCGGCATGGGCCTCGCGTGGGCGCTGGACTGGAATCTCGCCGCCGGCATCGTCTTCGGCCTCGCGCTGTCGGTTGCGAGTACCGTCGTGCTGCTGCGTGCGCTGGAGGATCGGCGCCTGCTGGATACCGAGCGCGGCAAGATCGCGGTCGGCTGGCTGATCGTCGAGGATCTGGCGATGGTGCTGGCGCTGGTGCTGATTCCGGCGTTCGCGCAGCTGTCCGCCACTGACGGCGGCAGCGACATGAGCGTTGCCGGCGTCATCGGCATCACGCTCGGCAAGGTCGTCGCCTTCGTCGCCTTCATGCTGATCGTCGGCCGCCGCGTCGTACCGTGGATGCTGCACTGGGTCGCCAACTCCGGCTCGCGCGAACTGTTCAGCCTGTCGGTGCTGGCGATCGCGCTCGGCGTTGCGCTCGGCGCGGCGCATCTGTTCGGCGTGTCGTTTGCACTCGGTGCCTTCTTCGCCGGCATGATCCTCAACGAATCGCCGCTCAGCCATCGCGCCGCCGAGGAATCCTTGCCGATGCGCGATGCCTTCGCGGTGTTGTTCTTCGTCGCGGTCGGCATGTTGTTCGATCCGATGATCGTCCTGCAGGCGCCGCTGCAACTGCTGGCGACGGTCGGCATCATCGTCGTCGGCAAGTCGGTCGCGGCGTACGCGATCGTGCGCCTGTTCGGCTACTCCGGATCGACCGCCTGGACGATTTCCGCCAGCCTCGCGCAGATCGGCGAGTTCTCCTTCATTCTCGCGGCGATGGGCGTTGCGATGAATCTGGTACCGCAGCAGGCTCAGGATCTGATCCTCGCCGGCGCGATCATATCGATCATGATCAATCCGCTCGTGTTCAAACTGGCTTCATCACGCATCAATGCCCCGGAGCTGCCGGCCGCCTTGCCGAGCCCGGCGATGCCGGAGCTGACGGCGACCGCGCTCAGCGATCACGCGATCATTGCCGGCTACGGACGCGTCGGCGGCCACATCGGCGCCGCGCTGCGGGCAGCCGGGGTGCCGTTCCTGGTCATCGAAGATCGCCAGAAGCCGGCGGCCGCGGCGCTGCAGGACGGCGCCGAGATCCTGTCCGGCAACGCGGCCGACAAGAAGGTGCTGCTCGCTGCGAATCTCGGCGGCGCGCGCTGCCTGTTCGTCGCGATTCCGCGTGGCTTCGAGGCCGGCCAGGTCATCAGCCAGGCGCGTGCCAAGAATCCCGGACTGCGCATCGTCGCGCGCGCGCATTCCGACGCCGAAGCGGAGCACCTGCACAAATGCGGTGCGACCGAAATCCTGATGGGCGAACGCGAGATTGCCCAGGGCATGGTCGAGCGCTCGGCGCTGGTTGCCGATGCGCCGCCATTCTCGATCCTAGAAACGCTGTCCTGAACCTGTTCCGAAATCCGTACCCGCCATGACCACACCTCCGATCATCGAAACCGAACGCCAGCCGCTGCGCGTGTTCGCCGAGAAGGCCTACCTTGATTACTCAATGTACGTCGTGCTCGATCGCGCGCTGCCGCATATCGCGGACGGCCTGAAGCCGGTCCAGCGCCGCATCATCTACGCGATGTCCGAGCTGGGCCTGTCGGCCGGCCAGAAGCACAAGAAGTCGGCGCGCACCGTCGGTGACGTCATCGGCAAGTTCCATCCGCACGGCGACTCCGCCTGCTACGAAGCGATGGTGACGATGGCGCAGCCGTTCAACTACCGCTATCCGCTGGTCGACGGCCAGGGCAACTGGGGCAGCGCGGACGATCCGAAGTCCTTCGCGGCGATGCGTTACACCGAATCGCGTCTGATGCCGTATGCCTCGACGCTGCTCAGCGAACTCGAGCACGGCACGGTCGACTGGCTGCCGAACTTCGACGGCACGCTGCTGGAGCCGCGGCTGCTGCCGGCACGGCTGCCGAACATCCTCGTCAACGGCACGACCGGCATCGCGGTCGGCATGGCGACCGATATCCCGCCGCACAACATCCGTGAGCTGGTCGCCGCCTGTCTGCATCTGCTCAAGCATCCGAACGCGCACATCGAGAAGCTCTGCGAGTTCGTGCCGGGTCCGGATTTTCCGACCGCCTGCGAGATCGTCAGCGAGCCGGCCGATCTGCTCAAGGTCTATCAGACCGGCAACGGCCAGATCCGTGCGCGCGCACGCTGGGAGCGCGACGACGACGGCAACATCATCATCACCAACCTCGCGCATCAAGTGTCGCCGGCCAAGGTGCTGGAACAGATTGCCGATCAGATGCGCGCGAAGAAGCTGCCGCTCGTCGAAGACCTGCGCGACGAATCCGACCATGAGAATCCGACGCGCCTGGTCATCGTGCCGCGCTCGAACCGGGTCGACGCCGAAGCGTTGATGGCGCATCTGTTCGCGACCACCGATCTCGAGCGCAGCTACCGCGTCAACATCAACATGATCGGCCTGGATGGCCGCCCGCGCGTCAAGAATCTCAAGGAGATTCTCAGCGAGTGGCTGGAGTATCGCTTCGCGACGGTGACGCGACGCCTCAACCACCGGCTCAACAAGGTCAACGAGCGCCTGCATCTGCTCGAAGGCTTGCTGATCGCGTATCTGAACATCGACGAAGTCATCCATATCATCCGCACCGCGGACGACCCGCGTGCCAAGTTGATGCTGAGCTTCGCGCTGAGCGAAATCCAGGCCGACTACATCCTCGATCTCAAGCTGCGTCATCTGCAGAAGATCGAGGAGATGAAGATCAAGGGCGAGCAGGACGAGCTCGATACCGAACGCCGTGGCCTCGAAGCGCTGCTCGGCGACGACGACAAGATGCGCAAGCTGATCGGCGACGAACTCAAGGAAGACGCCAAGAAGTACGGCGATGAGCGCCGTTGTCCGATCAATGCGCGACCGCCGCCGCAGGCGCTGGAGGCCACCGACATCACACCGGCCGAACCGGTCACCGTCGTGCTGTCGAAGGCAGGCTGGATCCGCGCCGGCAAGGGCTTCGACCTCGATCCGGTGGCGCTGAGCTACAAGTCGGGCGACGAGTATCTGTGCCACGCGCAGGGCAAGACCAATCAGCTGCTGATCCTGCTCGACGACAAGGGGCGCAGCTACACGCTCAATCCGCGCGAGCTGCCGTCGGCACGTTCGCAGGGCGAACCGGTGACGACGCGCCTCGATCTGCAGGATGGCGGTCGCATCTCTACGTTGCTGATGGGCGATCCGTCCGATCGCTACGTCGTCGGCGGCAACGAGGGCTATGGTTTCGTCGTCAAGCTCGGCGATCTCGAGTCGCGGCTCAAGGCCGGCAAGGCGATCGTCAATCTCGGCGGCTCGACCGCGGCACTGCCGGCGGTCCGCACGCTCGATCCGGCGCAGGATCGTTACGCGGTGGCCACCGCCGAAGGGCGCCTGCTGCTGTTCCCACTGGCCGAACTGCCGGAACTGGCCAAGGGCAAGGGCAACAAACTCGTCACCCTCAAGGGCGAAGATCGCATTCTTGCGGCGGCTGTCGTGCCAGCCGGTGCCGGCCTCGAACTGGTCTGCGGCAAGCGCACGCTGAGCCTCAAGCTGTCCGATCTGGAACATTACGCCGGTGCCCGCGCCAGCCGCGGCGGCCATCTGCCGCGGGGCTTCCAGCGCGTCGACAGCATGAATCCGCTGCCGGGCAAGTAAGTGCTCCTTGCGCAAGAACGTAGCCCGGGTGAAACCCGGGAGGCTGAGCGTGCCGGAGGGGGCCGGCCCCCGGGTTTCACCCGGGCTACGTTCGTTGCCGGTCCTCTTGAAAACCGATTTGGCGCCCAAATTGCTGCCTTGTTTGGGTGTTGATGCCCGCCGACCTTTTTAGAGCCAGAGCTTTCGAGCCATGAAGAGAATCGCGCTGTTCCTGATGACCAATATCGCCGTGATGCTGGTGCTGTCCGTCGTTGCCAGCCTGCTCGGTGCGGATCGTTACCTGACCGCCAACGGCCTCAACCTGCAGCAGCTGCTGATCTTCAGTGCGATCTTCGGCTTTGGCGGCTCGTTCATTTCGCTCGCCATGTCGAAGTGGATGGCCAAGCGAGCGACTGGCGCCCAGGTCATCACCGAGCCGAAAAATTCGGCCGAGATGTGGCTGCTGCAGACGGTGGAGCGCCAGGCGCGCGCCGCCGGCATCGGCATGCCGGAGGTGGCGATCTTCGATTCTCCGGAGCCGAACGCCTTCGCGACCGGCATGAATCGCAACAGTGCGCTGGTCGCCGTATCGACCGGCCTGCTGCGCGGCATGAGCCAGGACGAAGTCGAAGCCGTGCTCGGCCACGAGATCAGCCACGTCGCCAATGGCGACATGGTGACGCTGACCCTGATCCAGGGCGTGCTCAATACCTTCGTGATGTTCCTGTCGCGCGTCGTCGGCTATGTGATCGATCGTGCGGTGTTCAAGACCGAGCGCGGTGTTGGCCCGGGCTACTACATCAGCGTACTGGTGCTGCAGATCGTCTTCGGCATTCTGGCTTCGGCGATCGTCGCCTGGTTCTCGCGTCAGCGTGAATTCCGCGCGGATGCCGGCGGTGCGCATCTGGCCGGCAAGCGCAAGATGATTTCCGCGCTGCAGCGCCTGAAGGGTGCGAAGGATGAAGCCGATCTGCCGGAAGCCGTGCGTGCCTTCGGTATCCGCGGCGGCAAGTTCTCGCAGATGTTCGCGACCCATCCGCCGCTGGATGTGCGCATCGCGGCGCTGGAAGCCGCGAGTTCCTCGATCAAGTAATCGAGGCTGCAGATACAAAAAAGCCCGGCATTGCCGGGCTTTTTTGCTGCCTGTCGATCTAGCCCTTCACGTCGGCCGACAGCAGCACCACTTCCGGTTCCTGCACGTGGTAGCCCTGGATGAAGTTGACGCCCAGCTGCCACAGGCGCGCCATGACGTTGGCGTCCTCGACGTGGGTGACGATGATCTTGATGCCCTTGGACTTGGCGGTTTCCATCAGCGTCACGAGCTTGCGATGCATTTCCTTGTCGTTGAACTTGCTCGTGAAGGAATGATGGAACTTCACGAACTGCATCGGGATGTGTTCAAGCATCTGCGCCGGGTTGGTGCCGACGCCGAAATGCTCGATCGCAATCTGGGCGCCCAGGTCGGTCAGCGCCTTGGTCAGCATGCGCGCCTTGCGCACGTGGTTCTGCACCACGACCTCGCGCATCTCGAAGACGATCTCGCCCGGCTTGAGCGCGCGCGCCTTGATCTGCTGCCGCGTCCACTCGATCAGCTGATCGGCGTCCTTGAGGCTGTCTTCGGAAATCTTCACGAACAGGCTGGACGCCTGCTGCGCACCTTCGCGCTTGGCCTGGACCTTCAGCGCACGGTCGATGACCCAGCGGTCGATGCCGGTCATCAGGCCATGCTTCTCGGCGGCGCTGATGAACTCCGACGCGTGAATCTCGCTGCCGTTGTCGTCGATGACGCGTACCAGCACGTCGAAGTGCTGGCGGGTGTCGCCTTCGAGGCTGGCAATGGACTGGAAGGCCAGCTTGAGACGGCCGTTTTCCAGCGCACTCTTAACCATCGCGGCCTTGCGGGCGTCTTCGCGCTCCTGCTGCGAGGACGCGGCGGTCGGGCCGACGTTGGCGAACTTCTTGCCGCCCTTGGCCGACAGTGCGCGGGCATCGCGAACCAGGTCGGCAGTGACGGCGTTCGCGTCCTCGCTGCCGGACAGCGGGTAGGCGGCGACCGTCAGCGACAGGTGCGCCTCGTGGCCGGTCGTGCTGAAGATGTGGCCGCCGATGCCGGCGACGATGGCCTCGCCGTTTTCGGCCAGCTCGACGACCGAGGCGCGCGAAACCAGCGCGGCGATTTCGTGGGTCGAGAAGCGGAACAGCTGATCCTGCGGCTGCAGCTGGGTCTTGAGCCAGTCCTGCAGCTGTTCGACCAGCTGGGCGGCGTCATGCAATCCCATCCGCGTTTCGGTGCCGGCGTAATCGTCGACCGTGAACAGCACGGCGGCGCGCTGGCCGGCCTTCGGATCGGCGCTGGAAATCGCCGCTGCAAGCGCGGCGAAGAATTCGATCCGGCCCGGGGCGCCGACGGCCGCGCTGCCACCGCCGGTGGCGGCAGGTGCGGCAGCTGCCGCGGCCTCGGAGCGGATCAGCATCTCGATCAGCTGCTCGCCGTCGACCGTGCTCGGCATCATGCGGGCGCTGATCGCGACGCGGCGGCCTTCCTTGTGCATCAGGCAGCATTCGAGCGGCTTGCCGTCGCTTTTGCCGCGCTGAAGCATCTTCAGCTGGGCCTTGACCTTGGGCTGGTGATCGTCGGCCACCAGATCCATCAGCGGCAGCGCGTTGAGTTCTTCCGGATCGGCGTAGCCGAGCAGCTGCGCGAACGCCGGGTTGGCCTGCGACAGGATGCCTTCCTGGATATAGGCCACGGCATCGTTGGTGCTGGTGATCAGCTGCTGGTGACGGTCCTCGAAGGCCGTCAGGCGCTGACGCGTGCTGCGCAGGTCGCGGAAGCTGGTGTGCGCGGCGATCTCGCGCAGCACGACCAGTTCCAGGTGGCGCATGTGGCGCAGGTCTTCGTTGGAGATCAGATCCCGCGCGCCGGCTGCCAGTGCGGCGACCTGTTCCTCGGCGGTGATCTGCTTGGCCAGCACCAGGATCGGCAAGTCCGGCATCAGGCGCCGGCCGACGCCGACGACCTCTGCAGTCTGCACGACGGCGGGTTGCTCGTCCGAGACGATCAGCAGGTCGGCGGTCGCACTGCGCAGCGCGCCTTCGACATCCTCGAGATCGGTGATCCAGGCGCAGCGGATCGGGTGTCCGGCGTTGCGCAGATAGCTTTCGATCCCTTTGGCGACGCTTTCAGAACGCGTCACGACCAGCACAACGAAGCTTCGGGCCGGAACGGCGGCGGCTTCGGTCTGTGAGGTGGGGGGGCTTACCATTTGTGCGGTGGCTACCATGGAATCGCAGTTTTAGAGTTGGTTCCAGCTTCTTCGCGTACCAATCGGGGCACCAGATACCCCGGCAGACGTCCTGTCAGCTCGCGCATCAGGCCGCGAGCCCGCTCCTCTGAGACTTCAAAATGGGCTGAGCCCTGTACCCGATCCAGCAAATGCAGGTAGTACGGAAGAATGCCACATTCCGACAGCCGTTCCGATAATGCCGCCAAGGTATCGCTGTTGTCATTGATGCCCTGCAGCAAGACCGCCTGATTGAGCAGCGTGACGCCGAGCATGCGCAAGGGTTTGAGCGCCGCTTCAACCGTGTGATCCAGCTCGTTCGGATGGTTGGCATGCAGCACGACGATGCGCGCCAGACGGCCGCGGCCCAGCCAGGCCAGCAGGCGCTCATCGACGCGTTCCGGTAATACGATCGGCTGACGCGTGTGGATTCGCAGACGCTTGAGGTGAGGGATCGCGTCGAGCGCATCGGCGAATTCCGCCAGCTTCTGATCCGACAGCGACAGCGGGTCGCCGCCGGACAGGATCACCTCGTGAATAGTCGGGTCGGCCGCGATCGTCTCCAGCGCGTCCTGCCAGTGATTGCGCGCGGCCAGATGCTCGCTGTAGGGGAAGTGCCGACGGAAGCAGTAGCGGCAATGCACCGCGCAGGCGCCGGTCGCGACGACCAGCACGCGGCCCTGGTATTTGTGGATCAGGCCGCCGTCGCGCAGCTTGTGCATGTCGCCCACCGCGTCGATGCCGAAACCGGGCACCTGATCGGCCTCCGCCGGCTGCGGCCAGACCTGCAGGAACAGCGGATCGCGGGCGTCCCCGTGGCGCATGCGGGCGGCAAAGCCGCGCGGGACCTTCAGCGGGAAATGCTGCACCTGGTCGAAGGCCAGCGTCGGCAGGGCCGGATCCAGACCGAGGAAATCCAGCAGGTCGGCAGGGCGGGTCAGGGCGTCGCGCAGCACGTGCTGCCAAGTGGCGGCCTGCTGGCGGGGTGTTTGAGGGGACGGTATCATGCGCGCCTCATTTTATGACGTCCTGTCGCCGTTGCGGCCATTCCCGGCCAAAAGGCTCAAATTTTCGGGTTGAAACTCATGGCATCTGTCAGCACCAACGAAATGAAGGCCGGTACCAAGCTCCTCATCGATGGAGATCCGTACTCGGTCATCGACAACGAATACCGCAAGCCGGGCAAGGGCCAGGCGACCAACACGATCAAGATCCGCAACCTCAAGACCGGTCGTGTGCTCGACCGTACCCTGAAGTCCGGCGACACGATCGAGTCGGCCGACGTCGAAGACAAGGACATGCAGTACCTGTACAACGACGGCGAGTTCTGGACCTTCATGGACCCGAAGACCTTCGAGCAGCTCACCGCCGGCAAGGCCGCGATGGTCGATGCCGCGCAGTGGCTCAAGGGCGAGGAACTGGTCCGCATCACGCTGTGGAACGAAGTCCCGCTGGTGGTCTACGCGCCGAACACGGTCGAACTGACGATCGTCGAGACCGATCCGGGCCTCAAGGGCGATACCGCGGCCAGCGGCGGCAAGCCGGCGAAGCTGGAAACCGGCGCGGTGGTCAAGGTTCCGCTGTTCATCCAGCAGGGCGAGAAGGTCAAGGTCGACACGCGCACCGGCGAATACCTGGCCCGCGGCGGCAAGTAAATTCATGACGCGAGAGGCGCGCAGCTGGCGCCCTTCCGCGAGCCTGGAAACGATCAAGGAACGGGCGGCGCTGAACAGCGCCGTCCGTTCTTTTTTTGCCGACCGCAAAGTGCTGGAAGTCGAGACGCCGATCTTGTCGCAGGCGGCGACCGTGGATCGCCACATCGACAGCTTCAGCATTGCCGGCAACCCGCTGTGGCTGCACACCTCGCCGGAATTCGCGATGAAACGCCTGCTCGCCGCCGGCAGCGGTGCGATCTACCAGATCGCCCGCGTGTTCCGCCGCGACGAGCAAGGGCGTTACCACAATCCTGAATTCACGATGCTCGAGTGGTACCGGCCGGGCTTCGATCATCACGCGCTGATGGACGAGCTCGCCGAGCTGCTGCGGGCCTGCGGCGTATCGGGCGCAGTGACACGGATCAGCTATCGCGAGGCCTTCGAGCAGCATGCCGGCTTTGACCCGCATGCATTGAACGCGGCCGAGTTGCGCGAGCGCTGGACGGCGCGCGACATGATCGGCATTCAAGGCCTGAGCGCCAGCGAACTGGACGATGCCGATTTCTGGCTCGACCTGCTGATGTCGCATGTCGTCGGTCCGCGGCTCGGCGTGCAGGCGCCACAGTTTGTCTATGACTTCCCGGCGACGCAGGCCGCGCTGTCTCGCGTGCGGCCGGGCACGCCGCCACTGGCGGAGCGCTTCGAATTGTTCTGGCGCGGCATCGAGCTGGCGAATGGATTTCACGAACTTACCGATGCGGCCGAACAACGGCGCCGTTTTGAAGCGGATCAGCAAGCGCGCAAAGCCCTGGGCCGCGGCGTGCCGCCCTATGACGCCCATCTGATCGATGCGCTGGCGCACGGCATGCCGCCCTGTGCGGGCGTCGCCGTCGGACTTGATCGCGTGCTGATGCTCAAGCTCGGGCTGTCGTCGCTGGATCAGGTGCTCGCCTTCGCCGCCGATCGGGCTTAGCCAACGCAGGGGAAAATACCGTAGCCCGGGTGCAACCCGGGTTGCACCCGGGCTACGGGATGATCAAATCCCAGGCAAAGCGCAGGATCAGCAGGCTCACCACGACGATGAACAGCTTGCGCACGAAGCCATTGCCCTTGCGGATCGCCAGATGCGTGCCGAGCAGGCTGCCTGCGACGTTGAAGACCGCCATCGGTACCGCGATGTCGTAACGGATGTGATCGGTCGCGACAAAGTAGCTCAACGCCGCGACGTTGGTGACGACGTTGACGACCTTCGCCGACGCCGATGCAGCGAGGAAGCTGAAGCCGAACAGGCCGACGAAGGCGATGATCAGGAAGCTGCCGGTGCCCGGCCCGAAGAAGCCGTCGTAGAAACCAATCGCGGTGCCGACCAGCAGGCCCAGCGCGGTTTGCCGATGGCCGGCCCAGCGCGGCGCATGCAGAGCGCCGATGTCTTTCTTTGCCAGCGTATAGGCCAGTACCGACACCAGCAGGATCAGGATCAGCGGGCGAAACGCATCGGGCGGGAAGTGCGCGGCGACGCGGGCGCCGAGAAAGCCGAAGATCAGCGCGGTGATCGTCGCCGGCAATGTCGCGCGCCATTCCACCGGCACGCGGCGCAGATACTGGATTGCCGCGCTGGTTGTGCCCCAGACGCTGGCGAACTTGTTGGTGCCCAGCAATACCGCCGGCGGAGCTTCCGGCATCAGCACGAACAGCGCGGGAATCTGGATCAGCCCGCCGCCGCCAACCACGGCATCAATGAATCCGGCAAGCAGGGCAAAGCCGCACAGGGCGGCAAGCTCAAGAGTGAGTTCCAAGACGGCTCAGAGAATGCGGCCGACGCTGGCAGGGACTTCGAAGCGGCGGCCATCCAGGACTTTGTTCAGCAGCAAGGTGATCCAGGCGCGCGAGGTCGTGACCTGGCGGACGGTAAAGAACGTCTTGCCGTCCTCGTTGACCATCTCGTAGCGGTTGATGGTGATCGTGATCGGCTCGCGCTCGCCGCGCATGATGACCTGCGCCGTGACGCGCCCCGCCTTGGTGTCGACGACGCAATCCTGGACGTCGCCGTACTCGCCGAATTTCTCGTTGAAGAACTTGCGCAGGCCGATGCCGAGCGCACCGTCCTTCATTGCTGCACCGAGTTTGCCGAAGACCATGCGAATACCCAAAAAAAGCGCTGAAAGAATCGCAGCGAGCGAGGGCAGCCTGACCGCCCTCGGCGCACAGCGGATGCAGTGTATGTAGGAATACCCATGCATTGCGAGCGCCGATGGCGGCCAGGACCTCGGGTGCTTTCGTTTTCCGGTGTTTCCTCTAGAGAATTTCCGAAGCGTACGCCGCAAGTCGCGAGCGCTCACCGCGTGCCAGCGTCACATGCCCGCCGTGCGGCCAGCCCTGGAAACGGTCGACGACGTAGGTCAGGCCCGAACTGGTCTCCGACAGATACGGCGTGTCGATCTGGCCGAGATTGCCCAGGCAGATCATCTTCGAGCCGGGCCCCACGCGCGTGATCAGCGTCTTCATCTGCTTGGCGGTCAGGTTCTGCGCCTCATCGATGATGATCAGGCGATTGAGGAAGGTGCGGCCGCGCATGAAGTTGAGCGAACGGATCTTGATGCGCTTGGCGAGCAGGTCATTGGTGGCCGCGCGCTCCCAATCGCCGCCGGAGCCGTTCTGCGTCAGCACTTCGAGGTTGTCCATCAATGCGCCCATCCAGGGCGTCATCTTTTCTTCCTCGGTGCCGGGCAGGAAGCCGATGTCCTCGCCGACCGGCACGGTCACGCGCGTCATGATGATTTCGCGATAGCGCTGCTCGTCCATCGTCTGCGCGAGGCCGGCGGCCAGCGTCAGCAGCGTCTTGCCGGTGCCGGCGGTACCGAGCAGGGTGACGAAATCGATATCCGGATCGAGCAGCAGGTTCAGCGCAAAGTTCTGCTCGCGATTCTTTGCGTGAATGCCCCAGACGCTGCTCTTGCCGTGGCGGTAGTCGCGGATGATGCGCAGCTCGGCGACATTGCCCTTGATCGCGCTGACGACCATTTCCAGGCCGCCATCGCCATCGGCATCGTCGGGGATGTAGAGGAACTGGTTGGCGTGCCAGTCCTTCACCAGCGGGCCCTTGATGCGGTACGCGGCGCGACCGCGCTCGTCCTGCCAGCTCTCCATGCGTTCGCCGTGCGTCGCCCAGAAATCGGCGGGCAGCTCGCGATAGCCGGTGTAGAGCAGATCGAGATCGTCGAGGACATGATCGTTGTGATAGTCCTCGGTGTGGACGCCGACGATCGACGCCTTGATCCGCAGGTTGATGTCCTTGCTGACCAGCGCGACCTTGCGCGACGGATGCTGCGTCTGCAGCTCCAGCGCGCAGACCAGAATGCTGTTGTCGGGCTTGTTGCCCGGAATCAGGCCCGGCAGCTGGGTATCCGTCAGCTTGGTCTGGAAGAACAGGCAGCCGCTTGAAGGTTTGTCGCTGCGACCACGGCCGCTGTTGGGGCCGGTGCGCGTGCCCGGCAACGGCAGACCCTTCTCGATCTGCGCGTGATCCTTGCCGGTCATCAACTCATCGAGGAAGCGGCTGACCTGACGTGCGTTGCGAGCGACTTCGCTGGTGCCCTTCTTGGAGTTGTCGAGCTCTTCGAGCACGACCATCGGAATGAACAGATCATGTTCTTCGAAGCGGTACAGGCTGGTTGGATCGTGCAGCAGGACGTTGGTATCGAGGACGAAGATCTTTCGCTTTTTCATGAGGGCGAGCGGAGTCCTGTGCCGCGGTCTGGAGCCGCAGCAGATTGACAGTTGGCGAGCAGGGGACAGCGGCCGTACCCGGGGATTCGGGTCGTTGATCGGCGTCTGCTGTAGAGGTGGGTAGTAATCGCTTTCGGGAAGAGGCTGATGAAGCCGCCTGCGCGAGCAGGTTCAAGCCGAATCTAGCCCAAGATCGCAGCCGCGAAAAGGGACTGCCGCAACCGCGAAATTCGCGCTATGGTTGTGGGCCTTGCAGCGGTGGCGATTGTTACAACGCCTTGACAGCCGCCAGCACTTCCGCGGCGTGTCCCCTGACCTTCACGCTGCGCCATTCCTCGCGCAGCACGCCCTTGTCGTCGAACAGGAAAGTGCTGCGGTCGATGCCCATGTACTTGCGGCCGTAAAGGCTCTTCTCGCGGATCACGTCGAGCGCCAGGCACAGGGTTTCGTCGGCGTCCGACAGCAGCGCAAACGGGAAGCCCTGCTTGGCGATGAAGTTGTCGTGCGTACGCACGCTATCGCGCGACACGCCGAGAATCTGTGCGCCGGCCTTGCGGAAATCCTTGTACAGATCGCGGAAGTCCTGGCCTTCCTGCGTGCAGCCCGGCGTGTTGTCCTTCGGGTAGAAGTACAGCACCAGCGCCTCGCCCTTGAGCGCACGCAGCTTGATCGTGCTGCCGCTGCTCGCCGGCAGGGTCAGATCCGGAATCTTGTCGCCGATGCTCAGGGTCATGGGAATCTCTCAGTCGCCACACGAATTCCGTCATGCCCGCGAACGCGGGCATCCAGGGAATACACAGCGACTCTGTCCGCCCTGGATTCCCGCTTTCGCGGGAATGACGAGTTTTCTTGCTGGCTGAGGCTAGGGCTCAGCCGATCTCAGGTCTTGATCGGGTCCATCATGCCGTCTGCATTGAGGTCGTCGCAGAGGTCCATGAAGGACTCGCGCAGCGCCTGCGGATGCTGGCTGACCGGCACATGCAGCACCATCTGCACACTGGCCATCTCGGCGCCGGTGTGGGTGGACTGGTACTTCTGCGTCGAAATCTCGACGACCACGACGTCCTGGTGCTGGAAGAACTCAAGGATGTTGACCAGCAGATTGGAGTCCTGCGGCGCGACGACCTCGGCGGCGTACGGGCGGAAATCCGGAAACACCGGTCGCGCCTCGCAGCGCTCGAAGCGCACCTGCAGCTCCAGCTTCTCGGCGATGCCGGGCAGGGCAGTCTCGAGGCGGCCAAGCGTGCTCCAGTTGCCGGAGACCAGCAGATTGGCGGTCAGGCGGTCGCCGATCTGGGCAATCCGGCAGTCCTCGACTTCGCCGCCGCGCTCGCGGATCGCCTTGAACAGTTCCAGCGGCACATTGCCCTTGGGCTTGCCGATCGCGGATACCGTCAGCAGTGAATCAGTCTGGGACATGGGGCCAGTCGCAAAAATTAGGCGCCGATTTTAATCCATTCAGCGCGACCGTGACCGCGCACCGCCGGCGGGAAACCCTCCAGACGGGGCCTCAATCTCGCGATTGGCGGCGCGCAGCCGCTATACTTTCGCCCCTTTTGCCGCCGCCGCCGAGCCGGAACCCCGCCATGATCAAGGGCAGTATCGTCGCCATCGTCACGCCCATGCTCGCGGACGGAAAGGTCGACTGGAAAGGCCTGGAGACCCTGGTCGAGTGGCATATCGCCGAAGGCACGGACGCCATCGTCTCGGTCGGCACGACGGGTGAATCGGCGACGCTGGACATCGAAGAGCACATCGAAGTCATCCGCCGCACCGTGCAGATCGCCAAGGGCCGCCTGCCGATCATCGCCGGCACCGGCTCCAACGCCACCACCGAAGCCATCGAGCAGACCCGCGCCGCGCAGGCCGTCGGTGCCGATGCCGCGTTGCTGGTCACCCCGTACTACAACAAGCCGCCGCAGGAAGGCTTGTATCGCCACTTCAAGGCGATTGCCGAAGCGGTGAACATCCCGCAAATCCTGTACAACGTGCCGGGCCGCACCGGCTGCGACATGCTGCCGGCCACGGTCGGCCGCCTCGGCAAGATCCCGAACATCGTCGGCATCAAGGAAGCCAAGGGCGAGCTGTCGCGGATCAAGGACCTGCTGGCGCTGGAACTCGGCAGCAACTTTGCGATCTACTCCGGTGACGATGCCACGGCCTGCGCCTCGATTCTGATGGGCGGCCATGGCGACATCTCGGTCACCGCCAACGTCGCGCCGCGCAAGATGCATGAGATGTGCGCCGCCGCGCTGGCCGGCGACAAGGCCAAGGCAGAGCGCATCGACGCCGAGCTGCAGCCGCTGCACAAGGATTTGTTCGTGGAACCCAACCCTATTCCGGTCAAGTGGGCACTCACCCAGATGAAAATGATTCAGGACGGTCTCCGTCTTCCGCTGATCTCGCTGGATGCGTCCCATCACGAAGTCGTGCGCGCAGCACTGCGCGCCGCCGGGGCCATCTCATGATGCCCCTGCGCATCGCCGCCCTGGTCACCGTCGCCGCGCTCAGCGCCTGCGGCGGTTCGGCCCGTCATTGCACCGGCGAGCTCGAATACCAGAAGGCCGAAACCCTGCCGCCGCCGGCCGCAGTCGACGGTCTGAGCGTCCCGCAGTCGCCGTCCGCCCTGCAGATCCCGCCAGCGCCCAAGGCCCCGGTCGGCTTCGCCAACCAGACGAAGGACGCAGACGGCAACATCCAGACCGAATGCCTCGACATGCCGCCGCGCATGCGCGTCACCGAGGAGCCGCCGGAAGCCATCATCGGAGCCCCCGCCGGCGCCGAAGCGCCCAAGCCGGCCACCGCCCCCAAAGCCGAGTAACGGCGGCTATAATGCGCGCCCCTGAAACCGGGGCGTGCATCAGCCTGCTGGGCACGGCAACAATCCGGAGAGGTGTCCGAGTGGTTGAAGGAGCACGCCTGGAAAGCGTGTATACGGGTCAAACCGTATCGCGGGTTCGAATCCCGCTCTCTCCGCCAGATGAGAATACAAGCCCCTGATCATCAGGGGCTTTTTCGTTGACGCTGTGATCTTCGCTGCGCTTCATGCAGCCGAACTCGTCCGTCCTGCCGAGTCCGCCGGTTCCCGACCGCGCTAGGGTGTCCGTAACGCTGGGGGAGACCTGCGCAATGAAAGAAACCAAGCACACGTTCTGCCGTATCTGCGAGGCATCCTGCGGGCTCGTCGCCGAGCTGGAGCACGGCAAGGTCGTGGATCTGAAGCCGCACAAGGACCACATCGGCACGGACGGCTTCGCCTGCATGAAGGGGCTGAACCAGCACCGCATGTACGACTCGCCGGATCGTCTGCAGCATCCGCTGAAGCGCGTCGGTGATCGGTTCGAGCGGATCAGTTGGGCGCAGGCTTATGCGGAGATTGGTGCGAAGGTGGAGGGGCTGCGCGCGGTCAGTCCGCATGCGATCTCGATGTATGTAGGCACTGCCGCTGGCTTCAGCTTGCTGCATCCGATCTTTGCCGAAGGCTTCATGAAGGGCATCGGCTCACGCAGCATGTTCTCGTCGTCGACGCAGGATTGTGCGAACCGTTTTGCGTCGGCGACCGAGATGTACGGCTTTCCGTTCACGCAGCCGTTTGTCGATCTCGATCACGTGCGCTACATGCTGATCGTCGGCACCAATCCGATCGTGTCGAAGTGGACGTTCCTGCAGGTCGCACATCCCGGCAAGCGCCTGAAGGATGTGCGCAAGCGCGGCGGGCGCATCGTCGTTGTCGATCCGCGCGAGACTGAGACCGCGAAGATGGCGGACGCGCATCAGTTCATCCGGCCGAACACCGATGTGTTCTTCTTCCTGTCGTTCCTGCGCGAGCTGTTTGCGCAGGGCGGCGTCGATCGCGAGCGTACGCAGCGCTTCATGACGGGGCTGGCGGAGATTGAAGCGCTTGCGCAGCAATGGCCTGCGGAGAAGACCGCGACGCTGACCGGCATCGAGCCGGCTGCGCTGAAGACCATCGTCGGCGACTACATCGGTGCCGGTGCTTCGGCGATCGTGACGGGAACCGGCCTGGGCATGGGCAGGCACGGCACGCTCGCGCAGTGGCTGGCCGATGTGATCAATGCGATCTCCGGCAATCTCGATCGCGAAGGCGGCGTGCTGCTCGGCGAGGGTTTGTTCGATTTCGCGGCGTATGCGAAGAAGGAGAAGCTGTTTCAGCGTATCGAGCGTTCGCGCGTCGGTGCGTTCCGTGAACTCAACGGCGGTTTTCCCGGCGGTATCCTGGCCGACGAGATCCTCAAGCCGGGCACGGAGCAGATCAAGGCGCTGTTCGTCACCGGCGGCAATCCGCTGCTGACGATGCCCAATTCGGCGCGGCTGCGAAAGGCGCTGGGCGAACTGGAACTGCTCGTCGTCACCGACATCTATCTCAACGAGACGGCGAGCCACGCGCACTACGTGCTGCCGGCGACGTCGCCGCTGGAGCGCGCCGACCTGCCGTTCGTGTTTCCGCTGTTTCTCGGCATGCAGTCGCGCTCGTATATCGCCGCTACCGACGCGATCGTCGAGCCGACTGGCGAGCAACGCGACGAGGCGACGATCTACACGCAGCTGGCGCGCGCCTGCGGCGTCAGCCTGTTTGCCGCGAAGCCACTGCAATGGATCATGCAGCTGATGCTGTGGGCGAATGCGCCGTTCCGTCGCCGCCGCCAGCCGTCGCTGCCGATCCGCTTGATTCTCGACCTGATCCTGCGCTCGTCGAAGATCGGCCGTTTCCGCGACATCGTGAAGCAGCCGCAGGGCCTGGCCTGGCGCGGTGGCCCGAAGCCGGGCAGCTATCTGGGCAAGCGGGTCGTGCACGACGACGGCAAGGTGCATCTGGCGCCGCCGATGCTGATGGAGCAGACGCCACGGCTCGACGCGATCTTCGGCGACGAAAGCGCGAGCTATGCGCGCGGCGAGCTGCGCCTGATCTCCAAGCGCATGCACAGCACGCACAACTCCTGGACGCAGAACATCGCCGAACTCACGAATGGCGAGATGGGCCAGACCAACTACCTGTACATGCACCCGGACGATGCCCGCGCGAAAGGTCTTGCCGAGAAGAGCGCGGCCGACGTCCACTCGCCGACGAACACCATCCGCTTGCCGGTGAAGCTGCTGGATACGCTGATGCCGGGCACCGTCGCGATTCCGCATGGCTGGGGCCACCAGCATGCGCGTGGCCTGAGCGTGGCCGGCAAGCTCGGCGGCGCGAACGTCAATCTGCTCGCTGCGGACGGTGTGGACGCGATCGAGCCGGTCTCCGGCATGGCGCATCTGACCGGTATCCGCGTGCGCATCGAACCGGCGGCGGGGCCGATCGACACGCGCAGCTGGACCGGTATTGCCGAAGATGCGGCTGCCTAGCGCATCGTCTCGTTGCCGCGTTGCAATTCGCGGCCGCCGATCGCAGCCGCCGGCATCGTGTACTCAGACGGCGGCGGCGAGCTTGCCGCTTTCACCGAGCGCGAGGAACAGGAAAATCTCTTCGAGATCCTTGGCCTGGGCGTAGCGCTGGCCAGTCTGGTACTGCACGGTCGTCAGGCCGTTGATGTGCGCGGCGAGATGGGCGGCGATGACTTCCGGTTCGCTGCGCAGCGTGTCGCCGTTGGCGAGCGGCCAGCGGCGGATGACGCGGGCGATTTCATCGATGACCCAGCGTGCCTGGAATTGCAGCTTGGCCGCGATGTCGGGGCGGTTGAGGGCAATGGTCTGGGCGACCACCAGCAGTTGCTCGCCGTAAGTCGGTTTGCTGCTGCTCAACTGCTCCGCGACGATCTGCGCCAGTCGCGCGAGGTTGTCGCGCAGGTTGGCGCCCTGGCGCAGATGGGCGAACAGCAGATCCATCACCTGGGTCGTCGCGCGGCTCTGCAGTTCGAAGATCAGGTTCTGCTTGTCGCCGAATAGCGTGTACACCGGTTGCCGCGAATAGCCGGCGCGGTCGGCGACGTCCTCGACCGTCAGCTTCTCGTAGCCGAGTTCGCAGAATGCCAGCCAGGCGGCATCCAGCAGCGCCTTGGCGCGCTCGACTTTCTTCTCCTCGCGCGACAGGCGCGTCCGCACCCGCGGACGGGCCGCAGGCTTCTTGGTCGAGGGGTCAAGCGGATCGATCATGGTCGTGAAATATACAGACTGTCTCGCGGAGTCAAGGCGGGAGCCGTGGGAAGCCTCGCTGATTCCCTGTCCAATAATCCATGTAAACAATACGTTACATAGAAGAGAGTGGTCCTCTCGGTGCGGTGGCCTTGTCGGCACAAACTAGACAATATATCTTTCTATGCACAATGAATAGTTTTGCGCATCCGCACAGGATGACGCTGCGAGAGAGGAGTGATGGCTTTGACGCGACACGAGCGAGGCCAGCTGACGGCATCGACAACGCAGATCGCTGCCCGCCCGGCGGCGCGGCCTGCGCTGGCGCCGACGCTGTCGCTGCGTGACGCCACGCATGCGCGGCTCGAGCGCATCGAGAGCTTCGAGCTGAGCTGGCAGGGACAGCGGCTTTCGGTGTCCGTGGCGCTGCCTGCCGCCTACGCGAAATCGCGCCGCCGCCGCTATCCGCTGCTGATCCTGACCGCGGCAGCGGGCTATTTCGGCGCGGCGGTGGAAATGAGCCGTGTGCTGGCCGGATCGCGGGAAGTCGAGCCTTGCATCGTCGTCAATCTTGAAACGGCGTCGGTTGCCGACGCCGAACTGCTCGGCGAACTGGCGGCGCAGTGCCTGCAGCGTTACCGAGTCCGAGCGGCTGACGTCTGCGTGGCGACCGATGTGTCCGCGGCGGCAGCCTTGTTGCGCTGTCATGCACTAGGCATCGCCGGCGTCACCCGCTGCATCGTCGCGACACCGCAGGCCGGCGCCGAACTGCTCGCGCTGCTGCCGGCGCAGGCAGCGGCACGCTCGCTCGCCTGGACGCTGCTGGAAGCGCCGCCGGCGCCGGTTGCCGCGCGCACCGACATCTGTTGGAAGGTTCTGCCGGAAGCATCCGCCGGCAGCCTGTTCGTGCCGGCGCTGCTGCACGGCCTGCGCCGCTTCTGGGGCCTGAACCATCGCTATGGCGAAGAAGTAACGGCGCTCACTCGCCCGCTGGTCGCGCGGACGCTCTGCGCGCTGGCGCCGGTGCTGCGGCCGTTCACCGGGCGCAGGACGTTTGCTGCCGTTGCGGGCGATCGCCACGTCGTGCGGGCCCAGCGCATGGGCCGCGACTTCGAGGTCTTCGTTAGCGTGCCCGACAGCGCAGGCAGCGATAGGGAGCGCCGCTATCCGGCGATCCTCGCGCTGGATGCCAATGGCGGCTTCGCCACCGTTGCCGAGATTGCCGCGGGGCTGGCGAGGGCGGGCGACATTGCCGAGGCGATCGTCATCGGCGTCGGTACGCCGCGCAGCGAGGGCGAACTGGAATTCGGTTACCGGCGTTTCGAGGAGCTGTCGCCGCCGACGCCGCCGGAGTATCGCTACGACGACGAACTCGGACGCTTCTTCCGCTCTGCTTTCGCGCTGCGGGGACAGGATGCGCGCGAGCAACTTGGCCGCGCGCCGGCGTTCCACGATTTTCTCGCGCATGAATTGTTGCCGAGTCTGAGCGCCAGCCTGCCGATCGACATGAAGGCGCTGAGCCTGGTCGGTCATTCCGCGGGCGGCGCGTTCGTCGGCTATGCAGTCGCGCAGGCGCGGTCGCCGTTCCGCGATTTCCTGTGCCTGAGCCCGGGCGTCGGCATCGGCGACGACTGGATGCTGCGCGCGGACAATCTGCCGCCGAAGCGCGCCGTGCGCGGGCGCGTGATCTGCGCGATCGGCGCCGAAGAACTCGACAACCGGTTCAACCGGATCGCCGGCATTCCGCGAACCCGGCGCTATGTCGATGCCCTGCGCGACCGCGGGATCGACATCGCCGACTGCCAGGTGCTCGAGGGCGAGTCGCACACTTCGGTCTACGCGCGTGCGGTGGCGATGGGCTTGCGCGCCATCCTGGCGCCGCTGAAGTAAGAGATACGGATTACAAAGCGCATGCGCGAAACAGCGGATGACGCAGATGGCAGGAGAAGAGCGATGAGCAATGCGATGTGGCGATGTGTGGCGCTGGTCTGCTCGCTGGCGGCCGGGACGGCGTTCGCGCAGGAAGCGTCCACGCCGGTCATCGGCGATGACGAGGCGGCGCCGTTGCCGACGATTCCGGTCGAGACGCGCGCTGCGCCTACGCCGCCGCCGTTGAACGAACCTTCGTCGCCGACCCGGCTCGAAGAGATCGTCGTCACGGCGACCAAGCGCGAGGCCAATGCGCGCGATCTGCCGGCCAGCGTGTCCGCGCTGCATGGCGATGATCTGGAAAAGCTCGGCGTGCAGAGCCAGGAGGATTTCCTCAAGCAGATTCCCGGCGTGACCTTCGCCAACGATTCGATCACGCCCAACCGCATCACGATCCGCGGCATCGGCGCGGATCTCAACACCAGCAACACGACCGGCGTGTTCATCGGCGACGTGCCGTTCGAGGATCCGACCCTGCCGCGCGTGACGCTGGACCCGAACCCTTTCGATCTCGCGCGCATCGAAGTGCTCAAGGGCCCGCAGGGCACGCTGTTCGGCGGCTCGGCGCTCAACGGCGCGGTGCGCTACGTGCCGGTCGAGCCAATGCTCGGGCAGTGGCAGGCCAAGGCCTTCACGCAGCTGGAGAACGTCTACGAAGGCAATGCCGGGCTGATCTATGGCGCTGCGATGAACGTGCCGGCGGGCGATACGCTGGCGTTCCGCGTCGTCGGCTTCGACCGCGATTCACCGGGCTGGGTCGACGATTTGCAGCGCGGCATCGACGACGTCAACGAAGTTTCGCAGCAGGGCGGACGCCTGATGGGCCTGTGGCAGCCGGATGACGCCTGGAAGATTTCCGCGATGGTCATCGCGCAGGAGACCGAGGTTGCTGACCTTCCGATCACCGACAACGACGAAGGCCGGCTCAGCCGCTCGAACACGCCACAGCAGAGCCCGACGCGCAGCCGCTACGATCTCGAAACGATCGGTATCGGCTATTCGTTCGACAGCTTCGACGTGCTGTCGCAGACCAGCCGCACCTACAAGTTCTTCGACGGCCTGATCGATGCGTCGCGCATCGGCAACCTCAACCGGCCGCCGCCGACGGTCACGCTGACCAACACCAACGAATCGGAAAGCCTGATGCAGGAAATCCGCTTCTCGTCGAACGCCGGCTTCGATCCGGGCTGGAACTGGCTGGCCGGTGTGTTCTACCGCAAGGTGCACATGACCGAGGTCTCGGACATTCTCGCCAGCAACCTGTCGTTGCCGATTCCAGACCCGGTGCTGGAACTGCTGAACAACATCATTCCGGGTTTCTACGGCTTCATCACCGAGGACGGCAAGATCAACGCCGCGCGCGGCGAAGCCGATCCGATCAACGTCAGCGAGGCCGCGCTGTTCGGCGAGGCCAGCATCGGCTTCTGGGAAGACTTCGAACTGACGCTCGGCCTGCGCCTGTTCCAGACCCGCTCGCACAGCCGCATCCTGTTCTCCGGCGCCGCGACGATCACGCCGCAGAACTTCGAAGGCAGCACGCTGGCGGTCAAGGAAGGCGATCTGCGCGAGCAGGGCGTCAATCCGAAGATTGCGCTCAAGTACGAGATCAACGACAACGCCAGCGTCTACGGTTCGGTTGCGCGCGGCTTCCGCTTCGGCGGTGCGCAGGTGCTGGTCGGCACGATCACCTCGCAGGCGCCGGACTTCTACAAGTCGGACATTATCTGGAGCTACGAGCTGGGCCTGCGCTCGCAGTGGCTGGACCGTACGCTGACGGCGGATGTCACGGCGTTCCAGATCGACTGGATCGATCCGCAGCTGCAGCAGGCGGATGCGACCGGCCTGGGTTCGTACTTCGACAACGTCGGCGGCGCGCGCGGTCGTGGCGTCGAGACGGCATTCCGCTACGTGACGCCATTGCCTGGCCTGTCACTGTCGGTCGCTGCCTCGTACGTGAAAACGGTGACGACCGAAGCATTCACGACCAGCAACGGTGAAGAAACCCAGCCCGGCACGACCTGGCCGCTCGCCGCGCGCTGGCAGACGGCCAGCACGCTCAGCTACCAGCGGCCGCTGTTCGGCACCTGGGAAGGCGGCGGCTCGCTGCTGTATGCGACGATCAGTTCGGCGCCGAATACGCTGTCCTATCTCGATACGGTGTTCGGTTACCAGACGCTCGACGCCACGCTCAACATCGCCAACCCCTACATCGACGGCAAGCCGGAGCTGTCGCTGGTGCTGGCGAATGCGACCGACGAGCGCGGCATCATCAGCGGCGTCAACAATCCGCAGTTCGCCAAAGACCACAACTACATCCGCCCGCGCACGCTGATCGCGCGCGTGGCGGTTTCATTCTGAGCCAGCACCGACGTACCACGGATCGCACCATGTTCGAACGACTGAAACTCAATCTGCTGCGCCGGCTGATCCGCATTGCAATACACCTCAAGTGGCGCGGCAAGCTGGCGACGATTCTGGAGATCGTCGACGAGACGATGCCGGTCGACGGCGGGCAGATCGGCCTGCGCGTCTATCGCCCGCTCGGCGAGGGCCCGTTTCCGGTGCTGCATTTCTTCCACGGCGGCGGCTGGGTCGGCTTCGATCTGGAGACCCATGACGGCATGTGCCGCGATCTCTGCGTGCAGAGCGGCCATCTGGTCGTGGCCTTCGACTACCGGCTCGCGCCGGAGCATCCGTTTCCAATACCAATCCAGGATTGCCTGGCGTCGCTGGAGTGGATGCAGCGCAATGCGCAGCGCCTGGGCGGCGATCCCGCGCGCATCGTGCTGTGCGGCGACAGCGCCGGCGGCAATCTCGCCGCAGTGTGCGCCCAGCAGGCGCGCCGCAGCCACCCGGGCATGATCAAGGGCCAGGTGCTGATCTATCCGGTCACCGATCACTGCGGCTACGCGGACTGGCCGTCGTACAAGGCCTACGGCACGTCCAAATACGCACTGTCGCATCCGAAGATGAGGGAGCTGTGGGCGCTGTATTTGCGCGACAGCCCGCTGTGGGCGGGCGACACGGCGTCCCACGAACTGGCGACGCCGCTGCACGCGGCGGACCTGCAGGGCCTGCCGCCGGCGCTGATCGTGCTGGCCGAGGACGATCTGCTGCGCGACGAGGGCCTGGCCTACGGACAGCGCATGACCGCTGCCGGCGTGGCCGTCGTGGTCAAACGCCATGCCGGCCAGCAGCACGGCTTTGTGGGCACCATGCCGACCCCGGCCCACAAGCAGGCCATCGCCGAGATCGCGAGCTGGCTGCAAGCGATGTAGCGCCTGTGCAATCATCACCTTCTTGTCACATCGGCTGGGCAGACTGGACAGCTTTAGCCTGGCGGGACGATCGGGGGTTGGCGTGATTTCGAATTCGATGAAATGGCATCTTGCCGCGGCCGTGGCGGCCGCTGCTTTTCTCAGCGCCTGCGGCAATTCCGCGCCGGCCGGCGCGGTGCCCGATCCCGGCAGCGGCGCGGACGCGCCGGTGGCTCCCAGTACCGGCAGCAAGAACCTGCATCCGCCGACCACCGAGTTCACGCCGCACGACGCCTCGAAGCCGCTGAACTTCATCATCATCGGCGACGCCGGCACCCAGGACGGCGTGCAGGCTGCACTCGGCCAGACGATCGCCGCGCTGTGCGCGCAGAAGGCCACGGCCGACAATCCCGGCTGCCATTTCGCGGTCGCGGCAGGCGACAACATCTACCTGATCGGTGCGCTGACGCCATTCGATCGCCAGTTCAACACGGCGTTCGAAGATATCTATGCGCCGGTGAACATCCCGTTCTATCTGGTGCTCGGCAATCACGACAACGGTCTGACCGGGCAGTCGCCCGGCATCGGCGACAATCAGGTCGCGTATCACTACCGCGCCAACCGTCCGAGCAACAACTGGAACATGCCGGCGCGCTACTACACGCATCGCTGGGGCAATGTGTTCGAACTGTTCGCGGTCGACAGCGATACGATCGACGGCGATTCGTCGCTGGTCGACTTGCCCTACGACACGGCATTCCAGCGTCAGTGGTTCACCGAAGCGCTGCGTCTGTCGCCGGCGCGCTGGAAGATGTCGATGAGCCATTACAACTACATCTCCAACGGCAACTACGGCGACGGCTCGCCGTCGTTCAAGGCGGCGATGGAAGAAGCGATCTGCGATCACGTGCAGTTCCACATCCAGGGCCACGAGCACGACATGCGCTGGCTCAAGCCGGTCGAGAGCTGCGGTCGCACCGAGTTCATCGTCTCCGGCGCCGGTGGCCGCACGGAAACCCGCCCGGCCAGCAATCTCGGCTTTGAGGAACGCAAGGGTCGCAGCGGCATCTCCGACTATCGCGGCTCGTCCGGCTTCATGTGGGCCTCGCTGCTCGGCGATCGCATCACGGTTGAATGGTACGGCGACAATGCCGAAGGCCTGAATCCGCAGCGTCCGATCGAAGTCTTCCAGCTGACCCGCCAGGAGCTGGGCTGGTAAGGAGTGCGCGGATCCGGCGTACTGCTGGCGGTTCTGCTGTGCGCCGCTTGCCGGCCACAGCCGGTGGATGTTCGTGCGGTGCTCGACAGCTACCGCGCCGTCGCTTTCGCGAGCTACGGCGACGCGCTGAGCGCGACGGAAAAACTTCAGCGCGCCGTTAACGCCTTTGTCGAGCGGCCCAGCGACCAGACCCTCGAAGCCGCGCGCGCCGCCTGGCGCGCTGCCCGCGTACCGTATGCGCAGACCGAGGCGCTGCGCTTCGGCAACTGGTTTGTCGATGAGTGGGAGCTGGGCGTCAACAGCTGGCCGATCGACGAGGGCTTTCTCGATTACGTTGACGACAGCTACGCGGCTTCGCCGACCAACGCGTTGGCGCGGGCTAATCTGATTGCGAGCGAGGTGCTGATGATCGGCGGTGCACCGCTGCGCACCGACCCTTTGAAGCCGTCGGTGCTGGTCGCGGCACAGGGCCGTTCCGATGTTGAAGCCAATATCGCGACCGGCTTTCACGCCATCGAATTCATGCTGTGGGGCCAGGACCGGCATGGCTATGGCGCGGGTGCGGGAGAGCGGCCGGCCAGCGATTACGCGACGACGGCCGAGCAATGCACCGACGGCGAACGCGCCGCGCCGCTGCGGCACTGCGAGCGCCGCCGCGCGTTTCTGATCGATGCGGTCGAGCTGCTGCGCCTAGCGCTGTTCGAGATGGCGCCGACCTGGGGGCCGCAGCCCGGCAGCTATGGCGATCGGCTCGTCAAAGGCGATGTCGACGAGGGTCTGCGTCGCGTGCTGTTTGGTCTGGCGACGATGGCGGGCGCCGAACTGGCCGGCGAACGCATGCAGGTTGCCTTGCTCGCCCGCGCGCCGGAAGAGGAACAGGACTGCTTCTCGGACGATACCCACAACTCGCTGTACTACAACGCCGTCGGCATCGAGAACTTCTACTACGGGCGTTATGGCGCGACGCAGGCAAAAGTCAGCCTCGCGGATCTGGCGCGCAGCCGCGATGCCGCATTGGCTGCCGAGATCGATCGCGCCTTCGAGCGCAGCCGGGCTGCCTTGCATGCGGTCCAGATGGCGGGCGAGGGCGGTGAGCGCTTCGATCAGCTGATCGCGCCGGACAACGCTGGGGGCGCCCTGCTGATCTCAAGTGCGATCGCGGCGCTGGAGGCCGAGGCTGCGCTGCTGGAGACACTGGGCGAACGCCTGGGTCTGGGCGACCTTGATCCGCATCATCCGGGCCCGGGCGCATGAGGGCCTGTCTGGCACTGTTGCTGTTGATGCTCGCGGCTTGCGGGAAACCTGCAGCGCCGACGGAACGCACGGGTCACTATGCCGTGCCGCAGACGCAGAACCTGCCCGCGCAAGCGCTGCCGGGCGGCACCACGACGCACATCTCGCTCAAGCCCGGCACCCACCTTTCCGCCGAGGCCTACTCGCAGCCGGCGAGCAATCTGACGCCCAGCCAGCGCGGCCGCTTCGTGCTCGGCAATTCGTTCTTCACCGCGCCCTGGGTCAGTGCGCCCGCCTCGGTTTCGGCGCGCGATGGACTGGGGCCGCTGTACATGGCGGCGAGCTGTCAGGACTGCCACATCCGCGACGGGCGCGGGCATCTGCCGCAGCGCCCTGGCGACGCTTTCCGCGCCGCCGTCCTGCGTATCGGCGTCGCCGATGGCGGTCTGCACCCGCTGTACGGCAGCCATCTGCAGCTGTCCGCATTGCCTGGACTGCTGCCGGAAGCGAACGCGCAGATCGAGTGGATCGAGCACATCGAAACCCTGCCCGATGGCACCGAGGTGCCGATGCGCCGGCCGCGACTGCAGGTCGACGCCTGGCACTACGGTGCGCCGGGAGATTTCACGATCAGCCCGCGCGTCGCGCCATCAATGATCGGCCTCGGCCTGCTTGAAGCGATCCCGCAAGCGGCGCTGGAGCAGCTGGCGGGTCGCAACGGCGGGCGCGTGAATCGGCTGCGGGACAAGCAGATTGGCCGCTTCGGCTGGAAGGCTACGCAGCCGACGATCGAGCGTCAGGTCATGGACGCCTTCGTCAACGATATCGGCATCACCTCGGCGCTGTTTCCTCGCGAGTCTTGCACGGCGGCGCAGCCTGCATGCGCCGCACAAGCCAGCGGCGGCCAGCCCGAACTGGAGCCGCAGATCGCCGATGCCGTCGTCTTCTATGCGCGCCATCTTGCGGTGCCTGCGCGCCGCGATCACGAGCGGCCCGAGGTGATCGAAGGCGAAAAACTCTTTCACGCGCTGGGCTGCGCGAGCTGCCATCAGCCGGAGTGGACGACGGGCGAGGTGGCCGGCCTGCCGGAGCTGTCCCGGCAGCGCATCTTTCCGTACACGGACCTGCTGTTACACGACATGGGCCCGGCGCTGGCCGACGGACTGCGCGAGTTCGAGGCCGCTGGCGCCGACTGGCGTACGCCGCCGCTGTGGGGCCTTGCCCAGTTCAAGACCGTGTCCGGCGCCGATGCCGGCTACCTGCACGACGGCCGTGCACGCGATCTGCCCGAGGCGATCCTCTGGCATGGCGGCGAGGCGCAGGCCGCGCGCGATCGCTGGGCCGCGTTGCCGAAGGAGCAGCGGCGCAAGCTGATCCGTTTCCTGGCCTCGTTGTGAGCCGGCTTTTGCCTGCCGCTGTCTTGGGGACATTCCCCCGCTGCGCGACGGCCCGGCGGCAGTACAATCTGCGGCACAAGTCGAATCCACCAGGATCCACATCATGAAGAAACTGTATCCCAGCGCCGCAGCGGCGCTGGAGGGCGTTGTACAGGACGGCCAGACGCTGGCGGTCGGCGGCTTTGGCCTGTGCGGCATCCCCGAGGCGCTGATTGCCGCACTGCGCGACAGCGGCAAGAAGAACCTCACCGTGATCTCCAACAACGCCGGCGTCGATGGCTTTGGCCTGGGTATGCTGCTGACGACGCGACAGATCAAGAAAATGATCTCGTCGTACGTCGGCGAGAACAAGGAATTCGAGCGCCAGTTCCTCGCCGGCGAACTCGAGCTTGAGTTCACGCCGCAGGGCACGCTCGCCGAGAAGCTGCGCGCCGGCGGAGCCGGTATCCCGGCCTTCTTCACTAAGACCGGCTACGGCACGATCGTCGCCGAAGGCAAGGAGACGCGCGAGTTCAACGGCGAGATGTACGTGATGGAACGCTCGCTGCGCGCCGACGTTTCGCTGGTCAAGGCCTGGAAGGCGGACGCTTCCGGCAACCTCGTGTTTCGCAAGACCGCACGCAACTTCAACCCGATGGCGGCCTCCGCCGGCCGCGTGACGATCGTCGAAGTCGAAGAAATCGTCGAAGTCGGCGCGCTCGATCCGGATCAGGTCCACACGCCCGGCATCTTCGTGCATCGAATCGTGCACAACCCCACTCCAGAGAAGCGCATCGAACAGCGCACGGTGAGCAAATGACGCCGCAGGCGTCATCCTCGCGGATGCGGGGATCCAGAATCGGAGATAAGAAATGAGCTGGAACAGAGACGAGATGGCGAAGCGCGCGGCCGGCGAGCTGCGTGACGGCTTCTACGTGAACCTTGGCATCGGCTTGCCGACGCTGGTCGCGAACTTCATTCCCGAGGGCATGGACGTCTGGCTGCAGTCCGAGAACGGCCTGCTCGGCATCGGCCCGTTTCCGAAGGACAGCGAAGTCGACGCCGACCTGATCAACGCCGGCAAGCAGACGATCACGACGGTCCCCGGCAGCGCGTTCTTCAGCAGCGCCGATTCCTTCGCGATGATTCGCGGCGGCCACATCAACCTGTCGATCCTCGGCGCGATGCAGGTCACCGACAAGGGCGACATCGCCAACTGGATGATCCCCGGCAAGATGGTCAAGGGCATGGGCGGCGCGATGGATCTCGTGGCCGGCGTCAAGCGCGTTGTCGTGCTGATGGAGCACACGGCGAAGGGCGGCGAGCACAAGATCCTCAAGGAGTGCACGCTGCCGCTGACCGGCTTGGGCGTCGTCAACCGCATCATCACCGAGCTGTGCGTGCTGGACGTGACGCCGCTGGGTTTGAAGCTGGTGGAGCTGGCGCCGGGCGTGACTGCGCAGGAAGTGCAGGAGAAGACCGGCGCGCCGGTCGACGTCAACGGCGTGTGAGCGTGATGTCGATCGCCCGCAGATCAGAAAGCCCCGCGAGGGGCTTTTTGTTGGCGGCCGCTGGCGACGGGCGATGAAGGCTTATTGCCATGGCTGCGTCGACACGCCGGTCGGCAGGCTGACGCTGGTTGCCAGCGACGAAGGCCTGGCGGCGATTCTGTGGGAAAACGACGACCCTCAGCGGGTGAGAATCGACATCGGCGCCGAGCAGGCGCGCCACACTGTCCTTGTCGAGGCGGCGCGGCAGCTTCGCGAATACTTCGCGGGCAGCAGAACCGCTTTCGATCTGAAGCTCGATCCCGCCGGTACGCCGTTCCAGCGCCAGGTCTGGAACCTGCTGCTGCAGATTCCCTATGGTGAAACGCGCAGCTACGGCGAGCTTGCCGAGGTGCTCGGCAATCCGAACGCGATGCGCGCGGTCGGTGCGGCCAATGGACGCAATCCGTTGTCGATCGTTGTGCCCTGCCATCGTGTGATCGGTGCGAGCGGCAAGCTGACGGGTTTTGCCGGCGGGCTTGCGGCCAAGGCCTATCTTCTCGATCTGGAGCGCGGCGGGCTGTTCACCGGCCTTCCGGTCGCGGAGTAGCGGAGGAAGCGCCTGTCGCTTCCGCTCGCCTTCAGGCTCGACTATCGCCGGACCGAACCGGACGCATTCGGGTTGTAAAGCCGATTGCAGGCGAACCGGATCAGCGTTGCGCCGCTTTCGCTGCGCATGTCCTTGGTTTTCTTCTTCACGCATGCGGCCCCGTTGTCGAATGCAAACAAGCCGCCACGCCCACTGCCCTGCGGGACCACCGCCATGCCGCCCGGATACAGCTTGGTGCAGGCGTTGGATATCGACACCGCCGCCGCATCGGTCCGGGTCTTGGGAACCTCATCGAGAATGCAGGTGGCGTAGTTGGCTGCATTCACGCCGAAAGGCAGCAGGCCAGCAACGACGAAGACAAGGGCGCGGAGATTCATGCCGCGAAAATGCCACCGAATGGAGTGCATCGCAAGGCGGCGTTTGCGCCGAGGTCATTGAAGACGCTCTCGCCCCAGCCCTCTCCCCGCGAACGGGGAGAGGGAGATGGGTTGCGAGGCTTAGCTCCCAGCTGCCCCAAGCCGATGCCAGTCAACCCTGCGTGTCAGCAGCATGACGATGCCCAACCCGGCGAACAGCGCGATCGAGCCGCCGAGCAGCGCGTAGTCTTCCGCGTTGAGCAGCAGATACAGATACCCATACAGTCCGCCCAGTAAACCGCCGACCAGCAAGGCGCGCAGCCAGCTGTCGAGCACCGATCTCGAATACGCCGTGACCATGCCGGTGACCGCGACCGTTGCGGAGATGAAGCCGGCCTCGAAGCCGAAGTGCTCGCCGATGGACAGCTGCAGCAAGCCAAACAGCGTCAGTGCCGCGCCGAGAAACAGGTACTGCACCGGATGCACCGGGCGCCTGCCGAGCACTTCTGTCAGCCAGATCGTCAGGAAGGTGAAGAACGCGGCGAGCACGGCGTACTTGGTGACGCGCTCCGCCATGCGGTAGGCGTCAATGGGTGGCAGCAGCGCAACGCCGAAGACCTGTGCATTCAGCGTCTGGGTGTCCAGGTCGCCATCGCTGGTCCATTGCTGCGGATAGCCACGACCCAAGTACGAGATCGACCAGGTTGCGCTGAAGCGATCGGCTTGCACCTGGCTTTCGGTCGGCAGCCAGGCGCCCTGGAAACTCGGATCGCCCCAGTCCGCTTCGATGGTCGCCTTGCTGTTGCGCCCCATCGGCGCCAGATGCAGTGCGCCGCTTCCGTTGAATTTCAGGTTCAACTCGAAGTCGCTGCGACCATCGCCGTCGAAAGCGTCGCCGCCCGCGATGAGCGTCTTGCCGATCGGTACGTGCACGCCGTCTGCCGGCGCGCCGATGCCGGCCGAGGGTTCCAGTGCATGCGGCTGTCCGTTCCAGCTGAGCTGTCCGTCGGCATGGATGGCGCGTACATCGCTCAAGCCGATCTGCAGCTCCGCTTCTTCCCAGAGCGGCTGGTTGCCGGCGCCGATCCACGAGATGACATCCGGACGCTGGAAGTGGCCGCTGATCTGCAGCCCGGCGCCGTAGACCGGAATGCTGAAGATGCCGCGCCGCCGCTCTTCGGTATCGAGCTTGGCCTGGATGAGCAGATTCTCCGGCAGCAGATACGCGGCACGGCGCTCCTGGCGCAGCTTGCCGTCCGAGCCGATCGTGTTCTGGATATACGGCAGGCGCAGGACCGGTCCCATCAGCTGCTGGGTGCCGCCCCATTTGCCGGTGACATCGACGACCGCCTCGTCGCGCCGGGCCTGCCTTTCGTGGACCAGGCCCGTGATCATCGACAGCGGAATCTGCAGCAGCAGCCAGAGCAGAAGCAGCATCACCAGGCGCGCGACCGGACTCTGCAAGGTAGCGGCAAAGCCGCGCGGTGGGGGTGGTGAAGTGACGGCGGAAAAGCCGGGTGCGGCGGTCGTGGTACTCATGCGGGGCTCCGGTGGATGACGGCCCATTGTCGGCAGCCGCCGCGCAATTCCGGCGGCCCGGGCGTGCAAGGCCGGAGGAACTTTGTGCAGATCCTGTGCAAGCGCTGGCCGCGAGGTTTGCGGCTGCTAAGCTCGCCGCATGGCCAGGATTCTCGTGGTGGACGACGATGCGCATATCCGCGAGCTCGTATGCTTTGCGCTGGCCAAGGCGGGCTTCGAGACGCTGACGGCGGCCAACGGTGCCGAAGCGCTGGAGCGCTGCAGCGCGCAGCTACCGGATGTCGTCATCCTCGACATCCTGATGCCCGAGATGGACGGTACCGAGGTCTGCCGGCGCCTGCGCGCCCAGGCTTCCACCGCAAGGTTGCCCATTCTTTTCCTCAGCTCGATGGACGACGAGATCGATCGCGTCATCGGCCTGGAAATCGGCGGCGACGACTACGTCAGCAAGCCGTTTTCGCCGCGCGAGCTGGTCGCCCGTGTGCGCGCGCTGCTGCGACGCTCGTCGCCGGTTGCCGAAGCGGTGGAGACGCGCGAGTGGCGCCACCAGCGCCTGCGCCTCGATGGCGTGCGCTATGAGGTCTGCTGGGACGACAAGGCCGCGCCGCTGACGCTCACCGAGTTCGGCATCCTGCGCACCCTGATCACGCGGCCAGGGCAGGTGCGCCGCCGCGATCAGCTGATGGAGCAAGCCTACGACCTGCATCGCATCGTGTCCGATCGCACGATCGACAGCCATGTGCGCCGCGTCCGCGCCAAGCTCGCTGCGCTGGGCGCAGACGTGATCGAGACCGTTCACGGCATCGGCTACCGGCTCGGCCCATGCGAGTGAAATGGCGGCCCTCGCTACGCGCGATCCTGCTGCTGATCAATCTGGTCGTCATGCTGCTGCCGCTTGGCGGCATCGTCTGGTTGCGTCTATATGAGAGCGCGTTGGTGCGGCAGACGGAAAGCGAACTGCTGACGCAAGGCACCGTTGTTGCCGCGAGCTTCAAGGCTGAGCTGCTTGGCGCGATGGCCGACGAGGTCGGCGATGCGCAGGAGCCCGCGCCCGAATGGCAGGCGCGATTGCCGCGCCTGGATCTTTCGGTGGACAGGGTCCATCCGCGCCCCGCAGATGCCGTCGCGACCTCGCTGCAACCGGAGCCGCGCGCCGCCGAAGCCGGGCGGCGGTTCAACGCGGTCTTGCGCGAGGTCCGTCTGCACACGCTCGCCGGCATCCGCATCGTCGATCGCCAGGGCATCGTCGTTGCCAGCACGGCGGGCGACATCCACTGGCAGTTGCAGCAGGAAGAAATCACTCGCGCCCTCGCGGGCGAGACCGTCAGCCTGCTGCGCGAGCGGCACACCGACGAGCTTGGCTTCGGGCCCCTGAGTCGCGCGACGAAACTGCGCGTGTTCGTCGCGATCCCGATGACTCATGAAGGAGAGGTGCTCGGCGCCGTGCTGCTGGCGCGCACGCCGGCAAGCCTGTGGGACACGCTGAAGGGCAAGACGCGGCCGCTCGCCTACGGCACGGCCGTACTGCTCGCCATTGTCCTGCTGCTCTCGTGGATCACGACCCGAACCATTGCGCGGCCGATCCGCGAATTGCGCGAGCAGGCCGAGCGCGCGGCAGAAGGCGAGTCGGGCGCCGTGAAGCCCCTGCGTCATGCGGGCACGCGTGAGGTCGCCCAGCTGTCGGATTCCCTGACCGCGATGGCCAGCACCCTGGAGCAGCGCGCCGACTACATCCGTAAGTTCGCCGCGCAGGTCTCGCACGAGTTCAAGACACCGCTGACCAGCATCCGCGGCGCGGTGGAACTGCTCGGCGAGCACAGCGATGAACTCTCGCGCGAAGAGCGCGAGCGCTTCCAGCACATCATTGCGACGGATGCCGATCGGCTGGATCGGCTGGTGCGGCGCCTGCTGGAACTGGCGCGTGCCGACGTTGCGCGGCCGGGAGCGGCGGACTGCGACCCGCTCGCGGTGCTGCAGGCTTGTGTCGCGAGGGCGCGGGAACTGGGGTTGCCGGTCGATGCGCAGCTTCCGCCGCTGACGCTGCGTTCGCGCATCCCCGCCGAAGATCTCGAGGCTGTCTTCAACAACCTGCTCGACAACGTTCGCCATCACGCGCCGGGCAGCCGGGCCACCGTGGAGCTTTCCATGGCGGATCGCGGCGTGACTGTGAGCGTCGCCGACAATGGGCCGGGCATTTCGGCGGCCAATGCCGCGCAGGTTTTCGAGCCCTTCTTTACAACAGCCCGCAATAACGGCAACACCGGGCTCGGCCTGGCGATCGTCCGCGCCTTGCTGAGCGCGCATGGTGGCGACGTGCGTCTGCAGGCCCGGGAGTCTGGAACGGCCGCGGTCGTCTCGATTCCGGCCGTTCGCGCCTAGCGTTCTCTGGCCGAAGAGCCTGCGCCCAACAAAAAACCGCGCATGGGCGCGGTGATCTGTTTTTCCCAGAAAGGTGGTGGTGATGAGTGGAATCGAACCACCGACCTCAGCATTATGAGTGCCGCGCTCTAACCGTCTGAGCTACATCACCAACTTTCCGAGGGCGCGCAGTTTAAGGAAAAGCGGCGGCCCCGTCGAGGTTTCCCGCAAATCGGGCCTTAAACGTTGAATCGGAAGTGCATCACGTCGCCCTCGTGGACGATGTATTCCTTGCCTTCCAGGCGCCATTTGCCGGCTTCCTTGGCGCCGGGTTCGCCCTTGTACTGGATGTAGTCGGCGTAGCCGATGACTTCGGCGCGGATGAAGCCTTTTTCGAAGTCGGTGTGGATGACGCCGGCGGCCTGCGGGCCGGTGGCGCCGACCTTGACGGTCCAGGCGCGGACTTCCTGCACGCCGGCGGTGAAGTAGGTCTGCAGGCCGAGCAGGGCGTAGGCGCCGCGGATGACGCGGTCCAGGCCCGGTTCTGCGAGGCCGAGATCGCCGAGGAAGGCGGCCTTGTCGGTGTCGTCGAGGAGGGCGATTTCGGCTTCGATGGCGGCGCAGACCGGCACCACTTCAGCGCCCTCGGCGGCGGCGTAGGCCTGCACGCGCTTCAAGTAGTCGTTGCCGTTCTGCAGGCCGGCTTCGTCGACGTTGGCGATGTACAGCGCCGGCTTGGCGGTGATGAAGGAGAACTCGCGCAGCTGGACCTTCTCTTCCGGCTCCAAGGCCAGCGAGCGCACCGGCTTGCCTTCGTCGAGATGGGCCTGCACGCGCTTGAGCAGTTCGTAGCGGACGACGGCGTCCTTGATGCCGGCCTTGGCGGTCTTGGCGAGGCGGTCGACGGCCTTGGTGACGCTGTCGAGATCAGCCAGCGCCAGTTCGGTGTTGATGATCTCGATGTCGCGGATCGGGTCCGGCTTGCCGGCGACGTGGATGACGTCGTCGTTGTCGAAGCAGCGCGTGACGTGGGCGATCGCGTCCGTCTCGCGGATATGCGACAGGAACTGGTTGCCCAGGCCCTCACCCTTGCTGGCACCGGCGACGAGGCCGGCGATGTCAACGAACTCGACCGTGGCCGGCAGGATGCGCTGCGGCTTGACGATGGCCGCCAGCGCTTCGAGGCGCTTGTCCGGCACCGGCACGACGCCGACGTTGGGGTCGATCGTGCAGAACGGGTAGTTCTCCGCCGCGACCGCCTTCTTGGTCAGCGCGTTGAACAGGGTGGACTTGCCGACGTTCGGCAGGCCGACGATTCCGCATTGGATGGCCATGTGTGCTCCTGAAAATCCTTAAGTGTTCTTCTTGTCGGCGGGCGCGGCGTTCTTGCCGTCGGCGGGGGAATGCAGCTGGTTGATGCCACGCTCCCAGCCCTTGGCGAGCCAGGTGTCGATGGCGCTGATCGAGGCGTCGAGGCCGTCGAGGATCAGCTGCTCGTCGGCGCGGCTCGGCCGGCCCAGCACATAGTTCAGCACCAGATTCTTGTCGCCTGGATGACCGATGCCGATGCGCAGGCGCCGGTAGCCGTCGCCCAGCACGCGATGCGTATCGCGCAGGCCATTGTGGCCGCCGTGACCGCCGCCGAGCTTGAGGCGCATCGTGCCGGCCGGCAGGTCCAGTTCGTCATGCGCGACGAGAATCTGGTCGGGCTTGAGCTTGTAGAACTGCGCCAGTGCCTGGATCGCCAGACCGCTGCGATTCATGAAGGTCTGCGGCTTGAGCAGCAGCACCTGCGTGTCGCCGAGCTTGATCTTCGCCGTGTCGCCGCTGAACTTGGCTTCGCGGCGCAAGGTAGCGCGCGCGCGATCGGCCAGACGGTCCACCAGCCAGAAGCCGGTGTTGTGGCGCGTCTGCGCGTACTCGTCGCCCGGATTGCCGAGGCCGACGATCGCAATCAGTTCGTTCCCAGAGTCAGTGGCGGGCATGACAACGATTCCAAGAAAAAGCCCGTCCGGGCAGTGCGCTCGGACGGGCTTCGGGGCTCAGCGGCTTGAACCGCGAAAGGCCCGAGCTTACTTCTTCGCAGCCGGCTTGGCGGCAGCTGCCGGAGCAGCCTTGCCCGCCGGAGCCTTGCCACCGGCAGCCTTCGCATCGGCGGCCGGCGCAGCGCCTTCAGCCGGCGCGGCAACTTCTTCCTCTTCAGCCACCGCAGCGCGCGGCAGATGGACGGAAGCGACCGACTGGTCGTTGCCGTGCTTGAGCTGGATCAGCGTCACGCCCTTCGGCAGTTCGAGCTGCGAGAGGTGGACCGACTCGTTGACTTCCATCTTCGACAGGTCGACGTTGATGAATTCCGGCAGGTCCGCCGGCAAGCACTCGACTTCAACTTGGTTGAGCTGGTGCTCGACGATGCCGCCGCCGGTCTTCACGCCCGGAGCGACTTCCGAACCGGTGAAGTGCAGCGGAACGTGCATGCGCAGGGCCTTGTTGGCCAGAACGCGCTGGAAGTCGGCATGCGAGGCGTAACCGGTGACCGGATGACGCTGCAGGTCCTTGAGGACGACCGTCTGGGCCTTGCCGCCGATTTCGAGCTTGAGCAGATGCGAGTAGAAGGCTTCAACCTTCAGGTGCTTGCCCATCTCGTTGGCCGAGACTTCGATGTTGATCGGGGCGTCTTCGCCACCGTACACAATGGCCGGGATCTTGCCATCGCGACGCAGGCGGCGGCTCGCACCCTTGCCCTGGTCTGCGCGGATCTCGGCGCTAACCACAAAAGTATCTTTCATTTGATGCTCCAGAAATGGAAAAACCGTCGTCCGCGACCAGACGACGGGGCGCGGATTATACAGAAATGAGCGGCTGGCGGAGGGAAAACGACCGCAGCCCGGGTGAAACCCGGGCCTTTCGGCGCGCAGCAGGGTCAATTTCCCGGACTGCGTCCGGGCTACGGCGCCGGAATTAGTCGACGTACAGCGAGCTGACCGACTCTTCGGCCGAAATACGGCGAATCGTCTCGGCGAGCAGGCCGCCGATCGACAGCTGGCGGATCTTCGGGCAGGCGCGGGCGGTGTCGGTCAGCGGGATCGAGTCGGTGACGACCAGCTCGTCGAGCACCGACTGGCTGATGTTCTTGATCGCCGGGCCGGACAGCACCGCGTGGGTGACGTAGGCGACGACCTTGATCGCGCCTTCTTCCTTGAGCGCCGCGGCGGCCTTGCACAGCGTGCCGGCGGTGTCGACGAGATCGTCGACCAGCACGCAGGTGCGGCCGGAGACGTCACCGATGATGTTCATGACGCGCGATTCGTTCGGCTTCGGACGACGCTTGTCGATGATCGCCAGTTCGGCGTCGTCGAGGCGTTTGGCGACCGCGCGGGCGCGGACCACGCCGCCGACGTCAGGGGCAACGACGATCAGGTTTTCGTACTTCTGGCGCCAGATTTCGCCGAGCAGCACCGGCGAGGCGTAGACGTTGTCGACCGGAATGTCGAAGAAGCCCTGGATCTGATCGGCGTGCAGGTCCAGCGTCAGGACTCGGTCCGCACCGCATTCACCGATCATGTCGGCGACGACCTTGGCCGAGATCGGCACGCGGCTGGAACGCGAGCGGCGGTCCTGGCGGGCGTAACCGAAATAAGGAATGACCGCGGTGATGCGGCTCGCCGACGCGCGCTTGAGGGCGTCGAGCATCAACAGCAGTTCCATCAGGTTGTCGTTGGTCGGCTCGCAGGTCGACTGCACGACAAAGACGTCCTTGCCGCGGACGTTTTCAAGGATTTCGATCTGGATCTCGCCGTCCGAGAACTTGCCGACGACGGCCTGACCCATCGAGGTTTTCATGTAACCGGCGATGTTGCTGGCAAGCCGGGGATTGGCGTTGCCGGAGAACAGCATCAGCTTAGCGTCGGACATGGGCCTGCCTGTGCGTGTATGGCTGCGGGTCGGTGATCTGCGTACCCGCGTCAGCGGGAATCCAAACTTCAATACTGATGCGCGGTCGGGCCGGCTGAATGGCTGGGGCGGATGGATTCGAACCACCGAATGGCGGGATCAAAACCCGCTGCCTTACCACTTGGCGACGCCCCAACAGCAGGGCCCAGACTTCACAGGGCGGCGATTATAAATGCTGAGCGGTAATCCTGCGCCAGAATTTTTGACCTACCCGCTCACCATCGGCGAATCGCTCAACGAGACATCGCATCGCGCAGCGGCGAGGCATTCAGGCCGCGCGCAACGACCTTGGTCCAGTGTGCGGGCAACTGCGCGGCGATGCGCTCGGCGTCCTCCCGCGTCGCGCAGCTGAGGAAGCTTGAGGCGCCGGTGCCGGACATGCGCGCTGCACCGTGTTGGCGCAGCGCGGCAAGCGCGGCGCCGACATCCGGGTGACGCGCGACGGTGACCGGTTCGCAGACATTGCGGCCGGCGCCGGCAAGGAAATCGTCGAAGCCGATCGGCTCGCAGTCGCGCTGCAGCGCCGCTGCCGAGAAGATTTCCGCGGTGCTGACCTGCACGGCGGGAACCACGATGACGTACCAGGGTTCGGCAAGCGTGACCGGCGTCAGGCGCTCGCCGACACCTTCCGCCCAGGCGGCCTGGCCGCGGACGAAGACCGGTACGTCGGCGCCCAGAGACAGGCCGAGCGTCGCGAGTTCGTCGATCGTGAAACCGAGATTCCACAAACGATTGAGCGCGACCAGCGTCGTGGCCGCATTGCTGGAGCCGCCGCCGAGGCCGGCCCCGAGCGGAATGTGCTTGTCGATGCGGATATCGGCGCCGAGTTGGCAGCCGGAGGCACGCTGGATCAGCCGCGCGGCGCGCACGCTGAGGTCCTGTTCGGCCGGAATGCCGGCCGGGCCATCGAGGCGGTGGATTTCGGTGTCGCCGCGCGGGACGAAGTGCAGGCGATCGCAGAAGTCGGTGAACTGGAACACCGTCTGCAGCTCGTGATAGCCGTCCTCGCGCCGTCCGACCACGTGCAGGAACAGGTTCAGTTTGGCCGGAGCGGGCCAGGCGAAGGCGGCAGTGAATGCGCCGTGGTCGTTCTGAGGCATATCGAAAAATTAGGAGGCTGCGGCGGCAGCTACGGCGCGCGACTTTACCTGAGTCAACGTGGCGCTGGCATGGCAGGCCTGGTCGCGGCGAGATCGAGCGCCTCCCAGCGGTCGATGACCAGACGCAGCTGCACATCGCCCTGCGCGGCTTCGATGCGGCCGGGCAGGGCGAGGCTGCCGACCGTCTTGTAGCGATCGAAGCGCACGGTCCATTCACCCTGTTCAAGCAGGCTAAGCTGGCCGGCGTCGTCGAGCTCATAGCGCTCGACCGGGCCTTTGGCCGGCAGGCCCAGCGCCCAGGCGCGCAGGCTGTCCAGCGGCAAGGTCCAGCCCAGGTGCTGGAGCATCCATTGCTGCGGATCGGCCGTGATCTGCGTGCCTTCCTTGCTGCGGACTTCGACCCGCTCGGTCGTGCCGGTCATGGCAATCGCGCCGGCACCGAAGGGGCCGCTCAGCTGCAGTTCGAACTGGTCGTTGGCGCGTTGCTGCCAGCGCAGGTTGCCGCCGCTGCCGCCGATCTGGGTGAAGCGGCCCTGCAGCGAGAAACCCTGCACGGCGGTCAGCGCTTCGCTGCGCTGGGCCCAGCGCAGCTCGGCAGCTTCAGTGTTTGCCGGACGCGTCTGCACCTGCGCGCAGCCGGCGAGAACCAGCGCCGCCGCGGCGACCAGCAACCGCCTCATGGCGTATGGCGCTTCATCGTTTCGATCAGGGTGTCGTGCCCCGGGTTCTTGTCGAGCGCTTCCTTCCAAACCGACTGCGCCTGTTCGCGATCATTGAGCGCCCACAGCACTTCGCCGAGATGGGCGGCGACTTCCGGGTCGGGAAACTGCGCGTAGGCCTTCTGCAGCGAGGCCAGCGCCTCTTCGTTGCGGCCCTGCTTGAATTGCAGCCAGCCAAGACTGTCGATGATCGCCGCATCGTCCGGTTCCAGCACCAGCGCACGCTTGATCAGGTCTTCCGCCTCCGCATAACGCGTGCTGTGAACGACCAGCATGTAGCCGAGCGCATTGAGCGCGCGCGCGTCCTCGGGGTCGCTCTGGATGCTGGTCTTCAGATCCTTCTCGGCCAGGTCGATCTTGCCGAGACGCTCGTAGGCCAGCGAGCGGCCGTAGAGCAGATCGCTGTTGTCGACGTTGTCGGCCAGGGCCTCGTCGTAGAGCTTCAGCGCTTCGTCGTTGTTCTCGCCATTGAGCAGCAGTTCGCCTTCGGCCATGTAGAAGCGCGTCGCCAGCTGCGGAAAGCGGTCGCGCAGGCTTTGCAGCAGCTGGCGTGCGTTCGCCGTCTGGCCCATGCGGCCGAGCACCATTGCGCTGCGCAACGCGGCGTCCAGCGCCGGCGGGCCTTCGCGCACGCTCGAGTAGTACTCCAGCGCCTGCGGATATCGCGATTGCGCTTCGGCAATGCGGCCGAGCAGCAACGCCGCCTCGGTCTTGCGCTTGGGGTCGTTCAGCAAGGGCTGCAGATGCTCGGTCGCGGCGTCGTAGTCGCTGTCGGTGTAGGCCATGACGGCCAGCGCGTAATGCGCATCGGCGCCCTTGCTGTCGAGCTTGAGCACCTTGCCGAACTGCGCGCGCGCGGCGTCGCGCCGGTTGTTCTCCAGCAGCAGGCGCGCATAGCCGGATCGCAGTTCGGCGGCGCTGGCGTTCTTCTCGCCCTTGGCGAGGGCATCGATGCGGGCGTCCGACTCGTCGATCCGGCCCTGGCGTACCCAAGTGCCGATCAGCAGCAGATCGTGGTCGCGGTCCTTGGGCGCCAGCTCATGCGCCTTGCGCGCGGCGGCTTCGGCTTTTTCCGGTTCGTTGAGGGCGAGGGCGACGGCGCCGTAGGCATGGTGCGCGGCGGCCTCCTTGGGCCATTCGCCGACCAGCTGGCTCATGATCGTCAGCGCGCCGTCGGCGCGATCCCTGGAAGTCGGCATCATCAGCTGGGCGACATGGCGGAAGCCGTCGGCAACGCCGCCGGGATTGCCGCGGATCAGCTCGCGGCACTGTTCGAGCGTGCCGCTGAGATCGCCGGTCTGCAGGCCCAGGCTGATGAGGATTTCGCGCGGCTCGGCGGCGTTCGGCGCCAGCTGATGCCAGCGGCGCGCGGCTTCGAGGGCCAGGCCTTCGTCGCGGGCGACGACGGCCAGCGCCGTCGCGCGCTCGGCCAGTTCGACGTCGTCCAGCACCTTGAGGGCCGCGACGAACTCTCTGGCAGCCACTTCCGGCTGCTGACGGCCAGCGGCCATCTCACCGGCAAGCACGTGGTATTGCGCCTGGGCCTGGGCGGATTCGAGGCCTTCGGCCGGCGCTTCTTCGACGACCGTCGCGGCATCGGTGCCCGGCGCGCCGAGATTGTCGCCACCGAGCACGGGGTCGGCGGTGGGGGAGGTTTCGGCCCCGGCCGGCGTCGCCGCGCAGGCCGACAGCTGCGCCACCGCGCCGAACAGGGCGATCAGTGCCAGGCGGACGGTCAAGTGGGAATGCGGACGGAAAGAGGTCACGGGCGGAATCTGCTGGGGGTCAGTCATAAAGGACATTATCCTGAATCGAGGGTTCCCTGCCCGACTTTGCACAAGATTTGCATTGATCCTGCGGATCCGCCGGGAACCAGCGTAAAATTGGCGGAGACTTCACGGACAGCTATGGCCCTCATCACGCTCGGTCTCAGCCATCACCGTGCGCCCGTCGAGGCGCGCGAACGCCTGGCTTTTACCGATTCGGACCTGCCGGATGCCCTTGTACGCCTGCGCGCACTGCCGGGCGTCGATGAGGCGGCGATCCTGTCGACCTGCAATCGCACAGAGATCATGGCGGTCACCTCGCTGGAAGAGGAATCGCGCCTGATCGAATGGTGGCGCCGCGAACGCGAAGCGCCGAACGGCTATATCGAGAAATACCTCTATACCCATCGAGACCTGGGCAGCGTCACGCACAGCCTGCGGGTGGCGTCCGGCCTCGACTCGCTGATCGTCGGCGAACCGCAGATTCTCGGCCAGATGAAGCAGTCCTTCGGCCTTGCCAACGAGCTCAAGTCGCTCGGTCCGGTGCTCGGCCGGCTGTTCCAGCATGCGTTCGCGGTGGCCAAGCTGGTGCGTTCGCAGACCGAGGTCGGCGCGCATCCGGTGTCGGTCGCCTACGCCGCATTGCAAATGGCACGGCGCATTTTCGCCGACCTGCACAACCAGACCGCGCTGCTGATCGGCGCCGGCGAGATGATCACGCTGGTCGGCCGTCATCTGCAGCAGCACGGCGTCGGCCGCATCGTCATCGCCAACCGCAGCCTGGAACGCGCCGAGAAGCTGGCGCGCGAGCTGCACGGTTACGCCATCAGCCTCAACGACCTGCCGAGCTATCTGGGCGACGCCGATCTGGTGATTTCGTCGACCGCCGCGCGCGGGTTCGTCATCGACCGCGAGACCATGCAGCGCGCGACGCAGGCGCGCCGCCGCAAGCCGGTGTTCATGATCGACCTTGCGGTGCCGCGCGACATCGATCCGAAGATCGGCGATGTCGAAGACATCTATCTGTACAGCATCGACGATCTGCGCGATGTCGTGGCGCAGAACCTCAAGCGCCGCGAAGAAGCCGCGCGCCAGGCCGAAGTGCTGGTCAGCAACCAGGCTGCCGAGTTCTCGCGCTGGCTGGAAAGCCGCGACGCCGCCTCGACGATCCACAGCATCCGCGCGCATGCACGGCAGAGCCGCGACGAGGTGCTGGACAAGGCGCGCCGGCGCATCGCCAATGGCGAGCCGATCGAGGACGTGCTGAGTTTCGTCGCCGACACGCTCAGCAACAAGATCCTGCACGCGCCGTCGCAGGCGCTGCGGCGTGCCGACGCCGTCGAGCAGGCCTTGCTGCTCAACGCCGCGCGCCGGCTGTTCGATCTGCCCGAGGATTAGCGGCGCTCAAGCGCTGCGCGGCGCGCCGTCTGCGCGCCAATACTCGTCCCCGGCAGTCCGCATACTGAAGATGCAGCATGAAAGAATCCCTGATCGAAAAACTCGCGCAGATGGTCGAACGGCGCGAAGAGCTGACCCACGAACTCGGCGATCCGCGCGTGATCGGCGACAGCGACAAGTTTCGCCGCCTGTCGCAGGAGTATTCCCAGCTCGGTCCGGTCGTCGAAGCGTTTGACGCTTACCGCAGCGCGGTGCGCGATCTCGCCGATCTGGAACAGATGCAGCGCGATCCGGATCCCGAGCTGCGCGACATGGCGGCGAGCGAGTATCCGCAGCTCAAGGCCAAGATCGAACCGCTGGAGCAGCAGCTGCAGGGCTTTCTGGTGCCGCGTGATCCGCTCGACGGCAGCAATGTCTTCCTCGAAATCCGCGCCGGCACCGGCGGTGACGAGGCGGCGATCTTTGCCGGCAACCTGTTCCGCATGTACTCGAAGTACGCCGAGACCAAGGGCTGGCAGGTCGAGATTCTCTCGACCAGCGAAGGCGAGCATGGTGGTTACAAGGAAGTCATCTCGCGCGTGATCGGCTATGGCGCGTATTCGCAGCTGAAGTTCGAGTCCGGCGCGCATCGCGTGCAGCGCGTGCCGGAGACCGAAGCGCAGGGCCGCATCCACACGTCGGCGGCAACGGTCGCGGTATTGCCGGAGGTCGAGGAGACCCAGGCGATCGACATCAATCCGGCGGATCTGAAGGTCGACACCTTCCGCTCCAGCGGCGCCGGCGGTCAGCACGTCAACAAGACCGAGTCGGCGATCCGCATCACGCACATTCCGACCGGCGTCGTCGTCGAGTGCCAGGAAGAACGTTCGCAGCACAAGAACCGCGCGAAGGCGATGGCGCTGCTCGCTTCGCGCCTGCTCGATGCAGAGCGCGCGAAGCAGCAGGGCGATGTCGCGGCCACCCGCAAGAAGCTGGTCGGCAGTGGCGATCGTTCCGAACGCATCCGCACTTACAACTTTCCGCAGGGCCGCGTCACCGATCACCGCATCAACCTGACGCTGTACCAGCTCGACCGCATCATCGAAGGCGCGCTGGAACCCGTGATCCAGCCGTTGCTCGCCGAGTACCAGGCCGAGTTGCTGGCGGAAATGGGCGAGGCGTGACGCTTTCACAGGCCTTGGGCACGGCGCAGGCGCGCCTCGCGGCCGTCACCGACACGCCGCGGCTCGACGCCGAGTGGTTGCTGGAACATGTCACCGCGCTTAGCGGCACTCAGTTGCTTGCGCGCGCGGACGATGCGCTCGATGCGGCGCAGTCGACGCGCTATTTCGATCTGATCGAACGTCGCGAGCGCGGCGAGCCGCTGGCCTATCTGATCGGCGAGCGCGGCTTCTGGTCTCTGAATCTCAAGGTTTCGCCGGATGTATTGGTGCCGCGTCCGGAAACCGAGTTGCTGGTCGAGTGGGGTTTGCGGCTGATGGCGGAGCGCGAGCATCCCTCGATCGCCGATCTCGGCACCGGCAGCGGTGCGCTGGCACTCGCGCTGGCGAGCGAGCGCGCCGATGCCGGGGTTCTGGCGACGGATGTCTCTGCGGCGGCGCTCGTTGTCGCAAGCGGGAACGCAGCGCGCCTCGGCTTGCAGCGCGTGCGTTTCCAGCAGGGCAGCTGGCTGGCGGCGCTCGGCGGGCAGCGCTGCGATCTGATCGTTTCGAATCCGCCGTACATCGCTGCCCACGACGAGCACTTGCAGGCGCTGCAACACGAGCCGATGCTTGCGCTCAGCGACGGCGCCGATGGCCTGAGTGCCTTGCGCGAGATCATCGCGTCGGCGCCGGCGCATCTGCACAGCGGTGGCTGGCTGCTCGTCGAACACGGTTACGATCAGGGCGCGGCGGTGCGCGAACTGTTTGCAGCCGCCGGATACCAGGACATCGAAACGCGCCGCGACTATGGCGGCCAGGAACGCGCGACGGCAGGGAAGCGATGACCGATTTCACGCGCTACAGCCGCCAGGTCGTCCTGCCTGAAGTCGGCGTCAACGGCCAGGCCCTGCTGCGCGACTCCAGCGTGCTGGTCATCGGCCTCGGTGGCCTGGGCACGGCGGCGACGCAGTATCTCGCCGGCGCCGGCATCGGCCAGTTGCTGCTCGCCGACAAGGACCGCGTCGATCAAAGCAATCTGCAGCGCCAGACGCTTTACCGGCAGACCGATGTTGGCCAGTTGAAGACGCTCGCCGCGGCCGCGCAGCTTGCCGCGCTGAATCCGCAAATCGAAATCGAGACTTTCGATGGAGAAGGCGGCCTGGCGGCCGTGCCGCGCGCCGATGTCGTCCTCGATTGCACCGACAATTTTCCCGCGCGTTATGCGATCAACGCCGCCTGCGTGCGGGCACGCAAACCGCTCGTCAGCGGCGCGGCGATCCGCTTCGAGGGGCAGTTCGCGGTGTTCGATTTGCGCCGTGGCGGCCCGTGCTACCGCTGTCTGTTTGCCGATGTCGGCGAACCCGCGGAACGCTGCGAAGATGCCGGCATCCTCGGCCCTGTCGTCGCCACGGTCGGCAGTCTGCAGGCACTGGCGGCCCTCAAGATTCTGCTCGGCATCGATGCCGGCGCCGGCCGGCTGCACAGCTGGGATGCCTTGCAGATGCAGTGGCGCACGCTGAAATTCGGCGCCGATCCTTCATGTCCAGAATGCGGAAATCCTCATGCCTGAGAATCCATTGATCATTCCCCGCCGCCTGGCGATCCAGATTCTCCACGAAGCGCAGATCGCGCAGCCGGAGTCGATCCGCGGCGTAGTCTGCGCGCGCAACGACGAGCCGTCGGCGTTTCGTCAGAACGAGACGGCCGCGCGCGCCGGAGAAGTCGTGTGGGCCGTGCTGTGGTCGCATCCGACAACCGCCGCGGTGCCGAGCGTCGATCAGCTCACGACGGATCAGCTGAGCCTGGTTGTGTCGCTGAACATCAAGGGCGTGCTCGAGATGCGCGCCTGGCGTCTGCGCGACGGCGCGGCGCAGGAACAGATCCTGAAGATTCGCGAGTGACGCGAGTCGATTTCCTTTCAGAGCAAAAGGTGAGGCAATGAGCGAGACCAAGATTTCCGTTGAAACGCGCGGCCATGTGCTGCTGATCGGCTTCAATCGCCCCGACAAGTACAACGGCTTCGATCTGGAGATGTTCAATCAACTGGCCACGGCTTACGGACAGCTCGACCGCGATCCGGAACTGCGTTGCGGTTACGTCTATGCCAAGGGCAAGCACTTCACCGCCGGTCTCGACCTGCCGAAGTGGACGGAGACTTTCGGTTCCGGCGCCTGGCCGCCGTTGACCGACGATCAGCGCGATCCGCTCGGCCTCATTCCGAGCAAGCGCGTGTCCAAGCCGCTGGTGTTCGCGATGCAGGGCATCTGCTACACGATCGGCATCGAGCTGGCACTGGCCAGCGACATCCGCCTGTGCTCGGAGACGGTGCGCTTCGGTCAGATCGAGGTCAAGCGCGGCATCTACGCCTGCGGCGGTGCGACGCTGCGCATGGTGCAGGAGTTCGGCTGGGCCAATGCCCAGCGCTATCTGCTGACCGGCGACGAGTTCAATGCCGCCGAAGCGCAGCGCATGGGCTTCGTGCAGGACATCGTGCCGGACGGCGAGCTGTTTGAGCGCGGCCTGGCGATGGCCGAGAAGGTCGCGCGCCAGGCGCCGCTCGGCGTCTACGGCAGCCTCAAGTCTTCGCGCCTGCTGATCGAGCAGGGCATGGCGCATGCCGTGTCGCGTCTGATGCCGGATCTCGCGCCGCTGATGGGCAGCGATGACGTGCGCGAAGGCGTGCAGTCGTTTGTCGAACGGCGCGAAGCGCAGTTCAAGGGGCGCTAGTTTGTAGCCCGGCTGCAAGCCGGGGCGGCACTGCATGCTCAGGCAGTGCCGCCCCGGATTTCATCCGGCCTACGGTTGTCTAGTCAGCTTTCAGCACAAGGATTTCCTGCGTCCGGTCGCGCTGCAAACGCTGCGCGTTGCGCGTGCTGGCAAACGCAATCTGGCCGCCGGCCGTCGTCGGCCAGCTGTTGTTGCCGCGCGACGGGATCAATGCCGCATCTGTCCAGCCGGCATCGCCCAGCACGGCGGTCATGACGCGCCAGCGCCAGTCTTCGGCGCGCGAGTCGTACCAGACCGCGCGAACGCGGCCATCGGCATCGACGCCGAACTGCGGGTACTGCGCATGGCCGATGTCACTCGCCGCAATCGCCAGCGGCGCGCTGAAGCTCACGCCGTCGGTGGAGCGCGCAGACAGCACGCTCAGATTCGCACCGGAGGACTGCAGCGGCTTGCTGTCCCAGCCGAGCAGCAGATCGCCGTTGCGGTCGTAGGCGATCGCCGGATGACGATCGGCGGCGTCGGCATTGCCGACCAGCTGAAGCTCGCTCCACTCGCCGCCATCCGCAGCCAGCGTGCGAACGGCAATCTGCCAGTCGTCCGGGTCGGTGCCTTCACCGCTGAAGATGACGCCGGTCCACAGCGGATCGACGTCGTTGCGGTTGTCCTGCCAGCCGACGGCGAGCCGGCCATCGGCGGCACTGACGAGGCGCGGCCAGACGGAAGCCGGGTAGCGTGCGCTGCGGGTGTCGAGCAGGTTGGCCGCCATGATCGTCTTGCCGGCGTTCGACAGATTCTCCGCGTCATCGCCGCTGTCGATCCGTTGCAGCCAGATGTCGAAAGGCCTGCCTTCACCGATTTCCTGCCAGACCACGACGAGACCCTGCGCCGCGCTGAGATTGAGATCCGGATGCTCGGCGCGGCCTTCGGGCGCGCGCAGGATCTTCTCGGCTTGCCAGCTCAGGCCGCCATCGAGCGATTCGCGCAGGACGATGCTGGGGCGCCGCGGGCGCTGCTCGACCCCTTCGGCCTGCCAGACCGCGACGACGCGCTGGCCGAGCGCGGCGATGCGCGGGAAGCGGGCGTTCTGGGCGCTGCTCAGCACGCTGGCGCTCGACCAGCTGCCATTGGCGCGGCGCTGGCGATAGCTGACGACGCTGCCGCCCGGCACGTGCTGTTCGGCGACGAGATGGGACACATTGCCGCTGACCGCGAGATGCGGAAAGCCGCTGAATTCGCCGGCGCTGCCGAGCACGGCCTGCGCGCCGTCGTCGCTGCCGCTGTCGGCCGGAATGGCCGCGCTGGGCTGAGCGGCGGCCGGCGCCGGCGAGACGAAAATCGCCGTCGTCAGTGCGCGCAGCTGGTCCGGCAGCTCGACCGGATTGGGGATCAGCGACAGCGGCAGGCTGCTGGTGTCGAGATTGGCCGGCAGGCCAAGACCGCGAACCTCGGCGCGATACCAGACCGGGCCTTCGGTGGCCGTGATTTCCTGCGTGTATTGAGCGTCGAGTTCCAGCAGGCTCGGGCTGAACGTGGCCAGCGGCTCCGCGCTGCGACCCGGCGACTGATAGATGAGGATGCGGTTGCCCATCGCGCTGCTGGCGCTGACGCGCAGCACGCCGCGCGTGCCGGCGGGGACGATCACCTCGTCGCCAGCCATCGCCTCGAAGAGGCCGTCGCCGTCGAAATCGGCTTCCAGGCGCACGATCGGCGCGCCCGGACCGGCGTGGACCGTGGTGTTGCCGGCGGCGATCGCCTGCAGCAGTGCGCGCTCGGTCAGCGAGCGGGTGAACACTTCGGTGGTCGGCATGCCGGGACCGGCCAGCACCCACAGTTCGCGGAAATGGTTGTCGCTGGCGCCGGCGATGCCGAAGCGGTAGCCGGCGTTCCAGCGATTCTCGATGTAGTCGATCTCGCCTTCGACATCGCTGGCGCGGTTCCAGCCTTCGACCAGATCGATGCCGATCGCATCGCCGCGGCGGTTCGGCAGCCCGTCTTCGCCGGTTTCGCCGTCGTCGGGATGGGCGGTGACCCAGATCGCGCCTTGGGTGTGGGCGTCCCAGATGGACTGCTGCAGGCGGCGCAGCTCGTCTTCGGTGTCGGCGCCCTGGACCACGGTGTCGATCGCGCCGTGCACGGTCGCATGCGGCGAGCCGTTGGCTTCCTCTCCCGGAATCAGCAGCAGCTCGGCCGAAGTCCAGGTCGGGTCATAGTGCTGGTCGTAGGTGCGGTGATCGGTCAGGGGCAGGAAGTCCAGGCCCATCAGGCGCGCCCAGCCCATCTGGTCGGTCATCGAGACATTGCCGGGGCCGCGGTCGTCGCCCAGCTGACGCAGCAGGCTGCCGTCCGAGGAGTGATCGTCGTGGACGTGCATGTCGCCCTTGACCCAGAGGCCGGCGCGGTCGCCGCCGCCGCGCGTCTCGAAGCGGGCCGTCACGCTGCGGGCCTGGTCGAGCGTCACAAAGCAGGTCTGGCTGCCGCTGCAGTCGCCGGCCCAGCCGGCAAAATCGCTGCCGGCGGCCGCTTCCGCGCTCAGCGCGACCTGACTGCCGCGCGGGAAGCGGGCAGTGCAGGGCGACCGGCAGTCCAGTCCGGCCGGGGTCGAGTGGATGCGCCCGCTGCCGCTGCCGTCGGTCAACACATTCAGCTCGACTGTCTGGCTGTCCGGACCCGGGCCTCCAGCTTGTGGTTCAGTAGATGAACCACAGGCCGCAAGGAATGCGGCGGCAGCGGCGACGGAGAGCCAATGGACAGCCTTCTGGGCAGTTTCCCGAACTGGAAAAGACGGTGTGGCGGTGTGCAAGCGATCCCCCCGGATGATTCTGTAATCGGTTCTGCGGCCTATGATCGCGCAGAGTGCATGACGGTTGTTCGGCGCTGGTCGATCGCTGGGAGGCCGGGGGGTTGGCACTCCGCGTGCGAGTCGATTGACTTGACGGTAACTTTCCGTGCAGAGTCGCGCCCACCGATGAACCCAATCATACAGCTCAGTACAGTAGTGGCGCACGCGAAGCACGCGCGCCCGTCGTCGGTGACCCCCCAGTCCGCAGCCCGCGCCGCAGTCTGGATTTCTGCATGAATATGGACCCCCATTCCGACCCGCGCTTTGACGCGATGTCGGCCAGCGCCCTGCTCAAGCAGATGCCGCAGCCGATCGCCGTGCTCGACGCCAGCGGGGACACCGTGCACCTGGTCAACCAGGCGCTGGTCGAACGCGCGCAGTTGGGCGAAGCCCAGCTCAAGGAACTGAATCTCCAGGCGCTGGCCAAGGTGTTTTCCGAAGCCACCAGCGACAGCGGTTACACGCACGCCATCCAGTACGACGGCCGCGACGCGCTGCTCTGGATGGCCGATCACCAGCGCCCTGAAGTTTTGATTGCGCGTGACCCGACGACCGGCCTCACGGTCCGTCAGGTCATGGAGAAGCGCTTGCGCGGCGCGCTCAACGCGCATGCCGCCGGTGCGCTGCTGCGGATCGAAGTCGATCAGTTTCTGCTCATCAACGATGCTTACGGGCGTCAGGCGGCCAACGAACTGCTCGGCCAGCTCGGTACCTTGTTCCTCGCCCAGATGCGCGGCAGCGGCGAAGCGACCTGGCTCGGCAGCGGCGATTTTCTGGTCCAGGTCACCCATCCCGATCCGGTCGAGGCCTGGCGTCTGGCCGAGCGCATGCGCCTGCAGGTGGCGGCGCAGGGCTTCGAATGGCGCGGCAATCACTACGGCGTGACGATCAGCGTCGGCCTGGCTTTCAACGAAAGCGCGTATTTCGATTTCAATGAACTGATGTCGGCGGCTGAAGTCGCCTGCCGTGCGGCACGCGAACGCGGCCGCAACCGCATCGAGCAGTACCGCAGTTCCGATCACGAAGTCTCGCGCATGCGCGGCGAGCAGTCGTGGGGCGGCCGGGTGCTGGCGGCGCTGGAGAACAGCACGTTCGCGCTGTATCGCCAGCGCATCGACCCGGTGATTTCCGGTTTCAGCGCCCCGCATTACGAAGTGCTGCTGCGCCTGCCGGCCGCCGCCGGCTGGACCACGCCGGTGGAGTTCGTCGCCGCGGCCGAGCGCTACGGCCTGATGCCGCAGCTGGATCGCCGCATCATCGTCCGCGTCTTGCGCGAGCTGTCGCGTCTGCCGGTCGAGCAACGCCCGGTGACTTCGGTCAACCTGTCGGCGCACAGCCTTGGCGATCTGAGCATGGTCGCCTACATCGAGCGCATGCTCGAACGCTTCGAAGTCCACGCGCGTCACCTGTGCCTGGAAATCACCGAGACTGCGGCGATCGCCAACACCACACAGGCCAGCGCGATGGTCAAGGCGCTCAAGACGATGGGTTGCCGCGTCGCGCTCGACGACTTCGGCGCCGGCATGTCGTCGTTCAGCTATCTGAAGACGCTCAACGTCGACACGCTGAAGATCGACGGCAGCTTCGTTCGCAACGTCGCGCATGATGCGGTTGACGCGGCGACGATCGAGAGCATGGTCAAGGTTGCCCGTCTGCGCGGTCTGACGACCGTCGCGGAGTGCGTCGAGGACGGCCCGTCGCTGCAGCGTCTGGGCGAACTGGGTGTCGACTACGCCCAGGGTTTCTATCTGCACCGGCCCGAGACCTGGTCGCTGCCGTAGCGCGGTCTGGCGGGCTACAATCCGCGCCGTTCCCCCAACGGCCCAGCCCTGTCCGATGCGTCTCTCCCGATTCCCGCTGCACACCACCAAGGAAACCCCGTCTGATGCGGAAGTCGTTTCGCATCAGCTGATGCTGCGCGCCGGCTTCATCCGCAAGCTCGGCGCGGGTCTGTACAGCTGGCTGCCGATCGGCCTGCGCGTGTTGCAGAAGATCGAAGGCATCGTGCGCGAGGAAATGAACCGCGCCGGCGCGATGGAAGTGCTGATGCCAAGCATCCAGCCGGCCGAGCTGTGGCAGGAGTCCGGCCGCTGGCAGGTGATGGGCGACGAGATGCTGCGCGTCAAGGACCGTCACAAGAACGACTACTGCTACGGCCCGACACACGAGGAAGTGATCTGCTACCACTTCCGCCAGGACTACCGCAGCTATCGCCAGCTGCCGGTCAACTTCTACCAGATCCAGACCAAGTTCCGTGACGAGCGCCGTCCGCGCTTCGGCCTGATGCGCGGCCGCGAGTTCCTGATGAAGGACGCGTACTCGTTCCACATGAGCGCCGAGGATCTGTCGCGCGAGTACTACAACATGCGCGAGGCTTACACGCGCATCTTCACCCGCGTCGGTGTCGAGTTCCGCCCGGTGAAGGCCGACAGCGGCAACATCGGCGGCGCACTGTCCGAGGAGTTCCACATCCTCGCCGGTTCGGGTGAAGACCTGCTGGCGGTCGCCGAAGGCGGCACCTATGCGGCGAACGTCGAGGCTGCCGAGTGCAAGCCTTCGCAGCCGCGTCCGGCGGCGGGCGCCGCGCTGGAGAAAGTCTCCACGCCGGGACAGAAAACCTGCGAGCAGGTCAGCAAGTTCCTCAACGTGGCGCTGACCGGCAAGGTCAAGCTGCTCGTCGTCAAGGGTCGCGAAGGCGGTCTCGTCGCGATCGCGCTGCGCGGCGATCACCAGCTCAACGAGGTCAAGGCAAGCAAGCATCCGAAGATTGCGAGCCCGCTGCAGCTGGCGGCGCCGGAGGATGTCGAGAAGGCGTTCGGCTGCGAAGTCGGCTACCTCGGCCCGGTCAACTGCCCGGTGACCCTGATCGCCGATCACGCAGCGGCCGAGATCGCCGATTTCGTCTGCGGCGCGAACCTCAACGACCACCACCTGAAGGGCGTCAACTGGGGCCGCGATGCCGCCGAGCCGGAGACGGCCGATCTGCGCATGATTGCCGAAGGCGATGCATCGCCGGATGGCGTCGGCACGATCAAGCTCTACCGCGGCATCGAAGGCGGCCACATCTTCCAGCTCGGCACCAAGTACTCGAAGGCGATGGGCCTGACCGTGCTCGACGAGAAGCAGCAGCCGGTGACGCCGGAAATGGGTTGCTACGGCATCGGCGTGTCGCGCATGGCAGCGGCGGCGATCGAGCAGTCGTACGACGCGGCCGGCATGATCTGGCCGGAGGCGATCGCCCCGTTCAGCGTCATCCTGTGCCCGATCGGTGCCGACAAGTCCGACATGGTGAAGGTTGCGGTCGAAACGCTGTATGCCGAGCTGCAGGCGGCCGGTGTCGACGTCCTGCTCGACGATCGCGGCAACCGCCCGGGTGCGATGTTTGCCGATGCCGATCTGATCGGCATTCCGCACCGCATCGTCATCGGCGACAAGGGCCTCGCCCAGCAGCAGTTCGAGTACAAGCATCGCCGCGCCGAGAAGGCCGAGATGATCCCGGCGTCGACCGCCGACGTGCTGAAGCAGCTGGGGCGCTGATCTGCGCACGGTAGCGCTGGCCTTGCTGATGCTGTGCTCGGCAGCGGCCAGCGCTGCCGGGCCACAGCCGAATGCAACGCCGGATCCGGAGCTGCGTCAGCTGCTGGTGCGCGCCGTCGGCGCGACCGACAGCTTCGAGCATCGCTTCGACGCCGAGGTCTGGCTGGTCGACATGTCCGGACGTCTGCAGCGCTATGTGCGCGATGATCAGCGGCGCCTCGAACTGCTGCGCAAGGTGCACAGCGAGGCGCGTCGCGCGAAGCTATCTCCGGAGCTGGTGCTGGCGCTGATCGAAGTCGAAAGCCGTTTCGATCACTACGCGCTGTCGTCCGCCGGTGCGCAGGGACTGATGCAGGTGATGCCGTTCTGGCTCAAGGAAATCGGCCGCCCCGACGACAATCTGTTCGACATCAGCACCAATCTGCGGATGGGCTGCACGATCCTCAAGTTCTATCTGGACAAGGAGCAGGGCAATCTCGTCAACGCGCTGGGGCGCTACAACGGCAGCCTGGGACGGATCGAATATCCCGGTCTGGTCATCAATGCGCTGAACAAGCGCTGGTATCGAGGTTGATCGTGACGGATATCCTGGTTCTCTATTACTCCCGCCACGGCTCGGTCGCGCAGATGGCGCGTCGCGTGGCGCACGGCATCGAGTCGGTGCGGGGTGCGAGTGCGCGTCTGCGCACGGTGCCCGCCGTCAGTGCCGATGCCGGCGAGCGCGGTCCCGACATTCCGGCCGACGGCCCGCCGTTCGCGACGGCCGACGATCTGCGCGAATGCGCGGGCCTCGTCATGGGCAGTCCGACCCGCTTCGGCAACATGGCCGCACCGATGAAATATTTTCTCGACGGCACGTCGGCGCTGTGGATGTCGGGCGCGCTGAAGGACAAGCCGGCGGGTGTGTTTACGTCGACCAGCTCGATGCATGGCGGTCAGGAGTCGACGCTGCTGTCGATGATGCTGCCGCTGATGCATCACGGCATGCTGATGGTCGGCCTGCCTTACACGCTGCCGGAACTGTCGTCGACGCGCAGCGGCGGCACGCCCTACGGCGCGAGCCATCTCGCCGGCACCGGTGCGCAGGCGACGGTACTGAGTCGCGAGGAAGCAAGCTTGTGCGAAGCGCTCGGCCAGCGGGTCGCCGAGATCGCCCTCAAGCTGCGCGCATGAATACTTCGATGAACAGGCAACGACTGCTCAGCGATTACGCCTGGCCGGTCGCGGTGGCTGCGCATCTGCTGATGATCGCCGCGCTGGGCGCGCTGGCGATGAAGGGCAGCGTGCTGAGCGGCGCCGCGGCGCTGTTGCTGCTGCCCTCGCTGCCGGGCCTGCTGCGCCGTCGGCGCTACACCTATCAGTGGACCTGCATGCTGCTGTCGATCTACTGCGCGCTGTGGCTGGCCGAAGGCTGGTATGCGCCGGCAACAAGCGCGACGGCGTTCTCGGTGGCAGCGCTTGCGGCGCTGGAGTTCACGGCGCTGGCTTTGTACGTTCGCCTGCTGAATCGAGAGCGGCCTGCGCCAGCGGCAGGGTCAGACGCCGCTTAGCGGTCAGTGAAGCGCGATCGAGCGTGTCGAGAATCTCCAGCAGGCTGCCTGTGTCGCGCGCCTGGGTGTTGAGCAACCAGCGCACGACATCGTCGGGGATCGTCAGGCCACGCTGACTGGCGCGCAGGCGCAGGAACTCCGCGCGCTGCTCGTCGTCCAGAGATTTCAGGCCGAGTACCAGGCACTGGCTCAGGCGCGTACGCAGATCCGGGCGCGCGACCTGCAGATGCTCGGGGGTCGTGCAGGCGGTGAGCGCGATGCGTCGATTCTGTCCGCGCAGCTGATCGAGCAGGCGCAGCAGCGCGACGCACCAGTCTGCTTCGGCGCAGACGCTGTCGACATCGTCGATCCACAGCGCATCCATTTCGCTGTAGCCCTCGAGCAGCTGCGGACCGTGCTCACGCAGGTCCGCCAGCGGCAGATAGGCACCACCGAATTCACGGCAGGCCGCCTGCAGCAGATGCGTGCGGCCGCTGCCGAACGGGCCGCACAACAGCAGCGGTTGATTCAGTTGGCGCAGCGCGGCGACGGCCTCGGCATTGCTGCCGGCGAAATAGCTCGCGAAGCTCGCCGTGTCGCGCAACTGCACGGCGAGCGGCAACTGCGCTCCCTTCATGCCGCCGGCGGGCCCGGGTCGGTTGGCGGTGGTGCAGGCACCGCTTCGGGTGCTGCCGCCGGTAGCGGGGCGCCTGCGGTGTACAGCGGGCTCTTCAGCCATTCATTCTTGAAATGCCGCAGCAGCACCGCAATCGCCGCTGAGCCGGGCAGCGCAATCAGGATACCGACGAAGCCGAACAGCTGACCGCCGGCCATCAGCGCAAAAATCACCGCGACCGGATGCAGGCCGATCTTGTCGCCGACCAGCGTCGGCGTCAGCCACATGCTCTCGAGCACCTGGCCGATGCCGAATACCAGCGCGACCCAGACCAGCGGCAGCAATGCCTGCTCCTGCGCGAACATCGCCAGTGCCGCCGCGATGAAACCGACCGCGAAACCGAGATACGGCACGAAGCTCAGCATGCCGGCGACGAAGCCGATGACCAGCGCCAGCTTGAGACCGGCAATCGCCAGGCCGATGCTGTACAGCGCGGTCAGTGCGAGCATCACCGACAGCTGGCCGCGGATGAAGGAGCCCATCACCAGGTCTGTTTCGTGTGCCAGCGTCTGCACCAGCGGCAGATGGCGCGGCGGGATCATCTTCGCGATCCAGGCGACCAGGTTGTCCCAGTCGCGCAGCAGATAGAAACTGACGACCGGAATCAGCAGCAGATTCGCCACCACGGTCGCGAACAGCGCGCCGGACTTCGACAGATTGCGCCACAGCGCGCGAATCAGATCGCCGGAGGTTTGCCAGTTCTCGCTGACGATCTGCTTGAGGCCCTGCGGATCGAGATGCACGTCGGCCGGCAGCGCGATGCCCAGCCGCGGCAGCGCGCTGTTCTGCACCCAGTTGAGCAGGTCGGGAATCTTGCCGATCAGCGCGACCGTCTGCTGGTAGAGCAGCGGTACGACGAGCACGGTGCCAATCAGGCCAATCAGCGTCAGGACGACGAAGACGACGACGACGCCGACGCTGCGCGACAGACCCATGCGCTGCAGGCGATCGACCAGCGGATCGCCGAGATAGGCGAGGCCGGCGCCGATGACGAACGGCGTCAGGATCGGCGCGAACAGCCACAGCAGCGCCAGCAAGCCGATGCCGGCGACGTACCAGGCCCACTGCTGGCGCACTTGCGAGCTCACTGGGCGCCGCCGACCAGGCGGTACGCGAGTTCGGCGCCCGCGGCGTTGTCGCGGACTAGGCGGCCATTGCTCATCAGCGCGCCGCTGAGCCGGCCGGCGCCGCCTTCGGAGCGGACACGCAGTTCGACCAGATCGCCGCTGGCGCGGATCGCGTCGACGCCGCGAACATTGGGCAGGCTCTGCACGGTGGTCATCAACTGCAGATAGTCGGCGCCCGAGCGGATGCCGCTGACCTGCATCTGGACTTCTTCGACGTTCGCCGCATAGACGCCCCAGACCGGCAGGCCGAGCGCCTTGAGCCGGCGCTCCACCGCCGTGCCGTCGAACGCGGCAACCAGCACCAGCGTGTTGTCGACTTCCTTCTGGTAGCCGAAGCGCTGCACCAGCGCGCTGGCCTGATCGAGCAGGCTGGAGGCCTGCATCGGTGCGCTGCCGCCGCTGACCCGCGCAACGACCTCGCTCAGGGCCTGGCGCAGCGCAGGGCCGCGCGCGGCGTCCGACTCGTCGGCGACCGGGATGCGCGCCTCGTAGGCCTGCGCGGTTCCCGCGAGTTGCGCCAGCGCCGGGCTGTTGCCGAACAGCGCAAGGAGCAGGGCCAGAATCGGACCCAGGACGGGGCCAAGGGCAACTTTAGTTGTTCGCATGAGCGAAATTATCCGGTGCGGGCAGCTAAAATAACAGCAAGGCCTGCCCGCAACGGCGAAAAGGCTGCCCGCATACCCGGAACGGCTGCAAGCGCCGTCTCCACATCCAAAGGCAACAACGCATGAGCAAGAAGGCCGGCCTGACCTACCGCGACGCTGGGGTGGATATCGACGAGGGCGATGCCCTGGTCGACGACATCAAGAAGATCGTCAAATCGACGCAGCGGCCGGAAGTGCTGGCGGGCGTCGGCGGCTTCGGCGCGCTGGTCGGCATTCCCAAGAAGTACAAGAACCCGGTGCTGGTCAGCGGCACCGACGGGGTCGGCACCAAGCTCATGCTCGGCATCAAGACCGGCCAGATCGAAGGCCTGGGGCAGGACCTGGTCGGCATGTGCGTCAACGACGTGCTGGTGTCCGGCGCCGAGCCGCTGTTCTTCCTCGACTACTACGCGACCGGCAAGCTCGACAAGAAGGTGGCCGGGCAGGTCATCAAGGGCATCGCCAAGGGTTGCAAGCTGGCCGGCTGCGCGCTGGTCGGCGGCGAAACCGCCGAGATGCCGGGCATGTATCCGCCGGGCGACTTCGATCTCGCCGGCTTCTGCGTCGCGGTGGCCGAGCGCAACAAGCTGATCGACGGCAAGAAGATCCGCGCCGGCGATGTGCTGATCGCGCTGCCGTCCAGCGGCGCGCATGCCAATGGCTTTTCGCTGGTGCGTCGCATCCTCGCAGCCAAGCGCAGCAAGCTCGACGCCGCCTTCGGCAAGGGCACGCTGGCCGACGCGCTGATGGCGCCGACGACGATCTACGTCAAGCCGGTGCTCAAGCTGCTCGAGTCCGGCGTCGCGGTCGGCGGCATGGCGCACATCACCGGCGGCGGTCTGCCGGGCAACCTGCCGCGCTGCTTCCCGAAGGGCGTTTCCGCGGTGGTCGACAGCCAGAGCTGGCAGCAGCCGGAAATCTTCGACTGGCTGCAGAAGCAGGGTAATGTCGAGACCGAGGAGATGCGCCGCGTGTTCAACTGCGGTGTCGGTTTTGTCATCGTCGTGCCGCGTCTGCAGGCCGATGCCGCGATGGCGACGCTCAAGCGCGCCGGCGGCAAGCCCTGGATGCTCGGCGAGATGGTGAAGGGCAAGTCCGGCGTCCGTTACGCCTGATCCGGCCGGCACGCGCGCAGATGACAGCCCGCATCGCGGTCCTGATTTCCGGCCGCGGTCGCAATCTCGAAGCGATCGCCGCGGCCTGCGCCGATGGCCGCATCGACGGAAAGATCGTGCGTGTGCTCAGCAGCCGCGCCGACGCCGGCGGTCTCGCGTTCGCGCAGGCACAGCGCTTGCCCATCGCCGTCATCGAATCGAAACAGTTCGCCGAGCGGCCGCTGTATGACGCCGCACTCTCCGCGCAACTGCAGCAGGATGCGCCGGACATCGTCGTGCTGGCCGGCTTCATGCGCATCCTGACGCCGGGCTTCGTCGTGCAATGGCTCGGTCGCATGATCAACATCCATCCGTCGCTGCTGCCGCGGCATCCGGGCCTGCACACGCATCAGCGTGCGCTCGAAGCCGGCGATCGCGAGCATGGCGCCACCGTGCACTTCGTCACCGCCGAACTCGACGGTGGGCCCGGCATCATTCAGGGCCAGTTAAACGTGCGGGCGGAGGATACGGCGGACTCCCTCGCGGATCGTGTCATGCAAGACGTCGAACTGAAGATCTTTCCCCAGGCGCTGGCGTGGCTGGCGCGTGGCGATGTGCTGCTGCGCGATGGCGTAGTGTTGTTTCGCGGACAGCCGCTGACGACTCCGCTGGGCTTCTCTGCCATGGATCCGGCCTTTCTATGAAACTCGCAGGCATCATTGGGGCGGCGTTGTTGCTGACGGCGACCGCGACTCAGGCTGCAGACGGCGTGACGCAGCTCGCCGAGCGCAGCAACAAGTACGAGATCGAATGGAACGGCATCGGCCTTGGCGTCGGTACGATCAGCCTCGCGCGCGAACCCGACGGCTGCTATCTGTTCACGTCGACCACCGATCCTATCGCCCTGGTTCGCTGGACCTACGGCTCGCCACGTGAGCAGAGCCGCTTCTGCATCAGCGACGGCCAGCTGCTGCCGCAGCAGTTCGAGTACAGCATCGAGAAGCGCAGCAAGGAAGGCTTCCGAATGGACTTCGACTGGGCTGCGAAGCAGGTGCGCACGCTCAAGGGCGGTGTCGTGACCGATCGCGAAATTCCGCAGCCGGCCTACGATCGCTTCCTGATCCGCGAGGCCGTGCGCCTGTGGGTCATTCAACAACAGGCCGGCAACGCACCGGCCGAAGCCGAGTTCACGATGGTCGACGACGATCGCATCAAGGCGTATCGCTTTGCGGTCGTCGGCAAGGAAGCCATCGACACGTCGACCGGCAAGATCGACACGATCCGCGTCGATCGCACCGACAGCGCCAAGCGGCCGTCGCACTACTGGCTCGCGCCGTCGCTGGACTACGTGCCGGTGAAGATCGAGCAGCTCAAGAACGGCAAGGTCGAGCTGCGCATGCTGCTGGTGAAATAAACCGAGCCCGGGTGCAACCCGGGCTGCGGCTGGTGAAGGCAACTCAAGCAGCGATGAGCCCTTCTTCGCGCAGCTTGTCCATGTGGCTTTCGATATTCATCTGCGCCAGCGGCAACAGCCGCGGATCGACGTCGGCGTAGATTTTGCCCAGCATCTGCGGCATGTCCATGCCCGCCTGATGCATCGCGAGCACCTGCTGTTCGCGCTGCTGGCGGTGCAGCAAGGTTTCGCTGAGGCGATAGCAGCTGCCGAGCCCCATGCCGTGCGACGGATAGATCGCGCGCGGAGCTAGCGCGATGATCTTCTGCAGCGACGCGAAGTAGCGCCCCATGTGACCTTCCGGCTTGGCGATGACGACCGTGCCGAGGCCCTGGATCAGATCGCCGACCAGACACCAGCTGCGGTCTTCCGGCATCAGTGCGAGCTGACCCTGGTCGTGGCCCGGAATCTCCAGCACCTTCAGCGGCTGGCCGAGCCAGCGGCAGATGACATCGCCTTCCCGGTAGTGATGCACCGAGATGCCGTCGAAATAATCGTTGCCCTTCTTCAGGCAGATGCGGTGATGCGTGTCTTCCGACATGCCCATCGTCACGTTGAGATGACGGGCGAGGGCGTTGGAGCGCTCGTGATGATCCGGATGGTGATGCGTCAGGAAGATCTCGTGGATGCCGAAGCGCTCGACGACACTGATCAACTTCTGCAGCTCTTCGTCGGAAGCCGGCGACGGGTCGACGAGCACGCGATGCGACTGCGCGTCGCCGAGGAGATAGCAATTGGTGTGTTCTGCCGGCGGCAGCGTGTGCGAACGCACCAGGATCTGCCGTACGCCATGAGTCGATTCGATGACCGGCAGTTCGTACTGCGTGCGCGCTTCGAAGTGCAGCTCGGGGACATCGGTCGTCTGCGGATTGCGCGCGAGTTCGCGCAGCACGGCGATCGTCGGCGGCGCGGTCAGCATCAGCCCGCGCTCGTAGCGCGCCACCCATTCGGCGGCGCTGGCCCAGGCTACCGTGTCGACCTCGTTGGGGTCCGGCGTCACCGGCGGGCGCTCGCTCAGCTCGATGATGAAGAAGCGCGTATTGAAGCGCACCGGCGCCGGCGGCGGCGTCAGCGCAATGCCGATCGGCCGCACGCTACGCACGAGCTGCGACTCGGCGACCAGATCGAGCGTCACTTCTTCGCGAATCTCGCGCAGCAGCGCACGCGCGAGGCGCGGCTCGATCGCTGCCCAGGCAGCGGGCAGCTCGACGCCCTCGGCATCTTCCGCATCGACCTTGCCGCCCGGAAAGCTGTCGTAGCCGGGGAACGAGCGCATGAAGGGCTGACGTCGCGTGATCAGCAGTTCGCCGTCGCAGATCAGGACGGCAGTGACGGCATCGACGATTTTGGACATGGCAGTCGGAACAGGGGCAGGTGCCCATTATCCACTGCGCTCGCGGTACGGGGCAGGCCCATAACAAAACAGCCGGCAGTGCCGGCTGTTTTGCGTATCCGCAGAAGCTTATTCGACCGGTTCGATCGTCTTGATCGTGGCCTTTTCGCCGGCGAAAGTGACGGTGATGATGTGCTTGGAGCCTTTCCAGGTCTCCGTCGTCAGGCTGAGGTCTCCCAAGCTGCCGCCGGAGGCGTCATCGGGGGCGCCAAGCAGGGCATGGATTTCATCACGCGTCATGCCGGCGCTGACCTTGGCGTAGTTGTCCGGGTTGACCTTGGAGCAGGCGGCCAGGCCAAGCAGGCTCAGCGCGGCCACGGCGGCCAGCAGGGAACTGCGGGAATTTGTCATCGGGGTGTCCTTCTTGGGGGAACTTGGAGCAGGTTTTATAGCACCGCAGCTTAGGGGCTGCAGCTGAGCCGCGGCTGAAACTCCGGAGTCAATTCACTTACCGCTGTTTCAATTTCCGCGCCAGCGTGGACAATACGTGCCTCTGATCTCCACGCTCGGCAGTCCCGTGAACCCACTTCAGCAATGCCATCAGCTCGGCCAGTCCCTCTGGTTCGACTTCATCAGCCGTGAACTGCTGGCCAGCGGCCGCCTCGATCGCCTGATCCGCGAGGACGGCGTCAACGGCGTCACTTCGAACCCGGCGATCTTTGAAAAGGCGATTGCCGCGACGAGCGATTACGACGCGGCGCTCGCGCCGCTGGTCAGTGCCGGCGAGCACGATCCGGAGCGTCTGTTCGAGGCGCTGGCGATCGCCGATATCAGCGCCGCCGCCGATGCGCTGCATGGCAAGTACGTCGAGAGCAAGGCGCAGGATGGCTACGTCAGCCTGGAAGTGTCGCCGCAACTCGCGCTCGACGAAGCGGCCACCGTCGCCGCCGCGCGCCGCCTCTGGAAGGCGGTCGCCAAGCCGAACCTGATGATCAAGGTGCCCGGCACGCCGGCCGGCGCCGCTGCCTTGCGCCAGCTGACGGCCGACGGCATCAACGTCAACGTCACGCTGCTGTTTGCGCGCAGCGCTTACGCGGCGGTGGCGCAGGCGTATCTCGAAGGTCTCGAACAGTGGGTCGCCAAGGGGGGCGATCCGGCCCGCGTCTCCAGCGTCGCCAGCTTCTTCGTCAGCCGCATCGACACCGCGATGGACGCCGAGATCAACCAGCGCATGGCCGCGGCCAGCGACGCGCAGCACGTCACGCTGAGCGGCCTGCTCGGGCAGGTGGCGATCGCCAATGCCAAGCTGGCGTATGCCGATTACCAGCGCTTCATCGCGCAGCCGCGCTGGCAGGCGCTCGCTGCCAAGGGCGCGCAGCCGCAGCGTCTGCTGTGGGCCAGCACCGGCACCAAGAATCCGGCGTATCGCGATGTGATCTACGTCGAGGCGCTGCTCGGTCCGCAGACGGTCAACACCGTGCCACCGGCGACGCTCGATGCCTTCCGCGATCACGGCGTGGCGCAGGCGCGGTTGCTGGAAGGTCTCGATGCCGCGCAGGCGGTCTTCGCGGCGGTCGATCAGCTCAAGCTGCCGCTGGATGCGATCACCGATCGTCTCGTCGTCGAGGGCCTGAAGCTGTTCGCTGACGCGCACGACAGTCTGCTCAAGGCGGTTGCCGGCAAGCGCGACGCCCTGCTCAAGTAGGTCAGACGATGACTCAGGCAGGGCGCCTCGGCGTCGAGGTATTGCCGGTCACGGCGTTCCAGCAGAACTGCTCGCTTATCTGGGACAGCAGCACGATGCGCGGTGCCCTGGTCGATGCCGGCGGCGAGCCGCAACGCCTGATCGATGCCGCGCAGCGGCGCGGGGTGACGCTGGAGAAACTGCTGGTCACGCACGGGCATCTCGACCATATCGGCGTCGTTGCCGAACTCGCCGAGCGCCTGCAGCTGCCGATCGAAGGTCCGCACAAGGACGATGAGTTCTGGATCGCGATGCTGCCCGAGGCGGCGCGCCAGTACAGCTTTCCGCCGGCGCGCAGCTTCACGCCCAACCGCTGGTTGAACGGCGGCGACACGGTCAGCGTCGGCGACCTGCAGCTGGATGTCATCCACTGCCCGGGCCACACGCCGGGGCACGTCGTGTTCCATCACGCCGGTTCGGCGCTGGCGATGGTCGGGGACGTGCTGTTCAGCGGGTCGATCGGTCGCACCGACTTTCCGCGCGGCAATCATGCCGACCTGATCCGCTCGATTCGGGAGCGTCTGTTTCCGCTCGGCGACGACATCACCTTCGTGCCAGGTCACGGCCCCTTGTCGACGTTCGGCGAAGAGCGGCGCAGCAATCCTTACGTGGCGGACCGGTAGCAGAGTAGGCTGGGATGAGCGTAGCGAATCCCAGCTTTGCGCAGCCTCTGATCGGACTGCTGGGATTCCGCTGACGCTTCATCCCAGCCTACGACATCTGCAGTCGTTGTAGCCCGGGTGAAACCCGGGTTGCACCCGGGCTACGAGGTCAGCGTCGCGTCAGAGATGCAGGCCGCACTCGGTCTTCGGCTTGCCGACCCAGCGGCCGCTGCGGCCTTCGCCGGCGACGGTGCAGTGCGAGCAGCCGATCGACGAATAGCCCTTGGCGACCAGCGGATGAAACGGCAGGTCGTGTTCGCGGATGTAGGCGTCGCGCTCGTCGCGCGTCACGTCGATCATCGGATTGAACTTGATGATGTTGCGACGCACCTCGAAGATCTCGAGGTCCGAGCGATGTTCGGTCTGCCAGTGCATCAGGCTCGACACCCACACGTGGTAGTTCGGCTTGACCGCTTCGAGCGGCTCGACCTTGTTGACCGAGCAGCAGAAGTCCGGGTCCTTCGACCAGGTTTTTTCTTCGGTCGTGAACTGATGCTTCCAGTCCTCGGCGCGCAGGTCGGCGACCTTGAGCTTGAACAGATCGATCAGGTACTGGCGGTACGCCACCGTCTCCGGAAAGTGATAGCCGGTGTCGATGAAGTGCACGAGCTGGTCCGGACGGATGCGCGAAACGATGTGCAGGAAGTACGCCGACGTGGCCGCGAACGAAGAGGTGACAAGCACCTTACCGGGCTCGAAATCCTGGTACAGGCGGCGGATGCGCTCCTCGAAGTGCAGAGGGGCATATTCGCGGTTGAGTGCGGCGATCTGCTCGGCATTGATCGGCGCAAGGCGGCCGGCTTCTGCGGCTGGCGCCGGTGCACTGACAAAGGCGGACGGACGAATAACGGTGGCGGTGGCTGCGTTCATTAGGTGCGCAGTCTAGGAGCGCGGGCCCTGTCGTACAACGATTTGGCGGTCAAAACCCCCAAATGGAATAAGGATATAGCGCGCTCCGGCAGCGTCAGTTGCCGCGCTTGAAGCGATGGATTTCGCGGCGTTGCTGCTTGCTCGGACGCTGCGGGCTGTCGAGGCCGACGGCCGCCTGACGCAGCAGGCGTTCGCGCTCGCGGCGGGCCTGGCTTTCCGCCGTTTCCGCGTACAGCCGCTGTGCTTCGGGGGCACCGCGCCGCTGGTCGCTGACGCCGAGCACGACCACTTCGATGTCATCCCAGCCCTGGCGGATGCGCAGGCGGGCGCCGATCGCCACCGTCTTGCTGACCTTGGTCCGCTCGTCCTCATAGCGGACATGGCCGCTATCGACGGCGTCCTTCGCCAGCGTGCGCGTCTTGAAGAAGCGTGCGGCCCACAGCCATTTGTCGAGCCGCACCGGCTCGGAGGCTGCAGTAAGATCGGTCGAATGCTCAGTGGCCATGAAGCCTTGTGAAGTTCGTCGGTTGCGGAAGCGGGACGCTGCGTCTTGCCGGTCTGCTGCTGCTCGCCGCCGCGCTGCCGTTACCGGCCAATGCGGCCTTGGCGACGGGCGTGACGGCGCCGGATTATCTCGGAAAATCGGCAGGCGGGCAGACGGTCAAGGTCTCCGCGTTTGCCGGCAAGCTCGTCATCGTCACGTTCTGGGCCAGCTGGTGTGCGCCCTGCCTGGAGGAGATGCCGCTGCTCGAAGGCCTGCAGCAGAAGCTGGGCCGCGAGCGGATCGAGGTTGTCGCGGTCAACTGGGGTGAGGACGGCCAGCGCTACCGGCAGTTGCTCCGTCAGCTGACCGAGGTGCAGATGACCCTGACCCACGATGCCGGCAAGCTGATCGGCCGGACCTACGAGATCGACGATATCCCACAGCTGTACCTGATCGACCGCGAAGGGCGGATCGCCTACCAGAGCCGTGGGTATTCGCCCGAAAACGCGCAATTGCTGCTCGATGCGATCAATCGCCTGCTGGCGGACTAGTCGTCCTTGCCGAACGGCAGTTCAAGGCCGATGCCGACTTCATACGAGCCCTCGCGCGGCAGCTCCGGATCGATGCGCGGCCAGGTGTAGCCGAGGCTGAATTCGCCGTAGAGCTTGTTGCCGAACAGCGGCTGGCGGAACGTGGCGGCGGTGCCGTATTCGTAGAGCGGCTCCGGCGCATTGGTATCGCCGGTGATGAACAGCTGATAGGCCATGCCGCGGCCCTTCGTCAGGTTCTGGTAGAGCGTTACCGAGTTCGACCAGTCGACGCCGGTATCCGCCTCGGTCGTCGTGCCCACCGAAGACAGCCGTAGCAACAACTTCGGCGACAGCACCTGCGAGTAGTTTGCGCCGACCGTCACGCCGACGCCGTCGCGGGTCTGCCAGAACGGGGTGACGCGGAGATAGGCGACGCTTTCGTCGTCCGAGTACAGCGTGTAGTGAACGCGCGAACGCAGGAAGACGCGCGGTTCGCTGAGCCCGGAGGCGCCGACCCGGAAATCGACGCTGACGCGTTTCGAGCCCGGCAGGGCGTAGCCCAGGCCCGCCAGCCATTCCTCGCGATCGTCGATCTTCGGCAACTGCGAGCTGAGCGAGAAGCGCTCGACGCGGTCGCTGATGAAATCGCTCTGGTCTTCGCGGCCGAGGAAGGCCGACGTCCTGCCCTTCAACGAAGGCAGCTTGATCCTGACCCGCAGACGGACCTTGGTCTCGAAGCCTTCGAATTCGGAATAGCTGGCCGAGGTCGACAGATAGCCGTTGGTGTTGCGCGCGGATTCGATGTCCGCCTCGTCCGCAAACAGGCCGTCGAGCCATAGCGCGGTCTTGCAACCGGTTTCCTCGAGCATCACTCGCGTGTCGTCGACGATCTCCGGCGCATCGCCGGTGATGACCGCTTCCTGGTCGCAGGGATTCTTCGGTTCGGGCTTGCCCGGTCCCCGGGAGGCGCAGGCCGTCAGGAGCGCAACGCCGAGCAGCAACGCAGCACGGCTCGACGCCGTCCAAGCGCTCCAGCTGCGGTTTGAAGCTTCCTGCATCAAACGCTCTCTCCCAGGCAGAAACTCCATGGCCGTGCGCTGCGGCTGGAGTTCGTTGACGTACTGTCGCTGTGGGTATTCACTCTGGTCAAGTCAGCGACCAGCAAGGCAGCATTTGCTTCGAGATCATAAGAGGGGATTTGAGATGCGTTCGAGCGTGAGCGCGGCAGCTGCCGCCGGAGTTCTGCTATGTGGTTGCGCCAACATGGGTGGGCCTGCCGACGCGCCCGCGAAGGCGAGCACGGCCAATCCCCTGATGACGGCCAGCACGCTGCAGTTCGAGTATCCGCCGTTCGACCTGATTCGCGACGAACACTTCGCGCCGGCCTTCGAGGCCGGCATGCGCGAGCAGCTGACCGAGATCGACGCGATTGCGACGAACCCGGCGGCGCCCAGCTTCGACAATACGGTGGTCGCCATGGAGCGCAGCGGCGCACTGTTGAATCGCGTGTCGGCGGTGTTCTACAACCTTGCGTCGTCCAACACCAATCCGCAGATTCAGGCGATCCAGGCCGAAATGGCGCCCAAGCTCGCGGCGCACAACGATGCGATCCTGCTCAACCCTGCGCTGTTTGCCCGCGTCGAGGCGCTGTACGGCGGCCGGGCCGCCCTGGGCCTGGATGCCGAATCCCTGCGCCTGCTGGAACTGCTGCGGCGTGACTTCGTGCGCGCCGGCGCCCAGCTGGCGGCCGACAAGCAGACGCAGATGCGCAGCATCAATGCGGAGTTGTCGGGCCTGACGACCAAGTTCCAGCAGAACCTGCTCAAGGACAGCAACGATTCGGCGATTGTCCTCGACAATGCCGCCGAGCTGGATGGCCTGGCTGCAGACGCGGTTGCCGCCGCCGCCGAAGCCGCGAAGGCGCGCGGCCTGGAAGGCAAGTGGGTATTGGGCCTGCAGCTGCCGACGGTACAGCCGTCGCTGACTTCGCTGACCGACCGCGCGGTTCGCGAGCGGGTCTACAAGGCCTCGATCACGCGCGGCAACAACGGCAACGAGGCCGACAACAAAGCGACCTTGCTGCGTATCGTCGAGTTGCGCGCCGCGCGCGCGGGCCTGCTCGGCTATGCCGATCACGCCTCGTATGTGCTTGAGGAAAGTACCGCGCTGACCAAGCAGGCGGTCAACCAGATGCTGGCCAAGCTGACCCCGGCGGCGGTTGCCAACGTCAAGCGCGAGGCGGCGGACCTGCAGAAGCTGATCGACGCGCAGAAGGGCGGCTTCAAGCTCGCGCCGTGGGACTGGGCGTTCTACGCGGAACAATTGCGCAAGCAGCGCTACGCCTTCGACGACAACGAACTGCGGCCCTATCTGGAGATGGAGCGCGTGATGCGCGACGGTGTCTTCTACATGGCCGGCCAGCTGTACGGGCTGACGTTCACCGAGCGCAAGGATCTGCCGGTGTACCACCCAGACGTCCGGGTTTTCGAGGTCAAGGATGCCGATGGCAGTGTCCTCGGCCTGTTTCTTGCAGACTACTTCGCACGCCCAAGCAAGCGCGGGGGTGCCTGGATGAACAGCTTTGTGCAGCAGAACGGCCTGCTCGGAACGCGTGCGGTGCTGGTCAACAATCTCAACGTCGCCAAGCCGCCCGCTGGCGAGCCGGTGCTGCTGACGTTCGACGAAGCCAACACGATGTTCCACGAGTTCGGCCACGCGCTGCACGGCCTGTTCTCGAACGTGAAGTACCCGTACTTCTCCGGCACGTCGGTGCCGCGGGATTTCGTCGAGTATCCGTCGCAGGTCCACGAGATGTGGGTGACCGATCCGACCGTATTGAAGCACTACGCCCGTCACTACCAGAGCGCTGAAGCGATGCCGCAGGCGCTGGCCGACAAGGTGCTGGCCGCGCAGCAGTTCAACCAGGGGTTCACGACGACCGAGTATCTTGGCGCGACGCTGCTCGACCAGGCCTGGCACCAGCTGGCGCCGGGCACGGTCATCGACGACGCCATGCGCTTCGAGGACAGTGCCCTGCAGAATGCCGGGGTCAAGCTCGACAGCGTGCTGCCGCGCTATCGCAGCACCTACTTCAGTCACATTTTCGCCGGCGGTTACTCGGCGGGCTATTACGCCTACATCTGGAGCGAAGTGCTCGATGCTGACAGCGTCGAGTGGTTCAAGCAGAACGGCGGCCTCAAGCGCGAGAACGGCGAGCATTTCCGCAAGACCCTGCTGTCGCGTGGCAACAGTGTCGATCCGATGGCGCAGTTCAAGGATTTCCGCGGCCGCGATCCGCAGATCGAACCGCTGCTGCAGCGCCGCGGTCTGAGTCAGGCGGGCAAAAAGTGATCAGAGCCTGCAAATCTTGCAATCGGTCGGGCGGCTGTCGTTTGCCTGCACTGATCCTTGATTTTGCGGGCACTGCCCATATTGACCGACTAAATCAGCCACACCCATCCGGCATAATGCCGGCAATGCCCCGAAATCCGGAGATCCAGTGACCACATCCACAGACCGTACCGCACCCGTTCTGCCGCTACGGGATGTCGTGGTGTTCCCGCACATGGCGATTCCGCTGTTCGTGGGTCGCGAGAAATCGATCAAGGCCCTGACGGCCGCGATGCAGGACGACAAGCGCATCCTGCTGCTCGCCCAGCGCACCGCGGATACCGACGACCCGCGCGAGATCGACATGTACAGCGTCGGCACGCTGGCGACGATCCTGCAGATGCTCAAGCTGCCGGATGGCACTGTGAAGGTGCTCGTCGAAGGCCAGGAGCGCGCCCAGGTTTCGAACCTCGACTTCGACGGCGACTATGTCACCGCCGATTGCCAGCCGCTGCCCGAAGCCAAGCAGGAACTCACCGAGGACAAGGAAATCGACGCGCTGTCGCGTTCGATCCTGGCCCAGTTCGAGGCCTACGCCAAGCTCAACAAGAAGGTGCCCGCCGAACTGCTGCCGTCACTGGCGAGCATGGATTCGGCCGGCCGCCTGGCGGACACGATTGCCGCGCACCTGAACCTCAAGCTCGAGGACAAGCAGGAAGTGCTGGAGATTGCCGACGCCAAGTCGCGCCTCGAGCATGTGCTCAGCGAGCTGGAAGGCGAGATCGACGTCCTGCAGATCGAGAAGAAAATCCGTTCGCGCGTGAAGACGCAGATGGAGAAGAACCAGCGCGAGTACTACCTGAATGAGCAGATGAAGGCCATTCAGAAGGAGCTCGGCGAGGGCGAGGAAGGCCCGAGCGAGCAGGAAGAGATCGCGCAGAAGATCGAAAAGGCCGGCATGCACAAGGAGGCGAAGGCCAAGGCCGTCGCCGAATTCAACAAGCTCAAGATGATGCCGCCGATGTCGGCGGAAGCCACCGTCGTGCGCAACTATCTCGACTGGCTGACCCAGGTGCCCTGGAAGAAGCGCACCAAGACCCACATCGATCTGGAAGCCTGCCAGGCCAAGCTGGACGAAGACCACTACGGTCTGGAGAAGGTCAAGGAGCGCATCGTCGAGCATCTCGCCGTGCAGTCGCGGATGAAGAAGCTCAAGGGTCCGATCCTGTGCCTGGTCGGCCCTCCGGGCGTCGGCAAGACCTCGCTCGGCCGCTCGATTGCCGAGGCGGTCAACCGCAAGTTCGTCCGCATGTCGCTTGGCGGCGTGCGCGACGAGGCGGAAATCCGCGGTCATCGCCGCACGTACATCGGCTCGATGCCGGGCAAGATCGTGCAGAACATGTCGAAGGTCGGCGTCAAGAACCCGCTGTTCCTGCTCGATGAAATCGACAAGATGGCGATGGACTTCCGCGGCGATCCGTCGTCGGCGCTGCTCGAGGTGCTCGATCCCGAGCAGAACTCGACGTTCCAGGATCACTATCTGGAAGTCGAATACGACTTGTCCGACGTGATGTTCATCGCAACGGCGAACACGCTGAACATTCCGGGCCCGCTGCTCGACCGCATGGAAGTGATCCGTCTCGCCGGCTACACCGAGGACGAGAAGGTCAACATCGCGCGCCAGTATCTGCTGTCCAAGCAGATGAAGAACAACGGCCTCAAGGACGGCGAGCTGGAAGTCACCGAGGAAGCGCTGCGCGCGGTCATTCGTCTGTACACCCGCGAAGCCGGCGTGCGCAGCCTCGAGCGCCTGCTCAGCAAGATCTGTCGCAAGACGGTCAAGCGCCTGCTGATCGATCCGAAGCTGCTGGCGCTCAAGGTCGAGGAGTCCAACCTCAGCGATTTCCTCGGCGTGCCACAGTTCCGCTACGGCCGTGCCGAGGAGCACAACCAGGTCGGCCAGGTCACCGGTCTGGCCTGGACCGAAGTCGGCGGCGAGCTGCTGACGATCGAAGCCGCGCTGGCGCCGGGCAAGGGCAAGCTGACGCAGACGGGCTCGCTCGGCAACGTCATGCAGGAGTCGATCCAGGCCGCGTTAACGGTGGTGCGTTCGCGCTCGAAGGCGCTCGGAATTGACGCCGAGTTCTACGCCAAGAACGACCTGCACGTGCACGTGCCGGAAGGTGCGACGCCGAAGGACGGCCCGTCGGCGGGTATCGCGATGTGCACCGCGCTGGTATCGGCGCTGACCGGCATTCCGGTCCGTGCGGACGTCGCGATGACCGGCGAAATCACCCTGCGCGGCGAAGTGCTGCCGATCGGCGGTTTGAAGGAAAAGATGCTCGCGGCCCAGCGCGGCGGCATCCAGACCGTCGTCATCCCGCACGAGAACGTCAAGGATCTGGCCGACATTCCGGAAACCGTGAAGTCCAAGCTCAATATCGAGCCGGTGCGCTGGGTCGACGACGTGCTGCGGATTGCGCTTGAGCGCATGCCGGAAGCCCGGGTCGTTCCGGACGGCGCCGCGGCAACCGCGGAAGCCGCCGCAGCCGAGGCTGCCCGCGCACACTGAGCGGACAGGGCCTGAAACTCGGGCATGAAAAAAGCGGCGATGGGAAACCATCGCCGCTTTTGTTTGGAAGCCGTGAAAGCGGGGCGCCTAGAGGCTGGTCGGCACCTGCAACCGCGATCCTGCCCGCAGCGGCGCGCCGGCCGGCAGCTCATTGCGCGAGGCGAGCATCGCGACGCTGACGCCATAGCGGCTGGCGATATGGCTCAGCGACTCGCCGGCCTGCACCACATGCACCAGCGCCGGCTGTTGCGGCTTGCCCGCATAGCGCTGATTGGCCATCGCCACGCGCAAGCGCTGGGCTTCGGCCGGCGGCAACGCGAGCATGGCCTTGTCGCCGGTGTTCGACATCTGCCGCAGACCGGGATTCAGCTCGCGGATCAGCTGCTCGGAGATGTTGGCCGCCTTGGCGAGCCGGCCGAGGTCGACCGGGCGACGCAGGCGGATCAGCTCGGTCGGCGCGGCATTCGGAATGCGCGGCAGGGTCACGCCAAAACGTTTCGGCTGCTGGATCAGCAGGCAGATGCCGGCCAGCTTGCGCGCGTGTTCGTAGGTTTCCGGCGGCAGATTCTTCAGCTGCCAGAAGTTTCTGACGCTGGGCTGCATCTGCATGACTTCGGCCAGGCGGCCGCGGCCGATGTTGAAGGCGGCAATCGCCAGCCACCAGTCATCGAAGCGCTCATACATGTCGTTGAGGTGGCCGAGGGCGACGCGGGTGCTGGCAATGGGATCGACGCGCGGGTCGTAGCTGGCGCTGCTGGTCAGGCCGAAGCTGCTGGCGGTGGCCGGCAGCAGCTGCCACAGCCCATAGGCATGCTGGCTGGAAATCGCGCTGGTGTTGAACCCGGACTCGACGGCGGGCAGCAGAACCAGCTCCAGCGGCAGTTTGCGGCGTTCGGCGGCTTCGACCATGTGCCACAGATGCGGCTGTGCGCGCGCCATCATGGCCTTGAATGCGGCAGGGTGACGGGCGAAGTGCTGAGCCCATTTGACGGCGTCCGGCTGCGCTTCGGCACGCAACTGCATGCCGGCGACAACGCGCGGCCAGATCGAGTCTTCCGGCGTCTTCGACGCAGCAGGCGTCAGCCAGAAAACGGCAATCAAAACCAGGAAAAAGCGACGCCCAAGGACCCCCACGGTCCCCCCATGTCTGTTATTTGTCCGGGCACTTTACAGCATCGTGTCGGTTTGACTACCACCTATACGGGGGTGCGGTAGCCATCTTTCCATTTGCGTAGGGCGGCGAAGACCTCTGATTCGTCTAACAAATTCTTGCATGCCCAATTTTCCGCTGCGGCCCGGACCGCCGGAACCGCGCTTCTGAGGAAGGGGTTGATGCGGCGTTCGAGAGCCAGCTCCGTCGGCACGCTGGCGAGGCCTTCGGCCCGCAGCTGCTGGACATCGCGGATGCGATCGCGGATGTCGCTGTTGCCCGGCTCCACCGCCTGTGCGAAAGCCAGATTCGACAGCGTGTACTCGTGGGTGCAGTACATGCGGCTGCCGGCCGGCAGGGCGTTGAGCCGCTGCAATGAGGCGTGCATCTGCGCCGCGGTGCCTTCGAACAGGCGGCCGCAGCCCGCGGAGAACAGGGTGTCACCGCACAGGACGAACGGCGGCTCGCCGGCCGTCGGCGAAAGCTGCACATAAGTGATGTGCCCCAGGGTATGGCCGGGTACCGCCATGACCTGCAGGCGCTGGCCGAGCAGTTCGACGATATCCCCGTCGCGCAGCTGCTGACTCAGGATCTTGATTTTGCTGGCTTCTTCGGCAGGGCCATAAACCGGTACCGGCCACTTCGCGAGCAGCGTCGGAATGCCGGCGATGTGATCCGGGTGATGGTGGGTGACCAGGATCGCGACCAGATTCAGCGCGTTCTCCTGCAGAAACTGGGCGACCGGTGCGCCATCGCCCGGGTCGACGACGACCGCGTCGCGACCCTCGGTCAGCACCCAGACATAGTTGTCGGTAAAGATCGGGATTGCCTGCAGCCGCATAGTCGTTACCATGAGGAAAACGCCTTGCAGGGTAGCGCCATGACTCCGCTGCGTCATCACAACAATTCCCGTCCGCTGGACCGCGTATCGCTGGGCATCTGGCGGCGCTCGGCCCGCGGCAGCCAGCTGATCGATCTGGAGGCGCGCGAGCTCGCGCGTCTGCTGCCGGACGTCTTCGGCCGGCATGTGCTGCAGGTCGGCAGCTGGGCGGCCGATGCCGCGTTGGTCGATAGCGCCGGCACGATGCATCACGCCGTGCTCGGCGCACTCGGCGACCCGGCCGCGGCGGGGGTTGTCGATCCGACGCAGCTGCCGCTGCCGGCCAAAAGCGTCGATGCAATCGTGCTGCCGCACACGCTGGAGTTTTCGCGCTCGCCGCATAACGTGCTGCGCGAAGTCGATCGGGTGCTCAACGATCGCGGCCGGCTGTTCGTGCTCGGCTTCAACCCCTGGAGTTTGTGGTCCTGGCGCTCTGCGCTCGGCCTGCGCCATCGGGCGTTTCCGTCCGGCGCACGCTTCTACAGCGCCGGGCGTGTCAGCGACTGGCTCGAACTGCTGGATTTCGAGGTGGGCGAGGTGCGCCGTTTCAGCGTCGGTTTTCCCTGGCTCTCGCCGCACAGCGTCGGCGACGGCTGGTCGCCGGCCAGCTTGCTGGCGCCGTTTGCCGAGGCGTATCTCGTCTGTGCGCGCAAACGCGTGTTGCCAATGAACTTCGTCGGCCGCGTCGCTCGTGCGCAAGTGCGCCCGCTGGTCGGTGTCGGGGTTCCCGTGGCACAGCGCGATGCCGACAGCGGCCTGACGCCCTGAATCCGCGATGCCGGTAAACTGCAGCGTCAGCCCTTGAGTCGATCCGCGCCGTTGTGAAACAAGTGATTGTCTATACCGACGGTGCCTGCAAGGGCAATCCGGGCCCTGGCGGCTGGGGCGTATTGCTGGAGTTCAACGGACAGCAGAAGCGCCTGCACGGCGGTGAGCTGGAAACGACCAACAACCGCATGGAGCTGACTGCGGCGATCAGCGCGCTCAACGCGCTCAAGGAAACCTGCGCCGTCACCCTCTATACGGACTCCTCGTATGTGATGCAGGGCCTGACGACCTGGCTGCCGAACTGGAAGGCGCGCGGCTGGCGCACCGCGAGCAAGCAGCCGGTGAAGAACCAGGATCTGTGGCAGCTGCTCGACGCTGCGGCCGGACGGCATCAGGTCGACTGGAAATGGGTCAAGGGCCATAGCGGTGATCCGGGCAACGAAGAAGCGGATCGGCTGGCCAACGAAGGCGTGCTTGCGGCGCTGGCAAAGGGAAAGTAATCGATGCGGCAGATTGTGCTGGATACCGAAACCACCGGCCTCGAAGTCGATCTGGGCCATCGCGTCATCGAGATCGGCTGCGTCGAGATGATCAACCGCCGGCCCACCGGCAACAATTTCCACGAGTACGTTCATCCGGAAGACAAGGACATCGATCCCGGCGCGGCCGAAGTTCATGGCATCACGCTGAGCTTCCTCGCCGACAAGCCGAAATTCCGCGAGCTTGCCCCCAAGCTGTGGAACTACCTGAGCGGCGCCGAACTGGTCATCCACAACGCCAGCTTCGACGTCGGCTTCCTCGATCGCGAATTCGCCCGCTGCGGACTTGACCAGAAGCTGAGCGCGATCTGCACGATCACCGATACGGTCGCGCTCGCACGCCGCCTGCATCCGGGCCAGCGCGTCAATCTGAACGCCTTGTGCAAGCGCTACGAGATCGACACCTCGCATCGCGAACTGCATGGCGCCCTGCTCGACGCGCAGCTGCTGGCCGATGTCTATCTGGCGATGACGGGCGGCCAGAGCCGTCTGGTGCTCGACGACCCGGGTCAGGCGGCAGTGAGCCGTTCGCGCTTCGTCGATCTGCTTGGCGCGGGCCAGGGCGTCTTGCCGGTGATCTCCGCCAGCGATGAAGAGCTGGAAGCGCATCGCGCGCGGTTGAAGAAGATCGCCGCGAAGGGCAAGTGCCTGTGGCCGGAAGATCTGCCGGGCTGATGTAGTCGTTGAGTCGCGTAGCCCGGGTGAAACCCGGGGTTCGGCGCAATAGGGGGCGGAGTCCCGGGTTTCACCCGGGCTACTGCTGGCTTCGGGCTCAACTGGCCTGAGCCAGCGCCGTGATCACCTCGAAATACGGCGGTCGCGTTTCGCGCGAGCTGATGCGGCAATACTCGACGCTGAGCTTGCAGCCGGCGAGCAGCTTGCGCAGCGCGTCGGGCGCGATGCCGAGGTTCAGGTGATCGAACGAGCGCATGGTCTGCTCGTGAGGATGCTCGGCCAGCGCGGCGACGATCAGGCGGCCGCCCGGCCTGAGCAGGCGCCGCGCTTCCTGCAGCGCCTTGCGCGGTTCGCGCGTATACGACAGCGCGTGCATCAGGAAGACATGATCGTAGACGCCGCTCTGCAACGGCAGCGCATGCATGTCGGCTTCACAGAAGCTGACGTTCTTCAGGCCCGAAAGGCGTTTGCGCGCGGCGGCGATCACCGTTGCGCTGATGTCGACGGCGGTCACCGATTTCGCGCGTTCTGCAATCAATTCCGCCAGCACGCCATCGCCGCAGGCCACGTCGACGACGTCGCCCAGCTCCAGCAGGCCGATCAGCGAACGCGCGGTGGCTTCCCAGGTGCGGCCGGGCGAGTAATGCAGATCCATCCGTCCGGCGACGGATTCCGCCCAGGTCTGGCCGCTCTTGCGTTCGGCGATGACCTGTTCGGCGCTCTCGCGGTCGACGCGCAGCTGCGCATCGTCGAGCCTGGGGCGCAGCGCGGCCCACAGATTCGCGGCTTCGCTGTCGACGCCTGTCATTGAATAGAGCGCGGCATTGCCGCTGCGCTTGTCGTGCACCAGGCCGGCCCGCTTGAGACGGGCGAGGTGGGTCGAAACCCGGCTCTGTGTCAGCGAGGTGACCTGGGTCAGTTCCGCGACGCTGAGCTCGTAATGCTCGAGCAGCAGCAGCAGGCGCACGCGGCTGGCATCCGCCAGCACGGTGCAGATTTCAGTGCTCTGATCGAGCGACAGGCTCATGCGGATAGGCGGATGAAGGGTCTGTGCGCATTGTGCCCAGCGGCGCGGCAAACAAAAAGCCCGCCTTTCGGCGGGCAGGGAGTTAAATATTGCGCGCCCTGGCAGGCCGCGCAGGGGTCTGGTTCTAGTTGTTCGATGAGTCGTCCGGCGAACCGTTCGACGTACTGTTGAAATCGGTCGGGGCTTCCGCCGGCAGTTCGCCGGGTGCCAGACCGAGTTCGGCAGCTTCCTTCTTGCCAGCCGAGGTCGCGAGGAAAGCGCGCGACAGCGGAGACGGCGTGATGGCGACTGCAGCAGCGGCCGCGGCGGCCGAAACCTGCTGTTCCATCTTGAGGGCCTGTTCCTTGGCCTTGCGCTGCACCGAGCGAACCGCCTCGGCGACGCGCGCGATATCGTTCTTGACCGCAGCCTTGGCCTTGTCGAGGTCCTGCTTGGCGTTTTCCTTGACCTTGGTCGCGGTGGTTTGCGCCTTGGTCGTGACCTTGCTGACTTCCGAGCGGGCGTCTGCCTTGACCTTGGAGGCGGCGGACTTCGCCGAATCGGCGGCCTTCTTGACGCTGGCCTTGGCCGACTTCACCGCATCCTTGGCCTTGGTTTTCAGCTTCGAAGGCGCTTTGGCCTTCGGCGCGGGCTTGGCGACCGGCTTCTTCGCCGCCGCCTTCTTCGCAGCGGGCTTGGCAGCTTTCTTGGCCGGAGCCTTCTTGGCGGGAGCCTTCTTTGCGACCGCTTTCTTGGCAACGGGCTTCTTGGCAGCCGCCTTCTTGGCGACCGGCTTCTTCGTGGCGACCTTCTTCCCCGCAGCTTTCTTGGCAGGCTTTGTGCTGCCTTTTTTCGCAGACTTCTTCATGTGCGCGACGAGCTCCTTGCGTGAATGAATAAAAGGGAAATCCCGAATTCGGTAGCGGCGGAGGCCAGGGCGTCCACCGGGCTGCCCGGCTTTCGGGTTATTTCGGAGCGTCGGCCTCGGGGGCTGCCGAGCAGGGGAGCAAGAATGGCAAGGTAGCGACAGGCGGCAGGAAACCAAGGGCCGGAACCGGCCCGACGGGTACGTTGCGCGGACTGCAGTGGATTGGCAGCCATCCGTGATCCCTTGACTTTTTCCCCAAAAAGTAGTCGGGAGTGTAGGTGGGGACGGCAAAGCTGTCAAAAAAATGACCAGATTGGCCGGTCCCGGCGCGGCTTCTCGTGTTTCCGGGAGGAGGCAAAAGCCTGCGCTGCGGCGGCTTGAGACGGCGCCGTCTTGCGCAGAGGGCGCTGTTTGCGGCGCTGCAGCACGCAAGGCTATGATTGCCGCCCTTTTTCTCCGCACTGTGCAGGCCAAGCGGTCGGGTGCGTGACGCCTAAACGGCAGCGCCTGAGCGGTTGGTTTGATCCAGCCACATTCTCATCCACAAGGTGACACTCCCATGTATCAAGGGCAGTCCATTCGAGTGAGCATGCTCGACGGCGGCATCGCCGAGCTGTGTTTCGACCGTCAGAACGACGCCATCAACAAGTTCGATGCACGCACCGTGCAGGAACTCAAGGAAGCCGGCGAAGCGCTGGCCAAGGCCAGCGGCGTCAAGGGCCTGATCGTCACCAGCGCCAAGGACGTCTTCATCGTCGGCGCCGACATCACCGAGTTCGGCAAGAACTTCCAGGCGCCGGAAGCCGAGATCGCGGCCTGGGCCTTCGAAGCCAACAAGGCTTTCAACGGCATCGAAGACCTGCCGTTCCCGACCGTGACCGCCATCAACGGCATTGCGCTCGGCGGCGGGTTCGAAATGGCGATGTCGACCGACTATCGCGTCATCGCGACAGCGGCACAGGTCGGTTTCCCGGAAGTGAAGCTCGGCCTGTATCCGGGCTTCGGCGGCACGGTGCGCTTCTCGCGCCTGACCGGCGCCGACAATGCGATCGAATGGATTGCCGGTGGCGGCCAGTTCAAGGCCGACGCGGCGCTGAAGATCCATGCCGTTGACGCCGTGGTCGTGCCGGATCAGCTCAAGGCGGCGGCGATCAACCTCGTCAAGCAGGCGCTCGAAGGCAAGTACGACTGGAAGGCGCGCCGTGCGCAGAAGACCGGCCCGCTCAAGCTCGACGCGATCGAATCGATGATGGTGTTCGGCACCGCGATTCCGTTCGTCCAGGGCCAGGCCGGCAAGAACTATCCGGCGCCGGTCGAAGCGGTCAAGGCGATCCAGAAGGGTGCGTCGAAGTCGCGCGATGAAGCACTGAAGATCGAAGGTGCCGGCTTTGCCAAGGTCGCCAAGACCTCGGTGGCCGATGCGCTGATCGGCATCTTCCTCAACGACCAGTTCCTCAAGAAGAAGGCCAAGGGCTACATCAAGGCCGGCAAGAAGATCGACCAGGCGGCCGTGCTCGGCGCCGGCATCATGGGTGGCGGCATCGCTTACCAGAGCGCGTCGAAGGGCACGCCGATCATCATGAAGGACATCGCCGACAAGGCGCTGGACCTGGGCATGAATGAGGCGAACAAGCTGCTGTCGAAGATGGTCGGCAAGAAGCTGACGCCGGAAGCCGCCGGCAAGACGCTGGCGATGATTCGCCCGACGCTGAACTACGGCGACTTCAAGAACGTCGATGTCATCGTCGAAGCCGTCGTCGAGAATCCGAAGATCAAGAAGGCGGTGCTCGCCGAAGTCGAGGGCCTGAGCAAGGACGGCGTGATCATCGCGTCGAACACCTCGTCGATCTCGATCGACGATCTGGCGACCGCGGTCAAGAAGCCGGAAAACTTCCTCGGCATGCACTTCTTCAATCCGGTGCATCGCATGCCGCTGGTCGAAGTGATCTACGGCGAGAAGACCTCGAAGGAAGCGATCGCGACGATCGCCGCCTACGCCGCTTCGATGGGCAAGACGCCGATCGTCGTCAAGAACTGCCCGGGCTTCCTGGTCAACCGCATCCTGTTCCCTTACTTCGGCGGCTGGTCGATGCTGCTGCGCGACGGCGGCGACTACCAGCAGATCGACAAGGTGATGGAGACCTTCGGCTGGCCGATGGGTCCGGCCTATCTGCAGGACGTCGTCGGCATCGACACCTCGCACCACGTCGGTGACGTGCTTGCGGAAGGTTATCCGGACCGCATGTCGAACAAGGAATTCAAGTCCTCGCTCGACGTGATGTACGAAGCCAAGCGTTATGGCCAGAAGAACGGCATCGGCTACTACAAGTACGAGACCGATCCGAAGGGCAAGCCGAAGAAGGTCATCGATCCGCAGACCGCCGAGCTGATCGGCTCGGTGCAGCCGAACGGCAAGAAGGAGTTCTCCGAAGAGGAGATCGTCGACCGCTTGATGCTGCCGATGATCATCGAGACGGTGCGCTGCCTCGACGAAGGCATCGTCGAATCCGCGGCCGAGGCCGACATGGGCCTGGTCTACGGCGTCGGTTTCCCGCCGTTCCGCGGCGGGGCGCTGAAGTACGCCGATACGATCGGCATGAAGACCATCCTCGAGAAGTGCGCCAAGTACGCGCAGCTCGGCAAGCTCTATGAGCCGACCGAGTCGATGAAGAAGATGGCGGCCGACGGCTCGCTGTACTTCCCGAAGTAATGGCCGCTCTCAAGAATTCCGGAGATTTGAAATGACTGAAGTTGTCATTGTTGATGCGGTCCGCACCCCGATGGGCCGCTCCAAGGGCGGCGCTTTCCGCAATGTCCGCGCCGAAGACCTGTCGGCCGAACTGATCAAGGCCATCATGACGCGCAACGCCGCGCTCAAGCCGGCCGATATCGAGGACGTGGTCTGGGGCTGCGTGCAGCAGACCCTGGAGCAGGGCTTCAACATCGCGCGTAACGTGTCGCTCAAGGCCGGCCTGCCGAACACGGTGCCGGGTCAGACCGTCAACCGCCTGTGCGGCTCGTCGATGAGCGCGATCCACATCGCGATGGCCTCGATCAAGGCTGGCATCGGTGATGTCTACCTATGCGGTGGTGTCGAACACATGGGCCACATCGCGATGACCCACGGCTTCGACGGCGATCCGGGACTGTCGGTGACTCAGGCCAAGGCCGCGGCGATGATGGGCCTGACCGCCGAAATGCTGACGCAGACCCATCAGGTGTCGCGCGAGAAGCAGGACGAGTTTGCGCTGGCTTCGCACCAGAAGGCCTACAAGGCCTGGAAGGACGGCAAGTTCAAGAACGAGATGGTCGGCATCCAGGGCCATGACGCCAACGGTGCGCCGATCTTCGTCGACTTCGACGAAGTCGTGCGTCCGGACGCCAACCTCGCGGATTTGGCCAAGCTCAAGCCGGCCTTCAATCCGAAGGGCAGCGTCACCGCCGGCAACAGCTCGGCGATCTCGGACGGTGCGTCCTGCACGCTGCTAATGTCGGCCGAGAAGGCCAAGGCGCTCGGCTTCAAGCCGATGGCGCGCATCGTCAGCGTCGCCGCTGCCGGCTGCAATCCGTCGATCATGGGCATCGGCCCGGTGCCGGCGACGCAGAAGGCGCTCAAGCGCGCCGGTCTGTCGATCGACAACATTGACTACTTCGAGCTGAACGAAGCCTTTGCCGCGCAGTCGCTGGCGGTCATGAAGGATCTCAAGCTGCTCGAGCGCATGGACCGCGTCAACATCAAGGGCGGCGCGATCTCGCTCGGCCACCCGCTGGGTTGCTCGGGTGCCCGCATCACCGGTGCGCTGGCGCACGTTCTGCAGGAGCAGAACGCGCAGTTCGGCGTTGCGACGATGTGTATTGGCATGGGCCAGGGCGTGGCGACGGTGCTGGAGCGCCTCAACTGATCGCCTGATCGTTGCCGATGGTTGTTGTGCACAAGAAGGCCGGGCAATGCCCGGCCTTCTTCGTTGGTGAGGCCGCCGAGTTCCCGGCTAAACTCTGTCGGGATTCAATCGCTCCCCCCAATCGAAGAAATGCATAGCCCGCTTTCAATCTGTGAAGACTGCGACGCCGTGTACGAACGGCGGTCGCTGGCCACGGGCGAAGTCGCGCGCTGCGCGCGCTGCGGCTGCGAGCTGTACCGCGGGCGCCGGGTCAATCTCGATCTGATGCTGGCGGTGACGGTGGCCAGCCTGATTCTGTTCGTGCTGATCAATGTCCTGCCGATCGTGTTCGTCAAACTCGGCAAGGCCGTCGCCAGCCCGACGGTCTGGGACGCCATCCTGCAGAGTTACGACGCCGGTATCGGCCTGGTCGCCGTGGCAGTGGCGGTCTGCCTGCTGGGCCTGCCGCTGGTTCAGCTGCTGCTGTATCTCTACATCGTCGTGCCGCTGCGCGCCGGCCGGGTGCCGCGGCATTTCGCGATCGCGATGCGTGCGCTGCGCCATGCGCGGCCCTGGAGCATGGTCGAAGTCTTCCTGGTCGGTGTGCTCGTCACCTCGGTCAAGCTGGCGAAGGACTTCGATCTGACAGTAGGAGCGGGGCTGTACTGCGTCGCGGGCCTGACCATCACGCTGACGGTGCTGCTGACGTTCAGCCTGCATGAGATCTGGGAATGTGCCGAGGAATGCGACGCATGAACGCGCCGACCGCACGCAGCCTGGGGATTGTCGCCTGCGCGAGCTGCGGCGCCGTGCATCGGCTGCCGTCTGCGCAGCGCGTGCGCCTGCGCTGCCAGCGTTGCCAGGCGCGGGTTGCATCGCGCAAGCCGAACAGCCTGGCGCGCAGCTGGGCGTTCCTGATCGCCGCGGCCATCTTGTATCTGCCGGCGAACCTGCTGCCGATGATGCGCACCGAAACCTTGCTGCGCGACCGCTCGGACACGATTCTCAGCGGCATCGTGACGCTGTGGACTGCGGGGACGCCGGAGATTGCGGTGATCGTCTTCATCGCCAGTATCCTGGTGCCGATCCTGAAGATTCTGGTGCTGGCCGTACTGCTGCTGTCTGCGCAGCGCGGATCCAGCTGGAGCCGCATGCAACGCACGCAGTTGTATCGGGCGATCGAATTCATCGGCTATTGGTCGATGCTCGACGTATTCGTCGTCGCCCTGCTGGTGGCGGCGCTGCCATTCGGCAACCTGGCGTCGATTCATCCGGGTAGCGGCATCGTTGCGTTCGCCGTCGTCGTCGTGCTGACGATGCTGGCGTCCAAGAGTTTCGATCCGCGCCTGATGTGGGATGATCCGGATCAGAACGAAGACAAGCAGAAGGGGAGTACGCAGTGAGCACGCCGAGCACGCCCGATCCATCCTTGCCGCCGGGCTGGAATCCGGATCGCCTGCCGTCACCGCAGCTCGGCGCACCCGGGCGCTGGAAGCCGGCGCTGGTGTGGATGGTGCCACTCGTCGCGGCGCTGGTTGCGATTGCGCTGGCGGTGCGCTCGCTGCTCAACGCCGGCGTCGACATCGAAATCAGCTTCAAGTCCGCCAGCGGTCTTGAGGCCGGCATCACCGAGGTGCGCTACAAGGATGTGCTGGTCGGCAAGGTCAAAGGCATTTCGCTCAGCGAAGACCTGCAGTCGGCCGTCGTGCGCGTCGAGCTTGATCGCAGTGCCGAAGGTCTGGCGGTCGACGACACGCGGTTCTGGATCGTGCGGCCGCGCGTGGACACCGGCGGCGTGTCGGGTCTCGATACGCTGTTGTCCGGCGCCTACCTGAGCATGGATGCCGGCGAATCCGAAGTCGAACGACGTCAGTTCGTAGGCCTCGACGCGCCGCCGGCGGTGACGCGCGACAGCAAGGGCACCAGCTTCGTGCTGAACAGCACCAATCTGGGTTCTCTGGGGCAGGGTTCGCCGATCTACTTCCGGCGCATTGCGGTCGGCCGCGTCGGTGCCTACGAGCTGGATACCAAGGGCCACACGGTGACGATCCAGATTTTCGTCGACGCGCCCTACGACAAGTTCGTGACCGACAAGTCGCATTTCTGGAACGCCAGCGGCGTCGATCTGTCGATCGGCGCGAGCGGCCTGCAGCTCAATACCGAATCTCTGGCCAGTGTTGTCGCCGGCGGCATTGCGTTTGCCACCGACGAAGGCGGCACGCCGGCGCCGCCCGGTACGCGCTACTGGCTGCACAAGGACCGCAAGGACGCGCTGGAGCGGCCGTCCGGTCCGCCGCTGCGCATCGCGATGCGCTTCTCGGAATCGCTGCGTGGGCTGACGGAGGGCGCACCCATCGATTTCCGCGGCGTCGAACTGGGCCAGGTCGACATGCTGGAGCTCGAGTACGACGCCGAGGGCAAGCGCTTCGTCGGCAATGTGTTCGCGACGATCTATCCACGCCGCCTCGGGCGCGGCTACGAGACGCTGGCGGCGTCTTCGGCCAATGCCAAGCTCAGCGATCGCGAGCTGTTGTCCGGTCTGGTCAGCTCGGGCCTGCGCGCGCAGCTGCGCAGCGGCAATCTGCTGACCGGCCAGCTGTACGTCGCACTCGACATGGTCGCCAAACCGAGCAAGAAGAGCCTGGCGCCGATGGCGGACGAGCAGATGCTCGGCATTCCGACCGAGCCGGGCAGCCTTGCCCAGCTGCAGACGCAGATTGCGAGCATCGTCGAGGAAATCAGCAACGTGCCGTTCGGCGATATCGGCAGCAACCTGCGCGACACGCTCGCGAGCACCGATGCGCTCATCAAGCGTCTCGACGGCGAGCTGACGCCGGAAGCGACCAAGACGCTGTCCGCGGCGCGACGCGCGATCGACGCGGCCAACAGCGGCCTGCTCGCCGGCGATGCGGGCCTGCAGCAGGATCTGCGGCAGACCCTAGGCGAACTCGAACAGGCCGGGCGTTCGTTGCGCGCGCTTGCCGACTATCTGCAGCGGCACCCGGAATCACTGATCCGCGGCCGGCGTGCCGGCGACGATGACATCATCGTGCCGGCCGCGACACCGCCACCCGCAGCCGATCCATCCGCGCCCAATCCGGAGAAGGCCCCGTGATCCGCCACCGTGTTTCGCGTCTGACCCTGTTGCTTGCCGCCGCTTTGGCCGGCGCCTGCGCCAGCGCTCCGCCGACGGTCTATTACACCTTGCAGGCGGCGCAGCCGCGGTCGGTGTCGGGCGCTGGCGATTTCGCGATCGAGGTCATGCCGGTTAGCGTGCCGTCGCAGGTCGACGTACCGCAGCTGGTGGTTCGCCGCGGGCCGGGGGAGCTGGCGCTGCTCGAGTCGCGCCAATGGGCCGCGCCGCTGCATCGTGAAATCCGTACCGCGCTGTCCGAACAGCTCAGCGCCACGCTGGGCGTCGCCGACGTCTATCGCCTCACCGCCGCCGACGGGCTGCCGGTGCTGAAGGTCAAGGTCAACGTCAGCCGTTTCGAGGCTTGGCCCGGGCAGCAGACGGTCGTCGGTGCGACCTGGAGCATCAGCCAGGGAGCCAGCGATACCGCACCCTCCCGTACCCTGACCTGCACAACGCAGATCAGCCAGCCGGTCGGCTCGGATTACGACGCGCTGGTCGCCGGCTATCAGCGGGCGGTGCAGGCGCTGGGCGCGGAAATCGCCGCCGGCGTGCGCGATTTGCGCAAATCCGGGGTCGGCAGCTGCGCCGGTGCGGTCATCGGATAATTTTTATTGCGCTGCAGCATTGCGTAGCGGGCCGAGGCTAAAAAGGCTCTGAAAACAGGCTGTTTTTGACGGTTGCGACATGCAAGCTGGCGCCGAATTCGTCAGACTGTGGGCTTGAGCGCCCTCAGTGCACACTGCGCCAGGGGCGAAATAGCCCCTGTTTGCGATGGTCATTTAGTGACCATCCTGGATGATATCCATGTCTAGTTCTGTGCCCGATTCCGCCCCCGACTTTGCTTCGCTGGGGTTGCCGGAAACCCTGCTTGCCGCCATTTCCAGCCTCGGTTACGAGGCGCCTTCGCCGATCCAGGCCGCCACCATTCCACCGCTGCTCGAAGGCCGCGATGTACTCGGCCAGGCGCAGACCGGTACCGGCAAGACCGCCGCGTTCGCATTGCCGATCCTCGCGAAGCTCGATCTGCGGCAGTCCGCACCGCAGGCGCTGGTGCTGGCACCCACGCGCGAACTCGCGCTGCAGGTAGCCGAGGCCTTCCAGCGGTACGCGTCGAGCATGCCCGGCTTCCACGTGCTGCCGATCTACGGCGGCCAGAGCTACGATCCGCAGCTCAAGGCGCTGCGCCGCGGCGTGCACATCGTCGTCGGCACGCCAGGCCGCGTTGTCGACCACATCAAGCGCGGCACGCTGCGCCTCGACGGCTTGCGCCATCTGGTGCTCGACGAGGCCGACGAGATGCTGCGCATGGGATTCATCGACGATATCGAATGGATCCTCAGTCAGACGCCGCCGCAGCGCCAGATCGCGCTGTTCTCGGCGACGATGCCGGCGGTGATCCGCAAGATCGCGCAGACCCATTTGAACAATCCGGCCGAGATCACGATCAAGGCCAAGACAACGACGGCGGCCAACATCCGCCAGCGCTACTGGCTTGTCAGCGGCACCAACAAGCTCGACGCGCTGACGCGCATCCTCGAAGCCGAGCCTTTCGAGGCGATGATCATCTTCGCGCGCACCAAGCTCGCGACCGAGGATCTGGCGACCAAGCTGCAGGCGCGCGGCCTGGACGCCGCAGCGCTCAACGGCGACGTCCAGCAGGCGCAGCGCGAGCGCATCGTCGCGCGCCTGCGCGACGGTACGGTGAATATCCTGGTCGCGACCGACGTCGCCGCACGCGGTCTCGACGTCGAGCGCGTCAGCCACGTCGTCAACTACGACGTGCCGACCGATACCGAGTCTTACGTGCATCGCATCGGCCGCACCGGCCGCGCCGGGCGCAGCGGCGAGGCGATCCTGTTCATCGCGCCGCGCGAACGTCATCTGCTGCGCGCGATCGAGCGCGCAACGCGTCAGCCGATCGAATCGATGCCGCTGCCGAGTGCGGATCTGGTCAACGCCCAGCGCATCGCGCGCTTCAAGGAGCGCATCACGCAGACCTTGCAGGACAACGCCAACCGTTCGGCGCTGCTGCAGTTCCAGGGCGTACTCGGCCAGCTGGCGCAGGAAAACACGACGTCGATCCTCGACATTGCCGCCGCACTGGCCTGCATGCAGCGCGGCGGCGAGCCGCTGCTGCTCGAAGAGGGCGGGCGTCCGTCCAGCGCTTCCTTCGAGCCGCGCGAGTTCCGTGAGCCCCGCGAGTCGCGGCCGAGTCGCGAGTCATATGCCGACGAGCGTCCGCAGCGCAGTGCGCGGCCGCAGCGCGAGAGCTTCAGCGAAGAGCGTCCGCAGGAGCGCCCGCCGGCGCGTTCGCGGCCGCCGCTGCGTTCCGAGTCCGAGCATGTCGCCAGCGAAGCGCCGCGTCCGCGCGCGAAATCGGACGATGCCGACAAGGAAACCTACCGCGTCGAGGTCGGCAACCAGCATGGCGTCAAGCCGGGCAACCTGGTCGGTGCGATCGCCAACGAGGCGGGCATCGACAGCCAGTACATCGGCCGCATCGAGATCTTCGACGACTACAGTCACATCGATCTGCCTCAGGGCATGCCCAAGGCGATCTTCAAGGACCTGCAGAAGGTCTGGGTCTCGGGCAAGCAGCTGCGCATCAGCCGCGTTGGCGAGGCGGCAGCCAGCGAAGCGCCGGCAAGGCGTCCGGCGCCGCGACCGTTCACGCCGGGCAGCAAGCCGCCGCACAAGCCGGGCGGCAAGTCTTTCTCGAAGCCGATGGGCGTCGGTGCGGGTAAGCCGCCATCCAGCGAACGGCCGCGAAAATCCAAGCCGGTGCGCTGAGGCCAACGCGGCAAGGGTACGGCGAGGGCATGAACGATGGCAGCTGACGACTACGATCTCTTCGTCATCGGTGGCGGCTCCGGCGGGGTTCGCGCCGCGCGGATCGCCGCCAATCACGGCGCCCGCGTCGGCATCGCCGAGGAGTATCGCTTCGGCGGCACCTGCGTGATCCGTGGCTGCGTGCCGAAGAAGCTGATGGTCTATGCCTCGCGCTTCGCGGACGAGTTTGCCGACGCCGCCGGTTTCGGCTGGCAGCTGGAAAAGCCGGCTTTCGACTGGGCCAGCCTGATCGCCAACAAGGATCGCGAGATCGCGCGCCTCGAAGGCATCTATGCCGGCAATCTGGAAAAGGCCGGGGTCGTCCTTCACCGCAGTCGCGCCCGCATCGAAGCGCCACATGCGATCCGTCTGTCCGACGGCAAGACGATCCGCGCCGGAAAGATCCTCATCGCCACGGGCGGCGCGCCGAAGAACGACGACCGCTTCCCGCTGGGCGGCGCGATCATCAGCTCGAACGAGCTGTTCAATCTGCCGGAGCTGCCGCGGCGCGTCGTCGTCGTTGGCGGCGGTTACATCGCCGTCGAGTTTGCGTGCCTGTTGCACGGCCTGGGCGCCGAAGTCACGCTGATTCATCGCGGCGACGAACTGCTGCGCAACTTCGACGACGAGTTGCGCCAGCATCTGCGCGAGGCGATGCAGGCGCGCGGCGTGAAGATCGTGCTCGGGCAGGGCATCCGCACGATCGAGCAGGGCAAGGAGAATGCCGCGGCGCAGCTGACATTGGACGATGGTTCAAAGCTCGTTGCCGAGCGTGTGCTTTTCGCGATCGGCCGGCAGCCGAACTCCGCAGGCCTGGGCCTGGAGTCGCTCGGCATCACGCTGGGCCGCAACGGCAGCATTCCGGTCGACGAATATTCCCGCACGATGGCCGCCGGTGTGTTCGCGGTCGGCGACGTCACCGATCGCGTCAACCTGACGCCGGTGGCGATCCGCGAAGGCCATGCGTTCGCGGATACCGAGTTCGGCGGCAAGCCGACGGCCTTCGATCATTCGCTGGTCCCGACCGCGGTCTTCACGACGCCGGAGCTGGGCACCGTCGGTCTGACCGAGCAGAAGGCGCGCGAGCAGCATGCCAACGTCGACATCTATCGCGCGAGCTTCCGTCCGCTCAAGGCGACGCTCAGCGGACGCGGCGAACGCGAACTGATGAAGCTGGTCGTCGACGCCGACAGCAACAAGGTGCTCGGCGCCCACATGATCGGCAACGACGCCGGCGAGATGATGCAGCTGCTGGCGATCGCGATCCGCATGGGCGCGACCAAGCGCGATCTGGACGCCACGCTTGCCGTGCATCCGACGGCGGCCGAAGAGTGGGTCACGATGAGCAAGCCGGCGCAGCAGCATCGGCGAGCCTGAGGCGCATCCAAAGTAGCCCGGGTGAAACCCGGGATGCGCGTTCTGCTCAGCTCAGCCCCCGGGTTGCACCCGGGCTACGGATGCTGAGAAATCGAAGCCCGAGCGCTATTTCAGCCCTAGCGACGCCAGCAACTCCGATGGCTTCAGGTACGGCGGTGGCTGACCCGCTGCCTCCATCCGATGCACCAGCTCGACAATTTTCTGGTTGAGCGGTGTCGGCAACTGGTGTTCCTGGCCGACATGCACGATCTCGCCATTGAGCTGATCAACCTCGGTCAGCCGGCCGTTGGCGATGTCGGAAACCATCGACGGGTAGGCGCCTTCATTCAGGCCGTTCTTGATCCGCGCGATCCACCACAGCAGCGGCGTGTTGCCGGTCAGCAGTTTCTTGTAGACCGAGAACGGGATCGGCATCGGCAGCTTGTAGGCAATGCCGGCGCGTTCCAGCAGGTCAACCGCTTCGCCGGCAACCGCGGCATAGGTGACGCGCAGCTCGCGGCGGGTGAACAGATCCTTGAACGTCGTGTGCGTCAGCGCGCAGATCGCGTTGGCCAGGTTGATCAGCAGCTTGCCCCAGGCCGCCGATTCGCCGGCGACCTGCGTGACCTGCATACCGCCGCCGCGGAATGCCGCCAGCAGCCGCGGATCATCGCTGCCGATCAGCGCGGAAGGGCGCGTCGTCAGCTGCGCATGCAGCGGCGCCAGCAGCTGGCCGTTGAACATCACCGACATCGGCACGACCCGGGTCCTCGGATAGCGCGCGCGGATGCGCCGCAATGCGCTGATGCCGTTCAGTGTCGAGACGATCGTCGTCCCGGCGGGAATATCGCCCAGCTGGTCCAGCAGCCCTTCGAGCTGGGGGAATTTGACGCAGATCAACAGGTAATCGATGCCGTCCAGCGCGAGCGACTGGGTCAGGGCCGGCCGTGGCGCGAGGATGGGCGGGCGTCCGCTGCCGGCCTGCTCGACGCGGACTTCAGCCAGCCCCTGCAAGGTCGCCAGGTCCTTGGCGCGGGTATAGAGCTGCAGGGGTTCGCGCCCGACATTGCTCAGGTAGGCGGTCAGGATGGTGCCGACCGCACCGGCACCGACGATGAGCATCATGGATCGTTCTTAGTCATCCGTTGGGCCGCCACCGTGGACCAGGGACCAGGGTTCAGTCAAACCGAGGCCCGCTTCACGTTCTTTACCCGCCGGGTCATTGGCGCGCGACGGCGCACAATGGATACTTCGGTATCAGGCTTTCCGGGCGGGCTCCCAGGCAAATCTCCGAGTGGACGATGAGTGACGGCATTCTGAATTGCGGCGACTGCGGGGCGGGCAATGCCGCCGGCGCGCGGTTCTGCAATCAATGCGGCACCCGCCTTGGCGAGACGCAGCGCAGCTACACCCCGCGGCATCTGCAGGAAACCCTGGCTCAGCCGGCCACGGTGCAGGGCGAGCGCAAGCGCGTGACGGTGCTGTTTGCCGACATCAAGGGTTCGACGCAATTGGCGGAGCAGGCCGGCGCCGAGCTGTGGCACGAAGTGCTCGACGGCTTTTTCGGCATCCTGTCGCGCGTCGTCCACGAGTATGAAGGCACGCTCAACCAGTACACCGGCGACGGCATCATGGCGCTGTTCGGTGCGCCGCGCGCGCTGGAGGATCACGCCCAGTTCGCGGCGCGGGCGGCGCTGGAGATGCAGTCCGAGGTGCGCCGCTTCGCCGACGATCTTCGCCTCAAGCATAGCCTCAATCTCTCGATGCGCGTCGGCCTCAACAGCGGCGAAGTCGTGGTCGGCCGCATCGGCGACGGACTGCGCAGCGATTACACCGCACAGGGACCGACGGTCAATCTCGCCGCGCGCATGGAGCACATCTGCGAGCCGGGGCGAATCTATCTTTCGCGCGACACCGCGGCGCTGCTTGAAGGGTATTTCCGCCTGCGCCCGCTGGGGCAGACCCAGGTTGCGGGGCTCGACCAGCCGGTCGAGGTTTTCGAGCTGGAGAACAGCCAGGGCCTGCGTACCCGGCTCGATCGCAGTCTGGCGCGCTCCGGTTCTCCGTTCATCGGTCGCGAGCATGAGTTGCAGCAACTGCTCGCGGCGATGGATCAGGTGCGCAATGGCAGCGGCCAGGTTGTCGCCGTCGTCGGCAATGCCGGCATCGGCAAATCGCGCCTGTGTCATGAGTTCGCGAATGCCTGCGCGCGGTCTGGCGTCGATGTGTTGCGCGCCACCGGCGTGCCTTACGCGGCGCGCGTGCCGATGTTCCCGATCCGCCAGCTGTTGCGCGCGAAACTCGGCGTGCCGGACAACGCCACGGCGCCGGAGGCGCGGCGCTGGATTGCCGGCGCCTTGTTGCTTGAAGATCAGGCGAACGCGGCAGTGCTGCCGCATGTCTTCGATTTTCTGGGGATTGCCGAAGCGCGCGACACGAGCGCGCAGGGGACGCCGGCTTCCGAGCAGATGATGGAACGCCTGGCGGAATATCTGCCTTGCGACGAGTTCTCCACCGGTCTTCGCCCGCAGGTTCTGCTGGTCGAGGATCTGCATTTCGCAGACAGCGCGACCGAGGAATTCCTGCAGCGCCTGATGACGCATGTGCGCAATCATCGCTGCCTGTTGCTGGTCAATTTCCGCCCGGACTATGCGAGCGACTGGCTGCAGCCGCTGATCGATGAATCGATCATGGTTTCCGCGCTGCAGGCCGAACACCTCGAACAGCTCGCCCGCAATCTGCTCGGCAGCCATGCGTCCGCCCAGCCGCTGGTGCAGAGCCTCGCGCAGCGCGCCGGCGGCAATCCGTTCTTCGTCGAAGAGGCGGTCCTGGCGCTGGCCGAAGGCGGATGGTTGCAGGGCCGGCCGCGCGAATGGCGCATGGTGCGCGCGATCCAGGAATGGCCGTTGCCCGATAGCGTGCAGGCGCTGCTGGCGGCGCGCGTCGATCGCCTGCCGGACCGGCTGCGTGGGCGTCTGCAGTCCGCGGCGGTGATCGGACAGGATTTCGACATCGACCTGCTGGCGACCTTGAACGGCGAAAGCGAAGCCCTCGTCGAGCAGGATCTGGCAGCGCTCGAGGAACTCGGCTTCGTTCATCACCGCGACGAGCAGCGCTACGCGTTCTGCCATCCGCTGGTGCAGGAGGTCACGTACCGCACGCAGCTTGAGGCGCATCGCCGCACCGTGCACGCAAGGCTGGCGGCAATTCTGGAGTCGCGTCATCCGGAGGCAGCCGAACAGCCGGGCGAGATCGCGCTGCGCATTGCCGACCACTGGCAACGCAGCAACGAGTGGGCGCATGCCGGGCGCTGGAACCTGATCGCGACGCGCTGGGCGCTGACGCAGAACATCGCGCTGACGCAGGATCAGTTTCAGCGCGCCCTGGCGAACTACGATCGCGCGCCGGACAGCCCCGAGGTCGGGCGCGCACGCATCGCTGCCCGCGCCGGCGTGATCCGTCTGGCGCAGTTCACGACGATCAGCGAAAGCGAGACCGATCGGGTTTACGCCGAAGCCCGCGCGATGGCCGAGGCCTGCGGCGAAGTCGCCTGCGAGATTGAGCTGCTGATTTCCTACGGCAGCGATCTGCTGCATCGCGGTGAAGTCGACGCCGGGCAGCGCATCCATGGCGAGGCGATCGAGCTGTGCATGAACAACGGTATGGCGCCGCTGATCAACCGCTTCCGCCTCGCTGTGCTGCAGACCTACAACTCCGCCGGCCAGGTGCGACGCATCGTCGAGATTCTCGATATCGCCGGTAGCGACTGGAGCCGGCGCCCGGTCGACGACGAAAACTACATGTCGCGCGGTTTCTACGGTCTGACGCTGGCCTGGCTGGGGCGGCTCGCGGATTCCTCGGACCATCTGCACGAGGCGCTGCATTACGCGCAGCAGCACGGCAAGGCCGCCAGCTGGATGCATGTCGGCCTGGTCGATCTCGCGTCGTTCAATGGCGATCTGGCGGCGGCGCTGCCGGCGGCCATGCACGCCGTCGAGCAGGCGGAGAAGTTCGGCAGCGCGTTCTTCCGTGCCTTTGCATTACGCGGCTACGGCTTGGCGCTCTGCCTCAACCGGCGTTACAGCGAGGCGCGCGAAGTGCTGACCGAGGTGTTGCCGCTGGTGGTCAAGGGCGCCAACGCCTACCAGTTCGAAGCCAATGTGCTTTCGCTGCTGGCCACCGCGGAGCTGGGCTGCGGCAACGTCGAGCGCGCCGAGACGCTGGCCCGCGCGGCACGCGACAGCGCGCTGACCGTCGGTGCGAAGTCCTGGGAGCTGGTGGCCTGGCTGGTCTGGCTGCGCCTGCCGGCGACCGCTGCGCGGCGCGCCGAGGCCGCGGTTGGACTTGCGCAGATGGAGGCGCTGATCGACTTCACCGGCGCCGAGGGCTACCGGCCGTGGCTGCATATGGCCCATGCGCACTGGGCGTTGCGGCCGCAGGACCGCGAGCAGGCCGAGCAGCGGGCTCTGCGGAGTTTCAAGGAGATCGGTGCCGATGCCTATGCCAAGTCCTTGGCAGAACGTCGCGCACGCCGATCGGTAACAGTGTCAGAATCGGTCCGAGAAAGGGTCTGAAAACCTAAAGGGTCTAAAACCATGGGGGCGGCACGCATGACCAGTTTGAGCACGGGCGCTCGGCGTCTGTTGTGGGCGATGGCCTTGACGCTGCTGCCGGCTGCGGCCGCTCAGGCAAAGACGATGGAAGAGGTCAACGCCTGCATGCGGGCCAATATCCCGAAATCCGTCCAGATCAAGGAATTCGACCTTACCGCGACCGACCGTGCCGGCGGCATCCGCGAGTTGCGCGGGCGTCTGCATGCGGTGCGCGAGGAAGAAAAGCTGCGTGCGATGATGAAGATCTCGGCGCCGACCGACATGGCAGGTGCCGCCTACCTGCTGCGCGAAAAGGAAGGCGGTGACGAGAAGTACATCTACGTGCCGGCGCTCAACAAGGTCAGGCGCGTGACCGGCGCCGACGCCGAAGGCACGCTGTGGGGCACCGATATTTCCTACAGCGATCTGCGTCAGCTCAACAACGCATTCACCGATGGCCACAGCACGCTGGAAGGCGAGGGCGATCTGGCCGGCCGCAAGGTTTATATCGTCCAGGTCAAGCCGGATGCGGCCGCCGGACAGTCGCGGTTTTCCAATGTGAAGCTGTGGGTCGATCAGCAGACCTGCGTCGGTCTGCGCGCCGATTTCACCGAAGGCACGACCGTGCGCAAGCGCTTCGATGTCGACCCGAAGTCGCTGCGTCAGGCCGGCGCGATCTGGTATGCCGGCGAGGCCTTGATGAGCGACCTGGGCCTGGGCTCGAAGACGCGCATCCGCATCGTGGGTCTCAGCAGCGACATCAGCCTGTCCGGCCGCTATTTCAATCCCAGCACTTTCTACGTCGGGGGCTAGCCCATGCAGCGCCTGATCAACTGGCTGGCGGCGCATCCGCTGCCGATTCTGCTGCTGACCGCGCTGATCTCGATCGCGGCAGCGTTGACGCTGGTTGATCATCACACCGGAAAAATCCGCCTGCAGGTCGATCCGTCGCTGGAGCGACTGCTGCCGGCGACCGACGAGGACCGTGCGCTGTTCGACCGGGTACGCGAGCAGTTCGGCGAGACCGATCCGATTCTGCTCGCGCTGCGTTTCGACACGGTCTACAGCGCCGAGAACATCGAGAAGATCGACCAGCTCTCGCGGCGTCTGCGCGAGTTGCCGGGCATCAGCCAGGTCATCTCGATCGCGACGGCGCAGAATCCGGTCGCCGACGACTTCGGCATCGATCTGAGCACCTTCGCCGCACAGGCGCGCAGCAATCCGGCTTCGGTGGCGGGCTTTGCCGAGCAGATTCGCGACAATCCGATGTATCGCGACGCGCTGGTGTCGGCGGACGGCAAGGTCGCGGCGTTTGCGCTGTCGCTGAACAGCATCGACGAGAACGAGTTTCGAGCGGAGAACTACACCGGGCAGATTCGTGCCCTGGCGCAAGAGATCACCGGTGCGGAACAGGTCTGGATCACCGGCAGTCCGGTGATCAAGGCGGCAACCACTGACGCGATCCTGCGCACGCTGGCGTTCACGATGCCGGCGATTTTTGCGCTAGTCGTCGTCATGCTGCTTTTCGCCTATCGCAGCGTCCGCGCGGTGCTGTGGGCAACGACCGCAATCGCCCTGTCTCAGCTGTGGACGATGGCGAGCGCCGTCGTGCTCGATCTGTCGATCAACCTGGTCACGGCGATCGTGCCGCCGCTGGTGACGACGATCTGTCTGTCGTACACGGTGCATGTGCTCGCCGAGTTCTACGAAGCGCGGCACAGCGAGACGACGTTCGTGCGCCTGGAGCGCGTGATCCGCCGCATCGGTGCCGCGCTGATGCTGTCAACCGCGACGACGATCGCCGGCTTCCTGGCGCTGCTGCCCGGCTCGCTGCCGGCGATCCAGCAGTTCGGCGTGCTGTCGTCGCTGGGCGTGATGTACTCGACGTTCCTGTGCCTGCTGTTTCTGCCGTCGATCCTGACCTACCTCGGACCGAAGCGGCAGCTACGGGCTACGGGTGAAGCGTTCTTTGCCCGCAAGGCACGCAAGATCGCGCTGTTCGACCTCAAATGGCGCAACTGGATCATCGCGATCGCCGTGCTGTCGATTCCGGTCGATCTGTACCTGATCAGCAAGATTCGCGTCGGCACCGAGTACATCAAGGGTTTCCACGCCGATGCGGAAGTGCGCGTCGACTACGAGGCGATCAACAGCGCGTTCAACGGCGCGAATCTGGTGTCGATCGTCATCGAGACCTACGTCAACGATGCACTGACCGATCCGGCACTGATCCGCGAGATCGACCAGCTGCAGGACTGGCTGCGTCAGCAGCCCGAAGTCGGTGCGGCGGTTTCCTACGTCGATCATCTCAAGCTGATCAATCGCAATCTCAACGACGGCGATCCGAAGCAATACCGGATCCCGGACAACGCAACCGCGATCAAGCAGCTGCTGATCTTCGGCGGCAGCGACGAGATTCGCCGCGTCATCGATTCACGCTTCCGCACGGCGCTGATCGCCGTGCGCATCAACGTCGACGGCTCGATTCCGATCGCCGATTTCGTCCAGCGTACCGAGAGCCGCCTGCGGCTCATGACGCCGCCGCTCAACGGCCGTGTGACCGGCAGTCCGGTGCTGGCGACCCGCACGGTCAACGAGATCGCTTCCGGACAGCTCAGTTCGCTGCTGATTGCGTCGACGGCGATCTGGGCAATGCTGGCGCTGATGTTCACGTCGGCGCGCTCCGCGCTGCTGGCGATGCTGCCGAACCTGTTGCCGGTCGGCCTGTACTTCGCCGTGCTCGGCCTGTTCGACATCACGCTCAATCCGACGACCAGCCTGATCGCCTGCGTCGTGCTCGGCATTGCCGTCGACGACACGATTCACTTCCTGACACGCTTCAACGTCGATGCGCGCGCCAAGGCCAGCGAGAAAGCGGCCATCAAGAGCGCGTTGGTGACGGTCATGCGGCCGGTGACGTTCACGATGCTCGCGCTGGTGGCCGGCTTCATGGTGTTCACCGGCAGCGAGCTGCAGAACCAGGTGCAGTTTGGCGCGCTGGCGGCGTTCACGATGATCATCGCCTGGGCCGCCGATCTGCTGTTGACCCCGGCGCTCGGCTCCAAGCTGCGCATCGTCACGCTGTGGGATATTGTCCGCCTCGATCTTGGGCAGTCGCCGCAGCATACGATCCCGCTGTTCTCCGGCCTCTCGCTGCGTCAGGCGCGCATCTTCGCGCTGGTGTCGCGGCTCGAAAAGCACGAAGCGGGTACGCGGGTGATCCAGCAGGGCGACTACGCGCGCGACATCTACGTCGTCGTCGACGGCACCTTGCAGGCTTCGGTCGAGCGCAATGGTGAAAACAAGATCCTGTCGACGGTACAGCGCGGCGGCGTGATGGGCGAGGCCGGCTACTTCGGCCAGCGCCGTACCGCGAATGTCGACACGATCTCCGCCGTGCGCCTGCTGCGCTTCGATTCGCAGGATCTCGAACGCCTGCGTATCCGCTATCCGCGCATCGCTGCGGTGATCTACCGCAACCTCAACCGTATCCAGGCCGAGCGGCTGGCGCGTGCGACGGCGATGCTGTAGCGGCATCAGCAATGCAGATTGTTGATGCGAGCCCGGTCCTCAACGGCTAGGCTTTGACCCTCATTTCAGGACATTCAGGATCGCCCATGAGCCTCAAGGGAAAGACGCTGTTCATCACCGGCGGATCGCGCGGTATCGGTCTGGCGATTGCGCTGCGCGCCGCGCGCGACGGCGCCAACGTCGCGATCGCTGCGAAGACCGCGGAACCGCATCCGAAACTGCCCGGCACGATCTACAGCTCCGCGCAGGAGATCGATGCAGCGGGCGGCAAGGGCCTGCCGATCCTCTGCGACATTCGCGACGAGGAGCAGGTCAAGGCGGCGGTCGCGAAGACCGTCGAGACCTTCGGCGGCATCGACATCCTCGTCAACAACGCCAGCGCGATCGGCCTGACTGGCACGCTGCATACCGACATGAAGCGCTATGACCTGATGAACGGGATCAACGCGCGCGGCACGTACCTCACGGGCCGTGTCTGTATTCCGCATCTGAAGAAGGCCGCCAATCCGCACATCCTGACGCTGTCGCCGCCGCTGGAGATGCGCCCGCGCTGGTTTGCGCCGCATGTGGCGTACTCGATGGCCAAGTACGGCATGAGCCTGTGCACGCTCGGCTGGGCCGAGGAGTTCCGTAAGGACGGCATCGCCGCCAACTCGCTGTGGCCGCACACGACGATCGCGACTGCCGCGGTGCAGATGGTCGGCGGCGACATGGTCATGAAGAAGTCGCGCACCGCCGAGATCATGGCCGATGCCGCACATGTGATCCTCTGCAAACCCTCACGCGAATTCAGCGGCCAGTTCTGTGTCGATGATGTTGTGCTGCGCGAAGCCGGTGTTACCGATTTCTCCAAGTACGCCGCCGTGCCGGGCACACCGGACAAGGATCTCGCGCCGGACTTCTTCCTGCCGGACGATCTGCTGAAGATGGGCTGAGCCCGGCCGATTCCTGCCCTGGCATGTCGCGCTGGCGTCCGCCACCGGAGAAGTCCTCGCCGCACATCACCGCGGCGGGGCATGCGCGCCTGAAGACGGAGTTCGATCACCTCTGGCGCGAGCGCCGGCCCGAGGTCGTACGCGCCTTGACGGCGGCTGCCGCCGAAGGCGACCGCAGCGAGAACGCCGAATACCAGTACCGCAAGAAGGAACTGCGCGAAATCGATGCGCGGCTGAAATACCTGACGACGCGGCTACAGGAGGTCACCGTCGTCGACGTGCGCCCGCGCAGCGACGGCAAGGTCTACTTCGGTGCTTGGGTCGAGATTGCCGACGAGCAGGGCGACACGCGGCGCTATTGCATCGTCGGCGCCGACGAGACCGATGCGCAGGCCGGCCGCATCAGCATCGACTCGCCAGTCGCACGCGGCCTGCTCGGCAAATCGGAAGGCGACCAGATCACCGTGCATCTGCCGGGCGGCGTGCAGCTCATCGAGATCATTGGCGTCAGTTACGACGCCGCATAGCCCACAACGCAAAAAGCCCGGCGCTGGCCGGGCTTTTCGATGACGCGGTTGGTCGGGGTGATAGGATTCGAACCTACGGCCTCTTGCTCCCGAAGCAAGCGCTCTACCAAACTGAGCTACACCCCGCTTGTTGCTTTGACTGGCTTACGCCGCGCGATTCGCGTTGTAGCGGGCCAGATCAACCAAGGCGGTCTTGTAAGCCGAAACGGGAATTTCGCTTAAAGCCTCGGTCGCTTCGCGGCTGTGCCGTTCAGCGAGGGCGCGAGTGTAAGGAATCGCTCCGGTGGATTCAACAATTTCCATCACTTCCTTGAGCTGATCGACGCGGCCCTCGCGAATTGCCTGACCGATCAGCGCGCTTTGCGCGGCATTTCCGGTCTTCATGGCATGGATCAGGGGCAGGGTCGGCTTGCCTTCGGCAAGGTCGGTGCCGATGTTCTTGCCGCTGACGGCGGGGTCGGCGATGTAGTCGAGCAGGTCGTCGACCAGCTGGAAAGCGATGCCCAGGTGGTGGCCATAACGGCCCAGGGCGTCCTGGACGGCCTGGGGCTGGTCGGCAGCGACGGCGCCGAGCCGGCAGCCGCCTTCGAACAGGCGGGCCGTCTTGAGCTCGATGACGCGCAGGTAGCGCGCCTCGTCGACGGCTGCATCGCCAGCGTTGAGCAGCTGCAGCACCTCACCCTCGGCGATGGCGTTGGTGGTGTCGGCCATGATGCGCATGACTTCCATGCGGCCGCTGTCGACCATCATCTGGAAGCTGCGCGAGTAGACAAAGTCGCCCGCCAGGACCGCGCCGGCATTACCCCAGACCGCGTTAGCGGTCTTCAGGCCGCGGCGCAGGCCGGACTCGTCGACCACGTCGTCGTGCAGCAGGGTGGCGGTGTGGATGAACTCGATCGTTGCAGCATGCAGGATCGCCTCGTCGGTGCCGCAGCCCAGCGCCCGGGCGCTGAGCAGGACCAGGGCCGGGCGCAGGCGCTTGCCGCCGGCCGACACGATATGGGCGCCAATTTCGTTGATTAGTGCCACTTCCGAGTGCAAACGGCTGCGGATCGTGGCGTCGACCCGCTGCATGTCGCCGGCGATCGGGGAGAGAATGTCTTGGAGTTTCATCGCGGCGGGATGCTAGGGGGCTGTCCGGGTGGAGTCAATTAAGGTTTTGCCCGAAGGTTTCGTTTTGAATGCATGGACTTGGCCAGGGCTGCGGGCCGCGCCTGCCGGCAGTGGACAGCCTGTGGGTAAACATTGACGCGGGCAGGGCCTGTCCCTACAATTGCGCGCTTCATTTGGGCCGGGTGGCTGTACCGCCGCGGCTTACAACTAAAATTAGATCGTTGTTCAGCTTGGAGTTTTAACATGTACGCCGTGATCAAGACGGGTGGTAAGCAGTACAAAGTGGTTCAGGGTCTGACCCTCAAGGTCGAAAGCCTGGTTGCCGAAGTCGGCAGCACGGTCTCTTTCGACGAAGTGCTGATGATCGCCAATGGCGACGCACTCAAGGTTGGCGCGCCGAAGGTTGCAGGCGCTGCCGTCAAGGCCGAGGTGATCTCGCACGGCCGTGGTGAGAAGGTGCGCATCGTCAAGCACCGTCGCCGCAAGCACTATCACAAGGAAATGGGCCATCGCCAGAACTTCACGGAAGTGAAGATCTCCGAAATCGTCGGCGCCTAAAGCGCTCGATTCCCAAGACCAGACCAGAATCAGGAGTTAAGCGAAATGGCACATAAAAAAGCAGGCGGCAGTACTCGTAACGGCCGCGATTCAGAGAGCAAGCGACTTGGCGTCAAGAAGTTCGGCGGCGAGAACGTGATTCCGGGCAACATCATCATCCGCCAGCGTGGCACGACGTACCGCCCGGGCGTGAATGTCGGCCTCGGCCGCGATCACACGCTGTTCGCCCTGGTTGAAGGCACGGTGACGTTCCGCAAGCGCGGCGCCAACAACAAGCTGCACGTGGACGTGGTTCCGGCCTGATCCGCGAGTTGATCGACAAAAAGCCCCGGACTCCCGGGGCTTTTTTGTCTGTTGCACGATTGCTGTGTTGGATTTCTGAGTGGCCTTGAAGTGAAGTTTGTCGACGAAGCAAAAATTCTGGTCGAGGGAGGCAAGGGCGGCAACGGCTGCATCAGCTTCCTGCGCCTGAAATACATCCCGTTCGGAGGACCGGACGGCGGCGACGGCGGCGAAGGCGGTAGCGTCTGGGCTGTCTCCGAAGCCAATCTCAACACGCTCGCGGATTTCCGTTACACGCGTAAATTCCGCGCCGCATCGGGCGTTACCGGGCAGGGTTCGAACTGCAACGGCGCCGGCGGCGAAGATCTGGAAATCCGCATGCCGCTCGGCACGCGCATCTTCGATGCGGGCACCGATGAGCTGATCGGCGAACTGATGCGGCCGAACCAGCGCATCAAGGTCGCCAAGGGCGGCGCGCGCGGCCTCGGCAATCCGCACTTCAAGTCCTCGATCAACCGCACGCCGTACAAGTGCACCAAGGGCGAGCCGGGCGACCTGCGTGAGCTGCGCCTAGAGCTGTCGCTGATGGCGGACGTCGGCCTGCTCGGTCTGCCGAACGCCGGCAAGTCGACGCTGCTGGCGTCGGCGTCGGCGGCACGGCCGAAGATCGCCGATTATCCGTTTACGACGCTGTATCCGCAGCCGGGCGTGGTGTCGCTCGGCATGTCGCGCTCGTTCGTCATGGTCGACATCCCCGGCCTGATCGAAGGCGCCGCCGATGGCGCCGGTCTGGGCATCCGTTTCCTCAAGCATCTGCAGCGCACGCGCCTGATGCTGCATCTGGTCGACATCCTGCCGCCAGATGAAAGCGACATCGTCGAGAACATCAAGACGATCAACGGCGAGTTGAAGGCCTTCAGCGCCGAACTGGCGCAGAAAGAGCAATGGCTGGTCTTCAACAAGATCGATGTCATGACCGAGGCCGAATCTCAAAAGCTGATCGAGAAGACGCTCAAGAAGCTGCGCTGGAAAGGTCGCTGGTTCGCGATTTCCGCGGCCACCCGCCGCGGCTGCGATGAACTTTGCGAAGCGGCGATGACCTGGGTCGAGGCCAAGGTCGAGGCTGCTGCCGCCGAACTGGCGGCCAAGGACGCCGAGATCGCCGCGCTGGCCGCCGCCGCGCCGGTGAAGAAGCCGCGCCGCGCACCGGTGGCGCGTCGCAAGCAGGGCGAAGAAGTGCCGAACAAGGACCTTGGCCGCGCGATCACGGCGAGCACCAAGAAGCGTCGTCAAGCGCCGCCGAAGCGGCCCCGCGATTAAACCCAGAACCATTCGATAGCCGGCGCCATGCCGGCAGCATCCCCATGAGTGACGCACGTTCCAAACTGTCCGAAGGTCGCCGCTGGGTCATCAAAGTCGGCAGTTCGCTGGTCACCGCCAAGGGCGCGGGCCTGGACCAGGTCGCGATTGCCGATTGGTGCGAACAGATCTCGCGCCTGCGCGCCGCGGGCATCCAGGTGGTACTGGTGTCGTCCGGCGCGGTCGCTGAAGGCATGGCGCGCCTGGGCCTGAAGAAGCGCCCGGCGATCATTCATGACCTGCAGGCCGCCGCCGCCGTCGGCCAGATGGGCCTGGTCCGCGCCTACGAGACCGAGTTCAACAAGCACAATACAAAAGCAGCGCAGGTCCTTCTGACACATGAAGATGTTGCCGACCGCGCGCGCTATCTGAACGCGCAGGGAACGCTCAAGGCGCTGCTCGAATTTGGCGCGGTGCCGGTTGTCAACGAGAACGACACGGTCGCCACCGATGAAATCCGCCTGGGCGATAACGACACCCTCGGCGCGCTGACCGCCAACCTGATTCAGGCCGACCTGCTGGTGATCCTGACCGACCAGGACGGCCTGTTCGACAGCGATCCGCGCACCAATCCCGAGGCCAAGCTGGTCAGCGAAGCGCCACTTACGGACACCCGCTTGATGGCCATGGCCGGCGAGAGCAAGGGTGAACTTGGCCGCGGCGGCATGCGCACCAAGCTCGTCGCCGCCTACACCGCGGCGCGTTCCGGCGCAGCGACAGTGATCGCCCACGGCCGCCTGCCGGACGTGCTCGCGCGCATTCAGCGCGGCGAGGCGGTCGGCACCCTGCTGCAGCCCGCTCAAGGCGTCATGGCGGCGCGCAAGCGCTGGATTGCCGGCCAGCTACAAGTGCGCGGACGTCTGCTGCTCGACGACGGCGCCGCCCAGGTGCTGCGCGAGCGTGGCCGCAGCCTGCTGCCGGTCGGCGTGCGCGGCATCGACGGCGATTTCCTGCGCGGCGATCTGGTCACCTGCGTGGATGCTCAGGGGCGCGAAGTGGCGCGCGGCCTGTGCAATTACGACGCCGACGATGCGCGCAAGATCGCTGGCGCCAAGTCGGACGAACTGATGCAGCGCCTCGGCGGCCCCGGCGAACCAGAGATGATTCACCGCGACAATCTGGTGCTCAGCGGCTGATTGCGAAGTCGTCGCGTAAAGAAAAGGGGCCTTTCGGCCCCTTTTCTGTTTCTGCGTTCTGCTCAGAAGCGCTGGATGATGCGCGCATACGGCATGCGGCCGACCGGCTCATACAGGGTCTGATCGTAGAACGGGCTGGTCAGGTTGAAGTTCGTCGAGACGCCGCGATCGAAGACGTCGCGGATGCCGAAGACCAGCGAACCGTTCCACGGCGAATCCCACTTCAGCTGGACGTCATGCACCGTGTTCGAGGCGACATGGCCGGACTGGCGCAGCGCCAGCGGGTCCGGATCGCCCGGATCGGTGGCGGCGGCGGTCGACGGAATGAACGTCGTGTTCCAGGTCGTCGTGAAGGATTCGATGACCCACGGCAGCGACGCCGTCAGACGATATTCCGGATAACCCGGATCTTCGATCTTCTCGCGGTTCGGCAGCACACCGTCGTCTTCCTTGTAGCTCAGCACATAAGTGGCCGCGAGGGTGGGCTTGATCACGCCCCAGCCGTCGAAACCGAATTCCGTGTTGAGCAACAGGTCGAGACCCTGCGTCGAGATCAGCGCGATGTTGTCCGTCGTCGTCTCGATCGAGTCGATGCGGCCGGTGTCGGTGCGATTGACCGCGGTGTTCTCCGGCAGCTCCTGGCCCAGCAGCTCGCGGAAGATCAGGCTCTGCGCGGTGTAGGTCGTCAGCGAATCCTTGATCTCGATGTTGTAGTAGTCGAGCGTGAAGGACGCCCAGTCCGTCGGCTGCATCGCGATGCCGAGGCCGAACTGCGTCGAGGTTTCCGGATCGAGCGCCGGATTGGCCTTGATGAACGTGTCGTACTGCGCTTCGGCGCACTGCGCATCCGGCACCGGCGGCGTAGCCGCGCGGCAGCTGACCAGGTCGCGGGCGCTTTCGGCGCTGAACGCGTCCTTCGCATTCAGCTCGCTGAGCAGCGGCGCGCGGAAGCCCTTGCCGGCCGAGCCGCGGACGGTCAGGTTGTCCATCGCCTGCCAGCGCACCGAAACCTTCGGGCTGAACGCGCCACCGGCGGCGTCCGAGTAATGGTCGTAGCGGGCAGCGACGTCGAACTCCAGCGTCTGCAGCACTGGCACCACCACTTCACCGAACACGGCATAGGCGTTGCGGCTGCCGCTGGACGAGTTGCCCGACGAGCCGCCGACGGTGCCGGCTTCCGACTGGGAATCGTACTTGTCGAAGTAGCGTTCCTTGCGGTACTCGACGCCCACGGCGCTGTCGACCACGCCATTGGCGATCTCGAACAGGGGCATGCGCAGCGTGCTGAAGGCCTCGCGATATTCGGTCAGACCGTTGCGGCTGGTCGTAACCTTCATCGAGTTGAGCGTGTCTTCAGTACCCGGATTCGAGAAGTCGAACGGGTTGTAGCTGCCATCGGCCGCGGCGGCGCGGGCCACCGAGCGCAGCAGGTAACCGTTGCCGGTGTCGGTGAAGCGGAAGCGGCTGATGCGCGCGCCGACTTCGATATCCGAATCGTCGAAGCTGTAACGCAGTACCGGCAGGATGCTCAGCACGCCGGACTGATTCGTGTTGTCACGCGTGCCTAACGGCGCGAAGCGATGAAACACCAAGACGTCCTGACCGAAGGGATTGGTCGGAGCATCGCCCGGGACTTCCAGCAGGTCCGGCGCCTGTGCGAAGCGGCCGAAGCTGTCCGACTGCGCGTAAGTCGCGGTGATGTCGAAGCTCAGGTCAAGGTTGATGTCGTAGCCGTACTTCACGAACAGCGATTTGGTCGACAGCTTGGTCGTGTCGGCTGCGAACTGCGAGAAGTCGAAACCGCACATCGCGCCGCCCTGGATGCCGGTGAAGTTGCCGACGTCGTCGACCATCCGGTAGAAGCCCTGGTCCTGCGGGCAACCGGCGTCGCCGACGGCGAAGGTCTGGGTTTCGTCGGCGCTCAGGATCGTGTTGCCGAAGCCGCTGATGCCGCTGGTTTCGGAGAAGTTGTAGATGCCCTGGGCGTTCGGTGTGCCGACGCGTGCCCGCGAGAAATCGCGATCGCGCAGATAGATTGGCGCGCGGTCGGTATACGAGGCGCCGAACAGCATGCGGCTGTCGCCGTTCGAGATGCCCGCGACCATTGAGATGTCGTTCTCGTCGCCGCCGGCGTTGTCCGGACGGCCCATGCCGGCCGACAGTTCGACGCCGCTGAAATCCTTGCGCAGGATCACGTTGATGACGCCGCCGATGGCGTCCGAACCGTAGACCGCGGAAGCGCCGTCGGACAGCACTTCGATGCGCTCGACGGCCGCCAGCGGAATCGTGTTGAGATCGACGCCCGCACCCTGCAGCGACGGCGAGGTCGCGATGCGGCGGCCATCCACCAGTACCAGCGTGCGATTCGAGCCCAATCCGCGCAGCGATGCGACCGATTGACCCTGGCCGGTGCTGCCGGACACGGAGGTGTACGAACCGAAGCTGTTGAAGGTCGAGCTGCGCAGCGCATCGGCGATCGAGATCTTGCCGGTGGCGGCGATGTCGTCGCGGTTGATCACGGTGACCGGCAGGGCGCCTTCAAAATCGGCGCGGCTCAGGCGCGAGCCGGTGACTTCGATCGAGTCCAGCGCGGTCGCGTCATCCTTGCCCTCGGCGGCCTTGCCGGCGCGCAGCGGCTGGACCGCAATCACTTCCGGTTCGGTCGGCTCGGCAAACAATGCATCCGCCGCAGGGGCGGCTTGCTGTGCCATGACCTGGAAACTGCAGACCGCGGCGATACCACTCGCGATGGCGGTCAAAGAAAGTCCGCGCAAGCGCGCAGAGTGCCGAACAGACGACATACGAGAGCCCCCCTAACAAAACGTTCGCGTTGCGAACCAGTTTTTGCTGCAGGCAGACCCGGAAGTCCGGAAGCGGTCCCACACCGCATCTGTCCTACAGCCCCGCGGGCATCCTACTGACAGCAATCGGACGGCGGTAGAGGGTTTGCCCTGATTCCCGGGCGATTGAGGTAAATCTACCCGCGGCGCGATTGCCGGGCGACGGGCACAAAAAAACGGGCCGAAGCCCGTTGTTTTGCAGCGGCAAGCGGCGCTTAGCCGAGTGCCTTGATCTGTTCCGACAGGCGCGACTTGTGACGGGCGGCCTTGTTCTTGTGGATCATGCCCTTGGTCGCGTAACGGTCGATGACCGGGACCATTTCAGCGTAGGCGGCAACGGCGGCAGCCTTGTCCTTGGTCTCGAGGGCCTTGACGACCTTCTTGATGGTGGTGCGGACCATCGAACGCTGGGCGACATTTTGGGCGCGGCGCTTGATAGCTTGACGGGCGCGCTTCTTTGCGCTGGCGATATTGGCCAAGGGACAACTCCTGAAGAATTTTGCTTGATGACTGCTTCGGCGACCGGATGTCGTCGAAAAAGGGGGCGGATTATCGTCAGCTCCGCGCAGATTGTCAATCGTCGGCTGCGGACGGAACCAGCTGAAAAGCCACGCGAATTGCGCGATTTCCGGGGAGCGGGGCGGGGGCGCTGCGGTTAGACTGCGCGGCTATGTCAGCGTCCCTGCTCAAGTCTTCCGGTGTCGTCGCGGCGATGACCCTGCTGTCGCGCGTGCTCGGTTTTGTCCGCGACGTGATGTTTGCCAACGTTTTTGGCGCCGGCGCGGCGATGGACGCCTTCCTGATTGCGCTGAAGATTCCCAACTTCGGCCGCCGCATGTTCGCCGAGGGCGCATTCTCGCAGGCCTTCGTGCCGGTTTTCACCGAAACCCGCACCAACGGCACTCACGAACAGGCGCGCGAACTGGTCGGTGTCGTCATGGGCACCTTGTCCGCGGCACTGGCGCTGATCACCCTGGTGGGCTGCGTCGCGGCGCCGCTGCTGATCTGGGTCTTTGCGCCGGGCTTCGGCGCGGACCCGGCCAAGCATGCGCTCGGCGCCGAACTGCTGCGCTGGACCTTCCCGTACCTGATGTTCATCTCGCTGACCGCGCTCGCGTCCGGTGTGCTCAACAGCTACGGCGAGTTCGCGGTGCCGGCGTTCACGCCGGTGATCCTCAACCTGTGCCTGATTGCCTCGGCTTTCATCCAGGAAGACTCGGTGCAGGTGCTGGCCTACGCGGTGTTCGTGGCCGGCATCCTGCAGTTCGCTTTCCAGTTGCCGTCGCTGCTGCGCCGGCGCCTGCTGCCCTGGCCGCGCTGGGGTTGGCGCGATTCGCGCGTGCGGCGGATCATCAGTCTGATGATTCCGGTGCTGATCGGCTCGTCGGTCGCGCAGATCAGCCTGCTGCTGGATTCCGCGCTGGCCAGCTTTCTCGGCGATGGTTCGGTGAGCTGGCTGTACTACGCCGATCGCCTGATGGAGTTTCCGCTCGGCATCTTCAGCATCGCGGTCGGCACGGTGATCCTGCCGGCGCTGTCGGCGCAGCATTCGACGCAGGACAGCGGCGCGTTCTCGCAGACGCTGGACTGGGCGCTGCGCGTGATCCTGCTGGTTGGCGTGCCAGCGGCCTTGGGTCTGCTGCTGTTCGCCGGCCCGTTGGTGGCGACGCTGTTCGGCCACGGCGAATTCGGCGACCACGACACGCGCATGACGATGTACGCGCTGTGGGCCTACGCCGCCGGCTTCATGGGCTTCTCGCTGGTCAAGGTGCTGGTGCCGGGCTTCTACGCGCGCCAGGAAACCCGCGTGCCGGTGCGTTACGGCATCACCGCGCTGTGCTGCGGCATGGTGATGAGCCTGACGGTGTTCACGCTGGCGAAGATCTACGACTGGTCGGCCGCGCATGCCGGCCTTGCCGCGGCCACCTCGACGTCGGCCTGGATCAACGCCTTGCTGCTGCTGCGCCGCTTGCGCCGCGACGGCGCCTACGTGCCGCAGCCGGGCTGGTCGGTGTTTGCCGTGCGTCTGCTGCTGGCGAATGCGGCGATGGCGGCAATGCTGGTCGGCTTTGCCGGCAATGTGGAAACCTGGCTCAGCCACAGCGCGGCGGATCGCGCGCTGCGGGTCGGCATCACGGTCAGTCTGGCGGCCGTGGCTTACTTTGGCAGCCTGCTGCTGCTCGGTCTGCGTCCGCGGCATTTCCGGCGCGGCGAGGTCTGAGACGGCGATGGAGCTGATCCGCGGATTGCACAACGTCAGGCCGGGCACCGCCCAAGGCTGTGTGCTGACGATCGGCAACTTCGACGGCGTGCATCTGGGCCATCAGGCGTTGATCGCGGCGACCATTGAACGCGCGCGCCAGCTGGAGGTGCCGGCAACCCTGCTGAGCTTCGAACCGAGCCCGCGCGAGTATTTCGCCAAGTCCAGCTGTGCGCGGATCAGCACGCTGCGCAGCAAGTTCCTCGACCTGCAGCGGCTGGGCGTCGACCGCTGGGTGATCCAGCGCTTCGATCGCCGCTTCGCCGCCTACGACCCCACCGCCTTCGTTCGCGAGGCGCTGGTCGACCGTCTGGGCATCCGTGCCCTGATCGTCGGCGACGATTTCCGCTTTGGCGCCAAACGCGCCGGCGATCTGGCGCTGCTGGAATGCGAAGGCCGCCAGCAGGGTTTCGAGATTGCCGCGCTCGGCAGCGTGCTCAGCGACGGGGTGCGCGCCAGTTCCACGCTGATCCGTGAGGCACTCGCGCGTGCCGATCTGGACTGCGCCGCGCGCCTGCTCGGCCGGCCGTACCGGATGGTCGGACGGGTCAAGTCCGGCCTGCGCCTGGGGCGCACGCTGAACATGCCGACCGCCAACGTCTACATGCAGCGTCAGCCGGCGCTGCGCCACGGCATCTACGTCGTCGAGCTGACCGTGCTGGGGCCGGACGGCGGTGTCGCGCAGCCTGGCGTCGCGAATCTGGGCGTGCGGCCGACGCTGGGGCTGACGCGCTGCCTGCTGGAGACCCACGTGCTGCATGGCAGCCCGGATCTGTACGGCAAGACGGTCGAGGTGCGCTTCCGCCAGTTCCTGCGGCCGGAAGAGCGCTTCGACTCGCTGGACGCGCTGGCGGTGCAGATGCAGCGCGACAAGGCCGATGCATTGGCCTTTTTCTCCTCGCAACGAGCATAATTCGACGCTTTTTTGCGTCTTCAGATCTCATACCCCCTTCAGCCTGCCGTGACCGACTACAAATCCACGATCAACCTGCCGCAGACCGAGTTTGCGATGCAGGCCAACCTGTCCAAGCGCGAGCCGGAAATGCTCGCGCGCTGGGAGCAGGAAGGCACCTATGCCGCCGTGATGCAGGACACTGCGTCGCGTGCGCCGTTCTGGTTCGTCGATGGCCCGCCGTACGCGAACGGCGATATTCACATCGGGCACGCGGTCAACAAGGTGTTGAAGGACATCGTCGTCAAGGCAGCGCGCCTTGACGGTCACAACGCGCCGTTCGTGCCGGGCTGGGACTGCCACGGTCTGCCGATCGAGCTGCAGGTCGAGAAGAAGTTCGGCAAGGTCGGGCAGAAGCTCGACGCGCCGGCGTTCCGCCAGAAGTGCCGCGAGTACGCAGCCGAGCAGATTGAACGCCAGCGCGAGGACTTCAAGCGGCTTGGCGTGCTGGCCGACTGGGAGCGTCCCTATCTGACGATGAACCCGGCCTTCGAGGCCGAGCAGTTGCGCGTGCTCGCACGGATTGTCGACAACGGCCATGTCGTGCGCGGCTTCAAGCCGGTGCACTGGTGCCTGGACTGCGGCTCGTCGCTGGCTGAGGCAGAGGTCGAATATCAGGACAAGCAGTCGGAATCGATCTACGTGCGCTTCGACGCGGTAGACGCAGGCGCGGTCGCGAAGGCTTTCGGCGTGAAGGATGCTGCCGGTGCCGGCTTCGTGATCTGGACCACGACGCCCTGGACGCTGCCGGCCAACCAGGCCATCGCGGCCGGCGCCGAGATCGAATACGCGCTGGCCGATTATCCGAACGCGGGGCGGGTTGTTCTGGCTGCCGAGCGTCTCGAGGTGCTGTCCGCCGCGCTCAAGGAAACACCGACGCTGCTCGGCCGCGCTGCGGGCAGCGCGCTTGAAGGTTTGCGCGCGCAGCATCCGTTCGCGCAGCGGCAGGTGCCGCTGATTCTCGCCGAGCACGTCACGCTCGATGCCGGTACCGGCCTGGTGCATACCGCACCGGCGCACGGCCAGGAAGACTACGTGGCCGGTCTGAAGTACCAGCTGCCGGTCGACAATCCGGTGGCCAGCAGCGGCGTGTTCATCGAAGCGACGCCGGTCGTCGGCGGCCAGCACGTGCGCAAGGCCGATCCGCTGGTCACCGAACGCCTGCAGGCCGACGGCAAGCTGCTCAAGCACACGCAGATCACGCACAGCTATCCGCATTGCTGGCGTCACAAGACACCGTTGATTTTCCGTGCCACGCCGCAGTGGTTCGTGTCGATGGACAAGAACGGGCTGCGCGGCGCTGCGGTGGCGGCGGTCGAAGCGACGCAATGGATTCCCGCTTGGGGCGAGAGCCGCATCCGCGACATGGTGGCCGGCCGTCCGGACTGGTGCATTTCGCGCCAACGCACCTGGGGCGTGCCGCTGGCGCTGTTCATCGACAAGCAGACCCAGGACAAGCACCCGGACAGTGCAGCACTGCTGCTGAAGGTGGCCGACGCCGTCGCCGAACGAGGCCTCGAAGCCTGGTTCGGCTCGACGCCGCAGGACTGGGGCGTGGATGCGGCGAAGTACGAGGCCTGCACCGACACGCTCGACGTCTGGTTCGATTCCGGCGTGGTCCACCAGTGCTCGTTCCGTTCGATGAATCCGGCGGCGATCGTCGACGGCCATGCGCCGCAGGCGGATATGTATCTCGAAGGCTCCGACCAGCATCGCGGCTGGTTCCAGTCGTCGCTGCTGACCAGCGTCGCGATGCAGGGCAGGGCGCCGTACAAGGCGGTGCTGACGCACGGCTTCACGGTCGACGAGCAGGGCCGCAAGATGTCGAAGTCGCTAGGCAACGTCGTGTCGCCGCAGCAGGTGACGCAGAAGCTCGGCGCCGATGTGCTGCGTCTGTGGGTCGCGGCCAGCGACTACTCGGGCGAGATCGCGATCTCCGACAAGCTGCTCGCGCGCATGGCCGATGCTTACCGGCGCATCCGCAACACCGCGCGCTTCCTGCTCGGCAATCTCGATGGCTTCGATCCGGCGAAGGATCTGGTGCCGGTCGAGCAACTGGTTGCGGTCGATGCCTGGGCGATCAGCGAAGCTTCGCGAACGCAGGAAGAGCTGCGCGAGGCTTATGGCCGGCGCGAGTTCCACACGGTCTATCACCGCCTGCACAACTATTGCGTCGTCGATCTCGGCGGCCGTTATCTCGATCTGCTCAAGGATCGTCTGTACACGATGCCGCGCGGTTCGGTCGGCCGGCGCTCGGCGCAGACCGCGCTGTATCACATCAGCGAAGCGCTGGTGCGCTGGATCGCGCCGATCCTGTCGTACACCGCCGACGAAATCTGGCGCATGTTGCCGGGTGATCGCAGTGCTTCGGTGTTCTCGCAGTGCTGGCATCCGCTGCCGGCGGCAAGCGCCGGCACGATCAACTGGGCACAGCTGTGCGAGCTGCGCGAAGGCGTCAAGAAGGTGCTCGAGGATCTGCGCGTTGCCGGGCAGATCGGGTCCGGCCTGAACGCCAAGGTGGCGCTGTATGCCGACGCCGGTCTAGCGGGCGATCTGCGTGAACTCGAAGCCGAGCTGCGCTTCTGGTTCATCACCTCGGAAGCGAAGCTCGCCGACGCAGCGCAGCGTCCGGCCGATGCGGTCGAGTTCAAGCTCGAATCCGGCCCGACCGTCTGGATTGCGGCGGCCGCCTCCGAGCACGCCAAGTGCGAGCGCTGCTGGCACCAGCGGGCCGATGTCGGCAGCGAGGCGAAGCATCCGACGCTGTGCCTGCGCTGCGTGAGCAATGTCGATGGCAGCGGCGAGACGAGACGCTACCTGTGATGTTGCGGAGTATCCTTGCTGACATGAAACCCAAGAGCCGCTGATGTCGTTTCAATATAAAAACGTGTATCTGTTGTGGCTGGCGGCCGTCGTCATCGTGCTTGACCAGATCACCAAGCAGCTGGTCGTGCGTTCGCTGGCCTGGTTCGACGTCGTGCCGCTGCTGCCGAATCTGAACCTCGTCCACATGCGCAACACCGGCGCTGCGTTTTCGATGATGTCGAATGCACCGCCGGCGGTATTCGTGCTGCTGGGCACGGTCGTCAGCATCGGCATCCTGATCTGGCTGCGGCGCAATCCGCGCGGGCAGACGATACTCGCGACCGCGCTGACGCTGATCATGGGCGGCGCGCTGGGTAATGTCATTGATCGCGTGACCCGCGGGCATGTCGTCGACTTCATCGATTTCTACGTCGGCAGCTGGCATTTCGCCGCGTTCAACGTCGCCGACACGGCGATCTCGATCGGCACTGCGCTGCTGATTCTCGACATGATTCTCGACGCCAAGCGAACTCGCGCCGCAGGTGCGGTCAAACCCTGATGGAAGTTCTGCTCGCCAATCCCCGCGGATTCTGCGCCGGCGTCGACCGCGCGATCGAGATCGTCGAACGGGCCCTGGAAGCTCTGGGCGCGCCGATCTATGTGCGCCATGAGGTCGTGCACAACCGTTTCGTGGTCGACAACCTGCGCGCCAAGGGTGCCGTGTTCGTCGATGAAGTCGACGAGATTCCGGACGGCGCCACCTGCATCTTCTCCGCGCACGGTGTGTCCAAAGCCGTGCGCGAGGCCGCCGAATCGCGCGGTCTGACGATCTTCGATGCGACCTGTCCGCTGGTCACCAAGGTGCACATCGAAGTGCATCGCTACGCCCGCGAAGGTCGCGAGGTCGTGCTGATCGGCCACGCCGGGCACCCGGAAGTCGAAGGCACCATGGGCCAGTTCGACGACACTCACGGCGGCAAAATCTACCTGGTCGAGACTGCAGAGGACGTCGCCACGCTGCCGATCCAGAATCCGGCGCGCATGGCCTTCGTCACACAGACCACGCTGTCGATGGACGACACCGCGCGCGTCATCGATGCGCTGCGCTCGCGCTTCCCGGAAATCCACGGACCGCGCAAGGACGACATCTGCTACGCGACGCAGAACCGCCAGGATGCGGTCAAGGAACTCGCTGAGCGCTGCGACGTCGTGCTCGTCGTCGGCTCGCGCAACAGCTCCAATTCCAACCGCCTGCGCGAACTCGCCGAGCAGCGCGGCGTGCCGGCGTATCTGATCGACGGTGCGCAGGACATTCGCGACGAATGGTTCACGAATCGCCAGCGGATCGGCGTCACCGCAGGCGCATCGGCGCCGGAAGTGCTGGTGCGCGAAGTCGTGCGCAGAATCGAAACCATCGGCGGCGGAAAAGCCGTCGAACTGAGCGGCCGGCCGGAGAACGTCGTGTTCTCGTTGCCGCCGGCGCTGCGTCGCGCCATGCAGGGCAAGCAGCCGACACGCTCCTGAGTCGCGCTCGCCGTCGACGCCTGCTGCACCGGTGTCGATATTGCTGAGTAACAAACAGCAACTCTAGGATGGGACAACAAGACGGACATCGCCGGGAGGGCGATCGTGAACGACCGTCCTCATCCGCGCGGCATGACACTGCTTGAGTTGCTCTGTGTGCTGGCCGTGCTGTCCATGACTGCTGCGTTGGGAGTGCCGGCATTCGGTCGCATCGTTGCGCGCAATGAACTAGCGACGACGACCAATGAGTTGCTGTCCACGATGGCGCAAGCACGCCACCTCGCCATTGTGCGCAATGTAGCGGTGACCCTCTGCGCCGGAAATCCGACGGGCGGCTGTCATCGCGACTGGGCGCTGCGCGAATGGCTGGTTTTCGTCGACGACGATCGTGACGGCCGTTTCGACCCGGGCGAAACCGTGGTCGCGGAGGGTAGACTCGAAGCGTCTAACGCCATCTCGCTGTCGGCAAACGGCCCGTTCAAGCGGGCCGTTGTGTTCCGCCCCAGCGGCTTCGCGCGCACTGCATCCGGCGCCTTGGCGATGGGCAGATTGCGCGTCTGTGCAGCCGCCGATATTGCCCCGAATGCTAACGACCTAGTATTGATCGGCAGCGGCAGGGTTGTAACCGAGCAGCACGGCTTCAAGCCTCAGTGTCAGACACTGAGGCCGTGAACACTTACCAGCACTTGTCGACGCCGTCGGGGCCGGCCCCACGCTCACCGGTATGGGTCATCGTCAGCGTGCCGCAACCGGCATCACGCGTCGCTTGAGTTCCGATCGGCACCGCCTGGATCGTGTATTCCGTTGCGGTTGGCATGTCTTCGGGGAAGCTGTAGCTGTAGTGTTGGCCGGTGTTCTGATCGGATGCACAGTCGAGGTTGAGGCCCTGCAGTACAGCCGTCGTCATCATGGCGCCGCCAGGAACCGTCTGGTCGTAGCGCATGTTCGTCGTGTAGTAGCGCTCCATGTACGTCGTGTAGTTCGCCAGACAAGCTTCGGCGGCGGCACGATGCGCGCGCGTGACTGAATTCAGATACGTGGGATAGGCGATGGAAGCCAGGATGCCCATGATCAGCACGGCCACCATCAGTTCGATCAGCGAGAAGCCTCCCGCATGCCGGCGCGGCGACATGCGGGTAGCGATCTGCGGGCTATTGGAAACGATCATCGGGTTCATTGTTCCACCAACTCGCGCCAGGACATGCGCTGCGGAGTGCCTGCAGCGCCGGCAGTGAGAATGCTGCTGGTCGTGGCGTTGTCGAAGCTGGTCAACATGACATTGCCGACGAAGATCGGGTTGTTCGGAATCGACGTGAAGCCGATGCCCGCAGTGATCGCGCCGTTGATCTTGTCGTCATCGGTGAACTCGCCGTCGCCATCCAGATCGAAGAACAGGCTGCTGGGCGCTCCGCCCGTGAACGGATTGATCGCCATGATCCAACCGTCGCCGGACGGATTGCAGGGGTCGCTGCCTTCGCCGGGAATGCGGCTCGTGCCGAGCAGCAGGTTGGCCTGGAACTGGTTCGGCGTGACCATGCGCTCGCCGCGCAAGGAAGTGCCGACCTTCAGGTCCATGTACCAGCCGGATGCGCCGTCCATATCTCCGGCCTCCTCTTCCTCGATCTCACGAGCGCCCAGGGTTGGGGGATCGGCCGACGCGTTCGGTGCGGTCTCGTCCAGGATCGTCCGCTCGATCAGCGCGCTGCGGCCGTTGGCGAGATTGCTGACCAGATTCGTCGGTTCGCCGGCGCCCGCCTGCACGATCAGGCCGTACCAGGTCTGCATGGTGTCGAGTTCAAGGTCGTCCTGGGTCAGGTATCGACCGGTGCCGAAGAATATCCACACGTTACCCGTGGCCGGATCCTTGCCGGCCAGCATGCCGCCGGTGATCGGCTGATTGGTACTCTGAGTGGCGAACAGCGGAGCGCCGTCACTGTCGCTGTCGCTCAGATCGAAGGACCAGACCGTTCCCCTCAGATCGCCGGCGTAAGCCTGCGTGCTGATGGCGTTGCTTGCGGTGGCGATCCAGACTGCCGGCGGGGCGAGCCCATTGTTGACGGCGGTCCCCGCCTGATGAACGGTGAGCGTGCCGGCGCCGAGTTCGAACTGCAGCAGCGCCGCCGTGTTGTTCGGGCTGTTGTAGCCGTTGCCGACGAGGACCGACCAGACGCCGGCACCGGTCTGGGCGATGACTGGTTTGCCGACGACCTGTCCGATGCTGCCGCTGCCGGTCAGGCCGTCGCCGGCCGCACGCTCCCAGAGCAGCGTCGGTGCCGCCGGGTCAGTGATGTCGAGCGCGTAGATTGCCTTCGCCGGTCCACGACCGGTCGTGCCCACCAGCACGGTCTTCCATTCGTTGTCGAGATAGGCATCGGCGACCGTGATTTCACCGTCGTTGTAGAACTGATGCGGCACAGAGTTGCCGCCGTAGGCCGGACTCGACAGATTCTTGATGCCATTCAGGATCACAGCGTTGGGCATGAACGCGAAGGTTTCCGTGCCGGTCGTCGTGTTGAAGGCATGCAGCATGCCGTCATTGGCGGCCACCCACAGCAGCGCGTCGCGGCCCGCCTGGTCGCCGGCAAAGCCAGCGTATTCGTCGGAGCCTTCGAAGTCCTTGCCGGCATAGACCGTCGAACTTGGCGAGCCGACATACACCGGCTGTGAGTTGACGATATCGCCCATCGGAGTTTCGCGCGTGCGATAGATGCCGCCAGTATTGCGCTGCTCGTTGGTCGAGTCGCCGCGCAGATAGCTGATGACCCTCAGCTGTGCGGCGGCGTCGGCGCCGAGAGCGCTCTTCTGGGCCGCAGACAGCGTCGCCGGATCGTTGAAAGCCGGGAACTTCTCTGCCGCCGAGGCGCCGTTCGGATTGTAGGTCTTGATGTTGCGGCTGCCCCATGCCGGCAGCGCGCTGACGACAGACCATTCCTGCGAAGTGCCGATGGCGCCGGTGTTCGGATCGACTTCGAGCGCCTTGAGATCGCCCTTCCATTTGCCGCTGTAGTAGAGCGCCTGATAGGTCGTCGTGCCGGACTGCAGCTTGGTGCTGTTGGCCGCAAGGCTCGCGCCGGTACCGACACGGTCGGTTACGCGCCGTAGCGCATCCTGCAGACCGCTGGCGAAGGCCTCCGGGGTATTGGCGGCATAGAAACCGCCATGACCGTTGACCGCGGCGTGCACCAGATCGGTGATCTTGTTGGCGTCGGTAGCACCGGAGCCGGTGATCGGCGGCCAGGCGAATGAAGCAGGAGTTCCACCGTTGATCGCCCAGCTGAAGATCTGCGCCGCGCTGGTGCCGCTCGGCGCGATGCCGGGCAGCGAGAAGTCCTGGCCGAACAGGCCGACCGTGAACGTCGTCATGTGTTGCCAGAACGCAGGATCCTCGGCGCTGGTCGGTACGTTGTTGGTCAGGCCGACGGTATTACCGACGTCCGGCTTGAGGTCGGTCAGCCAGTAGTACATCGCGATGTCGGCCAGCGTGTTCGAATAGCTGTCCGAGTACGGCGGCGTCGCCACGTAGATGTACTGCAGGCCGTTCGGGCCGGTGTTCGTGACGCTGTTGCTGACCGACTCCTGACGTTCGCACTGCGGCGGCGTGCTGTCGCTGGTGTGACGGTTATAGGTCCAGGCCGGGTTGGCCGTAGGGCAGGTCGCATTGTTGATGAAGCACTGCGAGCGGAATGTAGAGCCGCTGCTGCACCCCGTGCCGCTGCTGGTGTCCTTGCCGGTGCCCTTTCTGCACAGACCCTTCTGGTTGTTGCTCAGGCTATGGCCGTCGTTGTCGATCGTCTGCAGCGTGTGTCCCGAAGGGCAGGACACGAGGTCGGGACGACCAACCGTCGCGACGGTCGTCTCGGAGGGGCCGCCGTCCAGGTTGCCGGAGTAGCTGGAGATCGACGTCGTGTCGGTATTCCAGTAACCGTCGGTGGTCAGGATCGTATACGACTGACGGCAGGACAGCTTGCCGCCGTTGGCGTTGTTGAGATCGGTGAGCCAGGGCTGGTCGGTCTGGTAGTACTTGCCGGCCGCTTCGAGCGAGGCGCGTAGCGGCGTCGATCCTGCGGCGACAACACGGCGGGTCCATTCCCAGAACGCCGCCTTGTGTGTTCCGGACGCGCCGCTGCCGAACGACTTGACCATCGCGATTTCGGGACGATTGTTGCTGGTGTCCGTGGTCTTCGGAGTCGGCAGGTTGGTGCCGTTCGAGCTCGAGGTGGCCTGGTTCTGCGTGGCAGCGTTACGCGTGAAGTCGCCGTTGATGGCGCCGAAGCCGAAGCGGATCGTCGGGTCTAGGTCTGCGAAGGCGTTCATCAGACCGCTCTTGGCGAGCATGATGCGCGTGCGGTAGTACGAGAACCAATTCGCGACGTTCTGGCGCACTTCCGCAGTATCGTGGCAGCGGGCGGCCGGGAAGCCGGTCGTCCATGCCGGTTCGCTGATCGTCAGATTCGTCGACGGGCTGCCGGTGATGTTGGTGCAGGTGCCGGGCGTCGGGTAGTTGGCCAGACAGGCGGGGTAGTTGACGTCGTTGGTGCCGACGCCGTCGCAGGTGGCCGGCAGCGTTGGCGTGACTTCGGTCGGCGCGCCGACGTAGTGGCGCGTGTAGCTGCCGTCGGATTCCTTGACGGAGTAGACGAACAGCGAACGGTACTTGGGCGGATTCGGCGTCGAGGCCTGACACTTCGGCGTTGCCGTGCCGAGGGTGTCAGCGACGAACTGATAGGTACTGCCGGCGGGCGGTGCCGGAGTGGTCGGACAGACCAGCGCGCTCGGCGTGACCGAGCGCTTCTTGCACTGGCCGGACGAGTTCGTGAAGTCGGGCGTGAAGCCGGAGGCGGTATCGCAATTGGGCGTGATCGGCGAGGGTGCGAGCGTGCAGCTCGAACCGACCAGAGTCAGCGGTGCCGTGCAGGTCGGCGTCCGGGTTTCGGTCAGCACGCACTTGCCGGGATTCGCCGAGTTCGCGAAATCCGCGACGTAGCCGCCCGACGTGTTGCACTGAAGTAAGGTCGTGCTGGTCAGCTCGCAAGCCGGCGCAGTGCTGTTGCTGGTGTACTTGTTGAGGGTGTATCCCGTGGGGCACGGAGGATCGGCGTAGCAGGTGCTGCTGTAGGTGCCGGAGCCAGCGTTGCAGGAGGTCGTTCTGCCGTTGCCTCTCCTGCACATACCCTTCTGATTTCCCGTCAAATTGCCGTCGTCGGCCGTCAGCAAGGTACCTGTGGGGCTGCTCGTGGGGCAGACCGGCGTCGGGTTGGCGAAGCAGGTGACGTTGGTGGCACCGGTATTCTGGCGGGCGCCGGCAGAGCAGGTCGGATCGGCAGTCGTCTTCTTCTGGCACAAGCCGGTTGCACTGTTGAAGCTGTATCCCGTTCCGTGCGTCGTGCAGCTGGGCGTCTGGACGTTGGCCACGCACCTGACGCTGCTGGTGCCGGCGGCGGTGATGGCGTAACCGGAAGGGCAGGTCGGTGCTGCGTAAGTCGTCGTGACGCACTGACCCAGATTGGCCGAGTTGGAAAAATCAGCCGTGGCAGGCGAGGTGCAGACCGCGTTCACCAGGGTCGTGCTCAGCGTGTTGGGCGTGCTGATCTGGAACGTGTGGGTAACGGCAGGACGCTGCGGTGGGAAGCAGAGCGAGTTGTTCGCCAGCTGCGCGGTGAAGACCGAGCACTGGTCGGTCGCGATGTTGAGGGTCTTGTACGCGGTGTTGTAGCCGGCGATGTTGGCTGTGTCGGTTGTCGCAACCGTTGCGCCGAATCCGTCGAGCGGAGCTGCGGAGAACGAGGCGTCCGGATACCGTGTTGTGCCGTCGGCATTGTAGGGCGGCTGGTAGGTGCTCGAGGGGTTGTAGTAAACGCCGTTGATGCTCGAACTGATGAGCGCGTCGGCCGTCGTCGACGTCGGCTCGTCCGGCATGACGCTGTTGGGCATCGACAGCGAGTCGTCGAGCAGCAGCACGATGTTCGGCGGCAGAGCCGTGCGGACTGTCAGCGGCGACTGGTCGATGTCGACCGCGGCACTGCCGAGCGACATCGAGAACAGCGCCGCCAACGCGGCCAGCCCTGCCCAGCGACGGACGGCCTTGGCCGGAATCTGTCGGGATTTGTTGCTCATCGTTCTTGCGTTCATCGTTCGGGTTCCGAAGACGGCTGTGTCGAGGCGACTACCGGTACATGGCCTGCAAAACTACGACTGCGCGCTCGCCGACATCGGCAGGATTGCCGCTGCGCGCAGTGACGCGATAATTGATGGTCTGCAATGCGGTGCCCTGGGCGCCGTACTGGGCAGAGTTCGCGGTCTGATCGAAGCCGTTATTGAGCTGCGGATTGGCGAACAGGCCCATGTTCTCGACCACGTACTGTGGCTGAGTCGCGACGTTAGCCCCTTTGGTGTACTGCATTCCTGCGCCCTGCCCGATGACGGTGTTGATGAACGTCACGTTGAGGTTCGGATCGGCAAAGGGGTTTGCTCTGCACGGTACGCCGCCCTGACCACAGTTGCGGATATTGATGCCGCCGGCGCGGATCGCCAGGGCGCCGACGCGCAAGGCGGCCTCGGCATTCTGGAAGGCCAGTTCGCGATCGTAGAAGTTGGCTGTCATTTTCTGCTGAGATGTGGTGCTGCGCACGGCCGCCAGGCCGATCAGCGTGACCACAACCAGCAGAATCAGCGCGATGGCGAGCGCCATGCCGCGCTGCTTGGCGATCTGTCTATGCATGCTTGCCGGCTTCGTTGCGAGAGTCATGTCACGGCACCCGGTTGCGCAGCGCGATCGACGCAGTGAGCTGGCGCGAAAGGGGTTGACCATCCGTGCCGGTGAACTGTTCGTTACCCTGAACCGTCAGCGTCACGCGGATGGCGCTCACGCCGGGCCATTGGGCGGCGGTCACGGCATTGGCGCTCACATAGTTGTTGCCGACCAGATACTGGATCTGCAGGTTGGATACGTTGCGGATCATTTCCTGCGCAACCGCTGTGACCGCACCGGCGTTGTTGCGCACGGCCATCTGATAGAGCGACGTGCCGCCCTGAACATTGTTGCCGACGTACCAGTCCGCAGCGGACATCTGGCCGATCTGCGAGTTGGCACCGAAGGTGTACTGGTTGCCGGCGGCACTGATGCAGGTGGCCGGAAATCCAAGCCCTTGCGAGCAGTTGCCGGGGGTGGCCGTGCCGGCATTGCTCAGGGTGAGGGTGGCGGTTCCCGCGTTGTAGGCGGTGATCTGCGCGATCGAGGCGCTGATCGGGTCGCAGATGATGACGATGTCGCCCATCGCGAGATTGGCCGCCGGTTCGTTCAACGCAATCTGCATCGTAGCGGCGTTATGGGTTCTGATGCTCAACCCCGAGCCGATGATGCCGATGAGCTGTATCGAATCCGTGCCGGCGACCCGCTCGGCGGTGTCGCTGCCGAAGTCGACGGCAGGATCGGCATCGTTGTTGTCGTAGCCTCGTACAGAATTGGCGAAGTTTCCCCACCAGTCATCATCGTTGGTCAGGTTCCCATCGCCGTTGCTGTCATTGCTGGGGCCGTTGTTGAGGACGCTGGCGACCCGGCCTAAGTTGCCGCAGCCGGTCAGTCCCGCCTGGCGGATATCGCGCGCCATCAGTTCGAAGCTGATGCGTGAGCCTTCCTGAACCTGGCTCAGTGCGTTGTTGGATCGGTAGGACTGCTTGTTCGAAAGAAACACAGTTATGGCGCCGCCGATGATGACCAGCCCGAGCACCAGCGCGATCATGAGTTCGATCAGGCTGAAACCGCGTTGCGAACTCTTGGGCTGGGAGCGGCTCATAGCATGGCCTGGGTAACGACCGTCTGGGCATCGCTGCCGAGCGTTTCGCCGACACGGCTGTCGTTGAACGTGATCGTGATTGTGCAGATGCCCGTATTGGCGCACTGGATATTCCCTTTAGTGTCCGCCGACGCGCCGAGGGTTGCGGCGAGCTCCCTGCACCAGTTGTTGATCTGGGTGGCGGCGATATTGGCCCCGCCTGTAGGGCAGGCTTCAGCCGTGATCTCGCCGTTGTAGCTCCCCGCCGTGGCGCCGGCGAGGTCTGCGCGCATGGCATCGAGGATGCTGTAGCTGGCGACGACGGCCATTGAGCGTGCCATCGAGCTGTTGTTGTTGGAGAGCGCCCGTGTTTGGACCCAGGCGATACCGAGCAGGCCGATCGACAAGATCAGCACTGCGACCAGAACCTCGATCAGTCCGACGCCGCGCTGACGGCGCAGATTACTGGCAGGGGGTCGGTTCATTGGCAGGGCAGGTTTCGGCATTGGTGACGGTGCAGGTCGTAATACTGCTGCCGGTGGCTAAATAGATGCATCGGCGATTGCCGTTGCTGATCTGATCGGACGCCAGATCGACCACCAGCCCGGAGTAGGGGGCGCCGCCGCTGCTTGCGGAGCGCGCGATCCCCTGGCCGCTGTAACGCAGCGCCTCGACGCTGGCCAGCGTCAGGTTGGCGCGAACGGTTGGGCTGGTGCGGCTGACGAGAATATCGCCATCGTTATCCAGCGATGCAATCTCGCCACCGGCGGTGTCGCATCCGGCACCGAGCGTGTCGCTGCCGTTGCCGCTGGTTCCGCAGAATTGAATGTTTACGTTTCGCCGGATGGCTTCGAGCCGAGCCTCCGACAGCGCGGCCACATAATCATTGGCGGTTGCTGACAGGCGATTGGAAATGACCAGATTGCGATAGCTGGGAACCGCGACACTGATCAGAACGCCGGCCACGGCAAGCGTGACGACGAGTTCGATCAGCGTGAAACCCTGCCCAGAGTTCATTCCAGGAATCCTTTTGCGCGGCATCAGAATGCGTCAGTTCCGCAGAAAAGACGCCAGCGTTTCCGATGGACGACACAAAACCTTAGGACCGCCGGCCAGATATGGCCCCCACCGTCGCAGAATCGACATCCTTGTCTAGCCCCCAAGCTATCCCGCTGAAGTTACAAGCTAGCACAGGTCCCGCCGCCTTTGCATGCTGTATTTGTGCGTCAGATCAATAACTCACGCGATATTACCGATCTGACATGCAGTAGTGCAGGTAACTTCGATTAGGGCACAAAAAAGCCCGCCGTGAAGGCGGGCTTTTCGACAGATTTGAAGCTGGTGCCGGAAAGAGGAATCGAACCTCCGACCTACTGATTACGAATCAGTCGCTCTACCGACTGAGCTATCCCGGCAGGGGCGCGCATTATAGGGATCGGGGGCGGTCGCGACAATTCCTTTTCGCTGATCTGGAAAGAAAAAGCCCCGTTCAAGGGGCTGGTTCTGGAATGTGGCGGAGAGAGAGGGATTCGAACCCCCGGAACCTTGCGGTTCAGCGGTTTTCAAGACCGCCGCAATCGACCACTCTGCCATCTCTCCGAGCGTGGAATTTTACCGGAAAGCGCTGCGCGCAGCCGTCCGAGTCCGCCCAAATCCATGTATTCGCAGCGGACATCCTGATACCATCCCGCGCCAAATTGCAGCTCGAAATCCACGCGCATTTAAAGGAGTGCATGAATGAATCAGGAACAACTGGCCAAGGTCGCCAAGGGCCAGGGCTTCATCGCCGCGCTGGATCAGAGCGGCGGCAGCACGCCGAAGGCGCTCAAGCTTTACGGCGTCGAAGAGTCCGCTTACAGCGGTGAAGCGCAGATGTTCGATCTGGTCCACGCCATGCGTGCCCGCATCGTCGGCAGCCCGGCATTCAGCGGCCAGCGCGTGCTCGGCGCCATCCTGTTCGAAATGACCATGGATCGCGAGTTCGACGGCTTGCCGGCTGCCGACTACCTGTGGAAGAAGAAGGGCGTGGTGCCTTTCCTGAAGATCGACAAGGGCCTGGCCGCCGCCGCCGACGGCGTGCAGCTGATGAAGCCGAACCCGGGCTTGGGCGAGCTGCTGGCGCGCGCGCGCGCCAAGGGCATTTTCGGCACCAAGATGCGCTCGGTGATCGACGAAGCCAATCAGAAGGGCGTCGATGCCGTTCTGGATCAGCAGTTCGAAGTCGGCCAGCAGATTTTCAATGCCGGCCTGATGCCGATCATCGAGCCGGAGGTGTCGATCAAGTCGCCGGATAAGGCGAAGATCGAAGAGCTGCTGGTGGCTGGCCTGCTGAAGCGTCTCGACGCGCTGCCGGCCGGCACCTCGGTCATGCTCAAGCTGACCTTGCCGGAAGTGGTCGGCAAGTTCGACGCGCTGGTCAAGCATCCGAAGGTGGCGCGCGTGGTGGCCCTGTCCGGCGGCTATTCGCGTGCGGACTCCAACGTCATTCTCGCCAAGAACAAGGGTGTGATCGCCAGCTTCAGCCGTGCGCTGACCGAAGGCCTGACGGCGCAGATGTCGGAAGCCGAGTTCGACAAGGCGCTGGATGCGGCGATCGAAGGCATCTATCAGGCCTCGTTGACCTGATCGGTTTGCAGGGAATCAGGGCCGTCCGCAGCGATGCGGGCGGCCTTTTGCGTTTCTAGGCGTGCTGTTCGAGCAGGTTCAGCACACGCCGCTCGGCCCAGCTCTGTAGCTGCAGACTCTCGATGAAGCCGCAGTGGCCGCCGTGGGCGGTGATGTCGAGCGCGCGCAAGGCGCCCTGCGCCGACAGGCCGGCGAAATCCTCGATCGGGATCACCGGGTCGTCGGCCGCCGTGATGATTGCCAGCGGCGAGGCGGCGCCCAGCAGCGCATCCTTGGTGATCGTGTAAGCCTGCAGATAGCTGTCCATGTCCGCGTAGCCGGTCTGCTCGCTGGCAAAACGCGCGGTGATGTCGAGCATGGAACTGGCGGTGAGGTAATTCTGCGCAGCGGCGGCATAGTCCGGCCAGGCCTGGATCTTGGCGTTGACCGTCGCCCGCCACTTGTTCTTGAAGTACCAGCGGAACATGGCGGAACCCTGGTCGATCGCCGTGAGCGTCGCGCGCGGATTGATCGACGGGCAGATGCCGATCGACAGCTGCGGGATGACACCGCCGGCCGGCCCATGCAGACCGACGCGCAATGAGAAGTTGCCGCCGAGCGAGAAGCCGATGACGAACAATGGCTGCGCCGGCTCCAGCTGCTGCACGGCACGGATCGCTCCGATGACCTCATCGATGCGCGCGGAGTGGAACACTTCGCGGTTCAGGTGATGGCTGCCGCCGTGATCGCGCAGGTTGAGGCGGAACACCGAGTAGCCGACGCCGAACAGCGCGCAGGCCATCGAATACAGGTAGGTCGAGTTGTGATGACCTTCCCAGCCGTGGATCAGCACGGCCAGCCCGCGCGGCCGCTCCGCCTGGCGTGACAGATAACCGGTCAGGCGCACGCCGTCGCCGGCGTCGAGTTCGTGAAACTGCGCGGCGGCTTCCATCGTGCTGCCGGCCTTGAGCCAACGCTTGCGCTGCGGACTCTTGCTCGCGAGGATCGACTGGATCTGCGGATGGCGGATCAGTCGGGCGGGCTTGAAGTCGGGTGCGGTAATCACGGCCTGGAATCGCTTACAGCAGACGGTCGAGGATGCCTTCGTAGATTGCCGACAGACGCGGCAGATCGCTGACCAATACGTGCTCGTTGAGCTTGTGGATGCTGTCGTTGATCGGGCCCACTTCGATGACCTGCGCGCCCCAGGGCGCGATGAAGCGACCGTCCGAGGTGCCGCCGCCAGTGAACAGCACCGGCGTATTACCGGTGACGGCCTGCGTCGATGCAAGCGCCGCATCGATCAGTGCGCCGGGCAGCGTCAGGAACGGCTCGCCGCTGTGCCACCAGTCCGCTTCGTAGACGACGCCGTGACGGTCGAGGATGTCGCTGACCCGGCCTTTGAGTCCTTCGGCGTTCGACTCGGTCGAGTAGCGGAAATTGAAGATCAGTTCCGCATGGCCCGGGATGACGTTGTTCGCACCGGTGCCGGCGTGGAAGTTGGAGATCTGGAACGACGTCGGCGGGAAGTGCGCATTGCCGGCGTCCCAGGTCGTCGACACCAGTTCGGCGATCGCCGTTGCGGCGCTGTGCACCGGATTCAGCGCCTTTTCCGGATAGGCAACGTGGCCCTGCTTGCCGATGATCTTCAGATTGCAGCCCAGCGAGCCGCGGCGGCCGATCGTCACGCGATCGCCGAGTGCGACGGAAGCCGTCGCCTCGCCCACAATCGCAAAGTCTGGCTTGAGCCCGCGCGCGCGCAGCACATCGACGACATGCCGCGTGCCGTGGCGCGCACTGCCTTCCTCGTCGCTGGTGATCAGGAAGGCGAGGGTGCCTTTGATCTGTCGCTGGGCGACGAGACGTTCGGCGGCGCAGATCATCGCGGCAAGGCCGGATTTCATGTCGGCGGCACCGCGGCCGTACAGCAGGCCGTCGCGGATCGTCGGCGTGAACGGCGGGGTCAGCCATTCGTTCAAGGGGCCGGTCGGCACGACATCGGTATGGCCCGCGAGGATCGTCAGCGGAGCACCGCTGCCGAGCGTCGCCCACAGGTTGGTGACGCCGCCGGCGTTGATGTATTCGATCGCGAAGCCGCGGGCCTGCAGGCGCTGGGCAATCAGCTCGCAGCAACCGGCATCGTCCGGCGTCAGCGACGGCCGGGCGATCAGCGCCTGCGTCAGCTCAAGGACGTCGTTGCTCATCAAAGATCGCGCAGCAAGGCGTTGATGCCGACCTTCTTGCGCGTCTGCTCGTTGACCGTCTTGACGATGACCGCGCAGTTCAGGCTATAGCGCTCGTTCTTCGGCAGGCTGCCGGCAACGACGACGCTGCCGGCCGGCACGCGGCCGTAGAGGATGCGGTCGTTCTCGCGGTCGTAGATCGGCGTCGACTGGCCGATGAACACGCCCATCGAGATCACGCTGCCTTTCTCGACGACGACGCCTTCGACGACCTCTGACCGCGCACCGATGAAGCAGTCGTCTTCAATGATCGTCGGCGAAGCCTGCAGCGGTTCAAGCACGCCGCCGATGCCCACGCCGCCGGACAGATGGCAGTTCGCACCGATCTGCGCGCAGGAGCCGACCGTCGCCCAGGTGTCGACCATCGTGCCGGCGCCGACGTAGGCGCCGATGTTGACGTAGCTCGGCATCAGGATCGCGCCGGGGGCGATGTAGGCACCCTTGCGCACTGCGGCCGGCGGCACGACGCGCGCGCCTTGCGCAGCGAATTCGTGAGCCGACCAGTTGGCGAACTTCAGCGGCACCTTGTCATAGCCGAGCAGGCCACCCATGTCGACTGGTACGTTGTCATGCAGGCGGAAGTACAGCAGCACGGCTTTTTTCAGCCACTGGTTGACCTGCCAGCCGTTCGCGGTCGGCTCGGCAACACGCGCCTTGCCTTCGTCGAGCAACTGGATGGCGGCGGTCACGTCCTGCTGCAGCTGCAGGTCGGACTTGTTGATGCTGTCGCGGTTTTCCCAGGCGGCTTCGATGCGCTGCTGAATTTCTTGAGTCATGTCTGTTGTAGGTATGTTGTCGATGTTCGGATGTTGCGCGATCAGGTCTGCGCCGATTCGTTGCGGTCGAGCGTGCGGATCAGCACCTCGCGCAGGTCGTCGAGAACGCGTTCCTCGCTGATCGGCCGGTGCATGCGGTCGGTTACGTAGAACACGTCCTCGGCGCGCTCGCCGATCGTCGCGATCTTCGCGGCATTGAGCAGGATGCCGCGCTTCTGGAATACGCGGCCGATCAGCGACAGCAGACCCGGCTGGTCGGCGGTGACGAGTTCGAGCACGGTGCGGCTGCGTCCCTGGTCCTGGCTGAAGTAGACCTGCGTCGGCGTATCGAAGTGACGCAGGCGCTGCGGCATGCGGCGGTTGACGTCGACGGTCGAGACTTCCGGATCGCTGAGTACCTTGCGCAGTGCCGTGCTGATCTCTTCGGTGCGCATCGCCGAGTTGATCGGCGTGTTGTCGTTTTCGAGCACGATGTAGGAATCGAGCACGAAGCCGTCGTCGGTCGTATGCAGGCGCGCGTCGAGAATGTTCAGCCCCAGGCGCGCGAGCACGCCGGTGGTCAGGCCGAACAGGTGGTCGCGATCACGCGTGTAGACGAACACGGTCGTGCCGCGGCCGTCGACGGCGTCGACCATCACCAGCGGCAGCTGCGCTTCGGTCGCGCCGGCAATTGCCGGCATCTGCCACGCCAGCTCGGCCGGCGTGTGGCGCAGGAAGTAGTCGGCGTCGAAGCGCTTCCACGCGGCCTCGGCGAGTGCCGGATCGATCTTGCGCTCCTTCAGCAGCTCCAACGCCTTGGCGCGCGATTCGCTGGCGCGCTCCTGTTCGAGCGTGGACTGGTCGACATCGCCTTCGAGCATGCGCGAGGTCTGGCGGTACAGATCCTTGAGCAGGGACTCGCGCCAGGAATTCCACAAGGCAGGATTGGTGCCGCGGATATCGGCGCAGGTCAGCAGGAACAGGTAATCGAGACGCAGGCGGGTGCCGACCTTGGCCGCAAAGTCGGCGACGACGCGGCTGTCGGTGATGTCCTGCTTCTGCGCGGTGAGCGACATCAGCAGGTGATTGCTGACGAGCCATGCCACCAGCGCGGCGTCGGCATGCGACAGGCCGTGATCGAGGCAGAACTGCTCGGCTTCCTTCGCGCCCAATTCGGAGTGATCGCCGCCGCGGCCCTTGGCCATGTCGTGCCACAGCGCGCCGAGGTACAGCAGCTCAGGCTTGGTCAGGCGCCGCATGACTTCATTGCAGTACGGCAGCTCGTCGCGGAAGCGCGTCATCGCGAATCGTCGCGCATTGCGCAGCACGTAGAGGATGTGCTCGTCGACGGTCAGCGTGTGGAACAGGTCGTACTGCATCAGGCCGACGATGTTGCCGAAGGCCGGCAGGTAGTGACCCAGTACGCCGTAGCGGTTCATGCGCCGCAGGTTGCGCGTCAGGCCGCGGCCTTCGCGGAAGATTTCCATGAACAGCGCACGCGCCTTGACCGAGTTGCGCGCTTCCTCGTTCATCAGGCGGCCGTCGCGCAGGATCATGCGCAGCGTCTGTGCGCGAATGCCCTCGGTGCGCGGGTTCTGCTGCATCAGCAGGAAGACTTCGAGCAGTGCCCAGGGATGGCGCTTGAAGACCTCGTCGTCGCGCGCCTCGAGGTAACCGTGGCGGATCTGGAAGCGCGCGTTCAGCTCTTCCGGCTCGCCGGCGTCGGGGAACAGGATCGCTTCCTCGAACAGCTGCAGCAGCATGTCGTTGAGGCAGGACAGCGATTTGATCGTGCGGTAGTACAGCTGCATGAACTGCTCGACCGCGCGATTGGCATCGGTGTCGACGTAGCCAAACAGTTCCGCGACCTTGATCTGGCTGTCGAACAGCAGGCGGTCTTCGCGGCGGCCGCTGATCATGTGCAGCGCAAAGCGCACGCGCCAGAGGAAATCCTGGCCGGCGAACAGCTCGTCGCATTCCTGCTTGGTCAGGAAGCCGCGTTCGCGCAGCTCGCTCAGCGTCTGCGCGCCGAAGTGGCGCTTGGTGACCCAGGCGATCGTGTGGATGTCGCGCAGGCCGCCCGGGCTTTCCTTGACGTTGGGCTCGAGCTTGTAGCCGGTGTCGTCGTACTTGCGATGACGGTCGGCCTGCTCCTTCTTCTTGGCGGCGAAGAAGCTGCGCACCGGCCAGATCTTGTCCGGCGTGAGTGCGGCCTGCATATCGTGGAACAGCTGTTCGTCGCCGATCAGCAGGCGTGCCTCGAGCAGGTTGGTGATGACGGTGATGTCCTTGCCGCCCTCGGCGACGCAGTCCTCGACGGTGCGCGCGCTCTGGCCGACTTCCAGGCCGATGTCCCAGCTGAACGCCGTCAGGGCTTCGAGCGCCTTGCGGTGGTGTTCAAGCGCGTCGCCACTGTGCAGGACGAGGATGTCGATGTCCGAATGCGGCAGCAGTTCGCCGCGGCCGTAGCCGCCGACGGCGGCCAGGGTCAGGCCGGTCGTGCCCGGCGGCAGGAATTTCTGCCAGGCCGCGCGCAGCACTTCGTCGACCAGATGAGCACGCGCATGGACCAGCGAGTCGGCGGGCACGCCGTCGTGGAACAGGCTGTAGAGCCGTTCGCGGCCCCAGATCAGCGTGTCGCGGAATGCGGCGATCGAATAGCCGCCCTGCGCCAGGTGCGAACGGATGCGCGGTGAGCTGAAGATGGCTGCCGCTTCTTCTTCAGCGAGGTCGATTTCAGCGCCCATTGGTGATTGATAAGAGTACCGCGTGATTTCAGGGCGGAACTGCGCGAACGGCGCCAGTGCCGGGGCGTGCAGGGTAGGGCTACATCTCGCCGTTGCGCAGGGTCAGCACTTCATAGCCGGTCGGGGTGACCAGCACGGTGTGCTCGAACTGCGCGGACAGCGAATGGTCCTTGGTGACGACGGTCCAGGCGTCCGGCAGCAACTTCACCTCGGCGCGGCCGGCATTGACCATCGGTTCGATCGTGAACGTCATGCCGGCCTGCAATTCAAATCCCGTGCCAGGGCGGCCGTAATGTACGACCTGCGGGTCTTCGTGGAAGATCTCGCCGATGCCGTGACCGCAGTATTCGCGCACGATCGAAAAGCCGCGCTGTTCTGCATGTTGTTGAATCACATGGCCAATATCGCCCAGGCGGACGCCCGGTGCGACTTTCTTGATGCCGGCGATCATCGCCTCATGCGTCGTTTCGCACAGGCGCCGGGCGAGGATGCTCGGCTCGCCGATATAGAACATCCGGCTGGTATCGCCGTGGAAGCCGTTCTTGATGACCGTGACATCGATATTGACGATGTCGCCTTTCTTCAGAACCTTGGCGCCCGGAATCCCGTGGCAGACCACGTGGTTGACCGAGGTGCAGACGGATTTCGGGAATGCCGCCCGGCCCGGTGCCGCGCCGTAACCCAGCGGGGCGGGGACGTTGCCCTGGGTATTGACGATGTACTCGTGGCAGATCCGGTTGATCTCCTCGGTACTGACGCCGGCCTTCACATACGGCTCGATCATGACCAATACCTCGGCCGCGGCAGCGCCGGCTTCGCGCATCTTCTGCTGCTGCTCAGTGGTTTTGATCGTGACGGTCATTCGTGAGGCGTCGGAACGCCTGATCTCATTGTTTTCAAAGGGTCGCTATGGTATAAAGCGCGCCCTTCAAAGGCAATTCGGGCAATCGCCCAGCCTTTGAAAATCCATCCGCGCCCCCTTGGGTGAATCCTCACAAGGGCGCGGTTAGCTAAACCCAAGGAGTTGAACATGGCGAATGTCACTATGCGCCAGTTGCTGGAAGCCGGCGTCCATTTCGGACACCGCACCCGCTACTGGAACCCGAAGATGAATGAATACATCTTCGGCGATCGTAACCGTATCCACATCATCAATCTCGAGCAGACCCTGCCGCTGCTGAAGGACGCCTGTTCCTTCGCCGGCAAGATCGCTGCCAGCGGCGGCCGCGTGCTGTTCGTCGGCACCAAGCGCGCTGCGCGCGATGCCGTCGAAGAAGAAGCCAAGCGTTCGGGCATGCCCTTCGTCAACCAGCGCTGGCTGGGCGGCACCCTGACCAACTTCAAGACGGTCAAGGGTTCGATCAAGCGCCTGATCGAGATGGAAAAGCAGCTGGAAGACGGTTCGATCAACCGCCTGACCAAGAAGGAACAGCTGAACTTCTCGCGCGAAATCGAGAAGCTGCGCAAGTCGCTGGGCGGCATCAAGCAGATGCCGAGCCTGCCGGACTGCCTGTTCGTCGTCGACACCGGCTATGAGAAGAACGCGATTGCCGAAGCCCGCAAGCTCGGTATCCCGGTCATCGCCGTCGTCGATACCAACAACGACCCGGCGCAGGTCGACTACGTGATCCCCGGCAACGACGACGCCACCCGTGCGATCCGCGTGTATGCCCAGTGCATCGCCGATTCCATCATCGAAGGCCGTGGCACCAACACCACCGGTCGCGCCGAGGAATTCGTCGAGGAAACCGAAGAGCGCGCTGCGCCGCGCCGTCCGCGTCCGGCTGGCCCGCGCCGCGACGGTGGTCGTGATGGCGGCAAGCCTTCCCGCGGCGGCCGTGGCGCCGCTGAACAGACCAAGGAGTAATTGATGGCGCAGATCACCGCCGCCCTCGTCAAGGAGCTGCGCGACCGTACCGGTGCCGGTATGGGCGACTGCAAGAAGGCGCTTGAGGCCACCGACGGCAATCTCGACCAGGCCGCTGAAAAGCTGCGCATGGACGGTGCCGCCAAGGCCGACAAGAAGGCTGGCCGTACCGCGGCCGAAGGCGTGCTCGCCTTCGCCGTCGGTCCGCAGGCTGTCGCCGTCGCCGAGCTGAACAGCGAAACCGACTTCGTCGCCAAGGGCGATGAGTTCCGCGATCTGGCGAAGCGTGCCGCCGCTGCAGCGCTGGCCCACAAGCCGGCCGACATCGACGCGCTCGCCAACATCAAGGATGGCGCCGAGACCCTCGACGAAACCCGTCGCGGGATGGTCGCCCGCCTTGGCGAGAACATGACGATCCGTCGCTTCCTGGTGGTGCCGAAGGCCGCTGGCCCGATCGTCACCTACATGCACCAGGGCGACAAGATCGGCGTGATCGTTGCGCTGGAAGCCGGCGACGAGGTGACGGGCAAGGACGTGGCGATGCACATCGCCGCGATGAGCCCGCGCTTCCTCAGCGCCGCCGAATTCTCGCCGGAGGCGATCGCCGACGAGCGTCGCATCATCGAGGCCACGGTGGCGCAGGAACAGGCCGACGCCAAGGCCGAGTCCGAGAAGCTGGCCGGTTTTCTCAAGGAAATGGATGCCGAGAAGCAGAACGGCACCTACGATGGCCTGTCCGCCGACGACAAGAAGACCTGGGACGACGAGTACGCGACGATCAAGAAGAAGCTCGGCGGCGGCTTCAAGGCCAAGCCGGCCGAGATTCTCGCCAAGATGATCGACGGCAAGGTCGCCAAGTTCATCTCCGAGAACACGCTGCTGGGCCAGCCGTTCGTCAAGAATCCTGACCAGAACGTCGAGCAGATGCTCAAGGAGAAAGGCGCCAAGGTGGCCCAGTTCGTTCGCTTCGGCGTCGGCGAGGGCATCGAGCGCGCGAAGGTCGATTTTGCTGCGGAAGTGATGGCGCAGGCAGGCATCAAGGTCTGAATCGCGTTACCATTTAGCGGTATGTTGCTGAGGGCCCCGGACAACGGGGCCTTCTTTTAGGTGAAGGTCGAAACGCCAGCTGGTTTGCACAGGCGTCAGGCCGGTCCAGTAACCCACATTGACGAGCCAGAGCGACCATGAGCGCCAAACCTGCTTACCAGAGAATCCTGCTCAAACTCTCCGGCGAAGCATTGATGGGCCCGCTCAATTTCGGCATCGCCCCCGAGGTCATGAGCTTCCTGGCCAATGAGGTCAAGGGCATCGTCGATCAGGGCGTGCAGGTTGCGCTGGTGGTCGGCGGCGGCAACATCTTCCGCGGCGAAGGTCTGGCCCGTTCCGGCATGGACCGCATCACCGGCGACCACATGGGCATGCTGGCGACCGTGATCAACGGTCTGGCGCTGCAGGATGCCATCGAGCGCATCGGCATCCCGGTCCGCGTGCAGTCGGCGCTGCGCATCAATCAGGTCTGCGAGGACTACATCCGCCGCAAGGCCGTGCGCCACCTCGAGAAGGGCCGCGTCGTGATCTTCTCGGCCGGCACCGGCAATCCGTTCTTCACAACCGACTCGGCCGCCGCGCTGCGCGCCGTCGAGATCAACGCCGACCTGCTGCTCAAGGCGACCAAGGTTGACGGCGTCTACACCGCCGATCCGAAGAAGGATCCGACCGCACGCCGCTACGACGAACTGACTTACGACGAGGCGCTGTCGAAGCGACTCGGCGTCATGGACCAGACCGCCATGGTGCTGTGCCGCGACCACGGCATGCAGCTGCGCGTCTACGACATGGAGCGCCCCGGTGCGCTGCATGCAATCATCAATGGCGATGCCAGCATCGGCACCCGCGTCCACGTCTGATCGCGCGACCCTTTGCCAGCTTCGCACCCGGAGAAAACTCGAAATGCTTAACGACATCAAGAACGACGCCAGCAAGCGCATGCAGAAGAGCGTGGAGACGCTCAAGTCCGAGCTGATGAAGCTGCGCACCGGCCGCGCCAACGCCTCGCTGCTCGATCACGTCAAGGTCGATTACTACGGTTCCGAAGTGCCGCTGTCGCAGGCGGCGCAGGTGACCGTCGAAGACGCCCGTACGATCTCGATCACGCCTTGGGACAAGGGCATGGTCGGTCCGATCGAGAAGGCGATCATGATCTCGGACCTCGGCCTGACGCCGAACACCAACGGCCCGGTGATCCGCATTATCATCCCGCCGCTCACCGAAGAGCGCCGCCGCGATCTGGGCAAGGTCGTGCGCAACGAGGCCGAGACCGCCAAGGTGGCGATCCGCAATGTGCGTCGCGATGCCAATCAGGCGGTCAAGGACCTGGAGAAGGCCAAGACGATCAGCGCCGACGACGTCAAGCGCGGCGAAGCCGAGATCCAGAAGCTGACCGATCAGTTCGTCGCCGAGGTCGATAAGGTCGCCGCCGCGAAGGAAAAGGATCTGCTGCAGCTTTAAGCAGCGCCATTCCAATGACCCAGCAACCGCCCTCACCGCGCGACACCAACGTGCCGCGCCACGTTGCCATCATCATGGATGGCAACGGCCGCTGGGCGCAGCGCCAGGGCAAGGCGCGCTCCGCCGGCCATCGCGCCGGTTTGCGCGCCGCGCGCAAGATCATCCGCGCCGTCGGCAATGCCGGCGTCGAAGTCGTCACGCTGTTTGCGTTCTCGCAGGAAAACTGGAAACGCCCGGAGCTCGAAGTGCGGCTGCTGATGCAGCTGTTCATCACGACGCTGGGCCGCGAGATTTCGACGTTGCATCGCAATGGGGTGCGCTTGCGGTTCATCGGCGACCATTCCGACTTCGCGCCCGAGCTGCGCGCGGAAATGGCGCGCGCCGAGGCGTTGACGCGGGACAACACGCGGCTGACGCTGGTCATTGCGGTGGGCTACGGCGGGCAGTGGGATCTGGTGCAGGCGGCGCGCCGGCTCGCGGCCGCAGGCCTGTCGATCGATGCCGACAGCATCAACGGCGCGCTGGATACCCACGATCTGCCGGATCCGGATCTGCTGATCCGCACCGGCGGCGAAAGCCGCATCAGCAATTTCCTGCTGTGGCAGCTGGCATACACCGAGCTGTATTTCTCGCCCATCCTGTGGCCCGATTTCGACGACGCCGCACTGGCCGATGCATTGCGCTGGTTCGCCGGGCGCGAGCGTCGCTATGGCCGCGTGCCGGAGTCCGCATAGTGCTTGTTCAGCGCGTCCTGACCGCCCTGGTGCTGCTGCCGCTGCTGCTGGCGCTGGTCTGGTACGCGCCGCCGCTGGGCATCTATGCCGCGTTCACCGCGATTGCTGCCATCGTCGCCTGGGAGTGGTCCGGCCTGATCCGCCACGGCAATGCGCTGCTGTCGTCCGGTTTGCGCGGCCTTTATGCGGCATTGACCGCCGGTCTGATGGCGCTGATCTGGTTCCTGCCCGAGCGCGCCGCCTGGCTGCCGTGGCTGCTCGGCGCGGCCTGTCTGTGGTGGCTGCTGGCGCCGGCGATCTTTCGCGGCTTCCCCGGCAACCTGCAGCGTCACCCGCCGCCGGCGCTGGGCATGGCGCTGCTCGGCTGGTTGCTGATCGTTTCGACAATGCTCGCGCTGGCGCAGATTCACGGCCATGCCGACGGCGCGCTGCGGCTGCTGTACGTGCTGTTCCTGGTGTTTGCCGCCGATACCGGCGCGTTCCTGGCCGGCCGCAATCTGGGCAAGCACAAGCTGGCGCCGGCGATCTCGCCGGGCAAGACGATTGAAGGTGCGATCGGCGGCCTGCTGCTGTGCGGCGCCTGGGCGCTGACGGCGGGCATGTTCGTCTTCAAGCTGCAGGGCATGGCGCAGATTCTCAGCCTGCTGGCGCTGTCCATGCTGGCCGCGGCGGCGAGCATCGTCGGCGACTTGGCCGAGTCGATGTTCAAGCGCCACGCCGGCGTCAAGGACAGCGGCGCGATCCTGCCGGGTCACGGCGGCATGCTCGACCGCCTCGACAGCGTCCTCGCGGCGGCGCCGGTCATGGCGCTGGGACTGGGGCTGCTCAAAATCTGATGCAAAGGCTCGTCGTCCTCGGCGCAACCGGAACGATCGGGCGCAACACCCTCGATGTGGTCCGCTGCAATCCGGACCGCCTGCAGGTTCTGGCGCTGAGCGCGCAGCGCGATGTCGACGGCCTGTTCGCCCAGTGCAGTGAATTCAGGCCCGCCTATGCCGCGCTGGCCGACGAGACGGCTGCCGCAACCCTGCGCGGCCAGCTGACCGCCGCCGGCATTGCGACCGAAGTGCTGGCCGGCGCGGATGCCGCGGCAACGCTGGCGGCGCTGCCGGAGGCGGATCAGGTGATGTCGGCCATCGTCGGTGCGGTCGGCCTGCTGCCGACGCTGGCGGCGGTGCGCGCCGGCAAACGCGTGCTGATCGCCAACAAGGAGCCGCTGGTGATGGCCGGCGCGCTGCTGATGGCCGAGGCCGCGAAGCACGGTGCGACCTTGCTGCCGATCGATTCCGAGCACAACGCGATCTTCCAGTGCCTGCCGCCCGGCAGCCGCTGCGGAGCCGCCCCTAAGGGTGTTCACAAGCTGATCCTGACCGCGTCCGGCGGGCCGTTCCGCGAGACGCCGCTGGAGCAGCTGGCCGCAGTGACGCCGGCGCAGGCGGTTGCCCACCCGAACTGGGTCATGGGGCCGAAGATCTCGGTCGATTCGGCGACGATGATGAACAAGGGTCTGGAACTGATCGAGGCCTGCGTACTCTATGCAGTGCCCGAGTCGCAGCTTGAGGTCGTCATCCATCCAGAAAGCGTGATCCACTCGATCGTGGAATACACCGACGGCTCGATGCTCGCCCAGCTGGGGGCATCGGATATGCGGGTGCCGATCGCGCATGCGCTGGCCTGGCCGGAGCGCTGGAGTTCCGGGGTGGCTGGCCTGAATCTTGCCGCGTTGGGTCGCCTGCGTTTCGAGGCGCCGGACCTGCAGCGTTTCCCCTGCCTGCGCCTGGCGCGCGAGGCGCTGCGGGTCGGAGGCAATGCGCCGAATGTATTGAACGCGGCGAATGAAGTGGCTGTCGAAGCGTTTCTGGGCGATCGTTTGCCGTATACGGGGATTGCTGAATTGATTGAACGAGTGCTGGACGTGGCAGGACGCGAATCGCTGGCGGAGGGTGCAGACCTCGCCGCGATTCTGGCTGTCGACGCCTGGGCACGGCGCACGGCGGGAGCACTGATCCATGCTTGACCTGCTGTGGTCCGTCGCCGGCTTCGTCGTCGCGATCAGCCTGCTGGTCGCCTTTCACGAGTTTGGCCACTACTGGGTGGCGCGCCGCTGCGGCGTCAAGGTGCTGCGTTTCTCGATCGGCTTCGGCAACCCGCTGTGGACGCGGCGCGACCGCGAAGGCGTCGAATGGGTCGTCGCGGCGATCCCGCTTGGCGGCTACGTCAAGATGCTCGACGAGCGCGAAGGCGAGGTGCCTGCGAACGAGCGCCATCTGGCGTTCAACAATGCCAGCGTCTGGCGCCGCATCGCGATTGTCGCGGCCGGCCCGCTGTTCAATTTCGGGCTGGCGATTGCGCTGTACTGGGCGGTCTATGTCATTGGCGTCGAGGGCATCCGGCCGCTGATCGCGCAACCGCCGGTCGCCAGCGTCGCCGGCAAGCTGGGCCTGAACGCCGGCATCGAGATCACCGAGGTCGATGGCCATGCGGTCGCAACCTGGACCGATCTGCGCACCCAGCTGATCGACCGGGCGCTGGATCGCGGCCTGATCGACCTGCGCTGGCGCGAGACCGACGGCACCGAGCGCGGCGGCGCGCTGGACCTGTCGACGGTCCGCGTCGATCCCGAATTCCTGTTCGACGACATCGGCCTGTCGCCGTTCGAGCCGGCGCTGCCGGCGGTCCTGTCGGAAATCGTTCCCGGCGAGGCCGCCGATCAGGCCGGTTTCAAGGTCGGCGACATGCTGCTCGCCCATGATGGCGAGGCGATCGAGTCCTGGCAGGGCTGGGCGCGCTGGCTGCGCGCACACCCGGGTGAGGTGGCCGAGGTCGAAGTGCGCCGCGGCGAATCGGTTATTAACCTGAGTGTCGTCATCGGCCGTGTCGGCGAAGGCGAGCAGAGTGTCGGCCGCTTCGGCGCCGCCGTGGCGAACCCGGGGGACTTGTGGCAGGATTTGCGCGCCGTGAGCCGCCTGGGAGTCCTGCAGGCGTTTCCGGCCGCCGTAGTGCAGACGTGGCGGATGTCATCGATGACACTGCGGATGCTGGGCCGGATGTTGACTGGCGAGGTGTCGGTCAAGAACGTCAGCGGCCCGATCCAGATCGCGCAGGTGGCGGGATACTCCGCGCAGGTCGGGGTGGTTTCGTTTTTGAGTTTCATGGCGATCGTCAGTGTGAGCCTCGGCGTGCTGAATTTGCTGCCGGTCCCGGTTCTTGATGGCGGTCACCTGCTGTTTTATGCGCTCGAAGCGCTCAAGGGTTCGCCGGTTTCAGAAAGTGCGCAGCTCGCAGGTCAGCGGTTAGGTCTGACTTTGCTCGCACTGCTGATGGGGCTTGCGTTCTACAACGACATCGTGCGCCTGCTGAATTAAGCGCCTGTGGATCAGATCAACGTTAAGAAATCGCCGCCGGTGACCACATTCAAGTATCCCAAGACCGCCATTGCCTGCGCGGTCGCTGCTTTCGCCCTGACGGCCCAAGCCCAGGCTTTCGAGCCGTTCGCCATCAAGGACATCAAGGCCGAAGGCCTGCAGCGTCTCGAAATCGGCACGGTGCTGACCTATCTGCCGCTGGCGGTCGGGGATGAGCTGAACTCGGCAACCTCGCGCCAGGCGATCCGCTCGCTGTATGGGTCCGGCCTGTTCCAGGACGTCCAGCTTGAGCGCGACGGCAACACGCTGCTGATCCGCGTGCAGGAACGCCCGGCCATCTCGACCTTCGAGATCGACGGCAACGACAAGGTCGGCGGCGACGAGCTCGATAAATCGCTGAAGGATCTCGGCCTGTCGGAAGGCGAACTGTTCCGCCGCGATCTGCTCGATCAGGTCGAGCAGGAACTGCGCCGTCAGTACTACTCCAACGGTTACTACGACGTCGCGATCGACTCGAAGCTGACCGAAGAGCCGAACAACCGCGTCAGCCTCAAGATCGATGTCACCGAGGGCAAGGTGACGACGATCCGCGACGTCAACATCCTCGGCAACTCGGTGTTCGACGACGAGACGCTGCTCGACCAGTTCGAGCTCAAGGCGACCGACTGGGTGCCGTTCCAGCGTTCCGACCGCTATTCCAAGCAGAAGCTGGTCGGCGATCTGGAAAAGCTGCAGTCCTACTACCAGGATCGCGGCTATCTGAAATTCAACGTGCGGTCGGTGCAGGTTGCGCTGACGCCCGAGAAGGAAGCGATCTACGTCACCGTCAATGTCGAGGAAGGCGACATCTACACGGTCAAGGAACGCCGCTTCTCCGGCGAGACCATCCTCAACGACAACTTCCTCAGCATCCTGACCAGCACCAAGGCTGGCGACACCTTCTCGCGCAAGGAAGCGACCGAGTCGTCGGACCGCATCGAAGCGGCGCTGTCGGACATTGGTTACGCGTTCGCCAAGGTCACGCCGATTCCGGAAGTGGATGAGGCAGGCAAGAAAGTCAGCATCAATTACTTCATCGAACCGGGCAAGCGCGCCTACGTCCGGCAGATCACGTTCACCGGTAACACCGGCACCAACGACGAAACCCTGCGCCGCGAAATGCGTCAGCTGGAAGCGTCGCCGTTCTCGAAGTCGGCGGTCGAGCGTTCACGCGTGCGCCTGGCGCGCCTGCCGTTCATCGAAGAAGCCGAAGTGGAGACCCAGCCGGTCGCCGGCTCCGACGATCTCGTCGACATCCGCTTCCGCGTCAAGGAACGTCCGCCGGGTTCGGTGCAGTTCGGCGTCGGTTACTCGGGCGCGCAGGGCTTCCTCGTCACCGGCCAGGTCACGCACACGAATTTCCTCGGCACCGGCAACCGCATCGACGCGTCGGTGCAGAACAACACGATTTCGCGCAGCATCAATCTGAGCTGGACCGATCCTTACTTCACAGAAGACGGCATCAGCCAGGCGATCTCGGTGTTCTACCGCGAGTCGGAGTCGGTGATCCGCTACTCGTCGGGCTTCAACTCGAACATCCTCGGCGCGAACTTGACGTACGGCATTCCGCTGTCGGAGTTCATCTCGCTGCGCGCCGGTCTGGGCTTCGAGGACGTGTCGATCGAGACGTTCCCGGGCACGACGTCGGACGAAGTCCTGCGTTTCGTCGTGCGCAACGGCACACGCTTCACGAACTACCAGTTCCGCACCGGCTTGAGCTACGACTCGCGCAACCGCACGTTCTTTGCGACGCGCGGTGCCTTGCACTCGTTCAGCGCCGATCTCGGTCTGCCGGGTGCCAGCGACATCGAGTATTTCAACCTCAGCTATCGCGGCCAGGGTTATGTGCCGTTGCCGTTCGGCTTCACCTTCGAGCTCAACGCCTCGGTGGGTTATGTCGACGGCTACGGTTCGAACAAGGATGTGCCGCCGTACGAGTTCTTCTTCGCCGGCGGTCCGCGCACGGTGCGCGGCTATCGCGACGGTTCGCTTGGTCCGCTCGACACGCCTTACGACAATCCGCTGGGCGGCAAGCTGCGCACCACCGGCCAGGCCGAGCTGATCATTCCGCTGCCGATCGAAAGCGACGGCAAGTCGACGCGTCTTGCGGCGTTCTTCGACATCGGCAACGTATTCGCCGAGGCTGATCAGTTTGAAACCAACGAGTTGCGCCAGTCCGCCGGTATCGGGTTCTCTTGGTTCACGCCGTTCCTCGGCCTGCTTGAAATGAGCTATGCGTTCCCGCTCAATGAGCGCGGAGCCACTGCCACGCAGCCGGGTGACGAAACCGACCGCTTCCAGATTACATTCGGCTCCGGCTTCTAAGGCCGGCCCCCCAATTTTGTAGCAAACACACAAGTGAGAGAGACGATGAAGATGGTCAAAACAGTTTTCGCCGCTGCCGCAGTGGCTGTTTCGATGCTCGCCGCCGCGCCGGCCACGGCTGCTGAGGTCAAGCTGGCGTCGATCCGTTCCAACGAGCTGGTCCAGCAGTCGCCGCAGTTCAAGTCCGGCCAGGACAAGATGAAGGCCGAGTTCGAGCGCCGCGCCAACGACCTCGAAGCCGAAGCCAAGAAGCTCGCGGAAGACATCAAGAACTTCCAGAAGGAATCCGAGCTGCTCAGCGCCGGCGACCGCGCGAAGAAGGAGAAGGATCTCAACACGCGCAAGATCGACTTCGAATACAAGGGCCGCCAGTTCCAGGACGAGCGCCAGACCCGCGAACGCCAGCTGTTCGCCGACCTGATGACGCAGATCAAGGGCGTCATCGAGAAGGTTGCCAAGGAACAGGGCGTTGGCTTGGTTGTCGAGAATCCGGTCTATGCCGACCCGAGCCTCGACATCACCGATGCCGTGCTCAAGCGCCTGCAGGCCGGCGGCAAGTAAGTCAGCCGCTAGCGCGCGCTTCGCCGCACAAGCTGCAAGGGCCGGGATTGGCTATGCTGACCCGGCCTTTTTCGTGGATGCATCTTTTCTGCCGCTATGAAACCGTATTCACTGCAAGAACTTGCGCAGCGTTTCGACCTTGAGCTGGTCGGAGCGGGGCAGACCGCCGTCAACGGCGTTTGCGCGCTGAGTCCCGGCCGGGCAGGGGCGCTGGCCTTCCTGTCGAATCCCAAACTGCGCGAGCAGCTGGCGACGACCCAGGCCAGCGCGGTCATCGTCGCGGCGCGGGATCGCGAGGCCCTGCGGGTACCGGGTCTGATCGCCAAGGATCCGTATCTGGCGTATGCGCGCATCGCGCAGTTGTTCGACCCGGATCGTGAATTCGTTGCGGGTATCGACGCCTGCGCCACGGTGGCCGCCGATGCGCGGATCGGCGAGGGTTGCCGGATCGCCGCAGGTGCGGTCGTCGAATCGGGCGCCACGATCGGTGCCGGATCGACGATCGGCCCGAACTGCGTGATCGGTCGCAACGCTCAGCTCGGTTCGGCTTGCCGCCTTGCCGCCAATGTCTATGTCGGACCACGCGTGCGTATCGGCGATCGCTGCGCGATCCAGCCCGGCGCCGTCGTCGGCGGGCGCGGCTTCGGCAACGCGCCGAGCCCGACCGGCTGGGTCGAGGTTCCGCAACTGGGCACCGTCGTCATCGGCAACGATGTCGAGATCGGCGCCAATACCTGCATCGACCGCGGTGCGATGGACGACACAATCATCGAGGACGGCGTGCGGCTCGACAATCTCATCCAGATTGCCCACAACGTGCATATCGGCGCGCATACGGCGATCGCGGCGATGACCGGCATCGCCGGCAGTACCCGCATTGGCCAGCGCTGTATGATCGGCGGCGCCGCCGGCATTGCCGGCCACATCACGATTGCCGACGACGTCATCCTGCTCGGCAGGGCGATGGTCACCGGCTCTATCCCGGCCAAAGGTGTTTACGGATCGGGTCTGCCGCTGGAAGATGCGCGCAGCTGGCGCAAGACGGTGGCGCGCATTCGCCGTCTCGACAAGCTGGAACACAGAGTCAAGACGCTGGAGCGCGGCAGCGGCACCGCCCCGAACGACGCAGAGGATGAACCCAACGATGTTTGATATCCGTCAGATCCTGGATTTGCTGCCGCACCGCTATCCGTTCCTGCTGGTCGACCGTGTGCTGTCGATCGAGAACGACGGCAATGTGCTCACCGCGATCAAGAACGTGACCTACAACGAGCCGTTCTTCCCGGGCCATTTTCCGGGATTGCCGACGATGCCGGGCGTCATCATTCTCGAAGCGATGGCTCAGGCCTGCGGCATTCTCGCGATCCAGCGTTCGGGCATGCGCAAGGAGTCAGGATTCATTCTGTACTTCGCGGGCATCGACGAATGCCGCTTCAAGCGCCCGGTTGTACCCGGCGACCGTCTGACGTTCCGGGTCGAACTGCTCAAGCAGAAGCGCGACCTGTGGAAATTTTCCGCGCAGGCGAGCGTCGATGGCGAGCTGGCGTGCAGCGCCGAGATGCTCTGCGTGCTCAAGGACGCAGAGCGTGACGTGAAGGGGGACTGATGACGCGGATCCATCCCACAGCGATCGTCGACGCCAAGGCCGAGCTGCACTCGAGCGTCGAAGTCGGGCCGTACAGCATCATCGATGCCGGCGTTGTCATCGGCGAAGGCACGACGGTCGGTCCGCATGTCGTGCTGCGCGGGCCGATGACGATCGGCCGCGACAACAAGATCTTCCAGTTCAGCTCGCTCGGCGAAATCTCCCAGGACAAGTCGGCCAAGCCGGACGATGCGACGCGCGTCGAGATCGGCGACCGCAACACGATCCGCGAGTACGTGACGATCCAGCGCGGCACGCTCAAGGAACAAGGCCTGACCAAGGTCGGCAACGACAACTGGATCATGGCGCAGGCGCATATCGCGCACGACTGCATCGTCGGCAACAACACGATTCTCGCCAACGGCACGACGCTGGCCGGTCACGTGCTGATCGAAGACTGGGTGGGTCTTGGCGGCTACACGCTGGTCCATCAGTTCTGCCGCATCGGCGCGCATGCGTACACCGGTGGCGGCTCGATTGTCCTGCGCGATCTGCCGCCGTTCGTCATCGCCGAAGGCCATCCGGCACGTCCGCGCGGCATCAATGCCGAAGGTCTCAAGCGCCGCGGTTTCACGCCTGACGAGATCGAGCTGATCAAGGATGCGTACAAGCTGATCTACGTGTCCGGCGAATTGATGGCGGACGTCAAGCGCAAGCTCGCCGAAGTGGCGACCGGCTCCGACAAGATCGCGCAGATGCTGGCCTTCATCGAATCCTCCAAGCGCGCCCTGGCCCGGTGAGCGCAGCGTCGCCGCGCATTGCACTGATCGCTGGCGAGATCTCCGGCGATATCCTCGGCGCCGCGATTGCGACGAGCATCAAGGCGCGCTGGCCGCAGGCGCAGCTCTATGGTGTCGCCGGTCCGCGCATGGTCGCGGCCGGTGTCGAGGCCATCGCCTCGATCGACGAATTGTCGGTGATGGGCTTTGTCGAAGTGCTGCGCGTGCTGCCGCGTCTGCTGCGATTTCGCAAACAGCTGCTGCAGCGTCTGCTGGCCGACCGTCCGGATGCCGTTGTCGGCATCGATGCGCCGGATTTCAATCTCGGCCTTGAACGACGTCTGCGCGAAAAGGGCATTCGCACCGCGCACGTTGTCAGTCCGACGGTCTGGGCCTGGCGTTCCGGTCGCGTGAAAGGCATCGCCAAGGCCGTCGACCGCATGCTGTGCCTATATCCGTTCGAGCCGCGCTGGTACAGCGCGCATGCCGTGCAAGCCGACTACATCGGTCATCCGCTCGCCGACGAACTCGATGATTCGCTCAGTGCGGTCGCTGCGCGCGAACGTCTCGGCATCCCAACAGACGGCCAGGTGCTGACGGTGATGCCGGGCAGCCGCCACGGCGAGATCCATCATCTGGCGGCGGTGTTTGCGCAGACCGCGGCGCATCTGGCGCAACAGAAACCGGGGCTGCGCGTACTGACGCCAGTCGCCAAGCCGGCCTTGCGCGCTGCGATTGCCGAAGCGATCGCGATGCACGCGCCGCAGCTGGACTGGACGCTGATCGATGGCGATTCGCGGCTCGCGATGCAGGCCGCCGATGCGGTGCTGCTCGCATCCGGCACCGCAACGCTGGAGTGTCTGCTTCTCGGCCGGCCGATGGTCGTTGCGTATCGCGGTTCGGCGCTGACCGCATTCCTGATGCTGAAGATCGGCTTGCTGAAGACGCGCTACGTCAGTCTGCCGAACATTCTGGCGGATGACGCCGTTGTGCCTGAACTGCTGCAGGCTGCCGCCGAGCCGGCGACGATGGGCGCGGAACTGCTGAAGCTGTTCGACGATGCTGCCGCGCGTGAGCGCCAGCTCTCGGCGTTTGGCGCGGTGCGCCAGGAGTTGCGCCGCAACGCGGCCGATCGTGCGGCTGAAGTCATCCTCCGCCTGATCCGCCCGGAGTCCGCCGCATGAGCATTGCCGGTGTCGACGAAGCGGGTCGCGGCTGCCTGGCGGGGCCGGTCTATGCCGCCGCTGTCGTGCTCGGCGCGACCTGGCCGACGGGCCTCAACGATTCGAAGAAGCTGACCGCGCAGCGGCGCGAGCAGCTGTTCACGCAGATCCAGGCCGAGGCTGTCGATTGGGGCATCGCCAGCGCAAGCGCCCAGGAAGTCGATCAGCTCAACATCCTGCAGGCGAGTCTGCTGGCGATGCAGCGCGCGGTCGCCAGCCTGCGGGTGGTGCCGATCGAGGCCTGGGTCGACGGCAATCGCGCACCGAAGCTGGTCTGCAGCGTGCGCACGATCGTCGGCGGCGACGCGCTGGAGCCGGCCATCATGGCCGCGAGCATTCTTGCGAAGGTCGCGCGCGATCGTCATCTGCTGGAGCTCGACGCGCAGTATCCGGGCTACGGTTTTGCGCAGCACAAGGCCTATGGTACGGCTGAACATCTCGCGGCGCTGCGTCTGCTCGGTCCCTGCCGCGAGCACCGCATGAGCTTCGCGCCCTGCGCGGAGATTGCCCGCGTCTTCAGCATGAGTGCGGAGCTCAGCGCGTGACGGGCTTCGTCCATCTGCGGGTGCATACCGAGTATTCGCTCAACGACGGCATCGTTCGCGTCGAGCCGCCCCGGCGCAAAGGTGGTGGCAGCGGTGAAACCCTGACGACACGCGCCGCCAACCTGAAGTTTCCTGCGGTGGCGGTGACCGATCGCAACAATGTGTTTGCGATGGTCAAGTTCTACAAGGCCGCCGAGGGCGTCGGCATCAAGCCGCTGATCGGGGTCGATCTGTGGCTGCAGGAACGCAACGCCAACGACAGTCCCGAGCGGATCACGCTGCTGGTGCAGAACGAGATGGGCTACCGCAATCTCGCGCGCCTCATCTCGCTGGCGTTCACGGATGGGCAGGGCAGCGGCCAGCCGCTGATCAGCTGGAACTGGCTGACGACGCATGCCGAAGGCCTGATTGCGCTGACCGGCCGCGATGGCGCGGTGTTCCGCGCCAGCCAGTCCGATCAGGTCGATGTCGCGCTGGATGCGCTCAGTGCACTGCGCGCGCTGTTTCCGCAGCGCCTGTATCTCGAAATTGCCCGCTGCGGTCGCAGTGGCGACGAAGACTGGGTGCAGGCCGCGTGCGCGCTGTCGCGACATGCCGGCGTGCCGGTGGTCGCGACGAACGATGTGCGCTTCCTGCTGCGCGAGGAATTCGAGACACACGAGGCGCGCGTCTGCATCGCCCAGGGCCGGGTGCTCAGCGACGACAAGCGGCCGCGCGATTACAGCGAGGAGCAGTACTTCAAGTCGGCCGACGAGATGCAGGCGCTGTTCGGCGACATTCCCGAAGCGCTCGCCAACAGTGTCGAGATCGCCAGGCGCTGCACGCTGACGCTGAAGTTCGCGCCGCCGTATCACCTGCCGAATTTTCCGGTGCCGGACGGCTACGACACCAACAGCTGGCTGCGCGAGCGCGCGCACGCGGGCTTGGTCGAGCGTTTCGCCGAACTGGCTGCCGCTGCCGGACTGGCCGGCGACGAAGACACTTATCGGCAGCGTCTCGATTACGAGCTGGCGGTCATCGAGAAGATGGGCTTCGCCGGTTATTTCCTCGTCGTGTCGGACTTCATCCAGTGGGCGAAGGCCAACGGCTGCCCGGTCGGGCCGGGCCGCGGTTCGGGTGCCGGTTCTCTGGTTGCCTACGCGATCCGCATCACCGACCTCGACCCGCTGCCGTACAACCTGCTGTTCGAGCGCTTCCTCAATCCAGAGCGCGTGTCGATGCCGGACTTCGACATCGATTTCTGCATGGACAACCGCGACCGCGTCATCGAGTACGTGACGCAGAAGTACGGTCGTGCGCGTGTCGGACAGATCATCACCTACGCGACGATGGCGGCGCGCGGCGTGGTGCGCGACGTCGCGCGCGTACTCGGCCACGGTTACGGCGTCGGCGACAGCATCGCCAAGCTGGTGCCCGGCACGCCGGGCGCGACCTTGCAGGACGCGCTGGACACGGTGCCGGAACTCAAGCGCCGCTACGACAGCGAAGAGGACACCCGCGCGGTGCTCGACATGGGCCTCGCGCTCGAAGGCATCACGCGCGGCGTCGGCGTACATGCGGGCGGCGTCGTCATCGCGCCGGAACCGCTGACCGAATACACGCCGCTGCTGTGCGAAGCCGGCGGTGCCGGCATGCGCACGCAGTTCGACATGAAGGATCTCGAGGCGGTCGGCCTGGTCAAGTTCGATTTCCTCGGCCTGAAGACACTGACGGTGATCCAGGAGGCGGTCAACACGATCGAGCGTGAGCACGGCATCCACCTCGACATGCTGGCCTTGCCGCTCAACGATCAGGAAACCTACAGCAAGGTCTACCAGAGCGGCGATTCTTCGGCGGTGTTCCAGATGGAATCGCCGGGTATGCAGAAGGCCAGCCGCGATCTCAAGCCGGACTGCTTCGAGGACATCATCGCGCTGGTGTCGCTGTATCGCCCGGGCCCGATGGATAACATCCCGACCTTCTGCGACAACAAGCGCGATCCGCGCAAGATCGAGTACCTGCATCCCGAGATGGAGCTGGTGCTGCAGCCGACCTACGGCATCTTCGTCTACCAGGAGCAGGTGATGCAGATGTCGCAGCATCTGGCCGGCTACACGCTCGGCGGTGCCGATCTGCTGCGTCGCGCGATGGGCAAGAAGATTCGCGCGGAGATGGAGAAGCAGCGCGAGATCTTCACGACCGGCGCAACCGGTCGCGGCATCGACGGCGAGATCGCCAGCAAGGTCTTCGACCTGATGGCGAAGTTCGCCGACTACGGTTTCAACAAATCGCATGCGGCTGCATACGCGCTGGTCAGCTATCACACCGCCTGGCTGAAGGCGCATTACCCGGCCGAGTTCATGGCGGCGGTGTTGTCCTGCGAAATGCAGCACACCGATTCGGTCGTCGCGATGCGCGACGAGTGCCGGCGCATGCGCCTGGATGTGTTGCCGCCGGATATCAATCACAGCAGCTACCGTTTCACCGTGCCCGGCAAGAATCAGGTGCGCTACGGCCTGGGCGCGATCAAGGGCGTTGGCGAAGGCGCCATCGAAGGCATCATCAACGAGCGCAAGGCCAACGGCCCGTTCCGCGATCTGTTCGATTTCTGCCGGCGCATCGACACCCGCAAGGTCAACAAGCGCGTACTCGAGGCGCTGATCATGTCCGGCGCGATGGATACGCTCGGCCTCAACCGCGCGTCGATGTTCGCGACCCTGCCCAAGGCGCTGCAGCTGGCCGAAGCGGTCGCCGAAAGCGCCGCTTCCAAGCAGGACGACATGTTCGGCCTGGGCGGCGGGCGTACCAACGAGCCGGCCGGCATCGAGGCCGAGCAGCTGCGCGAGTGGTCGCTGCGCGAGAAGCTGTCGCGCGAAAAGGAAACGCTCGGCTTCTATCAGTCCGGCCACCCGCTCGATGGCTACCGGGAACTGAGTGAAGCAGTCTGCAGCGGCCGCATGCTCGAACTGGTGCGCGCTGTCGCGGCCAGCGGGCCACCGCCGGTCGGCGCCGATGGCAAGCCGCAGTGGCAACCGCGCGCCAAGCTGATGTTCGCCGCCTGGGTCAAGGACGTGCGCTTCTTCAAGGGCGATGCCGGGGCCGAGGGGCGCAATTCTCGCGCCAGCTACAAGGTCACGGTCGAGGACAGCGGCACCGACCTTTCGTGCTGGATCGACGCCGATGCCTTCGCGCGCTTCCAGTCCTTCGTCAAGACCGACACGCTGGTGTTCCTGATTGCCGAGATCGGCATGTCGCCGGCACGCGACCAGCGCGAGCCGGAACCGCGTCTGTATGCCCCGGAGTTTCTCAGTCTGGATCAGGTTTATCGCGAATACGGTCAGCGGCTTACGCTCGACTGGCGGCGGCCGATCACGGACGTGCTGGCGCTGCGCCGGCTGATGACGCCGCGCCGCATGCCGGACGGCACTAGCCTGCATGTGCAGTTCCGCAACAGCAGTGCCAGCTGTACCTTGGAGCTGTCCGGCGAGTGGCGCGTGCGGCTCGACGACGAGTTCCTGCTGGCGCTGGAGCAACTGCTCGGCAAGGACTGCGTTAAAGTGAGCTATCGACAATACGTGGCCCCGGTCACCGAGCGGCGGTTCTCCGCGCCGGCCGGCGGGGGTTTTGACGACGAGTAACGATCCAGGGGTTGGTGGCTGGGGCCGCCGCAAGCACGATGAATCTCAACTATCTTGAATTCGAGCAGCCGATTGCCGAGCTGCAGCAAAAGATCGAGGAACTGCGCTTTGCAACCTCGGGCTCCGGTGTCGACCTGACCGAGGAGATCGATCGCCTGCAGATGCGCAGCAAGGAGCTGACCGAGCAGATCTTCAACAAGCTCACGCCCTGGCAGGTGGCTCAGCTCGCGCGTCACCCGCAGCGGCCGTACGCGCTCGACTACATCAAGACCCTGTTCACCGACTGGGAAGAGCTGCACGGCGACCGGCACTACTCGGACGATCCGAGCATCGTCGGCGGCATCGCCCGTCTCGACGGCCGCGCCGTTGTCGTGCTCGGCCAGCAGAAAGGCCGCGACGCCAAGGAACGCGTCTACCGCAATTTCGGCATGCCCAAGCCGGAGGGCTATCGCAAAGCCCTGCGCCTGATGAAGGTGGCGGAGAAATTCAATCTGCCGGTGCTCAGCTTCATCGATACGCCGGGCGCCTATCCGGGCATCGGTGCCGAGGAGCGCAATCAGTCGGAAGCGATTGCACGCAACCTGTTCGAGCTGTCGCGCTTGCATACGCCGGTGATCGCGACGGTGATCGGCGAGGGCGGTTCCGGCGGCGCACTGGCGATCGGCGTCGCCGATCATGTGCTGATGCTTCAGTACGGCATCTACTCGGTGATCTCGCCGGAAGGCTGCGCGTCGATCCTGTTCAAGAACGCCGGCCGTGCTTCGGAAGCGGCGGAGGCCATGCGCATCACCGCACCGGATCTGTATTCGCACAAGCTGATCGACGAGATCGTGCCCGAGCCGCTGGGCGGCGCGCACCGCGATCCGGCAACGATGATGAATACGCTCAAGCAGAAGCTGCAGGGCACCCTGGAACGGCTGTGCCATATGCCGATGTCCAAGCTGCTGGCAACGCGCTACGACCGCCTGATGGCCTACGGCGCGTACACGACCACGCAGTAGTTGAACGGTGAGCGGCGAGCATGCTGAAACTGCCGCCACCGCCTGTCGCCGCCGGAAGAACGCTGTGGCTGGGCTACAGCGGCGGCGCTGATTCCAGTGTCCTGCTGCATGCGCTGAATCAGGCGCTCAAGACCGCGGCCAAAGGCTGGCCGCGCGATCTGAAGCTTCGCGCAGTCCATGTCCATCACGGCCTGCAGGCCGCCGCCGACGGCTGGGCCGAGCACTGCGCCACCCACTGCCGGCAATGGCAAATTCCATTCGAGATTCTGCGTGTCCAGGTCGATCAGGCCGGGCAGGGACTGGAAGCCGCCGCACGCGAGGCACGCTATGCGGCGCTCGGCGCGTTGCTGGAACCCGGCGACCTGCTCGTCACGGCGCATCACCTCGACGACCAGGCCGAAACCGTGTTGTTCCGCAGCCTGCGCGGCACCGGCATCGCCGGCCTCGGCGCCATGCGCGAACTCGAGCCGCTGGCGGCCGGCCAGCTGTGGCGCCCGCTGCTCGCGACGCCACGGGCCAGCCTGTTGGCCTATGCGCAGGCACAGGATCTGGATTTCATCAGCGACCCGCATAACGAAGACACGCGTCTGACGCGTGCTTTCTTACGGAAAGACGTCATGCCGCTGCTGCAGCAGCGCTTTGCCGTCGCCGAAAACCTGGCGCGCCTCGCGCGGCACGCGCAGGCGACCGAGCGCCTGCTTGCCGAGCTCGCCCGGCAAGACGCCGCGATGCTCAAGGCCGGCACCGGGTTCAGTGTGGCTGGTCTGCTTGCGCTGACGCCCGAGCGCCGGCGCAACCTGCTGCATCACCAGTGGCCGGGCCTTGGCCTGCAGCCGCCGGACGAGCGCTGGTATGCGCGGCTGGATGCGGAAGTGCTGTCGGCCAATACGGTGGTGACGCCGGTGCTCGCCCAAGGTGAGGTCGAAGCGAGGCGCTATCGCGATGAACTCGTGCTGATGCGTCGCCTGCCGCCGCCGCCGGAACCGGGAACCCGTCTGAACTGGCGTTCCGGAAGCCGGATCGAGCTGCCGCCTGGCTGCGGCGAATTGCTGGCCGAGCGCTTGCCTGCGGGCGGTGTGGCGCTGGCGTTCGGCCTCGCCGGCCTCGGTTTGCGGCCATTGGGCGTCGACCGGACGCGCAGTTTGCGCAATCTGTATCAAGAGGCCGGGCTGCCGATCTGGGTGCGTCAGCGCATTCCGCTGGTCTTTCTCGGTTCCGAGCTGATTGCGGTCGGCGATCGCTGGCGCAGTGCAAAAGCCGCTGCATTGGGCCTTTTTGTGCGCTGGAAGCACGATTTACCCGGTGCCTGAGCGGAAAATTGCACCGCGGGTGCGCGAGCCGCGCCCGATTTTCGAGCGTGGGGACTGTGACGGATGCGGGCGCTTCCCGTAAAATTGTCGAAACCCATTGCCCCGATCCCGCCATGCCTGACGCGCCCCATCAGACGCGATTTATTTTTGTGACCGGAGGCGTGGTGTCCTCGTTGGGGAAGGGCATCGCTGCCGCCTCCCTGGGCGCCATCCTTGAGTCGCGCGGCTTTACGGTGAGCATGATCAAGCTCGACCCGTACATCAACGTCGACGCCGGCACGATGAGTCCGTTCCAGCACGGTGAAGTCTTCGTCACCGAGGACGGCGCGGAAACCGACCTCGATCTCGGCCATTACGAGCGCTTCCTGCGTGGCAAGACCACGCGCTACTCGAATCTGACGACCGGTCAGGTCTACCGCAATGTGCTCGAGAAGGAGCGCCGCGGCGATTATCTCGGCAAGACCGTGCAGGTCATCCCGCACATCACCGACGAAATCCAGACCAACGTGCTGAAGGGCGCCGCCGGCGCCGATATCTGCATGGTCGAGATCGGCGGTACGGTCGGTGATATCGAGTCGCTGCCGTTCCTCGAGGCGATCCGCCAGATGGGCGTCGAACTCGGCCGCGAGCGGGCGATGTACATGCACCTGACGCTGGTGCCGTTCGTGAAGGCCTCCGGCGAGCTGAAGACCAAGCCGACGCAGCATTCGGTCAAGGAACTGCGCAGCATCGGTATCCAGCCAGACCTGCTGATCTGCCGCAGTGAGCGCACGCTGCCGGACAGCGAGCGCCGCAAGATCGCACTGTTCACCAACGTGCCGTACCGCGCGGTGATTTCGGCGATCGACCTCGACGACATCTACAAGATTCCGCATTGGCTGCACCAGCAGGGCCTCGACGATCTGGTCGTCAAGCACTTTGGCCTCGAAAGCCGCAATGCCGACCTGTCGGCCTGGGAGCGTCTGGTCGAAGCCAAGGTTTCGGCGGACACCGAAGTGCAGATCGCGATGGTCGGCAAGTACGTCGATCTGGCCGATGCCTACAAGTCGCTCAACGAAGCACTGTCGCATGCCGGCATGCACACCGCGACGCGCGTGCGCATCCGCTACGTGGAATCGGAAACGCTGGAGACCCAGGGCGTGCGCGTGCTGCAGGGCGCCGATGCGATCCTGGTGCCCGGCGGCTTCGGTGAACGCGGCATCGAGGGCAAGATCCTCGCCGCGCGCTATGCCCGCGAGAACAAAATTCCGTACCTGGGCATCTGCCTCGGCATGCAGGTGGCGGTCATCGACTACGCGCGCAATGTCTGCGGCCTCACCGACGCGCACAGCACCGAATTCAACGACAAGACCCCGCATCCGGTCATCGCGCTCGTCACCGACTGGCGCGATGCCGAAGGCCGCATGCACGTACGTACGCTGGAGTCGAACAAGGGCGGCACGATGCGCCTCGGTTCGCAGGCCTGCCGCCTGAAGGCCGGCTCGCGGTCGCGCGCCTTGTACAACGCCGAGATCATCAGCGAGCGCCATCGCCACCGTTTCGAGTTCAACAACAACTACAAGGAACGCCTGAGCGCTGGCGGTCTTGATCTGGTCGCCGAATCGGTCGAGAACGAGCTGGTCGAAATGGTCGAGCTGCCGAATCATCCGTTCTATGTCGGCTGTCAGTTCCATCCGGAGTTCACGTCGACGCCGCGCGATGGCCATCCGCTGTTCGAGGGCTTCGTGAAAGCCGCGCGCGAGCAGCATCTGGCGCATCGCGGCGGCAGCGAGGCAGTCAGCCCGGCGAAAGTAGCGTGAAGCTGCTCAATCGCGACATCGGCGGGCGCAATCCCTTCTTCCTGATCGCCGGCCCGGACACGCTGGAGTCCGAACAGCTGGCGCTGGATGTTGCCGGTCACGTCAAGGCGATTGCCGACAAGCTCGGCATCCTCTACGTGTTCAAGGGTTCCTTCGACAAGGCCAACCGCAGCTCGCACAAGAGCTATCGCGGTCCGGGCCTCGAAGGCGGCCTGAAGATCATGCAGAGCGTCAAGAAGCAGATCGGCGTGCCGGTGCTGACCGACGTTCACGAAGACACGCCGCTGGGCGAAGTCGCAGCCGTCATCGACGTGATCCAGACGCCGGCGTTCCTGTGCCGTCAGACCAACTTCATGCAGAACGTCGCCCGTACCGGTCGGCCGATCAACGTGAAGAAGGGTCAGTTCATGTCGCCCTGGGAAATGGGCAACGTCATCGAGAAGATGACCGCCGTCGCCGAACACCAGTTCATGCTCTGCGAGCGTGGGTTCTCGTTCGGCTACAACAACCTCGTCGCCGACATGCGCGGCCTGGCGATCATGCGCAAGTACGCGCCGGTCGTGTTCGATGGCACGCACACGGTGCAGCTGCCGGGCGGACAGGGCACGGCGTCCGGCGGCATGCGCGAGATGATTCCGGTGCTGGCGCGCGCCGCGATCGGTGCCGGCGTCGCCGGTCTGTTCATGGAAACCCACCCCGATCCCGATTCGGCGCTGTGCGACGGCCCGAACTCGCTGCCGTTGAAGAAGATCGAGTCGCTGCTGACGACGCTGGTCGAGCTGGATCGTGTCGTGAAGTCGGGTCCGTTGCTCGAAGACGAGCTGGTTTAGTTTTTCGCGGGAACAATAAAGGGCGGTCGGGTTTACCGACCGCCCTTTTTCTTGCCCGTGATTCAGGCGCCGAGGCGGCGTCGCAGCAGACCGGCCAGCAGCAGCGGCATCAGCAGCAGCCAGCCCAGTGCACTCGCGCCGAAGCGCCCGGCATCGGGTGTGCCGCCGCCGGGGGTTCCACCGGTCGTGCCACCGCCTGTGGTTGGCGGCGGCAGACCGCTGCCACCGACCTTGCAGCTGAACACCGCGGTGTCGTCGACATACCAGCCGCGGTTGCCGCCGCAGCCGTCCTGGCCGAATTCCCAGCGGAAGTGCAGCGTGTCGCCGGCAACGACGCCGAGCTTGCTCAGGTCGACGACGCTGCGACCCCAGCTGCCGGTGGCTTCGCCCTGATCCGAGCCGCTCCAGGCCATCTCACCGGCCTGCGGGTTGGTGTTCTGGTCGAGCGGCGGTGGGCCGCGCAGCGTCGAGTTGTAGGCGTTGTGAGTGAAGGCTTCTGCCGGCACCGCAGAGAATTCGCCGTTGCCGACGCTGTATCGGAGGATCGCGCCGTCGACTTCCGCTTCGGTCTGCACGAAGTGGGTGAAGGTCAGGAAGCTCGCTGCGTCGGTGACGGTGATTGCGGGTGAGTCCATCCAGAACGCGCCCGAGTAATCGCCGCCCGCCGCGCAGGTGCCGCCGGTGTCGTCGATCGCGAAGGCGGCATGTCCGCCATGCGGCGGCGGCAGATCGTCCTTGACCTCGAAGGCGAAGATCGGCGGCTCAGTGTCGCCGGTGAGGTTCTTGCCCAGCGACCAGCCGCTCGGGATCGCGCCGCTCTCCCAGGTTTCGGAGAAGCTCGGTTCGGGCGCCTGGCCCTCCGGGCACAGCGCGGGAGTCTCGGCTTCCGGCTGCAGCACCGGTACGTAACCGCACTTCTCCTTCGGACTCTCGCGGAATTCGACCGCGACCGTCGCAGCGTGCACGGCCTCGCAATCGGCGGCGCTGATGACTTCGCCGGAGACTTCGCCGAGCACATTGTTGAGCGGCGCGCCGATCAGGTCGGTGCAGGACTGCTCGAGCGCATCGGCATGCTGGGCGAAGTTGGTCGTCGGCGTCTGGTAGTGCGTCTGCGCATGGAAGTAGATGTGCACTGCCTTGATCAGGCCGATCTTCGGGATCGTGACGCCGTTGAATTCCTTGCCGTCGACCAGCATCGCGAAGGCATGATTCGGCACACCGGAATTGGTGTGCACGCCGCCGCCGTCGCCGGTGCCGCAGTAATAGTTTTCCGAAGTGATGACGCTGCCGGGCGAGGGCGCGAACGTCGTGATCGGCAGGCCGAGAATCGGCACGTGGATTGCGAAATTGTCCGGATCCCACATGTCGCGCAGCAGGAGTGCCGCCGCAACTTCGGACAGGTCCTCGCCGACGACCCAGCGGCTGCCGCCGTTCTCGAAGTACTCGCCTTCGGTCAGGGTGACGCCGAGCGGGCCTTCGATGCCGTTCACGAGGTCGTAGGTTTCGCCGAAGATGTCCGAATAGGCTTCATTGAGCGCGCCCGACTGGTACTGGTAGACCAGACCGTGCGTGTATTCGGTGTAGGCATGGCTCCATTCGTGGCTGACGACGTCGTCGGCATCGAACAGCGGGCAGTAGTTGGTCGACGTGCCGTCCCAGTAAGCGTTCGGGCACTGGGCATTGACGAGATAGACGCTGCGCTGCGCCTGTTCTTCCGGCGGCGTGTCGCCGTCGTCATAGCCTTCGCGGCCGAACAGGTTCTTGTAGAGCGCATAGGTGCCGCCGGCGAAGATGTAGAGATTGTCGGTGGGCAATCTCGGCAGGCGCGACAGCGGGTCGCTCGGGCCGTCGCCGGTCAAGGGAATGTCGGCCGGCGCCAGTGCGCTGCCTTCGGTCAGTAGCGGCGTCACATTGATGTTGGGCGTGTAGATTTCGCGATTCAGCTGACTGTGAATCTCGTCGATACGGTTGAGCACCGCGCCGCTGTTCGCATCGAGGATGATGCGATCGCGGATGATGTCTTGTGCGCCGCCACGGATCATTGCCTCGTAGGCGAGATGATTGCGGCCGGCGACGCCCTTGAGCAGCCCGCTGCGGTAGATCATCAGGCGGGTCGATTCGATGTTCAGCTGCGAAGCCTGCGGATGCAGCTTGCGCGCGGTGGCGAGGGCGCGGTTGCGCAGATCGCCGGTTTCGAGCTTGGCACGCGTGGGCAGTTCGCCCAGGCCGTCGACGAACACGCCGCTGGTGCCGAGGATGCCGTTGTCATTCATGTGAACGACCAAGCGGGCGCCGAACACCGGCAGTCCATTGTGCAGCTGCTCCATGTGCACGTGGGTGTTGCCGGCGGCGTCTCTGGAAACGCGGGTCTTTCCCAGCTCCTGCACGGCATCGGTGATGCCGAACAAGTTGCCGTAGACCGACAGGAAGGACAGGGCGCGGACCTTCGGTTCCGTACCTGCACCGTCGACCAACAGCGGCGCGACGCCGGCGGTGTGAATCGCCCGGTAGCTCTGGTCGGCAATCTGCCGGTCGAGCAGCGTGCCGGCGGCGTTGTCGCGCAGGCGTTGCAGCAGTTCCGCAGGGGACTTGAGCAGGCGTTCCGGAATGGCGCTGGCCGGGCCGGCCCAGGCGCCGAGCAGGCTGGCCACCAGCAGCGAGCGCGCCGCGACGTGCATGGACTGTTTCATGATTTCCCTCTGGAGGCGGCCCGTCTGCGCGGGCGGTAATGATTGCGCACGTCAGCCGCCCCAACGGCCACCGTGACGCAGAATGCGACAGGCACTAAAATAACTGGATCAACCGCACCACCTCACTAGGGATTACTACCTACAGATGTCTGCCATCGAACGCGTCACCGCCCTCGAGATCATCGACTCCCGCGGCAATCCCACGGTTGAAGCCGTCGTCACGCTGGATTCCGGGGCCGTTGGCCGCGCCGCGTCGCCGTCGGGCGCCTCCACCGGTTCGCGCGAGGCCGTCGAGCTGCGTGATGGTGCGCCAGCCAAGGGCCGCGCCCGTTTCATGGGCAAGGGCGTGCAAAAAGCAGTGAAGAACGTCGAGACCGTCATCGCCAAGGCGGTGATCGGCTTGGATGCTCAGGATCAGGGCCGCGTCGACCAGGTCATGATCGACCTCGACGGCACGCACAACAAGGCCAAGCTCGGCGCCAACGCGATCCTCGCGGTGTCGCTGGCGACCGCCAAGGCTGCGGCCGAAGAGAACCTGCTGCCGCTGTACCGCCACCTCGGCGGCATTTCCAGCACGACGCTGCCGGTGCCGATGATGAACGTCATCAACGGCGGCGCGCATGCCGACAACAACGTTGACATCCAGGAATTCATGATCCTGCCGGTCGGCGCCGCGAGCTTCTCGGAAGCCATGCGCCAGGGCGCCGAGATCTTCCACACGCTGAAGAAGGTGCTGCAGACGCGCAAGCTCAACACCGCGGTCGGCGACGAGGGTGGCTTCGCGCCGAACCTGCCGTCGAACGCCGCTGCGCTGGATTGCCTGCTCGAGGCGATCGAGAAGGCCGGCTACAAGGCGGGCAAGGACGTTTATCTGGGTCTCGACGTCGCTTCGACCGAGTTCTTCAGCAAGGGCAAGTATCACCTGCACGGCGAAGGCCGTTCGTTCTCGCCGGAGGAGTTCGCCAAATACCTCGGCGGCCTGTGCGCCAAGTACCCGATCATCTCGATCGAGGACGGCATGGCCGAGGGCGACTGGAAGGGCTGGAAGACGCTGTCCGACCTGCTCGGCAAGAAGGTCCAGCTGGTGGGCGACGATCTGTTCGTGACCAACACCAAGATCCTCTCGGAAGGCATCGCCAAGGGCATCGCCAACTCGATCCTGATCAAGCCGAACCAGATCGGCACGCTGACCGAGACGCTGGACGCGATCCAGATGGCGACCGATGCCGGCTACTCCAGTGTCGTCTCGCATCGCTCGGGCGAAACCGAAGATGCTACGATCGCCGACATCGCGGTTGGCACGACCGCCACGCAGATCAAGACCGGCTCGCTGTGCCGCTCGGATCGCATGGCCAAGTACAACCAGCTGCTGCGTATCGAACGTGAACTCGGCAAGCGTGCCCGCTACCCGGGCAAGGCTGCTTTCCCAGTGGAGATCTAGTCCGGTCATATGGCGAATCGCGCCGCCCTCGCAATCCTCGGACTGCTGCTGCTGACTCTGCAGTGGCGTCTCTGGATCGCCGACGGCGGCATTTCGCATACGCACCGGCTCAAGTCCGAACTGAGCGAGTACAGCGCCAAGAACGAGCAACTGCGCGCACGCAACGCCGCGCTCGATGCCGAGGTCCGAGATCTCGGCAACGGCACCGTCGCCATCGAAGCGCGCGCGCGCACGACGCTGGGCATGATCAAGGAAGGCGAGACCTTCTATCTTGTCGTGAACCCCTGAATGGCCGGTACGGCGCAGCAAGCTCCGCGCTATTGGGCTGTGATCCCCGCTGCCGGCGGCGGCAGCCGCATGGGCATCGACCAGCCCAAGCAGTACGTCCATCTGCGCGGCCGCAGCATGCTTGAGTGGAGCCTCGCGCCTTTTCTCAATCTGGGCTGGATCGACGGCGTCGTGCTCGTGCTCGCGCGCCAGGACAACGAGTTCGCCAAGCTGCCGCTGGCGCATCATCCGCGCATCGTGACCACCGTTGGCGGCAAGGCGCGGTCGGAATCGGTGCTCGCCGGCCTGCAGCTTGTTGCGGAACGCAGCCGCGGTTTCAGCGATGTGCGGGTGCTCGTTCACGACGCGGCGCGGCCGTGCGTGACGCTGTCGGAAATCCGCCGGCTGCACGAGGAAGTCACCGATCGCGATGGCGGCCTGCTCGCTGTCCCGGTTGCCGATACCCTCAAGCGCGGCAATCAGACACGCGTGACGGAAACGGTCGATCGCTCGGCGTGCTGGCGCGCATTGACGCCGCAGCTGTTTCCGCTGAGCGAGCTGATGACGGCACTGCAGGCCAGCGCCGGCAGCGGCGTTGAGGTCACCGACGAGAGCAGCGCGATGGAACTGGCCGGTTTCAAGCCGCGCCTGGTGCGCGGTGCGACCTCGAATATCAAAGTCACCTATGCCGAAGACCTGCCGCTCGCCGAATTCTTCCTCGCCCAGCAGCGCCCGCCGTCATGAAGCTGCGCATCGGCCACGGGTTCGACTCGCACCGGCTTGAAGCCGGCGAAGGCGTCGTGCTCGGCGGCGTGCGGATCGAGTGCCCGTTTCGCCTGATCGCACATTCGGATGGCGATGCGGTAATCCATGCGCTGTGCGATGCGCTGCTCGGCGCGATCGCCGCCGGTGATATCGGCAAACTGTTTCCGGACACCGATCCGCAATACAGCGGCGCCGACAGTCGCGTGTTGCTGCGCGAGGTCATGCGCCGAGTGCAGGCTGCCGGCTACGCGGTCGTCAATGCCGATCTGACGCTGATCGCCCAGGCGCCGCGGGTCGCGAACTACATCGGCGCGATGCGCGAAGTCCTCGCGCAGGACCTGCAGGTCTCGCTCGATCAGGTCAACGTCAAGGCGACGACCAACGAAGGCATGGACGCCATCGGCCGCAAGGAAGGCCTGGCGGCGCATGCGGTTGTGCTGTTGACGGGCGATTAGGCTGTGCGCAGCCCCAGTGCCGGTTAACGCGTCCTGAGCAGCACGTAGATCGCCCCGCTGCCGCCGTCGACCTGGCGCGCGCTGCAGTAGGCGAGGACGTCCTTGCGTTTGCGTAGCCAGCTGTCGAGCAGGCGCTTGATGACGGGACCGCTGTTCGGCGATCCGTTGCCCTTGCCATGGACGATCCGCAGGCTGTGCTGGCCGTGGTACTGGCATTCCGCGAGAAACTGGTTGAGGGCAGCCTGCGCCTGAAAGCGGTTATGGCCGTGCAGATCGAGATTGGCTTCGATGCGGTAATGGCCGCGGCGCAGGCGGCGCAGAACGGACTCGGGCTGGCCCGGAGCGCGGTACTGCAGGGTTTCGCCGTGTTCGAGGATATCCGGATCCGGTTCCCGCAAAAGCTCACGCAGGACTTCCGCATCGTCGAGCTGCTGCTGGCGCGCCTGCGGCTTCGGCTTCGCCAGGCCCGTGTCTGCGCGGTTTGACGGCTTCGCCCGGCGCACGTCGCGGGTCGCCTGGCGAAACAGCTCGAAGTCGTCCTCGTCGGTCGGGCACATGGGGGCAGACCCCGGAATTAGGTGGTTTTTCTGCTGATCTGGGCGCCCATGATAGCGAGCGAAATCGGTACACTGGCGCGAACTGACCGCTGCCCTATGAAAATCCTGCTTTCCAATGACGACGGCTGCATGGCGCCGGGCCTCGTCTGCCTGCGCGACCATCTGCGCAGTCGCCACAAAGTCACCGTCGTTGCGCCCGATCGCAACCGCAGCGGCGCCAGCAATTCGCTGACGCTGCTCAACCCGGTTCGGGTCCAGGAGCATGCCGACGGCACGATGTGCGTCGACGGCACGCCGACCGACTGCGTGCATCTGGCACTGACCGGATTGCTCGAAGAGCAGCCGGACATGGTCGTCTCCGGCATCAACGCCGGCGCCAATCTGGGCGACGACACGCTGTATTCGGGCACCGTCGCGGCCGCAATGGAAGGCCGTCACCTGGGCTATTCGGCCATCGCGATCTCCAGCGTCGGCGTGTCGCCCAAGCATTACGCGACGGCGGCACGCGTCGCGCTGCGCATGGTCGAGCAGCTCGAAGCCGCGCCGTTGCCGGGCGACACGATCCTCAATGTCAACGTGCCGGACGTTCCCTGGGAAGAACTCAAGGGCTATGAAGTGACGCGCCTGGGCAACCGCCACCGTGCCGAGGCGGCGATGCGCTCGCAGGACCCGCGCGGCCGCGCGATCTACTGGATCGGCGGCGCCGGCGGTGAAGCCGACTGCGGTCCGGGCACCGATTTCCATGCCATTGCCAACGGCCGCGTCGCGCTGACCCCGCTGCTGGTCGACCTGACCCGTCATGCGGCACTCGAGCGCCTGGCCAGCTGGGCGGCCGCACTGTGACGCCACAGCGCAACAGTCGCGTGCTGCCGGCCAACGTCGGCAGCAACATGCAGCAGCAGCGTCTGGTCGAGGAACTGCGCAAGCAAGGCATCAGCGAGGAACGGGTGCTGGCGGCGATCGCCAAGGTGCCGCGGCACGAGTTCGTCGACGATGCGCTGAAGAACCGCGCCTACGAGAACAACGCGCTGCCGATCGGCCATGCGCAGACGATTTCGCAGCCTTACATCGTCGCGCTGATGACCCAGGTGCTGCTGACTTCCCGCAAGACGCCGTTGCGCGTGCTGGAGATCGGCACCGGTTGCGGTTACCAGACCGCGGTGCTGGCCGAGCTGGTGCAGACGGTGTTCACGGTCGAGCGCATCAAGCCGCTGTCCGAGCAGGCGCGCAAGCGATTGTCGGCGCTGCATTACCGCAACATCCATTTCGGCTATGCCGACGGCATGAACGGCTGGGCGCCGTATGCGCCGTATGACGGCATCATCGTCACTGCCGGTGCCGAATCCGTGCCTCCGGCGCTGATCCATCAGCTCGCGCCGGGCGGGCGCCTGGTGATCCCGGTCGGCCCGCAGGGCGGTCAGACCCTGAAGCTGCTTGAACGCCGTGGTGCCGGCGCGCGCGAACAGGACGTCAGTCGCGTCAGTTTTGTACCCTTGCTGCCAGGCAAGGCTTGATCAGGCTTCGAAGGTGAATCGCGCTATGCGTCCTAATGGTCCGAAAACCCTGCAGGTTCTTGCGCTGCTGAGCGCTGCGACGCTGAGCGGCTGCGCGGGCTGGTCGAGCTGGGAAGACGAACGCGAAGTGCCGGTGGTTGCGCCGCAGAACCAGACTGCGGTCAAGGACGGCGAATACCGCGTGCAGCGCGGCGATACCGTCTATTCGATCGCCTTTCGCAACAACGTCGATTTTCGCCAGCTCGCGGCCTGGAACAAGATCGGCAACGAATATCTGATCTATCCGGGCCAGCTGCTGCGCCTGTCGCAGCCGCCGCCGGAAAAGCGCTTCTCGGGCGAGATCGAATCGATCGGCATTGCCGACGTCAACATCGGCAAGCCGCAGCCGGTGACGCCCAACAGCGCACCACCGACCTTGACGCAGATGCCGCCGGTGCAGGAATACGATGAGCTGCCGCCCGCGGTCGCCGGCGACTACGCCTGGGTCTGGCCGGCCGAAGGCACGCTGCTGCGCAACTTCGCGCAGAGCAGCAACCGTGGCATGGACATCGGCGGCAAGAACGGCCAGCCGATCTTCGCCGCGGCCCCGGGGCGGGTGGTCTACAGCGGCAATGCGCTGAAGGGCTATGGCGAGTTGATCATCATCAAGCACGACGAGATGTACCTGTCGGCCTACGGTTACAACCGTTCGCGCCACGTCAAGGAAGGCGATCTGGTCACCGCCGGCCAGCCGATCGCCGAGATGGGCCGCGGGCCGGAGAACAAGCCGCTGCTGCACTTCGAAATCCGCAAGAGCGGCAAGCCGATCGATCCGGCGAGCAAGCTGGTCGGCTCGACGGCTTCGGCGAAGTAGAAACAGCTCGGCAAAACTGCCCCGCAAAAGCCTGCGCCGCCTAGCGCGGCGCTGCTTTGCAAGTTAAGGGGGGTGACCGGATAATACGGCCCCTTTTTCGTCCGCCGTCTGGACTTACCCCCGGGATCACTGTGAACACCGTCTTTCCGCGCATCGAGCGCCTGCCGCCCTACGTCTTCAATATCATCGGCGAGTTGAAGCAGGCGGCCCGAGCTAGGGGCGAGGACATCATCGACTTCGGCATGGGCAATCCCGACCAGCCGACGCCGCGCCACATCGTCGACAAGCTCGTCGAAGCCGCCGTGCGCGGCACCGACTCGGAATACGTCAAGCCCGAGCATCTCAACGAAGAGGGCACCCACACGCACCGCTACTCGGTGTCGAAGGGCGTGCCGCGCCTGCGCCGTGCGATCACGCGCTGGTACAAGAGCCGCTACGACGTCGAGCTCGACGCGACGTCCGAGGTCATCGCGACGATCGGTTCCAAGGAAGGCCTCGCGCATCTGGCCTTCGCGACGCTCGCTCCGGGCGATGTCGTCATGGTGCCGAATCCGGCATACCCGATTCATCCTTACGGCGTCGTCCTCGCCGGCGCCGACGTGCGTCATGTGCGCATGACGCCAGACGTCGACTTCTTCGAGGAACTCGAGCGGGCGATCAAGGAAACCTGGCCGGCGCCGAAGATGTTGATCCTCAACTTCCCCGGCAATCCGACCTCGCAGTGCGTCGATCTGGCCTTCTTCGAGAAAGCCGTCGCGCTATGCCGCGAGCACCAGATCTGGCTGGTTCACGATCTCGCCTACGCCGACATCGTGTTCGACGGTTACAAGGCGCCTTCGGTGCTGCAGGTGCCGGGCGCGAAGGACGTTGCGGTCGAGTTCTTCACGCTGTCGAAGTCCTACAACATGCCGGGCTGGCGCGTCGGCTTCATGGCCGGCAACCCGACACTGGTCGGCGCGCTGGCGCGCATGAAGTCCTACCTCGACTACGGCATGTTCACGCCGATCCAGGTCGCCGCCATCGCTGCGCTCGAAGGCCCGCAGGATTGCGTCAACGAAATCTGCGAGATGTACCGCTCGCGCCGCGACGTGCTGTGCGAAGGCTTGAATGCCGCCGGCTGGAAGGTCGAGAAGCCGAAGGCGACGATGTTCGTCTGGGCCGAGATTCCGGAGCCGTTCAAGAAGCTCGGTTCGATCGAGTTCGCCAAGCGCCTGCTCGATGAGGCCAAGGTCGCGGTGTCGCCGGGTATTGGCTTCGGCGAGTACGGCGACACGCATGTGCGCTTCGCGCTGATCGAGAACGAACACCGCACGCGCCAGGCGCTGCGCGGCATCAAGAAGATGCTCAAGGCCGGAGCGCCGGCATGACCGCGCCGGTCCGCGTTGGCGTCATCGGCCTGGGCACCGTCGGCCAGGGCGTGCTGCGCCTGCTCGCGAACAACGCCGCGGAAATTTCGCGTCGCGTCGGCCGGCCGGTGATCGTCACCGATGCGAATTCGCGCGACCTGAAGCGCGAGCGCGATTGCTCGCTGGAAGGCGTGCAGTTGTGGGAAGACGGCGTGCGCATGGTGCGCGAGGCCAAGATCGACATCGTTGTCGAGCTGATCGGTGGGCAGGGCACTGCACGCGATGTCACGCTCGCCGCGATTGCCGCCGGCAAGCCGGTGGTCACCGCCAACAAGGCGCTGCTCGCCGAGAACGGCAACGAGATCTTCGAGGCGGCGCGCAGCAAGGGCACGGTGGTAGCGTTCGAAGCCGCGGTAGCCGGAGGCATTCCTATCATCAAGGCGATCCGCGAAGGCCTCGCCGGCAACGTGATCCACGGCATCGCCGGCATCATCAACGGCACCTGCAATTACATCCTGACGCAGATGGCGGAGAAGGGTGAATCCTTCGCCGACGCGCTGGCGGCCGCGCAGAAGCTCGGCTATGCCGAGGCGGATCCGACTTTCGACGTTGAAGGCGTGGACGCTGCGCACAAGCTGTCGATTTTGGCCGCGATCGGTTTCGGCATGCCGCTGTCCTTCGACCGCGTCGCGATCGAAGGCATCACCAATGTCACGCCGGAAGACATCAAGATCGCGCAGGTCTTCGGCTATCGCATCAAGCTGCTCGGCATCGCCAAGCGCAGCGACAAGGGCGTCGAACTGCGCGTGCATCCGACGCTGATTCCGGAAGACCAGCTGATCGCCAAGGTCGACGGCGTGCTCAATGCCGTCGTCGTGCAGGGCAATGCCGTCGGTCAGGTTGGCTTCTACGGTCGCGGTGCCGGTGGCGATGCGACGGCGTCCGCAGTGGTGGCCGACATTCTCGACATCGCGCGCGCACTGACCGCCGATCCGAAACATGCCGTGCCGGCGCTGGCCTTCCAGCCGGAGGCGCTGCAGTCCTTGCCGGTGATCGAGCCGGCGCAGACCGCCAGCGCGATCTACCTGCGTCTGCGCGTTGCCGACGAGCCCGGCGTGCTGTCGCAGCTGACTGCGATCCTCGCCGCGCACGACATCAGCGTCGAGGCGATCCTGCAGCGCGAACCGCGCGGAGGCGACGATGCAACCGTCGCGCTGATCACGTCGGTCATCGCCGAGCATCATTTCTCCGCGGCGCTTGCCGAAATCCAGAAGCTGCCGTTCGTGCGCACGGGCGCCACCCGTTTCCGCGTCGAAAAGTTTTCCTAAGGTTTACAAGACATGACCCGTTACACCGGCCTCATCGATCAGTACCGCAAGCGTCTTCCTTTCGCCGACAACGTCCGCGCGATCGCGCTCAGCGAAGGCCGCACGCCGCTGATCAAGCTCGACAACCTGCCGCGCCAGGTGGGCTTCACCGGCGAGCTGTACGTCAAGTTCGAAGGTCTAAATCCGACCGGCTCGTTCAAGGACCGCGGCATGACCAGCGCGGTGACGCAGGCCGTGCATGAAGGCAGCAAGGCGATCATCTGCGCGTCGACCGGTAACACCTCGGCCGCCGCAGCTGCGTATGCGGCACGCGCCGGCATCACCGCGTTCGTGCTGATTCCGGAAGGCAAGATCGCACTCGGCAAGCTGGCGCAGGCGGTCGTGCATGGCGCGGTCGTCGTGCAGATCCAGGGCAACTTCGACGACGGCATGCGTCTGGTCAAGGAAGTCGCCGAGACCGCGCCGGTCGCTATCGTCAACTCGATCAATCCGTTCCGCCTGCAGGGCCAGAAGACCGCGGCGTTCGAGATCGTCGAAGCACTCGGCCGCGCGCCGGACATCCACGCGCTGCCGGTCGGCAACGCCGGCAACATCAGTGCGTACTGGATGGGCTACAAGGAAGCGACCGGCCAGCGCTCGACCGCGAGCATGGACGGCTACCTGATCGAAGCGTTCACCAAGAACCTGCCGAAGATGGCCGGCTATCAGGCCGCTGGCGCCGCGCCGTTCCTGCGCGGCGGTCCGGTCGCCGAGCCGGAGACAGTCGCGACCGCGATCCGCATCGGCAATCCGCAGTCCTGGGATCACGCCTGGGCGGCGCAGAAGGAATCCGGTGGCTGGTTCGACGAATGTACCGACGACGAGATCCTCGCGACGCAGCGCCTGCTTTCGGAGACCGAAGGCGTCTTCTGCGAGCCGGCATCGGCGACCTCGCTGTGCGGCGCGCTGCGCGACATCAAGAGCGGCAAGATCGCCCAGGGCTCGACGGTCGTCTGCACGCTGACCGGCAACGGCCTGAAGGATCCGGACATCGTCATGAAGGACGGTCTGCAGGGCCTGATCAAGGTCGCTGCCGAGCGCGGCGCGGTTGAGAAAGCGCTGCTGGCACGTCTCTAAGCAGTAGCCTGGATGAAATCCAGGTTTTGCGGCTTACGGCGAGCGCATATCCCGGATGGCATCCGGGCTATGGGGCTGGGCAGGACCGTTCAGCAGAATCTCGCTGATGTCGACTGAGCCCGTCATCCGCCGTCGCGCGGCGGGCCAGCCGGAGCTGCTTCCCTCATCGCTGCATCCGGTGCTGCGCCGCGTCTACGCGGCGCGCGGCATCCTGCCGGCTGATTTGTCGATGGAACTGGGTGAGCTGCTGCCGCCTTCCGGGTTGCTCGGCATCGACACTGCGGCTCGCATTCTTGCCGACGCCATCGAGCAGGCAACACCGATCGTCATTGCTGGCGACTACGACGCCGATGGCGCCACGGGAACCGCGCTCGCCGTGCTCGGCCTGCGCGCGCTCGGCGCGGCACGCGTCGACTACGTCGTTCCCGATCGCTTCCGCATGGGCTATGGTCTGTCTCCGGCGCTTGCCGAACTGGCGGCGACGACGGGCGCGAAGCTGCTGGTGACAGTCGACAATGGCATCGCCAGCGTTGCCGGCGTGGCGCGCGCGCAGGAGCTGGGCCTGCGCGTCGTCATCACCGATCATCACCTGCCCGGGCCGCAGCTGCCGGCCGCGGAGGCGATCGTCAATCCGAACCAGCCCGGCTGCGATTTCGCGTCGAAGGCATTGGCCGGCGTTGGCACGCTGTTCTATGTCCTGCTTGCGACACGCGCCGAGCTGCGTCGGCGTGGCGTGTTCGCGCAGCGGCCGGAACCGAACCTGTCGGATTCTCTCGATCTGGTCGCGCTCGGCACGGTCGCCGATCTGGTCAAGCTCGATCGCAACAACCGCATCCTTGTCGAGCAAGGGCTACGGCGGATTCGCGCCGGTCGTGCGCGACCGGGCTTGCTCGCACTGCTGCGCGTGGCCGGACGCGACGCGACGCGTTGCAGCGCCAGCGATCTGGGTTTCGCGCTCGGCCCGCGCATCAACGCAGCGGGGCGCCTCGACGACATGCGCACCGGCATTGAATGCCTGCTCGCGGCCGACGCAAGCAGCGCGGATCCGCTGGCGCGTGCGCTCGACGGGCTCAATCGCGAACGCCGCGAAGTGCAGGAGCAGATGCAGATCGATGCGCTGGAGCTGGTCGACGGTGCCGGCAGCGTCGGCCTGTCGCTGTTTCATCCGGATTGGCACGAGGGCGTCGTCGGTCTGGTCGCTTCCAAGGTCAAGGAGACGCGCCATCGACCGGTGATTGCGTTCGCACGCGCGCAGCAGGCCAATGAGCTCAAGGGCTCCGGGCGCTCGATCGCGGGCCTGCATCTGCGCGATGCGCTGGCGGCCATCGACGCGCAGCATCCTGGTCTCATTGCTCGCTTCGGCGGTCATGCGATGGCAGCGGGCCTGAGTCTCGACGCGGCGCGTCTGGACGAGTTCTCCACGGCTTTCGATCACATCTGCACCCAGCAGCTCGACGAAGCGGCGCTGCTGCGCATTGTCGAAACCGACGGCGCACTTTTTGGTGACGAGCTGAGCGTGGAGACCGCCACCGCGCTCGAGCATGCCGGCCCCTGGGGACAGGGCTTTGCCGAACCGCTGTTCGAGGGGCGCTTCGAAGTGCAGCAGTCGCGAATCGTCGGCAGCGGCGGCGATCACGTGAAATACACGCTCGGGCATCAGGGTGTCAGCGTTGGCGCGATCGATTTCGGCGGCGCCGAGCGTCGCTGCACGAGCGGTTTCGTCGAGCTGCTGTTTGTGCCCGCGGTCAATCGCTGGCAGGGCCGTGAAAGCCTGGATCTGCGGATCGTGCAGCTGCGCGCCGGCGCGGCGGTGTCGGGGCCGGCCTGACAGCGGCCGGGATTTGCGTTCCCGCGCAATGGCGGCATCATGCGGCCTGAGTCCATAGCCTCCGTCCGCCAATGACCCGCAATCCTTTGCCGTTCTCGCTTGGTTCTTCGTCACTGCCCCTGCTCATCGAGCCCGGGGAAATCAGCACCCAGGATCGTCTGGTCGAGTGGCTGAATGCCAATCGCGGCTGGGTGCGTGAGCAGTTGCTCAAGCACGGCGCGATGCTGTTCCGCGGCTTTGGCGTGAAGCACGTCGACGACGTCGAAACGGTGGCGCGGGCGATCGATCCCGAACTGAAGAACGAATACCTCGGCACCTCGCCGCGGCAGGCACTGAGCCGCAGCGGTTACGTGTTCTCGGCCAGCGAACTGCCGGGCTTCTATCCGATTCCCGCGCACAACGAGATGTCGTTCACCGCGCATCCGCCGGATCACATTTTCTTCGCCTGCACGATTGCGCCCGAGAAGTTCGGCGAGACGCCGCTGGTCGATTTCCGCGGCGTCTGGCGCGATCTCGATCCGGCGCTGCGCGAGCGCTGGACCAACAAGGGGCTGCGCATCATCCGCAATTACGCCGGGCCGGAGAGCCAGGGCAAGGATCTGTTCCAGCTCAAGAAGTGGACCGAGATCTTCAACACCACCGACCGTACCGAGATCGAACGCATCTGCGCGCGCGAGGGGTTCACGGCGCAGTGGAAGCCGGGTGGCAGCCTGGCGCTGATCAGCGAGCACAAGCCGGTGCATGCGCATCCGAAGACTGGGGTCCCGGTCTGGTTCAATCACGTGCAGGTATTCCACCTCGATGCCGGTCACACCGAGTACTTCCGCATCTTCAGGAAGCGTCCGACCTGGGCGCATTTCCGCTTCTGGCTGCTCGCGCGCGCACTGAGCGCCTGGAAGCAGTTCACGGTGAAACCGGAGGATCAGGCGATGCATGCCACGTTCGCCGACGGCAGCCCGATCCCCGCCGCCGACCTGCGCCGGGTCTTCGATGCGATGTGGAAGAACATGGTCGTCACGCCCTGGAAGCTGGGCGATATCGTCGCGATCGACAACCGCTCGATCGGTCACGGCCGGCTGCCGTTCAAGGGTCCGCGCGAGATCGTCGTCGCCTGGTCGTAAGCGCTTTCTGACGCGCGTTCTAAGTTATATCTACCCTCGCGGTACGGGGCTGCGCTGCCTACGATAGCCGCCACAGAGCGATCCATCGCATGAGGGGAGTCACAGTGCGCATTTTGAAGACGGGCCTGGCGGCCGTGCTGTCTGTCGTTTTGCTGTCGGCCTGCGGTAGTTCGGACCCGGTGGGGCAGGGTTCAGGTTCCGGCGGTCTCGTCGGCGCTCCGCAGACGAAATACGACCTGGCCAACCGCTGCTTCGCACTGCGTTCGCTCGACAGCAAGCAGTACGTTGCGCGCTCCGGTGACGGCTATGCGGCCAGCGCCGAGCGGCTTGTCGATGCAGAGCGCTTCTATCTGAAGCCGACGGCGCTGGGCAAGTACCTGCTCCACACGCCTGAGAGCACCCTACTGTCCGGTCGTGACGGCAGCGTGACGACGGCGGAACAGCCGTCGGACGAATGCAACTGGACGGTCGAAGCGACGTCGCCGGGCAAGTACACGGCGCAGCTTGAATCGGAAGGGCAGTCGCTCGCCGCCAACGAACAGGGCCAACTGGTGCTGGGCAGCACGCCGGCCGGTTTCGCTTTCGTGCCGGCAGCCGGTTGCGAACCGTATCCCGAAATTTCCACCGACTCGGTCGGCGAGACCTACAAGGGTCGCGGCGTCAACCAGCCGGTTGTCGGTTTTGCCGAAGTGCACACGCACATGGCGATGGGCCACGAGATGTCGGACGGCAGCGGCAACGTCGGCCCGGCCGCCGGTGGCGTGCTGTACGGCCAGATGTACAACCGCTTCGGCGCGCCGGTCGCACTGGAAAATTGCCAGGCCTACCACGGTGTCAACGGCCTGCAGGATCCGGAAGCGCTGATCCTCGACTTCACGCCGCTGAAGATGCACGACACGCAGGGCTGGCCGAGCTTCGTCGACTGGCCGGGCAACGTCTCGCAGCTGCACCAGGCGATGTACTACAAGTGGGTCGAGCGTGCCTGGAAGTCGGGCTTGCGCATCATGGTGTCGGAAGGCACCAACATCGCCGCGCTGTGCGAAGTGGCGCGCATCTACGCGACGACGATCAATCCGGCGGCACTGGCTTACGACTGCAACGACATGAGCCTGGGCATCAACCAGGTGAAGTACCTGAAGACGCTGCAGGACTACGTTGACGCGCAGGAAGGCGGTCCGGGCAAGGGCTGGTTCCGCATCGTCGGCGATCCGGCGCAGGCGCGGCAGGTCATCAACGAAGGCAAGCTCGCCGTCGTGCCGGGCCTGGAGTTCTCCAACCTGTTCGATTGCACGAGCAAATCGGTGCTCGGCATCGGCGAAGTCGCCGGCTGCACCGAGGCCGACATCGATCGCCAGATCGACGAGGTCTGGGAACTGGGTGTGCGCGAGCTGTTCCCGTACCACGACGTCGACAGCGCACTCGGCGGCACCGGCATCTTCAACGGCCTGGTGCTCAACCTCGTCGGCTTCTGGGGCACCGGACATTTCTGGGATACCTACGACTGCCCGGATGGCGGTCAGGGTGAAACCTATTTCTACGACGCCGGCGCTGTCATGACGACCGCGATTCCGGGCACCGGCAACGATCCGCTGACGGACATCGTGCTCGGTACGCTCGGCGGCACGCTGCCGCTGTATCCGCCGGACCGTCGCCAGTGCAATGCGCGCGGCATGACCGAACTCGGCCATTACACCGTGCAGAAGCTGATGGACAAGAAGTTCATCATCGACATCGACCACGCCGAGCTGTCGATCAAGCAGGACATGATCGACATGGCCAAGGCGCAGAACCCGCCGTATCCGCTGATCTCGGCGCATGGCGGCCACGGCGGTATCTCGAACGAGCAGGCCAAGGACATCCTCGCACTCGGCGGCCTGATCTATCCGTTCAAGCCGAACGGCAAGGGCCACGTCGAGTTCATCGAGAAGCTCAAGCCGATCTGGCAGGCCGCCGGCCGCACCGATCCGATCGCCGTCGGCTACGGCATGGATGCCAACGGCATTGCCGATCGCGCCGGTCCGCGCGGCGCCGGCTCCGCGCCGGTGAGCTATCCGTTCACCCTGTTCCAGGGCGAGGACTGGGGTTCGCAGTTCTCCGGCATCAAGCCGGTGACCTTCAACCTGCAGACGATTCCGGAGAGCGGCAAGACCTGGAACGTCGACGAAGTCGGTACCGCGCACTACGGCATGGTGGCGGACTACGTCGAGGAAATCCGTCTCGAAGGCGGCCGCGAAGCGCTCGACGCGCTGTACAACTCGGCGGAAGCCTATCTGCAGATGTGGGAGCAGACGGTCGACCGCTAAGGCGGCCGATCGGACCGCATCATGGCTAGGATCGGCATTTTCTTTCTGCTCGCAGCGGCGCTGTTGACCGGCTTGTGGGCGCTGCTGCGGCCGATCGCAACGCCTCCGGCCGCTGTCGCTGTGGCAACGCCCGCAGCAACAGCGGCGCCGGAGAGCGGCGAAGCGCAGGTGGTCACTGCGATCGTCGCGGCGCCAAAGCGCTTCACACTCGAGCCGGGCAATCCGGCGGCGCCGAAGGTGATGCAGGTGCAGGCTGGCGACGACGTCGAGCTGAGCATCACGACGCGCGAGAACGACGAACTGCATCTGCATGGCTACGACCTGGCGCTGCCGCTGCGTGCCGGTGAGCCGGGCACCTTGCGCTTCGTCGCGCTGCACGCCGGTCGTTTCGAGCTGGAGCTGCATCACGCCCACGCCGAGCTCGGCGTGCTCGAAGTGCTGCCGCGTTGAGGGCACTGCGGCTCGGCCTTGCCGCCGTTGCCGCCGCGGCACCTTCAGCCGCCGCGGCGCATTCGTTCGGCCGCATCTACAACCTGCCGGTGCCGTTCTGGCTTTACGCCTACGGCGCGGCGGCCGCGTTGCTGCTGTCGTTCCTGATCGCCGCCTGGTTCGCAACCGCGCCGCAGCCGCATCGCAAGCCCTGGTCCGTCGATCTGGGGCGCACTGCGTTTGCGCAGGCCTTGCGTCGTCTGCGGCTGCGGCCTGTCCTGCAAGGGCTCGCGCTGTTCTGCCTGCTGCTGTGCCTGTTGACCGGTTTCTTCGGCAGCCGCGATCCTTACCGCAATTTCAACATGACCTTTTTCTGGGTCGTGTTCGTGCTGGGCTTCGCCTATCTCACCGCGCTGATCGGCGATCTGTATGCGGCGATCAATCCCTGGCGGACGCTGGCGATGTTGATCGCTCGCGTCTGGCCCGCCTATTCGCAGGGACGTTTCGAGTATCCGCGACGGCTGGCGTACTGGCCGGCGCTGGCGCTGTTCATGCTGTTCATCTGGGTTGAGCTGTTCTCCTTCACGCGGCCGTTCTCGCTGGCGCAGTGGCTCAGCGGCTACACGGTGTTGAATCTGCTGGCGGTGTGGCTGTTCGGCGCTGCCGCATGGTTCCGCCATGGCGAGTTCTTCTCGGTGTTCCTGACGCTGACCGCGCGCATGGCGCCGATCGATTACGCGCCGGGACAACATCTGCGATTGCGCATGCCCTTTGCCGGCCTGCTGCAGCATCGCGCCGCCGCCTGGAGCCTGCTGGTCTTCGTGCTGTTCATGCTGTCGTCGACTGCTTTCGACGGCCTGCGCGCAACCAAGGCCTGGTACATGCTGTTCTGGGGCGATATCGGTGGCTACTGGACGCAGCTGCTCGGTGCGCCGCCGATCCACCTCTATCCTCAGCTGCGCCCCTGGTATCTGGTCTTCGAAACCCTGTGCCTGATCCTGTCGCCATTCCTGTATCTCGGCGTGTATCTGATCTTCGTCGCGCTGGCGAAGTGGCTGGGTCGCAGCGCCTGTAGCGTGCGCGAACTGGCTCTGGCGTTTGCACATTCGCTGTTGCCGATCGCGCTGGTCTACCACATCACCCACTACTACACCCTGATCCTGACGCAGGGCGTGAAGATCATCAGCCTGCTGTCCGATCCGTTCGGCTATGGCTGGAACCTGTTCGGCACCGCAGGTCTTTTTCGCGCGCCGTTCCTGCCCGATCTCGGGCTGGTCTGGCATACGCAGGTCGGCCTGATCCTGTTCGGCCACATCGTCAGCGTCTGGATCGCGCACGTCGAGGCGCTGCGCCTGTTCCCGACGCGCGGTCGTGCGCTGCTGAGTCAGATTCCGATGCTGTTGCTGATGGTCCTGTTCACGACCTTCGGCCTGTGGATCCTCGCGCAGCCCATCCAGGGGCGTTGATCTTAGGCTTGTGCATTGGCCAAGCTGTCTGCCTGCATGACTCCGGGTGCGTGGACGTCGACCACTCCATCGGCGTGGCGGCTTGCCAGCACACCAAGGCCTCCAGCCCGGACTATGCTGTGCCTGTTGCCAAGGCCGTCGCAGGAAGCGGACAACAGGCATGCGGCGACGCCGCGATGGGTACGCAAGGGAGTGGTTCCATGGACGGATGGCTGGATGGCGCTGTGAATTTCATCGGCTGGCTCGGCCCCGCCTGGGATCGTGCGACCGAACAGCTCGGGTTTGATCCTGCATGGTTGCTGCCTGCCGCGATGTTCGGCTATTTCGTTTTCATGTTGCCCAACACCCGTCGCGGCGCCGGGGACATAGATCAACAGCAAAGGTGTATCAGCCAGCTATTGGGCGACGTACAAGATCAGTCGGATCGCACAGCGGCGGGTGAGCAGCGCCGGGCTGCCGCGAAGCGCGAACTGGCGCTTGAGCTGGAGAATCTGAAAAAGGGAATCTCAAAATCGCCAAAGCCTGAAGACTGAGGCGCGCTGAGCAGATGTCTTGGGGTGACGATCGGCAGCGGTTCAGGCGCTCACGGACAGATCGAACACCGGTTCCTCGGACATGTCCTGCGACGGAATGATGACGTTCAGCTGCCACTGGATGCCGCTGTCTGCGAAACCAATCAGTTCCACACTGGCCTCCGGGAAGGGCAGACGCAGAGCGATGCCCAGCTCAGGCTGGATTCGCGACGCACTCAGTGTCCACGTGGTTTGCCACAGCGTCTCGATCTGCCCGCTTGCCGTGGAGCCGCGATTGATGCGGATACAGCGCAGGCAGCACGTCAGGTCGCCAGCCAGGATGCGCTCGCGACTGGGAAACAGAGTTGCGTCGGCTGTTTGTCCCAAGCTGTAGCTGTGGTTGGGGACTTCGAGTTGCCAGCTGCCGTATCGCATGGTGCGCAATAAGCTTCGGACGCCGAAATACGTCAGCAGGGCTCCCATCAGCAGAAACGGCGTCATTGCCGCATAGAAGAACCCGCTATCGCGACCTTCCTGCCTCATCAACGTGATGAAGATGCCGATCACTGCAGAGGTGAGGATGCCGGCAACCGTCATGCCGACAAACATCAGTGGCGCGTGCGACTTGATCCGCATTGGCTATCTCCAGGGCGTCGTTGCTCTGGAGTCTATAGCCCTGATTCAGGTGCGCCGCAAGCAAGGCCTGACTCGCTGACCGGCTTGGGCATTCTGCGCAGGCTGGCAATCAACCACGGGCGCGTGGCAGCCCGGCTTCCCGGACTGTTCCGCCTAAGGTGCTTTGCCGACCGGCACGCCGTTGCGCGGTTGAACGACGGCCAGATGCTGCGCCAGACGCGTCGCCGCGAAGCCGGTCGTGACGCCGCCGATCAGCGCCGGCAGGAAGGCGTAGAAGCCGATGTTGCCGGCCAGTTGCCCGAGAATCAGAAAGAACACCCCGAAGCCAATCAGGCCGGTCAGGAAGCCGCGCAGCGTCAGCAGCAGTGCATCGCGGCCAGCCGTTGCGAATGTGAACGCCGGAATGACGACGGCGGCGACCGGCGCGCCGGACAGGATGCCGGTCAGTTCCGGGCCGAGCAGACCGGAGGCCGTGGCGAGGCTGAAGACCAGCACTGCCGCAGCGCCCATGCGCGCGAGCAGTTCCGCCGGCGGCAGCTTCACTCGCGCCGGCAGTTCGCGCGGCACCGGCAGCAGGTAGCGCGCGGCGAGCCACAGTGCGGGCAGGGAGGCGATACCGAACCACAGCGACAGCCCGAGACCGCAGGCTTCGATCAGAAGCGCGGCGCCGAGATAGCAGACCCAGCCGAAGGGGATCGCTGCATACCAGCGCCAGCGTGCGCTGACGAAGCCGACGACGAGCATGTAGACGATGTTGGCCCACAACCCGGCGGGTGCGGCACGCGCCGCGGTTTCCGCGTAGCCGGTGCCATGACTGAGCCAGACCGCGAGTACAACCGGTGCGCCGACCAGCGGCAGGCCGCCCATCAGCCCCGCGATGTTCGGTCCCCAGCGGCGGCCGGCGAGGCTCGCAAAACCGATCAGCACCGGCGCCGCGAACAGCTTGACGCCGAGTGCGGCGCTGAACATCGTCAGCTGAAGAGCTTGTTGACCTTGAGCAGGCCGCCGACGAGCTGGTCGATGTCGTCGCGATCGTTGTAGACCGCGATCGATGCGCGCGCGGTGCCGGGGATCGCGAAGCGCTGCATCAGCGGCATCGTGCAGTGATGGCCGGTGCGGATCGCGACGCCTTCCATGTCGAGGATGCTGCCGATGTCGGCCGGATGCGGGCCGTCCATGACGAAGGACAGGATGCCGCCCTTGTTGGCGGCGGTGCCGATCAGGCGCAGGCCCGGTACTTCCTGCATCTTCTGCGTGGCGTACTCCAGTACGGCATGCTCGTGCGCGGCGACGGCATCGAGCCCGACGCGATCCAGCCATTCGATTGCCGCGGCGCAGCCGACGGCGCCGGCCATGTCCGGTGTGCCGGCTTCGAACTTGTACGGCACGTCGTTCCAGGTGCTGCCTTCGAACGCGACGGTGCGGATCATGTCGCCGCCGCCCTGCCAGGGCTGCATCGCTTCGAGATGCTCGCGCTTGGCGTACAGCACGCCGAAACCGGTTGGGCCGTAGAGCTTGTGGCTGGAGAAGGCGTAGAAGTCGACGTCGAGCGCCTTGACGTCGACGCGCAGATGCGCAACCGCCTGCGCGCCGTCGACGAGCACCGGAATGCCGCGCTGGTGCGCTTCGGCAATCATCTCGGCAACCGGATTCACCGTGCCTAGCGAGTTCGACACATGGACGATCGCAACGAGGCGCGTGCGCGGGCTCAGCAGCTGCTTCCAGGCGGCAAGGTCGAGACTGCCGTCGTCGAGCACCGGTGCGGCGACGACGTTCGCGCCGGCGAGCTGCCACGGCACGATGTCCGAGTGATGCTCCATGCCAGTGACGAGCACTTCATCGCCGGGCTGGATGCGCGGCTGCAGATAGCTGCGGGCGACGAGATTGATCGCCTCGGTCGTGCCGCGGGTGAAGACGACTTCTTCGCGCTGTGCGTTGAGGAACTTTGCGATGCGGTCGCGCGCGCCTTCGTAAGCGCTGGTCGCGCGCGCCGCGAGTTCGTGGACGGCGCGGTGGACGTTGGCGTTCTGCCGGCGATAGTAATTGTCGAGCGCCTGCAGCACCGCTTCCGGCTTCTGCGTCGTCGCGCCATTGTCGAGATAGGCGAGGCGCTTGCCGTTGACCTTCTCGGCAAGGATCGGGAACTGCGCGCGGATCGCCGCGATGTCGAGCCCGCTCATTGCAGTGCCTCGATCTGTTCGCCGCCCGGCAGCTGGCGCAGCAGACGCTTGGCGACGCGTGTGCGTACGTCCTCGTGACGGATCTTCTCCAGCACCTCGAAGGCGAAGGTCCAGGTCAGCAGCGAGCGCGCTTCGGCTTCGGGGATGCCGCGCGAGCGCAGGTAGAACATGGCGGTCTTGTCGAGCTGGCCGAAGGTCGCGCCGTGCGCGCATTTGACGTCATCGGCGTAGATCTCCAGCTCCGGCTTGGCGTTGATGACCGCGCCGGGCGACAGGATCAGGTTGGCGATGCGCTGTTCGGAGTCGGTCTTCTGCGCATCCTTGTGGACGCGGATCATGCCGTTGAACACGGCGTGTGCCTTGTCGCGCGCGATGCCGCGGAAGGATTCGCGGCTCGTGCAATGCGGCGCGCGATGCTCGATCCAGGTGTGATTGTCGACATGGCCGCGATCGGTCGGTGCGTAGAGACCATGCACGTGCACGGCGGCGCCGGGCTCGAACAGGTCGACATGCAGATCGTGGCGCGACAGCTTGCCGCCGAGATCGACGCTGACGACATCCGCCGTCGCATCGCGCGCGATACGCAAGCGGACACGGGTCAGGCGGTGCGCCTCGGCGCCGGCGTCGCTGACGCGGATCAGATGCAGGCGCGCGCCGGCCTGGACGTCGATGTCGGCGAAGATCGTCTGGAACGGCGCATCGCCAGAGGTGTTGAGGATCAGCGTCGCTTCGCTGTTGCGTTCAAGCACCAGGCGATGACGCTGGTGGGCGCGCTGCTCGGGACGGATCGGATCGGCGACGACGTCGTTGGCGGCAATCCGGCGGTCGACGCCACCCGCGGCGAAGGCGCGGTTGAAGGCATCGAGGCCGTCGGTGAATTCCGCGGTCGAGTTTTCCTCGGTGGCCTGATCCGGTTGCAGCGCTTCGACCGGCAGGGCGGCGAGCGGTGAAAGATCGGTGTATTGCCAGTCTTCAAGCGTGTTGGACGGCAGGCCCTGCGCGAGAAAGGCGTCGAACGCCGCGCGGCGCAGCGGCGTCTGCGCAGCCGCAGGCAGCGCGTCGAAGGCGCTGCGGAAATGATCCAGGTTGCTCATCAGGCGGCCTGTTGAATCCAGCCGTAGCCCTTTTCTTCGAGCTCGCGCGCCAAGTCCGGGCCGCCGGATTTGACGATGCGGCCGCCGGCGAGCACGTGAACGTAATCCGGCTGCACGTAATCGAGCAGACGCTGGTAGTGCGTGACCAGCAGCACCGCGCGATTCTCCGAACGCATCAGGTTGATGCCTTCGGAAACGATCTTCAGCGCGTCGATATCGAGGCCGGAGTCGGTTTCGTCGAGCACCATCAGCTTGGGCTCAAGCACCAGCATCTGCAGAATCTCGTTGCGCTTCTTTTCGCCGCCCGAGAATCCTTCGTTGACGCCGCGCGACAGCATCGCCGGGTCCATCTTCATCTGCTTGACGCGGTGGCGCACCCAGGCGATGAAGTCGTTGGCCGCCATCTCTTCCTCGTCGCGCTGCTTGCGTTGCGCATTGAGGGCGGCCTTCAGGAAGACCATGTTGGAGACGCCGGGAATCTCGACCGGATACTGGAAGCCGAGAAAGATGCCTTGCGCGGCGCGCTGCTCGGGATCGAGTTCAAGCAGATCCTTGCCGTCGAACTGCACCGTGCCGCTGGTGACGGTGTAGTCCTCATGACCGGCGAGGAGCTTCGACAGCGTCGATTTGCCGGAGCCGTTCGGGCCCATGATGGCGTGCACTTCACCGGCGTTGATGCGCAGCGAAATGCCCTTGAGGATTTCCTTGCCGTCGATGCGGGCGTGAATGTTCTGGATATCAAGCATGGTGTTTATGGCTCGGGCCTGCGGCCCTGGCTATGAGGTTCGATCAGCCGACGGAACCTTCGAGTGAGACGGAAAGCAGCTTCTGCGCCTCGACGGCGAATTCCATCGGCAGCTCCTTGAAGACGTCCTTGCAGAAGCCGTTGACGATCATCGACACGGCGTCTTCTTCCTTGATGCCGCGCGAGCGTGCGTAGAACAACTGGTCTTCGCCGATCTTCGACGTCGTCGCCTCGTGCTCGAGGATGGCCGTCGGATTGCGGATCTCGGTGTACGGGAAGGTGTGTGCACCGCACTGGTCGCCGATCAGCAGCGAATCGCACTGCGTGTGGTTGCGCGCACCTTCGGCAGAGGGCAGCACGCGGACCAGGCCGCGATACGACTGCTGGCCATGGCCGGCGGCGATGCCCTTGGAGACGATCGTCGAGCGCGTGTTGCGGCCGATGTGGATCATCTTGGTGCCGGTGTCGGCCTGCTGACGATGATGCGTCAGCGCGACCGAATAGAACTCGCCAACCGAATCGTCGCCGCGCAGGATGCAGCTCGGGTATTTCCAGGTGATCGCCGAGCCGGTCTCGACCTGCGTCCAGCTGATCTTGCTGCGCGGGCCGCGGCAGTCGCCGCGCTTGGTGACGAAGTTGTAGATGCCGCCAACGCCGTTCTCGTCGCCCGGATACCAGTTCTGCACCGTTGAGTACTTGATCTGCGCATCGTCGAGCGCGACCAGTTCAACGACCGCGGCATGCAGCTGGTTCTCGTCGCGCTGCGGCGCGGTGCAGCCTTCGAGATAGCTGACGTGCGAACCTTCCTCGGCGACGATCAGCGTGCGCTCGAACTGGCCGGTGTTGCGTTCGTTGATGCGGAAATACGTGCTCAGCTCCATCGGGCAGCGCACGCCCTTGGGAATGAACACAAAGGAGCCGTCGGTGAAGACCGCCGAGTTCAGCGCGGCATAGAAGTTGTCGGCGAACGGCACGACGGTGCCGAGATACTTCTTGACCAGTTCCGGATGCTCGCGCACGGCTTCGGAGATCGAGCAGAAGATCACGCCGGCTTCGGCGAGCTTCTTGCGGAACGTGGTGCCGACCGAGACCGAGTCGAAAACGACGTCGACCGCGACCTGCGGCTGCACGCCGGCGAGCATTTCCTGTTCGCGCAGCGGAATGCCGAGCTTCTTGTAGGTCTCAAGCAGCTTGGGGTCGACTTCATCCAGCGACTTCGGCGCGTCCTTCATCGACTTCGGTGCCGAGTAGTAGGAAATCGCCTGGTAGTCGATCTGCGGGTAGTGCACATGCGCCCAGGTCGGCTGCGTCATCTTCAGCCAGCGGCGGTAGGCCTTGAGGCGGAACTCCAGCAGCCATTCCGGCTCGTTCTTGCGCGCGGAAATCGTGCGGACGACGTCCTCGTCGAGGCCGGGCGGGATCGTTTCGGAATCCACATCGGTGATGAAACCGGCCTCGTAGGTCCGGTTCGCGATCAGTTTGTGGACGTCTGTGGCTTTGGCGGACATCGGCTCAGGCATTAGACGAGGGGTTGGAGGAATCGCGCGGGCTGCGATGGAAAGTCAGCACCTCTTCGCGCGGCTTGCTGTGCGGCACCGCCATCTGCGCGAGCGTCACCGCTTCCAGCGCCTGGCGGATCGCCACATTGATCAGGCGCCAGTTGGCGCGGGTGCTGCAGTCGGATTCCAGCGTGCAGCCGCCGGGCTGGCTGGCGCATTCGGTGACGCCGATCGGGCCTTCGAGGGCGGCGATGATCTCGGCGACGCTGATCCTGTCGGCCGGGCGGGCCAGGCGATAACCGCCATGGGCGCCGCGCAGGGACTGCAGCAGTTCTCCGCGGGTCAGCGTTTTCAATAACTTGGCGACTGTCGGCGCCGGCACACCGCTGCGCTCGGCCAGTTCCTGGCCGGTATGCACGCGCTCGCTGTCCCGTGCGATGAGCGTCATCAGCACGGTCGCGTAGTCGGCAAGTTTGCTCAGCTTCAACATAAAAGGAGACTAAATCAGTACGGAATGAATTGTACGCAGCGTCGGCGCTTGCTGCAATGCGATGGATGAAGCTCGCCTGAGCGACTTTGATGGCCTGATAAGCTCGCGGCTTATGACGACAAACGCTTCCCCGGCCGCGCCCACAGCCCTCGACGACCTGTGGGATGTCGAGCATCCGCACGTGCAGGCCGTGACCGTCGGCGCCGAGCATCTCGACCGCTTTGGTCACACCAATAACGTCGTTTATCTGAGTTGGCTGGAGCAGGTCGCCTGGGGGCATTCGGTCGCGCTGGGCCTCGGTTTCGATGAGTACGAGGCGATTGGCGCCGGCTGCGTCGCGCGGCGTCACGAACTCGATTATCTGGCGCCGACCTTTGCCGGCGATCGCCTGTGGCTGGCGACCTGGGTCCACGAAAACGATTTCCGCCTCAGCATGTGGCGGCGCTATCAGATCATTCGCGAGTCAGATCGGAAGACCGTGCTGCGCGGGCAGACGCAGTGGGTCTGCGTCGACATGAAAACCGGCAAGCCGCGGCGCATGCCGGCGGAGTTCCTGTCATACAAGCCCTGGCCAAAGCGGGGTGCTTGAGCGGTCATCAATCGCTTGGGTAACCAGTGTCTCGTGGGGGAGATGGCTGATGAAACAGAACCAACGGAGCAACTCATGGCGAGCCGTCGCAGTCGCCTTCTGTCTAACGCTCGGCGCCTGCGCGATGCCGACGGTGGAGCAGGAATTCGGTCCGTTCAAACAGAGTGTCGGTCCTGGCGGCATCCAGCAAAGTGCCGGGCCGTTCCAGCAGTCGGTGGGCCGTGGCGGCGTGCAGCAATCCGCGGGGCCGGTGCAGCAATCGGTGACGCCCGGCGTCGTGCGCCAGAGCGTTGGCGGCAACGCTTCGAGTTGTCAGGTGAGCTGCGGCGGGCAGATCTATGCCGCCAACTGCGGCACCGCGGCGACGCCGGTCTGCCAATGCAGCCAGCAGCCTTACGCCTATTGCCTGAATCCGCGTTAACGCTCGATCCAGATCAGCGCCGGTGCTTCGCCAAGCCGGGCGCTGACGTAAGCCAGCTGCCCGGACTCTGGGGCGAGCCGTTCGACCAGCGCCGGTGCCGCGTCGAACAGGCAGCAGCCGGGTTCCGGCCAGCTGCCGTCCTGCGCGGTGTTGATCGCGGGTCGATGATGGATCTGCAGCGCGTCCAGCTGCCGGACCAGCGTAGCAAGACGTTCAGCATTCTCCTGATCGCTCAGCCGCAGCGCGCCCGGATTGCAGGGCGTGACGATGGACCATTGGCTGCGACAGCCCGCCGCAGCGAGTGCCGCGTCGGCGGCCACATCGACGATGCCGACATGGCGGACGACGCTGCCTCGCCAGGAATCGACGCGGTAATGGGCGGCGCGAAATGCGGATTCGAGATCCGCGCGATCCCGCTGCGCGCTCATGCGATCAGCACGCGACGCAGCAGATCGTCGAAAATCGCGGCCACCGATTCGACGCGCGCGTTGAGCGTGTGCTCGGCTTCGATCAGGTGCAGCTCGCAGGGATGACGTGCGGCAAAGCGCTGCGCGCGTTCGACCGGGACGATCTCGTCGTGCCAGCCATGCACGACGCTGCACAGTGCCGGGATGCCCGCCGGTTCTGCGTCCCAGCCGGGGAAATACAGGGCAGGGGCCATCAGGAACAGGGCCGTTGGCTTCAGCGCCGCGCAGGCCATGGCGGAGACGTAGCCACCCATGCTGGAGCCGACCAGCACGAGGCGCCGGGCCTGCGGCCGCATGCCCAGTAGCTGGGCAACGCGCTTGGCCGGGTCCATCGTGTGACTATAATCGGGGCTGATGACGGCGAAGCCGCGGTGTTCGGCGGTTTGCGCCAGTCGTTTGATCTTCAGACCCCAGGGCCCGCTCTCCTTGCCATGCGCAAAGCACACCAGATGTTCGGGCGAGGTTTGATCCTGCGGGCGTTGAGGCATGCTGAGTTTGCCGTCATGAAGGAAGCGACATGATAAGGAAAGCAGCAGAGGCCGAACCGGCCGTCGCGGATGATTCCGCAGCGGCGCGCTCAAAGCGGTCGCGCGCCGAGAAGGCCGAGGCCAGAAAGGCTCGCATCGCCCGCAACAAGTCGGAGCGCCTGAAGAAGGGGCAACCGTTGGAAGTGGAGCTGTCCGTCAGTTTCAAGTTCGGCGCGGAGCCGGACGACCTGATCACCCCAATCCGTCAGCGCAAGGTGCCGATGGTCGATTCGGTGTTCAAGAACCGCGACCGCATCATGCGCCAGTTCGCCGCGCTGCTGTTCAAGACCGGCATGGCAAGCCCCAAGGTGGTCGGTCGCGTGCTGCCGGTGCCGTCGCCGCTGCGGCGCCAGAAGAAAAAATAACCCCCAGTCAACGTCAAGACACTCGTATGAAACTGTTGCGTGCCTTCAACGGCCTGCTGTTTGCGCTGAGCGTTACCTTTGCCCTGACGCTTGGTGTGGTCTGCCTGATGTATGCGGTCAATCTGGACACGGCACCGCGCGTGCGCGCGGAGTGGCCAGTCGTTTGGCAGACCACGGCGACATTCTGGGTGCTCGGCGTGTTCAGCGGCCTGGCCTGGTGGGCGCAACGACGCACCCTGTCCTGGCGCTGGATCGCCCAGGCGCTGAGCCTGGTCGCGCTGATTGGGGCCATTCTCGTTTTTGATCGCGTGCTGTAAATCCCATGCAAGACACTGTGGAAATAAAGCCGCCGGAAGGCCGTGAATGGCTGGGTCTGGTGCCGATCGTCGCCGGCTTGTGCTGGCTGTTGCTGATCGAATCGCCGGCTGAAGTCTTCCTGGCGGTGTGGCCGGCCATCCTGCTGATCAGTTCCGGCAGCGCTTTGCTGCTGATGCCGGGCGACCGCCGCATCACCGCGATGATGGCGTCCGGCGCTGTCATCGGCGTGCTGATTTCACCGATCGCCTGGATCTTCGCGGGCATCGATCTCGGCTTCTACGGCCTGCTCGGCTCGGCGCTGAGCCTGATGGCCGCGGGCCGGCTGGGGCTGTTCGGCGAGCCGCCGGCTGCCGGCGCGCCGATGCCGGAGCGTTCGACCGTCATGGACATCAAGGCCGGCATCGACGAAGCCCTGCTCGGCTATTTCGTCGGCACCGCGAGTTTTCCGCGCGGCGCGGAGGCCGAGCGGATCGCCGACGAAGCGATCGCGCTGGATGCGCTGATGGACGAAAAGGGCTGGCATCAGGATCCGGCGACGATGCATCCGGCGCCGCCGGCACCGGCAGAAACTCATATTGAGCGGGCGCGTCTGTGGGGCTTCGACTACGAGGTGCTGAACTTCGCCAGCGGCTTCGCGCCGCCGCCGGAACTGCCGGGCGCCGATCGCTGGAACAGCTTCGAAGCAAATCACGAATGCCACGTACGCATCCTGCGCCATCCGGGACCGCCGCGGCCCTGGCTGCTGTGCATCCACGGCTACCGCATGGGGCCGGCCTGGATGGATTTCGGCATGTTCTCGCCCGGCTGGCTGCATCAGGGCCTGGGTCTGAACGTGATCCAGCCGGTGTTGCCGCTGCACGGTCCGCGTCGCGCCGGCCCGCGCTCAGGCGATTACTACCTCGACGGCGATCCGCTGGATCTGGTCCATGCGCAGATGCAGGCACTGTGGGATCTGCGCCGCACGCTGGCCTGGCTGCGCGAGCAGGAGCCGCAGGCAAAGATCGGCGTGTACGGCATTTCCCTGGGCGGTTACAACGCCGCGCTGCTGTCGGCCTACGAGCGCGATCTGGATTTCGTCATCGCCGGCATTCCGGTCACCGATTTCGCCTCGACGCTGTGGCGTTTCCTGCCGCCGGCGCAGGCGCGCTATTTCAGTGCACGCGGCCTCGACGAAGCGCAGTACCGCAGGCTGCTGGCGCCGGTCTCGCCGCTCAGCCGCCCGCCGTTGCCGGATGCCTCGCGCCTGCATATCGTCGCGGCGACGGGCGATCGGGTCGTGCTGGCGCCCAATCCGCTGGCGCTGTCCAAGCACTGGGGTGTGCCGGTGCAGTGGTATCAGGGCTCGCATCTGAGCGTGCGGCGCGAACGCACGCCGCGCGTCGCCCTGCGCCAGGCCATGCAGAGGGCGGGCTGGCCCGAGGTTTCCTAGGGTAGGCATCTCGCCCGGTTGCGGGTGGGTGCCTGCTTTGCGGATAAGCTCTAAACTCCCTTTCCCTGCGGCTGTGCCCGCGCATCGAAGACCCCCATGATTGCTGCTGCCATCTCCGGGACTGGCCTGTATACGCCGCCGCTGTCCATTTCCAACGACGAGCTGGTGGCTTGCTACAACGCGTATGTCGAGCGCTACAACGCCGACAACGCGGCGGCGATCTCGGCGGGCACGACGACCGCTCTGGCGCCGTCCAGCTCGGAATTCATCTTCAAGGCTTCGGGCATCCAGTCGCGTCACGTGGTCGACCGCGAAGGCATACTCGATGTCGACATCATGCGGCCGCGGATTCCGACCCGCCGCGACGACGAGCCCTCGCTGATGTGCGAGATGGCGCTGGCCGCGGCGCGCGAAGCGCTCGCCAACGCCAAGCGCGAAGCCGCTGAAGTCGATCTGATCATCGTCGCCTGCTCGAACATGCAGCGCGGCTATCCGGCGATGGCGGTGGAACTGCAGCACTACCTCGGCGCCAATGGTTTCGCGTACGACATGAATGTCGCCTGCGCTTCGGCCGCCTTCGGCGTCACCGCCGCGGTGGACGCGGTACGCATGGGCACCGCGCGCGTGGCGCTGGTCGTCAATCCGGAAATCTGCAGCGGGCACCTCAACTGGCGCAACCGCGACTGCCATTTCATCTTCGGCGATGCAGCGACCGCCGTCGTCGTCGAACCGCTGGAGGGCGTCAGGGCCGAGGGTTATTTCGAAGTGCTCGGTACGCGCCTGAAGACGCAGTTCTCCAGCAACATCCGCAACAACTTCGGCTTCCTCAACGCCTGCGAAATCCAGCAGCGCAGCTGGGACGACATCCTGTTCCACCAGGAAGGCCGCAAGGTCTTCAAGGAAGTGGTGCCGATGGTCGCGGAGCTGATGCTCTCGCATCTGAGCGATCTGGGTGTCGATCCGGCGAAGGTGCGGCGCTTCTGGCTGCACCAGGCAAACCTGGGCATGAACCAGCTGATCGCGAAAAGAGTGCTCGGCCGCGAGCCGGACCGCATCGAAGCGCCGGTCATTCTCGACGAGTACGCGAATACCAGTTCCGCCGGTTCGGTCATCGCGATGCACAAGCATCACCGCGACATGCAGCCGGGCGATGTCGGCGTGCTGTGTGCCTTCGGTGCCGGCTACTCGGCCGGTTCGGTCGTCTTGCGTCGGCACTGATCGGCGCCATATTAGGTCTTCGGACCGTCTGAAAGAACTTTTCAAACCATGAGCGAATCCCGTTCGTTTCTCGGCCGCCTCTTCGGATTCATCTGGGGCGTCTTCGTCGTGCTGTTCCGCACCTTCGTCGTTCTCGGCGTGCTGCTGTCGCTGGCACTGGCCTGGTTCGCCTTCAAGGGCAAGGCGCCGGTGGCGATCGACGACAACGTCGCGCTGATCCTCGCGCCGTCCGGTTCGCTGGTCGAGCAGCTCGATGCCGATCCAGGGCAGCAGTTCCTTGAAGACGTCAGCGGCGACATGCCGTCGCAGTCGAGCCTGCGCGACCTGATCGATGCCTTGAACGCGGCGCGCGACGACGACCGCATCCCGTTTGCGGTGCTCAAGCTCGATGGTCTGTGGGGCGCCGGTCTTGCCCAGCTCGACGAACTGCGCGCGGCGATGAGTGCCTTCCAGGCGAGCGGCAAGCGCATCGTTGCGTACAGCGCCTGGTACGACCAGACGCAGTACTACGCGGCATCGCAGGCTGACGAAGTCGTGCTCGATCCTTATGGCGCGGTCAACGTCGAAGGCTTCAGCAGCTACACCAACTATTTCAAGGATGCGCTCGACAAGCTCGGCGTCAACATCCACGTGTTCCGCGTCGGCGAGTACAAGTCCGCGGTCGAGCCGTTCACGCGCAACGACATGTCGAGCGAAGCGCGCGCCGCGAATCTCGAGTGGCTCGGCGACCTGTGGTCGTCCTACGGCGAGGCGGTTTCCGCCGGGCGCAAGCTCGATGCCGGCGCCGTCAACGCTTACGTCAACGGCATGGTCGACGGCCTCAAGGCCAATGGCGGCGACTCGGCGATCTATGCGCGCGACCAGGGGCTGGTGACGCAGCTGGAGACGCTCAGCGAGTTCCGTACGCGCATGGCGCAGACCGTCGGCATCGATGAAGAACACGGCAGCTTCCGGCAGATCCATTACCAGGACTATCTGACGACGCGCAATCGAGAGCTGAGCCTGGAGCAGGCGGACGCCAACAACAACGGCGTCGTTGCACTGGTCGTCATCCAGGGCGAGATCGTCGATGGCCCGGGCGAGCCGGGTCAGGCGGGCGGCGAGACGATTTACGATCTGCTCGATGAAGCGCGTCGCGATCCCGAGGTGCGCGCGGTCGTGCTGCGCATCGACTCGCCCGGCGGCAGCGTCTGGGCGTCCGAACAGATCCGGCGCGCGGTCAACAGCCTGCGCGCCGAGGGCAAGCCGGTGGTCGCGTCGATGTCGAGCGTGGCTGCGAGCGGCGGCTACTGGGTCGCGATGGATGCGGACCAGATCTGGGCACATCCGACGACGATCACTGGCTCCATCGGCGTGTTCGGCCTGATTCCGACACTGGAAGGAAGCCTGCAGAAGATCGGCGTGCACACCGACGGTGTCGGCACGACGCCGATGGCCGGCGCCTTCCGCATCGATCGTCCGCTGTCGCCGGAGATCGAATTCATCATTCAGGCCGGCATCGACAAGGTCTACAAGGACTTCGTCGGCGGTGTTGCCGCCGGTCGCAAGCTGCCGGTCGAGAAGGTCGACACGCTCGCGCGCGGTCGCGTCTGGAGCGGCACCGATGCCCGCGAGATGGGCCTGGTCGACGAGTTCGGCGGCCTGGAGGAGGCGGGTGCGGCGGCAGCGAAACTCGCCGGTCTCGATCCCGAGAATTATCAGCTCGACGAACGTCAGCCGGATCGTGGTTTCGCGGCCGCTCTGCTGTCGAGCTTCTCCGGCAAGATCGAGATCAGCGCGCTCGGCGCGCTGATTCCCGGCGCGCACAGCTGGCTGCAGCAACTCCAGTCGCAGGCGGACGTACAGCAGCTGCTGAACAGCTTCAACGATCCGCGTGGCGCGTATGCGCGGTGTTTCTGCACGGTGACCACAGGACGCGCTTACTGAGCCCATGCCGCAGATCCAGCTCGACGACCTGGCGCTGCACTACATCGTCGCTGGCGAGGGCGAGCCGATGGTTCTGCTGCACGGGCTGGGCGGCAGCATTGAAGACTGGGAATACCAGATTCCCTACTTCGCGCGGCGGTACCAGGTGCTGGCGCCGGATTTCCGCGGCTTTGGCGACACGCCGCGGGGTCGGCGCAAGATTTCGATTCCGCAGCTGGCGGCGGACGTGCGGGCTTTCGTCGATGCGATGGGGCTGCAGCGTTTCAAGCTGATGGGTCATTCGATGGGCGGCGCGGTCGCGCAGGAGTTCACCCTGGCGCAGCCGCAGCGGGTGGAGCGTCTGGTGATCGCCAACAGCGTGCCGACCTTCCAGCCGGAGTCGCGACGCCACTACGTCGAGTTCATCTATCGTCTGGTCGTCATGGGGTTGCTCGGGCCGAAGTGGCTGTCGGAGATCGGCGCGGCGCGCAGCTATCCAGATCCCGCCGACGCCGCCAAGCGCGAGCGCGCGATCCGCCGCGGCGCGCGTAACTCGCGACGTTCGTACCTTTCCGCGCTGATGGCGTTGGGCGGCTGGTCGATCATGGGCCGGCTCGATGAACTCAGGATGCCGGTGCTGGTGGCCGCTGCCGAGCATGACTATTTTGGCCATGACAAGACCGTGCTGTTCGCCCATGCGCTGCCGCGCGGACGCCTGCACGTGTTCAAGGACGCGCACCACGGCCTGCCGTCCGAGTTTCCCGAGGAGTTCAACCAGGTCGTGATGCGTTTTCTTGAAGGTCCGCAGCCGGCGCTGCGCAAGGCGTCGCCACGATGAGTGTCGCGCCGGTTGGAGTGTTCGACTCGGGCGTCGGCGGCATTTCGGTGCTGCGCGATATCCGCCGTGTGTTGCCGGCGGAGGACCTGATCTATTTCGCCGACAGCGCGCATTGCCCGTATGGCGGCAAGTCCGCCGCCGAGATCACCGAGCGCGCGTGCGTGATCACCGAGGAGCTGTTGAAACGCGGCGCCAAGCTCATCGTCGTCGCCTGCAACACCGCGACGATTGCTGCCGTCGAGCATCTGCGGGCGACGTATCCGGTGCCGTTCGTCGGCATGGAGCCGGCGGTCAAGCCAGCGGCGGCGATCACGCGCAGCGGCGTGATCGGCGTGCTGGCGACGGGTGCGGCGCTGGCAGGCGACAAGTTTCACGGTCTGGTCGCCCGGCACGCGGATGGCGTGCGCGTGATCACGCAGCCCTGTCCGGGGCTGGTCGAGCAGGTCGAGGCCGGAGATCTCTCAAGCGCGAAGACACGTGCGCTGATCGAGCAGTACACCGCACCGCTGCTTGCGGAGAACGCGGATGTGCTGGTGCTGGGCTGCACGCACTATCCATTTCTGCGACCGATGATTGCCGATGTCGTCGGGCCCGACGTGCAGTTGCTGGACACCGGCGAAGCAGTCGCGCGTCAGGTGCAGCGCCTGCTGGTGCGCGATGAATTGCTCAAGCCGGCGAACCGCAACGGCAAGCTGGAATGGCTGACCAGCGGCGATGCGGCGGCCTTCGCGCCGCTGCACGAGATGCTGATGCGCCGCTAGCCGGTAATCCGCATCGACAGGTCGACGGCCTGGATGTGCTTGGTGATGGCGCCGACCGAGATGCGGTCGACGCCGGTGCGGGCAATTTCGCCGACGGTCTTCAGATTGGCGCCGCCGGAATACTCGATCAGCGTCTTGCCGCCGGCCTTGCGGTGCGCGCGCACCTGCTCGACGGCGGTGCGCAACGCGTCCAGCGAGAAATCGTCGACCAGCAGCAGGTCGACATCCTCGGCGAGCGCGGCGCGCACCTCGTCCAGCGTCTCGGCTTCCGTCATCAGCGGCACGCCGGCCTGCAGCGCACGCGCCTGGGCGATCGCCTGCTGGATGCCGCCGGCGGCCGCGATGTGGTTTTCCTTGATCAGGATGCCGTCGTAAAGGCCGATGCGGTGATTGACGCCGCCGCCGCACAGCACCGCGTACTTCTGGCCGTTGCGCAGGCCAGGCAGTGTCTTGCGCGTGTCGGCGATGCGGCAATCGGTGCCGCTGACGGCATCGACATAATGGCTGACCGCCGTCGCGGTGGCCGACAGCGTCTGCAGAAAATTCAGCGCGGTGCGCTCGCCGCTGAGCATGGAGCGCGCACGTCCGCGCAGCGTGAACAAAACCTGGTCCGCGGCGACGCGGTCGCCGTCGCCGCATTGCCAGCTGATCTGCAGCGCCGCATCGATCTGACGGAAAACCTCGTCGACCCAGGCGCGGCCGCAGATCACCGCCGCTTCGCGCGAGATCACCCGAGCGTCCGCGACGCGATCGGCATCGACCAGTTGCGCGGTCCAGTCGCAGGCGCCGATATCTTCTTTCAGCGCGGCAGCGACGGTGGCGGCTACATCGGTGACATAAGCGGGCAGGAGCTGAATCATCGTCGGCCTCAGGCTGCGAGCAGGAACTCAAGCAGCGCCATCTGCGCCCACAGGCGGTTCTCCGCCTCGTCCCAGACGACCGACTGCGGCCCGTCGATGACCTCGGCGCTGACTTCCTCGCCGCGATGGGCGGGCAGGCAGTGCTGGAAGATTGCATCCGGTTTGGCCAGCGCCATCAGCGCGGCATCGACGCAGTAACCCGCGAATGCCTTGAGCCGGCGCTGGGTCTCGGCTTCCTGGCCCATGCTGGTCCAGGTGTCGGTGATGATGATGTCGGCGCCGCGCGCCGCCGCCTTGGCGTCGGCAACGATTTCGACATGTTTGCCGCCGGAGGCGACGATGTCGGCCTTCGGCTCGAAGCCGGCCGGCGTCGCGATGCGCAGCGTGAAATCGAACATCCGCGCCGCGTCGATCCAGGAGTGGCAGACGTTGTTGCCGTCGCCGATCCAGGCGGCGACCTTGCCGCGCGGATCGCCGCGATGCTCGATCCAGGTCTGCAGATCGGCGAGCAGCTGGCAGGGATGGTGCAGTTCCGACAGGCCGTTGACGACCGGCACGCGCGAGTGCGCGGCGAGCTCGATCTGATCCGCGTGCGAGTCGTTGCGGATCATGATCGCGTGGCACATCCGCGAGATGACTTTCGCAGTGTCGGAGATCGGTTCGTCGCGGCCGAGCTGAGTGCTGCCGGCCTGCAGGAACAGCGCATGGCCGCCGAAACGCGCCATGCCGGATTCGAAGCTGACGCGCGTGCGCGTCGAGTTCTTCATGAAGATCATGGCCAGCGTCTTGCCCACGAAGGGGCGGTGCGACGGATCCGGACGCGCGCGCAGCGCGATCGCACGATCCACCACGGATCTTGCTTCGGCGGCGCTGAGGTCGGTCAGTCGCAGAAAATGACGTGCCATCTTTGATGCTCCAGAAAAAGGGAAAGGGCTGCGCAATCGCAGCCCTTTGTGTGCCTTGCCATCAGTCCGGCGCCGGGGCGCCGATCCCGCGGGTTGGGTTATTCGAGGTTCTGTTCGACGAACGCCCAGTTCACCAGCGCCCAGAAATGCTCCAGATACGTCGGACGCGCGTTGCGATAATCGATGTAGTAGGCATGTTCCCAGACGTCGCAGGTCAGCAGCGGCGTCTTGCCTTCGGTCAGCGGCGTGCCGGCATTCGCGGTGTTGACGATCGCGAGGCTGCCGTCGGCGTTCTTCACCAGCCACGTCCAGCCGGAGCCGAAGTTGCCGATCGCCGATTCGGTGAACTGCTTCTTGAAGTCCTCGATGCCGCCGAAGGTCTTGACTAGCGCATCGGTCAGCTTCTTGCCCGGCGCGGCTTGCTTGGGGGTCAAGCAGTTCCAGAAGAACGTGTGGTTCCAGACCTGAGCGGCGTTGTTGAAGATCTTGCCAGAGGACTTCTTGACGATGTCTTCCAGCGACATGTTCTCGAATTCGGTGCCGGCGATCAGCTTGTTGCCATTGTCGACATACGCCTTGTGATGCTTGGCGTAGTGGTAGTCGAAGGTTTCCGCCGACATGTGCGGAACCAGTGCGTCACGGGCGTAAGGAAGATCGGGGAGCGTCAATGCCATGGTATTAACCTCGGTCTGGCTCGGGCGCGGAACGCCGTGGCTTGGTCAAAAGGGCGAACAAAATAGGCGACGGGGGAGTCAAATTCAATAGCTGAACGACTTGGCGGCACTACAAGCTTCACTTGCATGTCATCGGCACGCGTATAATCCGCCGCCGTTACTTACCCTCCAATGAAGGGACTCGGGAGTGAGATATGGATGTACTCGAGCGCATCAAGCAGCAAGTCACTGAAAACGCGATCATTTTGTACATGAAGGGGACGCCTGATTTTCCCCAGTGCGGCTTTTCCGCGCGCACCGTGCAAGCACTCAAAGCCTGCGGCGTCGCGTTCGCCTACGTGAACATCTACGAGGATGAAGAGGTTTATCGCGCTCTGCCGAAGTTTGCCAACTGGCCGACTTTTCCTCAGCTCTACGTCAAGGGCGAGCTGATCGGCGGCTGCGACATCACGCTGGACCTGCATCAATCGGGTGAGCTGGAAAAGATGCTCAAGGAAGCGGTGGCGGGCAAGAAGGCCGCGTAACCGGATCGGTTGGGTTGCTGCAACGGAAACGCCCGCTCGATGCGGGCGTTTCCGTTTCCGCAGCCGGCTCAGTGCGTCGTGTGGAGCAGGGCCTCGGCCACTTCCTTGCGCTTGGCGCTGCCGCACAGGCTTTCAACCAGCTGCAGGCCGAAGGCAACCGCGGATGCGGGTCCCTGACCGGTGATGCAATGGCCATCGACGACCACCGGCAGATCGACGTAATGCAGCAGGTTGGAGCGGAACGCCGGATAGCAGGTGGCCTTCTTGCCGTCGAGGAGGCCATGCGGATTCAGCGCCAGCGCCGGTGCGGCGCAGATCGCCGCATACCAGCGGTGATCGCGCCGCTGTGCAACCAGCTTGGCCATCAGACCGGCGTGCGCACCGAGCGCCTTCGCGCCTTGCTCGCCGCCCGGGAGCACGATCAGATCGAAATCCTTGTCTGCGACGGCGGAAAATTGGGCGTCGGTGCTGATCTTGATGTGCCGCGTGCCAGTCACCACCGCTTCGTCGCCGATCGCTGCGATCGTCACCTCGACGTCGGCGCGCCGCAGGATATTGGCGATCGTGACCGTTTCCAGCGACTCGGAACCGTCGCTGACCGGGATCAGTGCTTTCATGCGGCCTTCTCCTTTTTTAGTAGTAGTGCGAACCCTAGTCTACGCGCGATTCTGGCGTCACTGTCGGGTCAGGTCGAGCGTAGTATTCTGTTGAGCTCCAGACCCGAAAAGCCAGGAGACAGCCCCCATGCCTGCATATCGTCATATCAAGATTCCGGCCTCTGGCGAAAAGATCAGCATCAACAACGGCAAGGTGAAAGTGCCGGATCAGCCCATCGTCGGGTATGTGGAAGGCGATGGCATCGGTCCCGATATCACCAAGGCTTGCCTGCGCATCTGGGATGCCGCGGTCGCCAAGGCCTACGGCGGCAAACGCAAGATTCACTGGTGCGAAACCTTCCTCGGCGAAAAAGCCGCGGGCATGTACGACGGCAATTACTGCCCGGATGAAACCCTCAAGGTGCTGCAGGAACTCGTCGTCTCGATCAAGGGTCCGCTGACGACGCCGGTCGGCGGCGGTTTCCGTTCGCTCAATGTCGCGCTGCGCCAGGATCTCGATCTTTATGCTTGCGTGCGGCCAGTGCGTCACTACGCGGGCGTGCCAAGCCCGCTGAAGAATCCGGGCAAGGTCGATGTGGTGATCTTCCGCGAGAACACCGAAGACGTTTACGCCGGCATCGAATACAAGACCGGGACCCAGGAGAACGAGAAGGTCGCCAAGTTCCTCAAGGAGGAAATGAACGCCAAGTTCTTCGAAGGCGCCGGCATCGGCATCAAGCCGATTTCCGCCTTCGGCTCGAAGCGTCTGGTTCGCAAGGCGATCCAGTACGCGATCGACAACGGCCGCGAGTCGGTGACCCTGGTGCACAAGGGCAACATCATGAAGTTCACCGAAGGCGCGTTCCGCAACTGGGGTTACGAAGTGGCGCGCGACGAGTTCGGCAGCGTCACGATCACCGAGGAGCAGCTCTACAACGAGTACAAGGGCAAGCAGCCGGAAGGCAAGATCGTCATCAAGGATCGCATCGCCGACATCATGTTCCAGATGATGCTGCTGCGTCCGGACGAGTTCGACGTGCTGGCGACGCCGAATCTCAATGGGGATTACCTGTCGGATTCGGTTGCCGCGGAAGTCGGCGGCATGGGCATCGCGCCGGGCGCCAACATGTCCGACAGCATCGCGGTGTTCGAGGCGACGCACGGTACCGCGCCCAAGTACGCCAACCTCAACAAGGTCAACCCGGGCTCGCTGCTGTTCTCCGGTGTCATGATGCTCGAGTACATGGGCTGGCAGGAGGCCGCCGACCTGATCACGCTGGTCTATCCGGAAGTGATCGGCGACGGCATCGTGACCTACGATTTCGCGCGTCAGATCGAAGGCGCGACGGAAGTCGGCACCAGCCAGTTCGCCGATGCGCTGATCGAACGGATACAGGGCGGGGTGGACATCGAGGCCAAGCGCAAGGCGCAGCAGGCCCAGCTTGCCAAGGAGCGCAAGCAGCGCGAGATCCGCCGCCTGCTGCAGCCGATGGAAGAGATGACCGACACCGGCCGCGTGCCGCAGACGGTCTCCGATCTGATGACACGCACGCTGATCACGGTCGCCGACAGCGAGACGGTCGAGAGTGCGATGCATCTGATGACCGACAACAACATCAGTTCGGTCGTCGTCGAGCCGGATGCCAAGGGCTTGTGGGGCATCTTCACGCGCCGCGACATCGTCTCCAAGATCGTCCGCGCCGGAAACAATCCGGCGACGACGAAGGTCAAGGACATCTGCACGCGTCCCGTCGTGTCGGTGCCGGCGGAGCTGAGCATTCGCGAAGCCGCCGCCACGATCGCCGATCACAATTTCAGCCGCCTGACCGTCGAGCAGAACGGCAAGATCATCGGTATCGTTACCGAGACCGACATCTTCAATGCGGTCGAGAAGTTCGGCTGGGCGCAGGAATAAAGTGGCTGCCGGCAGCGCCAGCGGGCTGGTCGATCATGTGTGCGAGCTGGTGGCACCGCTCGGCGCGGTGCGTGCCAAGCGCATGTTCGGTGCCTGGGGTCTGTATTGCGGCGATGCGTTCTTTGCCATCATCGACGACGAGATTCTCTATCTGAAAGCCAGCGCCACGACGCGCGAGCGGTTTCTCGCCGCGGGCGGGAGGCCGTTCACGTACACCGCGCGCGGAGTCGAACGCCAGGCGGACTACTACACGGTTCCCGACGCCGCGCTGGACGACTTCGAAGAACTGAAGCCCTGGGCGATACTGGCGCTCGCGGCCGCACGCAAGGCCAGAGTTACGCAGCGCAAGGGCAGGAAATGAAACGGATTGGGCTACTGATCGTCGGCGACGAGATCCTGTCGGGCAAACGCCAGGACAAGCACCTCGGCAAGGTCATTGAACTGCTGCGCGCGCGCGGCCTGGAGCTGGCGTGGGCGCGCCTGGCCGGCGACGACGAGACGGACATTGCCGAAGCGATCCGCTGGGGTCGCGAGCGCGGCGACGTCGTGTTGTCCTGCGGCGGCATCGGCGCGACGCCGGACGACTGCACGCGGCAGGGCGCGGCGCGGGCCTTCGGGTTGCCGATCGTGCGTCATCCCGAAGCCAGTGCGCTGATTCTCGAGCAGTACGGTCCGCAGGGCGCTGAGCGGCGTCTGATCATGGCGGAGTTTCCGCATGGCGCGGGGCTGATCCCGAACCCGGTGAACCGGGTTGCCGGCTTCTTCGTCGAGGACTGCAATTTCGTCCCGGGTTTCCCGGAGATGGCCTGGCCGATGCTCGAGTGGGTGCTCGACCAGCGTTACGCCCATCTGCATCGCAGCGAGCCGGACCTCGAGTTCAGCCTGCGCGTCGTCGGCACGACCAGCGAAGGCGATCTGCTGCCGCTGATGGAGGAAACGCTGCGGCGCTACCCGGGCATCCGTCTGTCCAGCCTGCCGACCCGCGGCGATGCGAAGTCGCGGCAGATCGAGTTCGGTTTCAAGGGGCAGGCCGCCGTCGCCGCCGAGGCCTACCGCTACTTCCGCAGCCACATGATCGAGTTGCCGGGCGTCGTGACCGAGGATCTGCAGCCGCCGCCGTAAGGCAAGGACTCAGGTGTCCGCGGCAGGTGCAGGGCGGCCGTAAACCGAAATCATCACGCAGGTCGCGATGACCAGCAGCGTGCCGGACGCCGACCACAGATCGATGCGTTCATCCCAGAACAACCAGCCCAGGATCGCGGAAATGATCACCGCGACATAGGTGAACGGCCCGATCAGCGCGGCGGGCGCAAGGCTGTAGGCGCGCGTCAGGTGAATCTGGCCGAAGGTCGCAAGCAGGCCGGTCGCCGCCAGCAGCAGCAACGCTTCCGGCGGCGGCAGCGCCCAGGCCCACAGCAAGGGAATGCTGGCGATCGCGGTGCCCATCAGCGCGAAATAGAACACGATCCGCGCCGGCGGTTCGGTGTTCGAGATGCGCCGGATGCTAACCATCGCGCAGGCGGCGAGCAGGCCCGAGGCCGCGCCAACGAGGCCGGCGACCGGATCGATCGGATGCATGCCGGGGCGCACGATCAGCGTGATGCCGATCAGGCCCAACAGCGCGGCGGGCCAAGTGATCGGCGCCGGTTTTTCGCCGATCCAGGCCCAGGCGATGAACGGCAGCCACAGCGGCGTCGAGTAGGTCAGCAGGATCGCCTCGGCGAGCGGCAGCCGTGCGATCGCGTAGAAGAATGCGTACATCGCGAGGATGCCGAAGCCGGCGCGCCACAGATGGCCGCCGAGCCGCTGGGTGCGGATGCCGGCGCCGCCACGTCGCAGCAGGAATGGCAGCAGGATCGCCAGCCCCACCGCGCAGCGCATGAACACGATGACCTCGTTGCCGGTCGTCGCCGAGGCGTAGCGGATGCACACGCCCATGACCGAGAACGCGGCAGCCGCGATCAGGGCATGAACAGCGCCGCGGCGCAGATCGGTGGGCATGAAAGGCTGGGGCAGAGCGGCAACGGAGGCGGGCGCGCATTGTAGCCGCGCCGGCAGCGGTGCCGGTTCAGGCGCTGGCGCTGCGCACCAGATTGCGGCCGGCGCTCTTCGCTTCGTAGAGCGCCGCATCCGCGCGCTCCAGCGCCTGGTCGCCGAAGTCGTCGCCGCGGACTTCGGCGACACCGATGCTGACCGTCGTGCTGACGCGGGTGTTGCCGCTCCAGATGCCGGTCGATTCGAATTCGCTGCGGATGCGCTCCGCCACCTGCCTGGCCTGGTCCGGCGAAGCCTGCGGCAGCAGGGCGCAGAATTCCTCGCCGCCGCGTCGGCCAAGCAGGTCGCTCGGCCGCAGCATGCGGCGCGCCGCGTCGGCGAATGCGCGCAGCAGCTGGTCGCCGGCGGCATGGCCATGGCGGTCGTTGACCTGCTTGAAGTTGTCGAGATCGAGCAGCAGCACCGAGACCGGCTGGCCGTCGCGGCGGCTGCGTTGCAGCTGTCGCGACGAAAGCTGATCGAAGCCGGCGCGGTTCAGCGCCTGGGTCAACCCGTCGATCTGAGCCGCCAGTGTCAGCTGGTTCTCCTGGCGCTCGTGGGTCATCAGCAGCAGGACCAGATTCCAGCTGACGGAGGTGATGAGGCCGAGAATCTGCATCGATGACTGGACCGCGCTGGGCTCCATGAAGGAGGCGATCTCCGGGCCCAGCAGCGTCAGCGCGATGCGCAGCGTGCTCATGCTGACGCTGAAGATATAAACCCCCATCAGGGCGCGCCGCGTCTTCAGCGGTTCCCTGCGCTGGGCATTGCGCATATCCCAGAAGCTGGCCACCGAGAGCAGCACGAGGATTCCATGCGTCACGCAGATGCGTGCACGCGTGTCGTGCTGGAACAGGGGCACGAGTTCGAACAGCAGCATGATCGCCAGCGACGGCAGCCAGTACCAGGCGGTGCTGTGGCGGTGACCGTTGAACTGGCGCTGGCCGCACCACATGAGCGCCCAGCTGCACAGGAAGAAGCCGTTGCCGAGCGTGATCGACAGCCAGTCGGGGGCGACATCGCGCAGGATCAGCAGCACGCTGCCGATGCCGGTCGTCACGTTCGACAGACCCCATAGCAGCATGCCGGGGCTGTTGCGGCGGATCGTCCACATGCTGACCTGGAAGAACGCGAACGAGAAATGCACGATCAGCAGCATCATGTACAGCGACCGCATATCGAGCGTGATCGACGAATGCATGATGCTAGCGGACGCGCAGCCGCCGACGGGCCGGGCTGGCGCCGTGGCCTTGGATCAATGTTGTGGACAGCCCCCGGATCATCGGCGCCAAGGATACCTGCAGTACGCGGGGATTCGCAGTGCCGGCAAGCCGGGCGCGGCGCTGGACTGTGCCCGCGCAAGGCTTGAAAATGCCGCCCCCATCCCCATGAATCGCTGGCGCCGCCGTCCGGTCCCGGCCGCCGCGCGCCCTTGCCGCTGAACCGAGTTCCTTCATGCCGATTTACGAGTACGTCTGCGCCGCCTGTGGTGCCGAAGTTGAAGTCATGCACAAGATTTCGGAAAAGCCGGGCAAGTGCCCGAAGTGCAAGAAGGACAAGCTGAGCAAGCAGATTTCTGCCGCCGGCTTCCGTCTCGGCGGCGGTGGCTGGTACGAGACGGACTTCAAGTCCGGCGGCGACAAGAAGCGCAATCTGGCCGGCGGCGGCGATGCCGCCCCGGCGTCTGCTCCGGCCAGCACCGCGGCCGACAAGCCGGCTGCCGAAAAGCCGGCGGCGAGCCCCAAGACTGCCACCAAGGCCGCCAGCAGCAAGGCGGGCGACTGAGCCGTGACCGCCCTTCTGCGCCGATGGCTGATTGCCGGCGTCCTGATCTGGATGCCGCTGGGCGCGACCCTGCTGGTTCTGCGCTTTGTTATCGGCCTGCTCGACACCAGCCTGCTGCTGATCCCGCCGTCCATCCGCCCCGACGTGCCGGGCCTGGGCGTGCTGCTGTCGATCGTGCTGGTGGTCGGCACCGGCGCCATCGCGGCGAATTACCTCGGCAGCCGCCTGGTGATCTGGACCGAGGCGATGCTCGGGCAGATTCCGCTGGTCCGCACCGTCTACGGCGGCATCAAGAAGCTGGCCGAGACGGTGCTTTCCGACAAGTCGGTCTCGTTCCGTCAGGCGGTGCTGATCGAATATCCGCGCAAGGGCCTGTGGAGTATCGCGTTCATTACCGGCTCGCCGATCGGCGAAGTGCAGGAAAAGACCCAGATGAAGGTCCTGACCTGCTTCGTGCCGACCACCCCGAATCCGACCTCCGGTTTCATCCTGCTGGTGCCGGAGGCCGACGTGACGCTGCTCGATATGTCGGTCGAGGACGCCATGCGCCTGGTGATTTCGCTGGGCGTCGTCACGCCGGACACCGCAAAGCGCAAGACCGTGCCCGGTGCCCCGGCCGGGCTGACCAGCCTGTAGCGGCGGCTCGGCGGCAGGCCCGCGCCATCGGCGCATGGTCGCAGCGCACGCCCGCAGGTAAACTACGCGGCCTTTTCGACCCGGCGGGACCGCCCGGTCGGGCTTCATGAACTCCCACGGCGCGGCGCGCCGGTCAAACACCAACGAACATGCGTAGTCACTATTGTGGTCAGGTCACCGAGCAACTGGTCGGAGAGACCGTGACCGTTTGCGGTTGGGTGCATCGCCGGCGCGATCATGGCGGCGTGATCTTCATCGACCTGCGCGACCGTGAAGGCCTGCTGCAGTGCGTCTTCGATCCGGACACCCAGGAGGCCTTCCAGGCCGCCGACCGTCTGCGCTCGGAATACGTCGTCAAGATCACCGGCCGCGTCCGGCCGCGTCCGGCCGGCACCGAGAACGCCGGCCTGACCACCGGCAAGATCGAGTTGCTCGGCAAGGAGCTGGAGCTGCTGAACAAGGCGGAGACGCCGCCGTTCCATCCGGAAGACGAGACAGTCGGCGAGGACACCCGCCTCAAGTACCGCTACATCGACCTGCGCAACCCGAAGATGCAGAAGAACCTGCGTCTGCGCCACGATGTCGTGCAGCGCATCCGCACGTTCATGGACGCCAACGGCTTCGTCGACGTCGAGACGCCGATCCTGACCAAGGCGACGCCGGAAGGCGCGCGCGATTACCTCGTGCCTTCGCGCACCCACCCCGGCCAGTTCTTCGCGCTGCCGCAGTCGCCGCAGTTGTTCAAGCAGCTGCTGATGATGTCCGGCCTCGACCGCTACTACCAGATCGCGCGCTGCTTCCGCGACGAAGACCTGCGCGCGGATCGCCAGCCGGAATTCACCCAGCTCGACGTCGAGACCTCGTTCCTGACCCAGGAACAGATCATGGCGATCATCGAAACGCTGGTGAAGGACCTGTTCCAGAACGTGCTGAACGTCGATCTGGGCACGCTGCCGCACATGAGCTACGCCGAGGCGATGCAGCGCTACGGTTCGGACAAGCCGGACCTGCGCAACCCGCTGGAGCTGGTTGAAGTGGCGGACCTGCTCAAGGATGTCGACTTCAAGGTCTTCTCCGGCCCGGCCAACGATCCGAAGTGCCGCGTCACGGCGCTGCGCATTCCGGGCGGCCGCGAGAAGCTGTCGCGCGGCGAGATCGACAAGTGCACCGAGTTCGTCAAGATCTACGGCGCCAAGGGTCTGGCGTATATCGTCGTCAACGAAAAGGCCAAGGGCCGTGACGGTCTGCAGTCGCCGATCGTCAAGAACATTCACGACGCTGCATTGACCGGCATCCTCGAGCGCACCGGCGCCCAGGACGGCGACGTCATCTTCTTCGGCGCCGACAAGTGGAAGGTGGTCTGCGACGCGCTCGGCGCGCTGCGCCTGAAGCTCGGCAACGACATGGGCATCACCGCGCAGGGCTGGAAGGCGCTGTGGGTGGTCGACTGGCCGATGTTCGAGTGGGATGACCGCGACGGCGGTCGCTGGGCTTCGCTGCATCATCCGTTCACGGCGCCCAAGCCTTTCGATGCCGTGGCGCTCAAGGCCAACCCGGGCACGATTCTTTCGCAGGGCTACGACATCGTCCTCAACGGCGTCGAACTCGGCGGCGGCTCGGTGCGTATCCATCGTCCGGACATCCAGCAGGCGGTGTTCGAGCTGCTCGGTATTGGCGCTGAGGAGCAGGAAGAGAAGTTCGGCTTCCTGCTCGAAGCGCTGTCCTACGGCGCGCCTCCGCATGGCGGCCTGGCGATCGGCATCGACCGCATGGTCATGCTGATGGCGGGTGGCTCGTCGATCCGTGAAGTCATCGCCTTCCCGAAGACGCAGACCGCGCACGATCCGCTGACCAACGCCCCCAGTGCGGTCGATCCGCGCCAGCTGCGGGAACTGCACGTCCGTTCCACGGTCCAGCCTAAGGCCGATCCGAAAGCCGATCAGGCCCACTGAGTTCCTTTGGAGTCATCCTGCATGACCAGCTTCAAAACCACGCTGCGCGTTTTGCTCGTTGTTGCCACGGCGGGCGGCCTGTCGGCCTGCGATCTGGAAGGTCTTGGCAATGGCAACGGCCTCAAGTCCCTGAAGGTCGTCCGCATTTCGTCGCTGGTCGATGCGACGGAGAAGTTCTCCTACCAGTGCTTCCCGGACCAGCTGCAGCTGCAGGGCATCTTCGATAACAGCGGCGTCGGCGACTACACCAGCCGCGGCTTCTGGACCTCAAGCAACCCCGAGATCGTTGCCGTCAGCAACGGCGATATTCCGCTCGATGGCGATACCTCGACGCCGCCTGAAGTGGGCGAGGCGGTGTACGGCTCCGGCACGATCCTGCCGAAGAAGATCGGTGTCGCGACGATCACCGGCACGTTTGTCGGCCTGAGCGCGAGCTACGAGGTCGAAGTGAAAGCCACCGACCTGACCAAGCTCAAGATCAGCGACTCGTCGCTGACGCTGGCGCCGGATACCGGACGCACCTTGACGGTCACGACCGAGATCGGCGACGAGACCATCGACCTGGGCAGCCTGCAGCGTGCGAGCTGGTCGTTTGAGGGGCAGGACGAAGACGAGGAGATTCCGGCAAAGGACGTCATCGCCGACATCGTCGCGTCCACCGGCCAGGTCATCGGCAGACAGGTTGGCGGCCCGTTGATCGCGCAAGCCATCTTCCCGCTGTGCAAGAACGCCGATGGTTCGGTGCTGCGCCGCACTTCGGACGTCAACGTCGCGATCCCGACCAAGATCACGCTGACCCGCGAATACAAGGACGCGCCGAACAACGAGCTGTTCGTCAAGACGAACGAGCTGATCACCAGCATCGCGACCTTCGCCAACGGCGATACCCAGGATCTGACCGGCGTGCTGCCGCTGGTAAGCAGCAATACCACCGCGCTCAAGACTTCGGCGGCGTTGAGCCGGCAGTTCGTCACCGCGGCCGCTGCCGGCACAGCGGTGCTGACGGGCACCTACGGCGGCGACGACGAGAACGACGAGGAAGAGATTCCGGATCCGCCGGAAGTCGTCAGCAGCCCCCTGACGATCAATGTCGTTGCCGGCGTGCCGGTGTCCATCGACGTCACCCCGGTCGACAGGACGGTCAATGCAGCATCGGCGACGGTCTATCTGGCGAAGGGCAACTTCGTGCTGAACGGCCAGCCGCGCACGCAGGCCCTGACCCGCGATGTCAGCTGGACCGTGACCAATACGGACAATTCGACCGCCGACAGAACCAAGATCCTGTTCGCGGCGAACGTCCTGACCGCCGGTGCGGCCTCGGGTAACTACAAGGTCAACGCAAAGTTCGAGAACGGCGACGCCGACATCATCGGTACGACCGGCGTCTGCGTGCGGCCGATCGACGACGAAGACACCGAAGTCGATGAATCTGCGGGCATCTGCCCCGACAATCCGGACGAAGAAGAAGGCTAGGCGTTCATTGGGCGCTCCAGCCACTACCCATAGTGGTTGGGGCCGCCAAGGGATACAATTAGTCGTTTCTGCGACCGGTTCTCGCGGCTGACAAGCCGCGACCTTTTGTTCGATCGATTTGTCGGAGGCCTCCCCCATGGCAGCCGTTCTCAAGCTGGACGAATTCAACCTGCTGGACGATGGCGAGTGCGATGCGCGCATCATCGCGGCCAAGGCGATCCTGGGTGATCGTCTGTGCATCCTCGGTCACCACTACCAGCGTGACGAGGTGTTCCGTCATGCGCATTTCTCGGGCGACTCGCTGAAGCTGTCGCAGATGGCGGCCAATTCCAAGGCCGATTTCATCGTGTTCTGCGGCGTGCACTTCATGGCCGAGGTTGCCGACATCCTGACCTTCGGCCAGCGCGCGGTGATCCTGCCGGATCTTGCCGCCGGCTGCTCGATGGCCGACATGGCGAACCTCGCGAAGGTCCGCAAGTGCTGGGACGAGCTGACGACGATCCTCGATCCGGATCAGGCCGTCACGCCGGTGACCTACATCAATTCCGCGGCCGATCTGAAGGCCTTCTGCGGCAGCCACGGCGGCATTGTCTGCACGTCGAGCAATGCGCGCGCGGTGCTGGAGTGGTCGTTCGCGCGTCGCGAGAAGGTGCTGTTCTTCCCCGACCAGCACCTCGGCCGCAATACCGCCGTCAAGATGGGGATCCCGCTCGAGCAGATGGTGGTCTGGGACTTCAACAAGGACATGGGCGGCCTGACCGCCGAGCAGATTCGCAATGCGAAGATGATCCTGTGGAAGGGCTTCTGCTCGGTGCACCAGATGTTCCAGCCGGCGCATATCGACAACTTCCGCTCGCGCGTACCGAACGGCAAGGTCATCAGCCATCCGGAAAACGCGATGGAAGTCTGCAGCAAGTCGGACTTCGTCGGCAGCACCGAATACATCCTGCGCACCGTGCGCGGATCGAAGCCGGGCGATCACTGGCTGGTCGGTACCGAGCTGAACCTCGTCAATCGCTTGGCCGACGAGATGAAGCCACAGGGCGTCAAGGTCGAGTTCATGTCGCCGACCGTCTGCATGTGCTCGACGATGTTCCGTACCGATCCGCAGCACCTCGCGTGGACCTTGGACAACCTGGTGGCCGGCAAGGTCGTCAACCAGATCCGCGTGCCCAAGGACATTGCCGATCCGGCGCGTGCCGCGCTGGATTTGATGCTCGAAGTCGTCGACTGATCGACGCCGCCTCACTTATTGCCCAACGAAGCAGAAATCGCCCATGTGGACCAACGCCAAGTCGCTCGCCCAGTTTGACCCTGAACTCCAGCAGGCCATCACGGCCGAGGAGCACCGCCAGGAAGCGCACATCGAGCTGATCGCGTCGGAGAACTACTGCAGCCCGGCGGTGATGGAAGCGCAGGGCTCGCAGCTGACCAACAAGTACGCCGAAGGCTATCCGGGCAAGCGTTACTACGGCGGCTGCGAGTACGTGGACATCGCCGAGCAACTGGCGATCGACCGCATCAAGCAGGTCTTCGACTGCGACTACGCCAACGTCCAGCCGCACTCCGGCGCCCAGGCCAACGCCGCGATCTTCCTCGCGCTGGTCAGCCCTGGCGACACCGTCATGGGCATGAACCTCGCCCAGGGTGGGCACCTGACGCACGGCAACCCGGCGAACTTCTCCGGCAAGCAGTACAAGATCGTGCCCTACGGTCTGGACACCGACACCGGCCTGATCAACTACGACGAGATGGAGCGCATCGCGCTCGAGACCAAGCCGAAGATGATCATCGGCGGCTTCTCGGCCTACAGCCGGGTCAAGGACTGGAAGCGCATGCGCGAGATCGCCGACAAGGTCGGCGCCTGGTTCTGGGTCGACATGGCGCACATCGCCGGTCTGGTCGCTGCCGGCGAATACCCGAGTCCGCTGCCGCATGCGCACGTCGTCACCAGCACCACGCACAAGACCCTGCGCGGACCGCGCGGCGGCATCATCCTGACCAAGGGCCAGCCGGAAGACTTCAACAAGAAGTTCCAGTCGGCGGTGTTCCCGGGCATCCAGGGCGGTCCGCTGATGCACGTCATCGCCGCCAAGGCGGTGGCGTTCAAGGAAGCGCTCGACCCGAGCTTCAAGGTCTACCAGAAGCAGGTCATCGCCAACGCACGAGCCATGGCCAAGGTCTTCCTCGACCGCGGCTACAAGGTCGTCAGCAACGGCACCGACAACCACCTGTTCCTGCTGGATCTGGTCGCCAAGAACGTGACGGGCAAGGATGCCGAAGCCGCACTGGGCAAGGCCCATATCACGACCAACAAGAACTCGGTGCCCAATGACCCGAAGAGCCCGTTCGTGACCTCGGGCCTGCGCCTGGGCTCGCCGGCCTCGACGACGCGCGGCTTCAAGGAAGCCGAGATGGCCAAGATCGCTGGCTGGATTGCCGACATCGTCGATGCGATGAGCAGCGGCGCAGACGTCGACGCCGTCATCGCCAAGGTGCGTGGCGACGTCGAGAAGCTCTGTGCCGGCTTCCCGGTCTACGGCGGCTGAATCCAGGAATCCGACGGGCCCCATCATGCAATGCCCGTTCTGCAAGAACCCGGACACGCGAGTCGTCGACTCGCGTCTCGCCGAGGATGGTACGCAGGTGCGGCGCCGGCGCGAGTGCGAGAAATGCGATGGTCGCTTCACGACCTTCGAGCGCGCGCAGCTGGCGATGCCGAACATCATCAAGCGCAGCGGCGATCCGGAGCCGTTCTCCGAGGACAAGCTGCGCCGCGGCATGGAAAGCGCGGTGTACAAGCGCGCGATCACGGCCGAGCAGCTCGATCATGCGATCGAGAACGTCAAGCGCAAGCTGCGCGAGACCAATGATCGGGAAGTGCCGTCGCCCAAGCTCGGCGAATGGGTGATGGAAGAGCTGCGCGATCTCGATCACGTGGCCTATGTGCGCTTTGCATCGATCTATCGCAGTTTCGAAGACGTGAATGCATTTCACGAGGAGATCGCGCGCCTGCAGAGCCTGCCGAGCGCCGAGCAGCGCCGTTCGCAGCTGCAGCTGCTTGGCGAGGGCGCAAAGCCGGACGACAGCCGTCCGACCAAGGGCTGACGCGCGATGAGCGACCTGGCGCTGGCGGCCGGCTACATGGCCCAGGCCCTGCGTCTCGCCGAGCGAGGCCGCACGACCTCGCATCCCAATCCCAGCGTCGGTTGCGTTGTCGTCCGCGACGGCGAAGTCGTTGGTGCCGGTTTCCATTCGCGCGCCGGACAGGCCCACGCCGAACCGCAGGCCTTGCAGCAGGCCGGCGAACGCGCGCGTGGCGCCGAGATGTTCGTGACACTGGAACCCTGCTCGCATTTCGGTCGTACGCCGCCTTGCGCGGACGCGGTCATCGCCGCAGGCATCGCCAAGGTCTGGGCGGCACTGGAAGATCCGAACCCCAAGGTCGCCGGCCAGGGCTTTGCGCGTTTGCGTGCCGCCGGGATCAAGGTTGAGGTCGGTTTGCTGCAGAGCGAAGCCAGCCGCGTGCATCGCGATTATCTGACGCGCATGCAGCGCGGCCGGCCCTGGCTGACGCTGAAGCTCGGTGCCAGCCTCGATGGCCGCACGGCGATGGCCAATGGCGAGAGCCGCTGGATCACGTCCGCCGAAGCGCGCGCCGATGTCCATCGCCTGCGTGCCGAGGCCGGTGCCGTACTGACGAGCAGCGCGACGGTGCTGGCCGACGATCCTGAACTGACGGTGCGCCTGCCGGGCGAGTGGCGCCAGCCGGACCGGATCGTGCTGGACAGCGCAGGCCGGGTCCCTCCCGCAGCCAAGGTCTGGTCGACGGGCGCGAGGCGGTACTGGGTTTCGCAGCGTACGACGCCGGCCATCGAGGGCGTGACCGCGGTGACGGTGGCGCCAGGCGACGACGGCCATTTGTCGCTGCCCGCCGCGATGGCGGCGCTGGCCGAGCAGGGCATCAACGCCGCGCTGGTCGAGTGCGGACCGGCGCTGGCCGGGGCGCTGCTGCAGGCCGGCCTGGTCGATGAGCTGCTGCTCTATGTGGCGCCGAGCCTGTTGGGGCATGATGCGCGCCCGCTGGCGGCATTGCCGGGCCTGGAGCGGTTGTCGCAGAAGCTGGAATTTCAGTGGCGCGATGTGCGCCGGGTTGGCGACGATCTGCGCCTGACGCTGCAGCCGCGCGCGGCGCCGTAGCCCGGATGCAATCCGGGGTCTTTGCCTGCAGAGAGCCGCACACCCCGGATTGCATCCGGGCTACGGGTTCCAATAGACGAGAGATCTACAAGGAAGTGAAGGATGTTCACGGGAATCATTGAGGCGGTCGGCCGCATCAGCGAAGTCGCCACGATCGGCGGCGACAGCCGCATGCGCTTCGAAACAGCCGGTTATCTGGCCGGCACGCAGCCGGGCGACAGCATTGCGGTCAACGGCGTGTGCCTGACGGCGATCGATTGCAGCGCCGATCATTTCACAGCCGACCTGTCGGTCGAGACCCTGCAGCTGACGACGGCGGGCCAGTGGAAGCCCGGTCAGCGCGTCAATCTGGAACGTGCGCTGACCGCGAGCAAACCGCTCGGCGGCCATATGGTGTCCGGTCACGTCGACGGCGTCGCCCGCGTGGTCTCGCGCATCGAGGAGGCGCGTTCCTGGCGATTCCGCTTCGAGGCGCCGCGTGCGCTTTCGCGCTACATCGCCCGCAAGGGCTCGATCTGCATCGACGGCATCAGCCTGACCGTCAACGAGGTCGAAGGCGATCAATTTGGAGTTAACATCATTCCGCACACCCTGAGCCAGACCACGCTGGGCGCCTTGCAGGCCGGCGACAGCGTGAATCTGGAAGCAGACCTGGTGGCGCGCTATCTCGAACGGCTACTCGCGAGCCGGGAGGACGCATGAGCAAGATCACAAATATCGGCAGCGCCCGCGAGACGGAAAGCGGTGTGCAGCTGGATTCCATCGAAGACGTCATCGCCGACATCAAGCGCGGCAAGATGGTGATCCTGATGGACGACGAGGATCGCGAGAACGAAGGCGATCTGGTCATGGCCGCCGAATGCGTGCGTCCGGAAGACATCAACTTCATGGCGCGCTACGGCCGCGGCCTGATCTGCCTGACGCTGACGCCGGAGCGCTGCCGCCAGCTGCGTCTGCCGCAGATGGTGTCGCGCAACGAGGAAAGCCAGAAGACCGCATTCACGGTCTCTATCGAGGCGGCTGAAGGCGTGACGACCGGCATCTCCGCGCATGACCGCGCGCAGACCGTGCGCGTCGCGGTCAAGGCCGACGCGACGCCGGACGATCTCGTGCAGCCGGGCCACATCTTCCCGCTGATGGCGCAGCCGGGCGGCGTGCTGACGCGCGCCGGCCACACCGAAGCGGGCTGCGATCTCGCGCGTCTCGCCGGCCTGACGCCGGCAGCAGTCATCGTCGAGATCCTCAACGAAGACGGCACGATGGCGCGGCGCCCGGACCTTGAAAAGTTCGCGCGCGAGCACGGCCTCAAGCTCGGCACGATTGCCGACCTGATCCGCTATCGCCTCGACAATGAGCACACCGTCGAGCGCGTCGCCGAGACGCATGTCGACACCGAGTTCGGCGAGTTCCGCCTCGTGACCTACCAGGACACGGTCGACAACACGATTCACCTTGCGATGGTCAAAGGCGCGATCGACGCGGCGAAGCCGACGCTGGTGCGCGTGCACATCCGCAACATGCTGGCCGACGTGCTCGGCGTGCAGCACGACCACTTCGGCTGGCCGCTGCGCCAGGCGCTCAAGCGCGTTGCCGACGAAGGCAACGGCGTCGTCGTCCTGCTGCGCAAGCCGGAGACGCCGCGCGAACTGGTGCAGCAGATCGTCGCGCTGAACAAGGAAGGTGAGGAGTTCCCGCACGACCCGCGGCCGATGTTGCGCACCTACGGTCTCGGCGCGCAGATCCTGTCCGACCTCGGCGTGCGCCAGATGCGCGTGCTGTCCGCGCCCAAGCGCATGCAGGGCATTTCCGGCTTCGGTCTTGAAGTCATCGATTACGTCAATCCGTCCCCATGAAGAAAACGCCGAAGAAGACTGTGTCGAAGACCGTTGCCAAGACAGCCGCCGCGCCGGCGGATGCCAAGACCGGTTATGCCGCGCCGGAGCTGCCGACGAAGGGCGAGTTCGCCAACGTCCGCATCGCGATCCTGTCGACGCGCTGGAACGTCGGCATCGTCGACGCGCTCGGCACCGGTGCACGCGCCTGCCTCAAGGCCTGGGGCGTGCCAGCGGCCAACGTCCGCGAGTTCCGTGCACCGGGCGCTTACGAGATGCCGCTCGCGGCGCTGAAGCTGCTCGCGCATGGCCGCTACGATGGCGTCGTGACACTCGGTGCGGTGATCAAGGGCGATACGCCGCATTTCGATTTCGTCGCCGGCGAATGCGCGCGCGGTCTGATCGACGTGCAGCTGCGCACCGGCAAGGCCGTCGGTTTCGGCGTGCTGACGACGAACACCGTCGAGCAGGCCTGGGCGCGCGCCGGCAAGGGGCCGACCAACAAGGGCTATGAAGCGACTGCTGCGATGCTGGAAATGATCCGATTCGGAAAGGCGCTTTCGTGAGAGCGCACCGACACGGTGTCTGCGCGAAGCGCAGTGGGTGCGGGAGGTGTGCGTCCGCTCACGGCAAAGGGATGAATGCTCTTTCCAGAATCGAGGTGCTCCAGTGAGCGACGCTCAGCCGCAGAGCCGTCGCGGTCTTGCCCGTCGCCTGACCGTGCAGGCGCTGTACCAGTGGCTGCTCAACGAAGGTACGCCGACGCAGCTGCTGCGCCAGTTCCGCGAGCAGGAAGAAGGCCTCGGCCGCGCCGATCCGGCTTACTTCGAAGAGCTGCTCAATGGCGTTGTCGAGCATGCACCGGCGCTGACGCTCGATCTGGTGCCGCAGCTCGATCGCCCGCTCAATCAGCTCGATCCGGTCGAGCATGCGGTGCTGCTGCTCGGTGCCTACGAACTGCGCCACAAGCCGGAAGTGCCGTGGCGCGTCGTCGTCAACGAGTCGATCAACCTCGCCAAGATGTTCGGCGCCGAAGACGGCTTCAAGTTCGTCAACGGCGTGCTCGACAAGCTGGCGCGGCAGCTGCGGCCCGACGAAACCTGAGCGGCGCCGGGCACGGCTCGCCATGAACGAGTTCGAGCTGATCCGTCGCTATTTCGCGCCATTGCACGCGGCGCGTGCGGACGACGGCGTGATCCTCGGCATCGGCGACGATGCGGCGCTGCTGGCGCCGCGCGCCGATCACGAGCTGGCGGTGACGACAGATACGCTGATTGCCGGCCGCCACTTTCCGCTGCAGACCTCGCCGTACGACGTCGGCTGGAAATCGCTCGCGGTCAATCTCTCCGATCTTGCCGCAATGGCTGCGGAGCCGCGCTGGTTCACACTGGCGCTGAGCCTGCCCGAAGCGGATTCCGCATGGCTGGAAGGCTTTGCTCGCGGCCTGCAGGCACTGGCCTCGCAATGTCGCATCGTGCTGGCCGGCGGAGACACGACACGCGGGCCGCTGACGATCTCGATCACCGCGATGGGCGAGGTGCCGCGTGGCCGCGCCGTGCGCCGCGATGGTGCGAAGCCCGGCGATCTGGTCTGCGTGACCGGTACGCTCGGCGATGCCGCGGCCGGATTGCGCGAAGTGCTTGCCGGGCAGCCGGCCAATGAATATCTGCTGCAACGCCTGAACCGACCGTTGCCGCGCGTTGCGACCGGCTGCGCCTTGCGTGGACTGGCAACGGCAATGATCGACCTGTCGGATGGCCTTGCCGGCGATCTGCAGCACATTCTCGATGCCAGCGATGTCGGCGCGGTGATCGATGCCGCGGCACTGCCGAGCTCCGCTGCGCTGATGAGCTACGCGCCTGAGTCCTCGACGCGTCAGGAACTGCAACTGAGCGGCGGCGACGACTACGAGCTGTGCCTGTGCATTCCGGCGGAACGTCTCGTCGACGCCTGTCGTTTCGTTGAAGCGCCGCTGACGGTGATTGGCCGCATCACCCGCGAGCGCGGATTCAGACTGGATGCAGCTGGCGGCGCTACCATGGCCGTCCAATCCGCCGGCTATCGACATTTCTAGATGACGCAGAGTCCCCAGGTTTCCGAAACCTCGCGCACGCCGAATCCGCCGCCGGCGCTGATCCTCGGCACCTTCGAGCACTTCGTCGCCTTCGGTTTCGGCGCCGGCCTCGCGCCAAAAGCGCCGGGCACGATGGGAACGCTGGTCGGCGTGCTGCTGTTCCTGCCGCTGTGGCTGCTGAGTCCGGAGTGGTATGCGCTCGTGGTTGCACTGCTTTTCGCAGTCGGCTGCTGGTTCTGCGGCGAGAGCGCGCGACTGCTCGGTGTGCACGACTATGGCGGTATCGTGTTCGACGAGATCGTCGGCCTGCTCGTCGCCGCCGCGCCGCTGGTATTGTGGCCGCCGGCCACCGCGCTGAGCGGCGCGCTGCTGCTCGGTGCTGCGTTCGCGCTGTTCCGCCTGTTCGACATCTGGAAGCCCTGGCCGATCCGCATCCTCGATCGCCGCGTCCATGGCGGCTTCGGCATCATGGTCGATGACCTGCTGGCCGGCGTTTTCGCTGCCGTGGTATTGGGCGTGCCGCTCTATGTGCTGAACACGTAGGCTGGGATGAAGCGTAGCGAATCCCAGCGCTGTGCGGCCGACCGGTGGAGCTGCTGGGATTCGCTGCGCTCATCCCAGCCTACGAAGGCGGTAACGCAGCTTTTCCTTGATCCGCACGCGCGGAGCGGCAATCCTCCACGCCGCTAGTCGAGGAATGAAATGAATACGCGCAAATCCATCCGCATCGGCGGTGCCTCGGCCTTCTGGGGCGATACCAACACGGCTGCGGCGCAGCTCGTCGAGAAAGGCCGCATCGATTATCTGGTCTTTGACTACCTGGCCGAGATCACGATGTCGATCCTCGCCGCCAAGCGCATGAAGGACGTCAACGACGGCTACGCGACCGACTTCGTCGAACACGTCATGGCGGCGCTGTTGCCGCAGCTGAAGGAAAAGAACATCCGCGTCGTCGCCAATGCCGGCGGTGTCAATCCGCTCGCTTGCAAGGCGGCGCTCGAAGCGGTGGCCGCCAAGGCCGGCATCCCGCTCAAGGTGGCGGTCGTGCTTGGCGATGACCTGCTGCCGCGGCGCAGGGACTTTGCCGATTGCGTCGAGATCGATAGCGGCGATCCGCAACCGAAGATGCTGGTGTCGATGAACGCGTATCTGGGCGCGATCCCGATCGCGCGTGCGCTGGATGCCGGCGCCGAAGTCGTCATCACCGGCCGCTGCGTCGACTCCGCAGTCGTGCTCGGACCGCTGATGCATGAATTCGGCTGGGCCGCCGACGACTACGACAAGCTTGCTGCCGGCTCCATCGCCGGCCACATCATCGAGTGCGGTGCGCAGTGCACGGGCGGCAACTTCACCGACTGGGAACTGGTCGAGCCGGGCTACGCCGACATGGGCTTCCCGGTCATCGAGGTCGACGCCAGCGGCGCGTTCGTCGTGACCAAGCCGGAAGGCACCGGCGGCCTGGTCAGCGTGCACACGGTTCTGGAGCAGATGCTCTACGAGATCGGCAATCCGAATGCCTATCTGCTGCCCGATGTCAGCTGCGACTTCACGGCGGTCCAGCTTGAGCAGATCGCCGAGCATCAGGTGCGTGTCACGGGCTGCAAGGGCACGGCGCCGACAAGCACCTACAAGGTCAGCGCGACGTATCCGGCCGGCATGCGCTGCGCCGCGCTGTTCATGATCGGCGGCATCGATGCGGCAAGGAAGGGTCGCGCGTCGGCTAACGCGGTCGTCGAGAAAGTGCGCCGCCAGCTGCTCGCCCAGCAACTCGGCGATTTCACCGGTGTCGACATCCATTGCATCGGCGCCGAGGAAACCTACGGCCCGCACGCAAGCGCCGGCGCCCGCGCGACGCGTGAGGTCGTCGTCAAGATCGTGGTCCAGCATCCGAACCCCAAGGCGCTCAAGCTGTTTGCGCGCGAGATCGCGCAGGCGGCGACCGGCATGGCGCCGGGATTCACCGGCTACTTCGGCGGCGGCCGGCCCGAGCCGCACATGATTCCCAAGCTGTACTCGATGCTGGTGCCGAAGGATCGCGTGCCGGTCGAGATTCGCGTCGGCGAGGAGCGGATCGCCGTCGAGATTCCGCAGCGTGCGCCCTCGAAGCCCGCAAGAATCGTCCAGACGGTGCCGTATCCACGCCTGCCGGACGAGATTAGCGATCCGCTGCAGGTGCCCTTGATCCGCCTGGCGCTGGCGCGCTCGGGCGACAAGGGCGATCACGCCAACATCGGCGTCATCGCGCGGCGGCCGGAGTACCTGCCGTATCTGGTCGCGGCCCTGACGGCGGCGGCCGTACGCGACTGGTTTGCGCACGTACTGGCGGGCGGTGCGGCGGGCCGCGTCGAGCGCTGGCTGTTGCCAGGCAGCGACAGCCTGAACTTCATGCTGTTCCATGCGCTGGGCAACGGCGGCGCGGCTTCGCTGCGCACCGATCCGCAGGGCAAGGCCTTCGGGCAGATGCTGCTGGATTTCCCGGTGACCGTGCCGCGCGCGCTGCTCGACGGGTAGGGGTTTCGCGGCAAAATGACGCGGCTGGTCAATTTATGGCCAAAATTAGGCCGTAGCGACAGCCCTCGATGCCTTTGCTGCGCTGCGATATTGCGCCGTCTCGCTTAGAATATACGGCTCTATCCAGCCACCAAGACCTGCAAGGACCTATGAGGATTCATAGCCTTGGGTCAGCCAGGAAGCAACTCGCATGTCGGTTGAACGTGATGTCATGGAGTACGACGTTGTCGTCGTCGGTGCCGGCCCCGCCGGCCTGTCGACGGCCATTCGCCTCAAGCAGCAGGCCGAAGCGGCCGGCAAAGAGCTGAATGTCTGCGTTGTCGAGAAGGGCTCGGAAGTCGGCGCCCACATCCTCTCCGGCGCGGTGTTCGAGCCGCGCGCGCTCAACGAACTGTTCCCTAACTGGAAGGAACTCGGCGCACCGCTGAAGACGCCGGTGACCGGCGACGATATCTATTTCTTCCTCGATGAGAGGAAGTCGTTCCGCATGCCGGGCTTCTTCGTGCCCAAGACCATGCACAACGAGGGCAACTACATCATCTCGCTGGCCAACCTGTGCCGCTGGCTGGGCCAGCAGGCCGAAGGCCTCGGCGTCGAGATCTACCCGGGCTTCGCCGCGCAGACCGCGATCATTGAAGACGGCGTCGTCAAGGGCATCACCGTCGGCGACATGGGCGTCAACCACAAGGGCGAGCACAAGCCGGACTTCGCGCCGGGCATGGAGCTGCGCGCCAAGTACACGGTGTTCGCCGAAGGTTGCCGCGGCCACATCGGCAAGCAGCTGATCGCGCAGTACCAGCTCGCGACTGAAGCCGATCCGCAGCACTACGCGATCGGCATCAAGGAAATCTGGACGATCGATCCGGCCAAGCACAAACCGGGTCTGGTCGTGCACGGCGCCGGCTGGCCGCTGGACCTGACGACGACGAGCGCCACTGGCGGCTCGTTCCTGTATCACCTCGAAGACAACACGGTGTTCGTCGGCCTGATCGTCGACCTGTCGTACAGCAATCCGTATCTGTCGCCGTTCGACGAATTCCAGCGCTTCAAGCATCACCCGGTGATTGCGCAGTACCTCGAAGGCGGCACGCGCACGGCGTACGGCGCACGTGCGATTGCCAAGGGCGGCCTCAACTCGATGCCGAAGATGGCATTCCCGGGCGGCCTGCTCGCCGGCTGCGATCTCGGCACCATGAACTTCGCCAAGATCAAGGGCAGCCACACGGCGATGAAGTCCGGCATGATCGCCGCCGAAGCGCTCGCCGAAGCCCTGTTCGCCGGCGACGAAGGCGGCAAGACGCTGGCGACGTACGAGCAGATGTTCAAGGCCAGCTGGCTGCATGACGAGCTGTATCGCAGTCGCAACTTCGGCCCGATCCTGCACAAGTTCGGCGTGCTGATCGGCGGCGCGATCAACTGGATCGAGCAGAACATCTTCGGCGGCAAGTTCCCGTTCACCGTCCACGACATGAAGCCGGACCACCTGACGCTGAAGCTGGCGTCGGAGTCGCAGAAGCTGGAATATCGCAAGCCGGACGGCAAGCTGAGCTTCGACAAGCTCTCGTCGGTGTTCCTGTCGAGCACCAACCACGAGGAAGACCAGCCGGTTCACCTCGTGCTCAAGGACAAGAGCATCCCGATCGAACAGAATCTACCGAAGTACGCCGAGCCGGCGCAGCGCTACTGCCCGGCGGGCGTCTACGAAGTGATCGGCGAGAAGGGCAGCGAGCGCTTCCAGATCAATGCGCAGAACTGCGTACACTGCAAGACCTGCGACATCAAGGATCCTGCGCAGAACATCAACTGGGTCGCGCCGGAAGGCGGTGGCGGTCCGAACTACGCGAATATGTAAGGGTCGCGCAGAAAAATTTGCAGCAAACGTTTTGTACCGGTGACAGGCCCCATTGAATTGGCCCATCGAATTTCAATCTTTCGATTTGTGTATCGCAACTGAGAAGAGCAGATGAAAGCACTCGTGAGCGTCAAGCGCGTCGTTGATTACAACGTCCGCATCCAGGTCAAGTCGGACGGCAGCGGTGTCGTCACCGACGGCATCAAGCACTCCATGAATCCTTTCGACGAAATCGCGATGGAAGAAGCGGTTCGCCTGAAGGAGCAGGGCAAGGTCACCGAGATCGTTGCGATCTCCATCGGTGGCGCCAAGGTTGAAGAAACCCTGCGCACCGCGCTGGCTTTCGGTGCCGACCGCGGCATCCACATCAAGGAAGAAGGCGATGTGCAGCCGCTGACCGCCGCCAAGGCGCTCGCCGCCGTGATGAAGAAGGAAGGCGCCAACATCCTGTTCTGCGGCAAGCAGGCGATCGACGACGATGCCAACCAGACCGGCCAGATGGTTGCCGGCCTGCTCGAGATTCCGCAGGCGACGTTCGCCTCGAAGGTGGTTGTCGACGGCGGCAAGGCGCAGGTCACGCGTGAAATCGACGCCGGCCTCGAAACCCTCGAAGTCGACCTGCCGGCGGTCATCACCGTCGACCTGCGTCTGAACGAGCCGCGCTACCTGAAGCTGCCGGACATCATGAAGGCGAAGAAGAAGCCGATCGATCCGACGACGCTCGCCGATCTGGGCGTGACCGCCGGTGCCGGCATCAAGACCACCAAGACCGCCGCGCCGCCGAGTCGCTCGAAGGGCGTGATGGTCAAGACCACCGACGAACTGGTCGCCGCTCTGAAGGCCAAGGGCCTGCTGTAAGCGCGCACGGACTGACAAGGAAAATACGATGAGCAAAGTACTGATTGTTGCCGAGCACGCCGAAGGCAAGCTCAACAACGCGATCTCCAAGACCGTCGCCGCCGCGAAGGGCATCGGCGGTGAAATCCACATCGCCGTGCTCGCGACCGATGGCGCCGCCGTCGCCGCGCAGGCCGCCAAGCTCGATGGCGTCGCCAAGGTGCTGACGGTCAACAACGCCGCCAACAGCAACCCGGTGGCCGCGATCCTCGCGCCGCAGGTGGCTGAGCTCGCCAAGGGCTATACGCATGTGCTGTTCCCGGGCACGACGTTCGGCAAGGACCTCGCCCCGCGCGTTGCCGCCAAGCTCGATGTCCAGCAGATCAGCGACATCATGGCCACGCATGGCGCGACGAGCTTCGAGCGTCCGATCTATGCCGGCAACGCGATCACCACCGTTGAAGCGCCGGCCGGTACGGTCGTTGCCACGGTGCGTCTGGCTTCGTTCCAGGCCGTCGGTGAAGGCGGTAGCGCTGCGGTTGAAGCCGCCAGCGTCAGCGCTACGCTGCCGTCGCACACGCGCTTCGTGAAGCTCGAAGCGCAGAAGTCGGAACGCCCGGACCTGCAGTCGGCATCGCGCGTCGTCTCCGGTGGCCGTGCACTCGGCAGCTCGGACAACTTCAAGGTCATCTTCGACTTCGCCGACAAGATCGGCGCCGGCGTCGGTGCCTCGCGCGCCGCGGTCGACTCCGGCTACGTGCCGAACGACATGCAGGTCGGTCAGACCGGCAAGATCATCGCGCCGGAACTGTATTTCGCGATCGGTATCTCCGGCGCGATCCAGCATCTGGCCGGCATCAAGGATGCCCGCACGATCGTTGCGATCAACAAGGACCCGGAAGCACCGATCTTCGAAGTGGCCGACATCGGCCTCGTCGGCGATCTGTTCACCGTCGTCCCGGAACTGGGCGGCAAGGTCTGATCTTCCAGTCCTGAAGTCTCGAAAAGGCGCGAACGCGAGTTCGCGCCTTTTTTGTTGGCGCACGCCAAATCGGTGATGATGGCCTTCGGCATTGCGATGTCGATCATGACGGGGCGGGGGAGGCAACAGATGCAACAGTCACCCAGCGATGTGAAACCCACCAGCGGTCTCAGCCTGATTCTGGCGCTTGGCTTCGGCGCCATTCTGGTCGGTTGGGACATGGGCTTCGGCGGATTCGTCGTCGGCGCCGCGATCGGCTTGCTGTTCGGCCGCGTTCTGTATCTGCAGCGCAGCGTTGACGCACTCGCTCGGCAGCAGAAGCTCGATCAGGTGATTCATACCGCGGCGATGGCACAGGCCCGCCGCGAACCGGCCGCCGAAGTGCGGCCACCGACTGCTGAACAAGCTCCGCCAGCGGCAGTCCAGCCGCCGGCGGTTCCTGTGGCCGCACCAGCCGCTCCCAAGCCCGCGGCAATGGCGCCCGGGCAGGTTTTTGCGCAGCGGGTGTCGGCGGGTTCGGCAAATACCGACGCCGTTTCGCCGGCGCCATCGACGCCGCCGCGCGTCGCAGCGTCGCCATCGCAGTCGCCGCCCCAGCCACCCCCATACACCGAGCAGGCGATCGGCACGGCGCTGCAGTGGCTGAAAGGCGGCAATCCGCTCGCGCGTGCCGGCATCGTCATCCTGTTCTTCGGTCTCGCGTTTCTCGCCAAGTACGCCGCGGAGAACGCCGTGCTGCCGCTGGAAGTGCGCTTCATCATGATTGCTGCGACGGCGCTGGTGCTGCTCGTCGTCGGCTGGCGCCTGCGCGCGCGTCGACGTCTGTACGCGCATCTGCTGCAAGGCGGCGGCGTCGCGGCCCTGTATCTCACGGTGTTCGCCGCAGCGCGGCTGTACACGCTGCTGCCGGTCGGCCTCGCACTGGGCCTGATGGTGGTGATCGCGGTTGCGGCGTCCCTGCTGGCCGTGTTGCAGAACTCGCTGCCGCTCGCGGTCATCGGTACCGCCGGCGGATTCCTCGCGCCCTTGCTGCTCTCGACCGGCAGCGGCAATCACATCGCGCTGTTCACGTACTACGCAATCCTCAATCTCGGCGTGTTCAGCGTCGCTTGGTTCCGTGCCTGGCGCGTGCTCAACCTCATCGGCTTCGTCTTCACCTTCGGCGTCAGCAGCTTGTTCCGCGCAACGAGCTACACGATCGAGGATCGCATCAGTACGGACGCGTTTCTGATCCTGTTCTTCCTGATGTACGTCGCGATCTCGGTGCTGTTCTCGATCCGCCAGAAGCCCGATCTGCGCGGCTACGTCTCCGGCACACTGGTGTTCGGCTTGCCGGTCGCCGCTTTTGCGCTGCATGGCTCGATGGTCGAAAGCATTCCGTTTGCGATGGCCTGGAGCGCACTGGCGCTGGGCGCCTTCTATCTCGTGCTGGCCTGGCTGCTGTACCGCAAGGGCGGCGACAGCCTGCGCCTGCTCAGCGAAGCCTTCGCCGCGCTCGGCATGATCTTCGGCAGTCTTGCGATTCCGCTGGGTTTCGACACGCAGGCGACCTCGGCCATGTGGGCTGTCGAAGGCGCCGGTCTGCTGTGGCTCGGTGTGCGTCAGCAGCGCATGCTCGCCCGCGTATTCGGCGGCCTGCTGCAGGTGCTGGCCGGCATCGCCTTTCTTGCCGATCCGCCGTCACTGCTCGCGACGGAGGCCGTCCCGCTGCTCAATGGCGAATATCTCGGCATCGCCATGCTGGCGATTGCCGGTGGCCTGAGTGCGTTCTGGCTGCGTCGCGGCGACGAACATCTGCGAGCGTCGGAGCGCGGCCTGTCGTCCATCTTCATGCTGTGGGGTGCCGCGTGGTGGGTGTGCGGCAATCTGGCCGAGGTCCAGCGCAGCTGGCCGCTGTATGCGGCAGGGCTGAATCTCGCGTACTTCGCGCTGAACAACACCGCGCTGTTGCTGCTCGCGCGACGTCTGGCATGGCGGCAGCTGGAGAAGCTGGCGTTCGGCTTGATGGTCCCGGCGGTTGCGATCGGCATTGCCCAGACCGGTACCCATGATCATCCGCTGGCTGCCGGCGGATGGTTCGGCTGGCCGCTGCTGCTGGCGCTGTGGTACCGATCGCTGTGGCGGATCGATCAGGACCCGGAAAGCACGCTGAAGCCGGCGCTGCCCCTGGCGCACTGGACGTCCCTGCTGCTCGTCGTCGCGCTGTTTGCCTGGGAAGCCTACTGGCAGGTCAGCCAGCAGCTGTACGGTGTCTGGCGTTTCCTGCCGTGGGGCCTGCTGCCAGCGGCAACGCTGTGGCTGCTGGGTGCCACCGAACCGCGCCCGGCCTGGCCGGTGGCAAAGCACCCGGAAGCCTATCGACACACCGCGGGCCAGATCCTGACCGCCTTCGCGATGCTGTGGATACTGATCATGAACCTCGTCAGCGATGGCAGCCCGGTTCCTCTGGGTTACCTGCCGCTGTTGAATCCGATGGATCTGTCCATCGCCATGGTGCTGCTGGCGGGCATCCGCTATGCCTTCAGTGTGGGGTTGCTCGAGAAGCTGCGCGCCGGTGAAGCGGGCGCACAGGGCATTGCGGTCAGTGCCGCGGCGCTGGTGTTCGTCTGGATGAATGCCATGCTTGCGCGCGCCTTGCATTACATCACCGGCATTCCCCTCGACGGCTATGCGTTCTCGCATTCCGCAACCGCGCAGACCTCCTTCTCGGTGTTCTGGGGACTGCTCGCTTTCACGACGATGGTTATCGCCAGTCGCCGCCAGTGGCGTGCCGGCTGGATTGCCGGTGCGGCGCTGATGGTGGTCGTCGTTGCCAAGCTGTTCCTGGTGGATACCGCCGACAGCGGCACGCTGGCACGCGTGGTGTCGTTCATGACCGTCGGCGTCCTGCTGCTGGTCATCGGCTATATCTCGCCGTTGCCCCCGCCGAAGAAGGAGGCTGTCGCAGCATGAAGGCAAGATTGATCTTCGCCGGTCTCGCATTGCATTGCGGCGTCGCGGGTGCCCTGGCGCCGGAAGATTTTGCGCGCGGCATGAGCGTTGAAGGCGATCCACAGCGTCCGGTCTGGCAGCTGGAGCTGCCGGATGCCGTCTACGCTGCTGTGCTGCGCCCGGGTCTTGGCGATCTGCGCGTCTTCAACGCCGACCGGATTGCCGTGCCGCATGCGATCTGCAGTCAGGAGGAGATTGAAGAGGCAGCACCGCCGCAAGGGCGCGAGGTTGAGCTGCCGGTGTTCCCGTTGCAGCGCATCCGCGAACAGGCTTCTTCTTCGGTGGACGTGAACCTGACAGCGCCGCAGGGCAGCGATGTGCACGTCGACATCGAGACTGCAGAGCCCGCCGCCGAGGAGATGTTGGCACTCAGCGGCTACGTCATCGATGCCAGTGCGCTGGATGCCTCGATCGTGGCATTGCGCCTGCGCTGGATCAGCAGCGATGGCGCATCCGAAGTGCCGGTGCGCGTCGAAGCCAGCGAGAATCTCGATCAGTGGAGCGCCGTGGTTCCGCAGACCAATCTGCTGCGCCTGACGTCGGCGTCTGCAACGCTTGAGCGATTCCGCATCACGCTGCCGCCGGCCAGATACAAGTACCTGCGCCTCGTGCGCGTCAACGAAGGTCCGGCGCCTGCCGTCGAGGCGGTGATCGCCGAGACCGTCGAGCCCACCAAGGTCAAGGCATTGCCGCTGCGCTGGTTCGATGCTCAGGCCCGTAGCGATGCGGCCGAGGCAATGTTCGACTACGACGCGGGCAGGCTCGCACCTGTGCAGGCAGCACGCATCGCTCTGCCGGTTCGCAACCAGCTCGTCACGCTCAGGCTGCAGAGCCGTGCCAACGAACAGGCTGCCTGGCAAACCCGCTGGCAGGGCCAGCAATCCAACATCGAACAGGATGCAGATCGGCGCAGCACTGCGGATATTCTTTTTCCCGCCAGCAATGATCCGCAATGGCGCCTGCACATCACTGAAGGCCGAGAAGCCTTTGGCAATGCCGCACCAACGCTCAGCTTGGGCTATGTGCCGGAAGTGCTGCGCTTCATTGCACAGGGTGAAGGGCCATTCACGCTGGCCTATGGCAGCGCGAACGCAGAGTCGGCACCGCGACGCGCCTGCGACTGGTGGAAGCAGACCTCGGGTGGAGATGCCGGAACCATGATGGGTTTCTCCTCCGTCGGCGAAGAGTTTGCCTTGGGAGGCATGCAGGCAACTCAGCCCTTGCCGGTTCCTACGCCGCTCAAGCGTTACCTGCTCTGGGGCGTTTTGCTGATCGCGGCCGCTCTGCTGGTTGTCATGGCATTGAGTCTGCTGCGGAAGGTTCGCGCAGCCGATTGAAGTCGGATTCGTTGTCTGTGAAACGGCGCGCCGCTCAAAGCCGGGACTGACCTGCTGTCGCTCGGCAGCTGCCGTCCATCCGCGCTGTCCTGAATATGTGCCGTGCTGAATGCAAGATTTTTCCTACATTCCGCAGACACCTATTGAGACATGGCCAGCCAGACGCCTCGTACTCGCAAAATCAGCTGCATCGGATTCGACTGGCGCGCGGAAGTCTCGCTGCGCGAGACCCTCAGCCTGCTGAAGGGCAAGACCTACGATGTCTGGCAGTACTCGGATGAGTTGACGGCCGACGTTGTCGTCTACGAAACGCAGAATCTGCTGGCGCAGGCGATGGTTCGTCGGGGCTCGGCAGACGGATCGCCACGCGTGTTTTTTCCATCGACCAGTGCCGATGAGTCCGTGCTGACGCTGCGCTATCCGTTCGGCGCCAGCCGGCTGGTCAGCTGCCTCAACCACGCCAGCGGCCAGCTTGGCGGTATCGCTGTCGGATCTACCGGCGAAGAAACCAGCCTGTGCCAACGGCTCGACGAGGCGCTGCATACGCCGCAGGCGGTCGCGGTGATGATCCGTGCCGGCACGCAGCTCGGCTGGATCAAATTGCCGGAGCGGCGCCTGCAATGGTCTCAGGCGCTGGGCATCGACGAAATAGCGCAGCTGCTGGCTGGCGAAGTCGAAGTGCAGGCGGTGGCTGCCGCGGATGCGGTCTTGCTGCATCGCCTCGAGACCGGTGCCAGGCAGCCGGCTCCGATCGAAACCCTGCTGTGGGCCATCGGCATCGCTCGCTCACGCGGAACTTTGTTGCAGCGTGTCGACCCGGGTCGCTGCTACCGGCTGCGACGCTGGCCGGATTTTGGAGCAATCGGCCGTCGCAGCCTGGATCTGCGCTGCACTTCGCTGCTCATGCAACGCGAGCTGACGCCGTTGCAGCTGTCGATGGTCGCCGGCATTCCGCTGAGCGCCATCGGCGCTTTCCTCAATGCCTGCTCGCTGGTCGGTGTGCTTGAGGCCGGCGAAGCCGCGGGCACGACATCGGGTTTGCCGCAGGCGCAGCCATCGACGCCTTCCGCAGAATCCGCGATCGGTGGTGTGCTGCGTCGCATCCGCCTCGCGTTCTCGATCGCCATCGCCGAATAAGATGCCGCGCGAATACAAGCTCCTCTTTGCGGGAGCCATGGGTGCGGGCAAGACCACGGCGATCGCCGCGATCAGTGACCACTCGCCAGTGGCAACCGAAGCGCTCAATACCGACCGCGCGCAGCACGGCAAGCACAGCACGACCGTCGGGTTCGACTACGGCGAAGTCGCCCTCGAAGGCGGCGACCGGCTGCGCCTGTACGGCATGCCGGGGCAGGATCGCTTCGACTTCATGTGGAAGATCACCAGCGAGGGCGCGCTCGGCGTGGTGATTCTCGCCGACGGCACGCGACCCGATCCGCTCAAGGATCTGGCCCTGTATGTCGATGCTTTCCGGAACTTTGCCGTCGCGGCGACGATGGTCGTCGGCGTCGGACGCAGCGAAGAGAGTGGAGTGCCAATCGACACCTACGCGCGGTGGCTGGCGGAGCGTGGTCTCAATGTGCCGGCGTTCAGTGTCGATGTTCGCCAAAAAGACGATGTCGTGCTGCTGATCGACGCCCTGCTCAACCAAATCGAGACTCGCGAACTTCTCGCGGGCCTCAATCCCGCCTGACGAGAATTTCATGGACGGCATGTTCGCCACTTCCTCCGCCAGTGCGGCGCATCACAAGCAATGCCTCGATGCCTTGCTGCTGACGGTGCCGGCCCTCAGCGGCGCGGTGCTGGCGCGCACCGACGGATTCGAGGTTGTCAGCTGCACGCGCGGCAACGTGCCGGTGTCGCGCCTGTCGGCGCTGTCCAGCTCGATGATGGCCTTGGGTCAAGCCGCATTGCGCGAACTGGGCATGAGCGGCGGCGGCAGTGTGCTGGTTGAAGGCCAGGACGGAAAGATGTTGCTGCTCGAAGTACCCCTCTACGGACAACCCATGGTTCTTGCGGCCGTGGGCGGTGTCGATGTCGTCACCGGAACGCTGCTGTGGGCTGCGCGCGATTGCGTGCGGCAACTGATCACCCCTGAAACACCGGAGTTATAAAAAATGAACAACGTACAAGCATCCCTCGACAGTTTCCTGACCCTCGACGGCGGGCTCTGCAGCGCCCTGGTCGACGCCAACAGCGGCATGATGCTCGGCCAGTCGGGCAGTGGCGTGGATCTCGAACTGGCCGCGGCCGGCAATACCGAGGTCGTGCGTGCCAAGATCAAGACCATGAATTCGCTCAAGCTCAACGACAAGATCGAGGACATCCTGATCTCGCTCGGCAAGCAGTACCACATCATCCGTCCGGTCGCGTCCAAGCCTGGCCTGTTCTTTTACGTCGTGCTCGACAAGGCGCGCGCCAATCTTGCGATGGCACGCCGCAAGGTGCAGGACGTCGAAGCCGAGTTGGCGATGTAAACTCATTGCAGGAGAGAAAGCCCGCCAGGTGCGGGCTTTTTCTTTTTCCGGCTGCGGTAGTTCGGATGGTCCGCCTTGCGGCCGAAGCTCAGTCGACGACCACGTTGAAGATGCCTTCGGCCTTGTCGAACAGGCCGAAGAAACGCGCCAGGTCGATACGGCTGCCGCTTGTCCTCAGGTCGTCGCTCAGCAAGGTGTCGCCGACGCTGCCGGTGTTCGTCATCATCTTGATGAAGATGTCGTGCGTCAGCTCCAGCGTGGCGTTCGCATCGGGCGCGGCTTCGGCCTTGCGGTGATGCAGGACCGAGTTCTCGATCCACAGCACATAGGTTTCCTTGAGGTCCGAGAACACCAGATTGATCTTGTAGCTCTTGTCTTCTGCTGACTCCGTATTGAGCGATGCGGCCATCGCATCGAGGAAGCGTTCGATCGGCGTCTGCATCAGCACGTCGAGGAAATTGGCGCGGCTGACGCCCTTGGTCGGCGGGCCGTTGCGCAGTTCCGCGGCGGCGGTGAGGTAGCTGTTGCGCCAGGTGGCGGACTCGGCCATGTAACCCATCTGCTCGTAGGTGCGGGCGAGCAGCGTCTTGGCGGCCGAGTTGCCCGCGTCCGCGAACACGACGTGATTCAGCAGTTCCGCGGCCCAGCGATAGTCGCCTTCGTCGAAGGATTTCTGCGCAGTCGCGATGGCCTGATCGGCGCCGCCCATCAGCGCGACGTAGCGCTTGGCGACGACTGCCGGTGGCAGCGCATTGAGACGCGCGGGGTTGCCGTCGTAGTTGCCGAGGTAGAACTGATACACCGCCTTGACGTTGTGGCGGATGTCTCCGTAATAGCCGCGCACGCCGAAGTAGCTCGCCAGCGATTTCGGCAGCTTCACCGTTTCGGCGATTTCGTTCGGCGTGTAGCCGGCGTTCATCAGTCGCACGGTCTGGTCGTGGATGTAGCGATACATGTCGCGCTGCTTGCTGATGAACTCGGCGACATTTTCCGTGCCCCACACCGGCCAGTTGTGCGAGGCGAAGTAGACTTCGGTGTCCGCGTTCTGCTCGACGGCTTCATCGAGGTGGCGGCTCCAGCTCAGCGAATCGCGCACCTTGGCGCCACGGATCGGCAGCAGGTTGTGCATCGTCTGCGCGAGAATCTCGGCACCGCAGTAAGCCTTCATGTCCGGCAGATTGAAGCTCAGTTCAGCGGGTGCTTCGGTGTTCGGCACGTTGTGGAAGACCAGACGCAGGCCGTCGACAATGCGTTCTTCCGTCGGCTGCGTGATGTGATCGTTCGGCGCGATGACGCCGAAACTGCCGTAGGCGACGTTCTTGCCGAGGCCGGCGTCGACGAAGCCGGTGGGGGAGCGTTCGAGGTTCTTGCCGAACTGGAAGCCGGAGCGGCGGCCCATGGCGATGCCGACCATGACGTTCTCGCTGGTCGCCTCTTCCATGAATCCTTCGGGCGCGATGATGGGCACCTTGCGCGCGGCGGCTTCCTCTTTGCTCAGCACGCCAAGCACGCCGCCGAAATGGTCGACATGGCTGTGCGTATAGATGATGGCCGACACCGGCTTGTCACCCAGATGTTCGCGGGCGAACGCGATGGCGGCTGTAGAGACTTCACGCGCGGTCAGCGGGTCAACGACGATCCAGCCGGTCTTGCCATCGATCAGCGTCATGTTGGAGATGTCGAAGCCGCGCAGCTGATGGATGCCGTCCATGACCTTGTACAGACCCGCCTGCTTGTTCAGCAGTGCGTGGCGCCAGAGGCTGGGATTGACGGTGGCCGGCGCATCGCCCTGTAGGAAATCGAAGCCCGCGAAATCCACCAGCACCTGGCCGTCCGCGCCGAGAATCTGGCCGGTGGGCTTGGCGATCAGGCCGCGAGATGCATTCTCGAAGTCGCGCTGGTCGGCGAGGTTGAGCGTGCTCGCCATGTCCGCGTTGGCCCGCTGTGTGGCGGGTTGGGCCTCGCTTGCAGCACCGCCGACGCCCTCGGAGGACTTGCCGCAGCCGGAAATCAGCGCCGCCAGCAGGCACAGGCCGTAGAGCTTGTTCATGGTGTTCTCCTCGCACATTCTTATCGTTGGACATTCCTGCCAGGTGCCTGATCATGGCACTGACGCCGGCCTCGGCGATCTTAGGCGATGTCGAAACCGGCTCGCGCCACTCGACTACAGGTGTCAGTACCCCCATTGTAGAAAACAGGAGACAACCCATGACCGGCACCGTTCGTTTGCACCGCGTTATCCGCACCACACCCGCCAAGCTGTACCGCGCCTTCCTCGACCCGGAAGCCATGGTCAAGTGGCTGCCGCCGCATGGCTTCACCGGCAAGGTTCACAGCATCGATGCCAGGGTGGGCGGCGGTTACAAGATGTCGTTTACCAACTTCGGCACCGGCAACGGGCAGTCCTTCGGCGGCACTTATCTGGAACTCGTGCCCGGCGAGCTGTTGCGCTACAACGACCAGTTCGATGATCCGAACATGCCCGGTCAGATGGAGGTGACGGTGAAGCTCAAGGCCGTGGCCTGCGGCACCGAACTGGACATCGTTCAGTCCGGCATTCCGGACGCGATCCCCGTCGAGTTCTGCTATCTCGGCTGGCAGGAGTCCCTGACGATGCTGGCCGCGCTGGTCGAGCCGGATATCCCGGACGGCGCCTGAGCGGCCGCTGCGCTCCCGACGACAAGACGGGGCGGCATGCCGTCGGGCTCGAGTTTGGGCCTTGGGGGCGATTCCGGTATCATGCGCGCCCTGTTTTGAGCGGGTCGTTAGCTCAGTCGGTAGAGCAGCTGGCTTTTAACCAGTTGGTCGATGGTTCAAGTCCATCACGACCCACCAGAACAGCATGCGGTGCCCCGGTCGGGGAGTAGCTCAGCTTGGTAGAGCATCTGCTTTGGGAGCAGAGGGCCGCAGGTTCGAATCCTGTCTCCCCGACCACTTCACCCATGGCAACGGTTCAGCGCCGCCGGACATTCCGGTAGCGCCGCAGTCCTTTCGATTCCCCCTGCGCCCGGCCAGCCCATCGCCAGCTAGTAGCGCTCCTGATCATTCGGAGCCTGACGATGAAGCTGTTGAAGTTGCTGCCCGCGGCAGCTGTTTGCCTCGCATTTCTCCACTACGCGCCGATCGCGGCGGCCGAATCCGGCACCAACTCCGGCGCTGTGTCCGCGCCGGTCGACGTGGCGGTCGCGCCTGCCAAGGCGACTGTGATGGAACCGATCGTCGTCACCGGCGAGTCTGCGCCGTATACCGCCGGCGACAGTGGCGCGGCGACTGGCCTGGCGCTCTCGGTGCGCGAGACGCCGCAGTCGGTCACCGTGATTACGCGCGAGCGGATCGAGGACCAGAACCTGCAGTCGCTGCGCGACGTGTTGGACAACACGCCGGGTGTGTACTCGTACGCTTACGACTCTGAGCGCGTGGTGTTCTCGTCGCGCGGATTCACGATCGACAGCGTGCTGTATGACGGCGTGCCCGCGACAACCAACTTCAACACCGACTCGGCGGACGAGACGCTCGACGCCGCGCTGTACGAGCGCATCGAGATCGTGCGCGGCGCGACCGGTTTGATGACGGGCGCCGGCAGCCCCTCGGCGTCGGTGAATCTGGTGCGCAAGCATGCCGACAGCCGTACCTTCACTGCCAGCACCGACGTGACTTTTGGCTCCTGGAACGATCAGCGTCTGGTGATCGATGCTTCGACGCCGCTGACCGGCAGCGGCAATGTGCGCGCGCGCGTGGTGGGCGTCTACCAGGATCGCGAGTCGTATCAGAATCTTTACGGGAACAAGAAGCTGGTGTTCTACGGGGTGATCGACGCTGACCTCTCGGCGAACACGGCCCTGACGCTGGGCTACGACTATCAGGACAATAACGCGGACAGCAACACCTGGGGCTCGTTTCCGCTGTTCCTGGCCGACGGCACGCTGGCCAACTTCAATCGCAGCGTCACGACGGCCACCGACTGGAGTTTCTGGGACAAGACCAAGCAGACCGGCTTTGCCGAGCTGCGCCACCGCTTCGAGAACGGTTGGGCGCTGAGCTCGACGCTCAGCTATCGCACGCTGAAGGAAGACCTGGACCTGTTCTACGTGTACGGCTTCCCCGATCCGGTCGATGGCACGGGTCTCGAGCCTTACGAAAATCGCGGCAATGGCGACGTCAAGCAAAGCGCTCTGGACCTACATGCCTCGGGGCCTTTCGAGTTCCTGGGTCGCGAGCATGAGCTGTTGCTGGGCTACAACGGCTCGCGCGTCGACATTACGAGCGATGAGTTCGCCATCGAAGGGGAATTGCCGCCGGTCGGCAACTTCTTCGAGTGGGATGGTTCGTATCCACAGCCGGTCCATCTGCCAGGTGTGCAGATCGCCGATATCGAGAACACACAGCAGGGCATCTACGCCGCTGCGCGCTTTGTGTTGGCTGATTCGCTGAAGTTCATTGCGGGTGCGCGTTACAGCACCTACAAGTCCGACTACTTCTATGTCTATTCGGGCACATTCAATCAGGATCAGAGCAAGACCACTCCGTATGCGGGTCTGATCTACGACATCAGCGCGGACTGGTCGGCTTTTGCCAGCTATACCTCGATCTTCAATCCGCAGAACGCACGCTACGAGGATGGCAGCTATCTCGATCCGATCGAAGGCAAGAGCGCAGAAATCGGCATCAAGGGCGAGCACTTCGACGGCCGCCTGAACACATCGTTGACCTTGTTCGACACGCGGCAGGACAACGTTGCCGCGGCAGCCTTCGATCCGGAATCCGGCGACGCGATCTATGTGATCGGCACCGGCGACGACGACGAGGACCGCAGGCTCCAGGCGTCCGTGGCCATCGACGGAACTCAGTCGCGCGGTTTTGAGCTGGAGGCTTCAGGTTCGCCGGTGGCGGGCTGGAATCTGTCGCTGGGCTATTCGCACTACCTGCTGGAAGATGGTGATGGCAACGCGATCCGGATCTGGACACCGCGCACGTTGATCAAGGCTTTCACGACTTGGACGCCGCAGGGCGTATTGAGCAACTTGACCGTAGGTGGCGGCGTGAACTGGCAGTCGCGCGGCACAGCCTCAGTCGAGGCACCCGAAGGCTATACGGACTTTCAGCAGGGCAGCATTGCCTTGCTGAACCTGATGGCGCGTTGGAAATTCACGCCGGCGCTGTCGGTGCAGCTCAACGGTGAAAACCTGCTCGATCGCAAGTACTACGTACTCGACGAGTACAGCAATCTGTACTTTGGCGAGCCTGCAAACGGCGCCATCAGCGTCAGCTATCAATTCTGATCGCCGACAAGCTGGAGCGGGGCCAGTAAAGACAGGTCCTGCTCCAGCGGCTTTCAGATCCGCGCTGCGATGATCGGCTGGCTGCGGCCTGGAGCCTGAACGATCTGTACCGGAATGCCGTAGGTGGTTTCGATGTTCTTCGCCGTCAACACCTCGGTCGCTGTGCCGCTCGCGACGGCGCGACCTTCGCTCAGCAAGGTCACTTGATCTGCATAGCTCATGGCCAGGTTCAGGTCATGGACGATGACGATCACGGCGACTCCCGTTGCCGCGAAGGTCTTGATCCACTGCAGGCAGCGATGCTGATGGGCAATGTCGAGGCTCGCCGTCGGTTCGTCGAGCAGCAGGATACGGGAGCCCTGTTCTGCCGGCTCCCAGATCTGGCACAGCACGCGCGCCAGTTGCACACGTGCGCGCTCGCCGCCGGATAGATCGGTGTAATGCCGGTCTCGCAGGGTCCAGACGTCGGTTGCGTGCAGAGCCTGTTCGACAATCTCCGATTCACGCGCTGCCGTCTGTTGGTCGCTTGGCATGCGGCCAAGACGGACGACTTCCTCGGCGCTGAACGCGAAGCTCAGCAGATCGCGTTGCGGCAGCACGGCGCGGATGCGCGCGCGCTGGCGCAGGTTCAGTGCGTTCAAATCCTGGGCGTTGTAGTGCACGGTGCCGCCGTGCGCCGCGCGCTCGCCGGACAGCAGGCTCAGCAGCGTGGACTTGCCGGCGCCATTCGGGCCGACGATGCAATGGATCTTCCCGGCGTCGGCCTGCAGAGACACGCCATCGACCAGCGCACGACCGTGCCGTCGATACAGCAGGTTATTTGCCGAAAGACTCATGACAGCGCCGTGCTGCGGCCGAAGCGCAGCAGCATCAGCATGAAGAACGGACCGCCGATCAGCGCGGTCAGAATGCCGATCGGCAACTCCGCCGGCAGGAACAGCGTGCGCGCAGCGGTATCGGCGAGCACCAGCAGCAACGCGCCGAGCAGTGCGGAGCAGGGCAGCAGCATGCGGTGGTCGGGGCCGTTCCAGAGCCGGATCAGATGCGGCACGACAAGGCCGACGAATCCGATGATGCCACCCAGCGCGACGCCGGTGGCAACGGCAAGCACGATCAGCAGGCTCAGGCGGCGCTTCAGCGCTTCAACGTCCACGCCCAGATGCTGGGCTTCCGCTTCGCCGAGCAGCAATGCATTCAGCGAACGGGCATGCAGGGGAATCAGCACGAGTGGGATCAGCAGCAGCGGTAGTCCGATCAGCAGTTCCGCATAGCCGCTGCGGCCGAGCGAGCCGAACATCCAGACCGTGACCGAGCGCAGCGCGAAGTCGTTGGCGACATACGACAGGAAGCTGATACCGGCGCCAGCGATCGCGTTGAGCGCCAGACCCGCGAGCAGCATCGTCGCGATGCGCGTTCGCCCGTCGACGAGGCTCACGCGCAGCACGATCCATGCGGCGAGTGCGCCGCCGACAAAGCTGGCCAGGGGTAGTGCGATGGCGCGCGGCAGCAGCGCATCGATGCCGAGCACCATGACCAGGCTCGCCGACAAGCCGGCGCCAGCGGAGACGCCGATCAGGCCCGGATCCGCGAGCGGATTGCGCAGCAGCCCCTGCATCGCGGCGCCGGCCAACGCGAGCGTGGCGCCGATCATGATGGCCAGCAGGACGCGCGGCAGGCGCAACTCGAGCACGGCGGTACGCTCGTGGTCGCCGATGGCGCCGTCGAGTCCGGTCGGCAGGCCGAGGATGCCGAAGACCTTGGCGGCCGAAACCGGCAGCGCGCCGGAGCACAGCGCCGCCAGTGCCGCGGCGACCAGCGCGATCAGCAGGCACGCGAGCAGCAGCGGGCGCTGCGCGGCGCGGCGCTTCGGCGGGGGAATAGGGGCCTCGCGCGGGCTCATGCAAGATGCAGATTCAGCGTTGTCAGTGATCCGGGCGTGCAGGGTAGCGGATCATCCGGCCGAGGTGGGCAGGTCAAAAAAGTGCCCCGCAACATGCGGGGGCATGTTGCGGGGCGGATCCGCTTCTCGCGCAGGGGGCTGCAGCGCGAATGGGAGTGAAGCAGCTGGCTCTACTTGTTCAGGATCAGGCGATCGTTGCGCGTGCGGAGCAGGCGGTACTCTTCGCCACGGTGTTCGATGACGATTTCGCGGGTGCCGCGCAGCAGGTCGTCGCTACGGACGCGGACGACGCTCGAGGCGCGCGAAGACAGGCTCGACTGGGTTGCGGCAGATGGCAGGTGCAGGTCCGACATGGGGAAGCTCCGGCTGGGGTTGGCCAGACAAATGATAAGCATTCCCATTTGCATGTCAAGTCTTATTTCGGATGCCGACAAAGGCTGCTGGATGTTGGGTTATCGGGGGTGCATTTCGCAGGGATGACCGCCTGGGCGCTGGGGCCGGCTGCGCCATGAAACTACGCGCTGATATACTGTTTGGCTGGCGCGAAAGTGGCGGAATTGGTAGACGCACTGGTTTTAGGTACCAGCGCCGCAAGGCGTGAGAGTTCGAGTCTCTCCTTTCGCACCAAGTGCCCAGCACATAAAGAATTTTCGATTCGATAACAGAGCCTAGCAAATGGAAGTTAATGTTGAGTCGCCGGGCGGCCTGCGCCGGCAGATGCGTGTACGTGTCCCCGCCGATCAGGTTGCCAAGGCGGTTGCCGATCGCCTGCAGCGTTACGCCACGCGCGCCAAGCTGCCGGGCTTCCGTCCGGGCAAGGCGCCGAAGAAGGTCATCGAACAGCAGTTCGGCGATTCCGCGCGCATGGACGCGATCTCGGACATCGTGCAGCAGACCTATCCGCAGGCGCTGTCGAAGGCCGGCGTGAATCCGGCGGGTCAGCCGCAGATCGACATCACGACCGAAAAGGCCGGCGAGCCGCTGGAATACGTCGCCAATTTCGAGGTGTATCCGGAGATCACGCTGGCGCCGCTGTCGACGCTGAAGATCGAAAAGCCGGTGGTCGAGGTCAACGAGTCCGACGTCGACAAGCTGATCGAAAACCTGCGCAAGGCCAAGCGTGAGTACGTCGAAGTCAGCCGCGCCGCCGCCAGCGGCGATCGCGTCAAGGTTGATTTCCTCGGCAAGCTCGATGGCGAAGCCTTTGCCGGCGGCGAAGGCAAGGATGTCAGCTTCGAGATCGGTGCAAGCCAGTTCCTGCCCGACCTTGAAAACGGCGTCGTGGGCCACACTGCAGGTGAGACGTTCACTGTTGATGTCGCTTTCCCGGCGGACTATCGCGCCGAGAACCTGGCCGGCAAGACCGCCCAGTTCGAATTGACGCTCAAGCTGGTCGAAGGCGCGACGCTGCCGGAGATCGACGAAGAGTTCCTCAAGGCGCACAGCGTTGAAGCGGGCGCAGGTCTTGCAGGGCTGCGTGACAAGTGCCGCGGCGCGTTGTCGAAGGAACGCGACAAGGCTGTGCAGTCGCGTCTGAAGGTGCAGGTGCTGGATCAGCTGTTGGCCGCGAATCCGATCGAAGTCCCGGAAGCGCTGGTTGCCCAGGAGATTCCGCGCCTGCGTCAGGAAGCCGCCGGTCGCATGAACATGGCGAAGGTGGATGCCGAGAAGTTGAAGGAGTTGCTGCCGGATGCAGCGTTCCAGGATTCCGCAAAGAAGCGCGTGAGCCTGGGCCTGCTGCTCAGCGAAGTGATCAAGTCGCAGAGCCTGAAGCTGGACCCGGCACGTATCGAAACGCAGCTTGATCTGATTGCGATGGATTACGAGCAGCCGGATCAGGTCAAGCAGTTCTACCGCTCGCGTCAGGATCTGATGCAGGGTCTGAGCGCGATGGTGATGGAAGATCAAGTCGTCGATGCGCTGACGACCGCTGGCACGGTTTCGGAGACGAAACTGAGCCTGGACGATCTGATGAACCCGAAGGCCGCCGCTTAAGCTGCGCGCCAGAGCGGAAAACCCCGGCGCGGTCCGGCCGGGGTTGCTTCAAGAATGAGGTAGAAAGTCGTGTGGTTCCCGCCGGTGTTGCCGGCCACTCAGCTCCCGAATGAGCAATGACTGACATCCAGACTCGCGCACAACACCTGGTTCCGATGGTCGTCGAGCAGACTGCTCGCGGCGAGCGTGCTTTCGACATCTACTCGCGCCTGCTCAAGGAGCGGGTGATTTTCATCGTCGGCGGGATCGACGATCACGTGGCAAACCTGGTTGTTGCGCAGCTGCTGTTCCTAGAGTCTGAGAATCCGGACAAGGACATTCACCTCTACATCAACTCGCCGGGCGGCGTGATCACGTCGGGCTTGTCGATCTACGACACGATGAAGTTCATCAAGCCGGATGTCAGCACGATGTGCCTCGGCCAAGCTGCCAGCATGGGCGCGTTCCTGCTCGGTGCCGGCACCAAGGGCAAACGTTTCATCTTGCCGAATTCGCGCGTGATGATTCACCAGCCTTCGGGCGGTGCGCAGGGGCAGGCGACGGATATCGAAATCCAGGCACGCGAGATCCTGTATCTGCGTGAGCGCCTGAACAGGCTGATGTCGGAACATACCGGTCAGCCGATCGAAAAGGTCGCGCGCGACGTCGAGCGCGATATGTTCATGAATGCTGAACAGGCCGTGGAATACGGGATTGTTGATCAGATTCTGAGCAGCCGGATACCGGCCAAGGCCTAAACGGCTGCCTTCTGGCGCCGTTCAGCTGAAAATTTGCAGGAAAATGACACTGTGCTATACAGATGTCGCCGGGTGGAATTGCCCGGTTGAGGAAGGACGATGACGAGCGAGACACGCAGCGGTTCACAGAACGGACGGGTGCTGTATTGCTCTTTCTGCGGAAAGAGCGAGCATGAAGTGCGCAAGCTGATTGCCGGCCCTTCGGTTTATATCTGCGACGAATGCGTTGATCTCTGCAACGACATCATCCGCGAAGAAGTCCACGCCAAGCCGCAGATCAAGGGCCTGCCCAAGCCGCAGGAGATCCGCGCGGTGCTCGATGAGTATGTCATCGGTCAGGACACGGCGAAGAAAATCCTGTCGGTCGCGGTCTACAACCATTACAAGCGCCTGTCGCAGAAAGGTTCTGCCGACGGCGTGGAGCTGTCCAAGGCGAACATTCTGCTGATCGGCCCCACCGGTTCGGGCAAGACACTGCTCGCCGAGACGCTCGCGCGCCTGCTCGATGTGCCGTTCGCGATCGCCGATGCGACGACGCTGACGGAAGCCGGCTACGTCGGCGAAGACGTCGAGAACATCATCGCGCGCCTGCTGCAGAAGTGCGATTACGATGTCGAGAAGGCGCAGCGCGGTATCGTCTACATCGACGAGATCGACAAGATTTCGCGCAAGTCGGAAAACCCGAGCATCACCCGCGATGTGTCTGGTGAAGGCGTGCAGCAGGCGCTGCTGAAGCTGATCGAAGGTACGATCGCCAGCGTGCCGCCGCAGGGGGGCCGCAAGCATCCGCAGCAGGAGTTCCTGCAAGTCAACACGGCGAGCATCCTGTTCATCTGCGGCGGCGCGTTCGCCGGTCTCGACAAGGTGATCCAGGCGCGCACCGAGCGCACCGGCATCGGCTTCTCGGCCGCGGTGAAGTCGGAGAAGGACAGCCGCCGTGCCTCGGAATTGCTTGCGCAGGCGGAGCCGGACGATCTGATCCGCTTCGGCATGATTCCGGAATTCATTGGCCGTCTGCCGGTTGCCGCGGTGCTCGACGAACTCGATGAGGCCGCGCTGATGGCGATCCTCAAGGAACCGAAGAACGCGCTGGTCAAGCAGTACGGCAAGCTGTTCAACATGGAAGGCGTGCAGCTGGAGTTCCGCGAGGAAGCCCTGCTGCATATCGCCAAGCGGGCCAAGGATCGCAAGACCGGCGCGCGCGGCCTGCGCACGATCATGGAAAACCTGCTGCTGGATGTCATGTACGACCTGCCGTCGATGCAGAACGTCAGCAAGGTGGTCGTCGATGACGCCGTGGTTCGTGGCGAGGCCAAGCCGTTCATCGTCTATGAGAACGCCGACGCCAAGCTCGCGGCAAAAAGCACGGCGGCCTGATCAGGCTCACGCAACAAAAAAGCCCGGCTGATCGCCGGGCTTTTTTGTTGCGTGTCAGCAGGACTCAGAACGGCATTCGTTGCTGCGGTGCCTGCCAGGCCTGGTCGAGCATTTCGAGCGCAGCCTTGATGCGATCGGCCGGCATGCCGGCGTCGGCCAGATCCTTGCCCATCGCGGCAACCAGATCCTGCCATTCCTGCGGCGGCGGCACTTCCTGATCCGACATCGAGAGCTGCGTGAGCATCTCTTCCATGCGCTCCATGCCGGCGCGCCAATGCACGTTGTCCGCGCCATGCTGCAGCAATCCCTTGACGAGGATCGGGCCCCAGTTGGTGTTGAGGAACTTCAGCGCCGACTCCGGCACGTCGCGACCGAAGGTGCGCAGCTCAAGCTCGCGGATGACCAGGCGCTTGGCCTCGTGAATCACCGTCTCGGTGCGCTGGCGTGCCTGCTGCTTCTGCAGATTGAAGAACGAATTGATCTGCTCTTCGTTGATCGGCTGCGCGTTGAGCATGGCCTCGCGGACGAAGTCCGGCGCCAGATCGAACTGGACCAGCACCTGCTGCAGCGTTTCCGCCATCTGCCGGGCTTCGACCGTGCCGGTGACGCGCGAGGTTGCCGCCTTGAGCATCAGGTCGTTGACCAGGCTGCGCAGAGGGTGCGTCACCGCGGTGAACAGCGTGGAGTCGGCGAGTGCCGATTTCAGCAGCGGGAAGCGAACAGATTCGTGCTGCGGACCGAGGCCGCTGCCCGAAACCAGAGGATCGGCAATCACCTCATTGAGGAACTTGCCGGCCAGCGAAATGCGCTGTAGAGGAATCCAGCGTTGTTCAAGCTGGATGTCGACCCCCGACAAGGGTTCCTGTGTCTGCAGCGTCAACAGATCGCTCGCCAGTGCGCGGTCGGAATAGGGCTCGCCCGGCTTGGCCGGTGTTGATGCCACCGACACCAGCATCGAATTGGTCTTGGGGTCGAGCGGCTCGACGGCCACCTTGCGTCGCGCATAGCCCGCGCCCGACGGTTCTGCCGGACCTGCTTCGCCACGCAGTGTGGCGGCGCGTGCCGTTTCCCGGGCCAGCAGGGAGGCCGCCTCCGCCGCGCGGACTTCGATATCGCTCAGGGCGGAAATCAGACGCTGATACAGCCGCGGCAGTTCCGGAAACACCAGCTCGTCGAACTTGCCGAACAGCACGCGAATATGCGCGCTGGCGCACTTCATCTCGCTGGCGGTGTCCTGCAGGGCGCGGCACAGGCCGGCCGGCGCCAGCGCGCCGGTGCGCACCGGGAAATAGACCGTGCGGCGGATGCTGTCCAGGCGCGTGCTCAGTTCAAGCACCAGTTCCGAGAACTGGGCTTCGGCGCGCAGCTCGATGCGGGTCAGCATCAACTCGTCGCCGGCCGAGTGCGACTTGTCTTCTTCGATCTGCTTGGAGGCGTTGACCGAGCCGATCAGATTGGCGTCTACGCGCCGGATCAAGCCGGAGATCCAGCGTTCGGGTTGTGCTTCGACCAACTTCGCCAGTTCGCCGCCATAGCGCTGATCGGCCACTGTCTGAGTGGCCACACTCTGGCGCAGCGTATCCGGCAGCTTGCGAATGAAACTGCCGAACACATCGACCATTGCAAGGCCGACGGTGCGACGCAGTGCGTCGACTGCAGGGCGTCCTACGCTCTGACTGAGCGCGCTGTCCGCCAGAACCTCGCTGGGATTGGGAGGCGGTTTGAGCTGGGGTGTTTCCGACGGGGTACTCATCGCGATCGTGCCTGCCTGTACCCGGACATTCCTTGTCGCATTCAGTACCCCTGGACCTGTACGCGCCCGACGAATCGTCGAACCCCCTGCGTCATCCAGAGATTACGCGATCTGCGGTAACTTGCGAATAAGCGGACACAAAAAAGCCCGCTGCTGCGGGCTTGGGCGGGTTTCCCCGGCAGTCACAGGACCGAGTGACTGTAAAAAGTATGGCGTCCCCACGGGGATTCGAACCCCGGTCGCCGCCGTGAAAGGGCAGTGTCCTAGGCCTCTAGACGATAGGGACGTGCGGTGTGTGGCACCGGTGACGCACGCTAGATCGACGAGGCTGGCGATGTAGCGGTTTGCAGCGGAAATCCAAAAAAACCTTGGTGGAGCTAGTCGGGATCGAACCGACGACCTCTTGCATGCCATGCAAGCGCTCTCCCAGCTGAGCTATAGCCCCACGTACAGGGGCGCGCATTATACCCAATGAAAAGCAGAATGGAACCCGTTGAAGCGGAAAAATAATCGGCTGCCGGATTCGGCTTTCGGCGGCCGCTTCGCCGGCCCCTCGCGCAGCGTCTATTGCGGCTTGCGGTAGCGGTTCGGGCGGATGTTGACCTCGCCTTTGCAGCGATCCTGGACGTCGTCGCCGCAGGCGCGCGGCTGGAAATCCTTGTCCAGGCAGATGCGGACTTCGCTCAGCCAGCGACCCTTGCACATCAGCGCCATGTTTTCGTGATCGAGCTTGGGATTGGCCTCGATCAGGCTGTCTTCGATTTCCCGGGCAGACGACTCGAGTCCGGGTGTGTCGGCGCTCAGCGATGCCGGCAGGACGACGCTGCGCCAGGCGCGTTCCACGTTGAGAAAATACTCGCCGACCGGCAATCCGCTGCAGCTGCCGTGCTTGCGCCATTGCTGCTGAATCAGTTTGGGATCCGGGCTGAGCGGCAGCATGCGATCGACGATCTCCATCGGCACACGCTCGCGGTCGCCGCAGTAGTCCGGATAGCCGCGCTCGTTCTGCGGCCACAACCCATGCACGACCATGCCGCGCGATTGCTTGCACTGCTCGGCGCCCGGCTGCGCCTTGCAGAACTGGGGCGACCAGGACAGCGACAACACCCAGTAGTCGAACTGACCGGGCTCGTCGGCCGACGCCACGCTGCCACTGGCACAGGCCAGCAGCAGGGCGGCGAGGAATTTGCCGACGCGCGAGCTCAGGCCTTCTGGCCTGCCAGATACATCCATGTCTCCACCACCGTGTCCGGGTTCAAGGACATCGACTCGATGCCCTGATCAAGCAGCCAGCGCGCCAGTTCCGGATGGTCGGACGGGCCCTGACCGCAGATGCCGATGTACTTGTTGTGCTTCTTGCAGGCCTTGATCGCCATTTCGAGCATGACCTTGACCGCCTCGTTGCGCTCGTCGAACAGATGCGCAATCAGGCCGGAATCGCGATCCAGACCGAGCGTCAGCTGGGTCATGTCGTTGGAGCCGATCGAGAAGCCATCGAAGTGTTCGAGGAACTTCTCGGCCAGCACCGCGTTGCTCGGCAGCTCGCACATCATGATCAGTTGCAATCCGTTCTCGCCACGCTTGAGGCCATTGGCGGCGAGGATATCGACGACCTGACGCGCTTCGTCGAGCGTTCGGACGAACGGCACCATGACCTTGATATTCGTCAGGCCCATCTCGTCGCGGACGTACTTCATCGCCTTGCATTCCATCTCGAAGCAGGGGCGGAAGGTTTCCGAGATATAACGCGAGGCGCCGCGGAATCCGATCATCGGATTCTCCTCGTGCGGCTCATAGCGCTTGCCGGCAATGAGGTTGGCGTATTCGTTGGACTTGAAGTCCGACAGGCGCACGATCACCGGCTCCGGCGCAAACGCGGCACCGATCGTCGCAATGCCTTCGGCGAGGCGCTTGACGAAGTAATCGACCGGCGAGCCGTACGGCGCAATCATCGGATCAATGATGCGGCGTTCGTCCGGCGGCAGGCGATCCAGTTCCAGCAAGGCCTGCGGATGGATGCCGATCTGGCGGTTGATGATGAACTCGAGGCGGGCGAGGCCGACACCCCGGTGCGGCAGCGCGGCGAAGTCAAAAGCCTGCTCCGGCGTGCCGACGTTCATCATGATCTTGACCGGGATGTCCGGCATCGCGTCGAGCGCGACTTCATCGACAACGAAGTCGATATGACCGGCATAAACGAGGCCGGTATCGCCCTCGGCGCAGGACACGGTGACGTCGTCGCCGTCCTTGAGCACCACGGTGGCATCGCCGCAGCCGACGACGGCGGGAATGCCCAGCTCACGCGCGATGATCGCGGCGTGGCAGGTGCGGCCGCCGCGATTGGTCACGATCGCGCTGGCGCGCTTCATGATCGGCTCCCAATCCGGGTCCGTCATGTCGGTCACGAGTACGTCGCCCGGACGCACGCGGGTCATCTGGTCGATCGAGGTCAGGATGCGGACCTTGCCGGCGCCGATCTTCTGGCCGATCGCGCGGCCGGAGCTGACGACCGTGCCCTTGTTCTTGAGCTTGTAGCGGCGCAGGACATTGGCCGAGGCGCGCGACTTCACCGTTTCCGGGCGCGCCTGCAGGATGTAAAGCTTGCCGTCGATGCCGTCCTTGCCCCACTCGATGTCCATCGGCCGACCGTAGTGGTCTTCGATGATCAGCGCTTGCTGGGCGAGGGCCTGGATCTCTTCGTCATTCAGGCTGAACTGGCCGCGTTCCTTGACCGCGACATCGACGAACTCGACCGTCTTGCCCAGCGTGCGGTCCGCTGTGTAGACCATCTTGCGGGCCTTGGCGCCAAGGCTGCGGCGCAGCACCGCCGGGCGCTTCGCGCGCAGGCCGGGCTTGTAGACGTAAAACTCGTCCGGATTGACCGCGCCCTGGACCACGGCTTCACCGAGGCCATAGGACGAGGTGATGAAGACGGCGTCCTGGAAGCCGGACTCGGTGTCCATCGTGAACATGACGCCGCTCGCGCCCTTGTCGGAGCGCACCATGCGCTGCACGCCGGCCGACAGCGCGACCGATGCGTGTTCAAAGCCATGATGGACGCGATAGGCGATCGCGCGGTCGTTGTAGAGAGAAGCAAAGACCTCCTTGATCGCCGCCAGCACCGAATCGATGCCCTGGACGTTGAGGAAGGTTTCCTGCTGGCCGGCAAACGAGGCGTCCGGCAGGTCTTCGGCCGTCGCCGACGAGCGCACGGCAACCGAGATTTCCGCGCCGGACTCGTTGACCAGGGTTTCGTAACTCGTGCGGATATCGCGTTCCAGCGCGGCCGGGAACGGCGCGGCGGCGAGGGCCTGGCGGATCTTCTTGCCGGTGGCCGCCAGGGCGGTGACGTCCTCGATGTCGAGGGTCTTGAGCATGCCCTTGATGCGCTCGTCGAGCTGCTCATAAGCGAGGAATTCGCGGAAGGCCTCCGCCGTCGTCGCGAAGCCGTTGGGCACGCTGACGCCGGACTTGGCGAGGTTCTGGATCATTTCACCCAGGGAGGCATTCTTGCCGCCGACGATTTCGACGTCGGCCATGCCGAGTTCCGAGTACCACAGGACGTTCTTGCTCATTCGCTGATCGAAAAGGTGGTCATAAAGGGTAAAGTCGCCGGGTCGCGGCAATGCCGCAGCAGCTCTAGAGCGTCCCGATGGCCAGCCCACGTCCCGTATTCTTCGTTTCCGATGGCACCGGCATCACTGCCGAAACCTTGGGGAACACCCTGCTGACCCAGTTTGATGGCCTCGAATTCGACAAGGCCAGCCTACCGTTCGTGAATACCGCGGAGCGCGCGCAAAGCACGGTGGACTATATCAATTTCGTTGGCGATCAGTCTGGTCAGCGGCCGCTGGTTTTCAGCACGACGGTCAATGATGAAGCACGCGCGATCCTGCGTGGGGTTAAGGGTCTGTTCATGGATATGTTCGACCTCTTCATCAACGAGATGGAGAAGGAACTGCAGGTCCGTTCGACCCACGCCCAGGGCCGTGCGCACGGCATGTCCAACCAGCGCCAGTACAACGACCGCATGGAGGCGATCAGCTATGCGATGGAGCACGACGACGGCGCCTCGACCCGCGACCTGAGCCGGGCCGACCTGATCCTGATTGCGCCGTCGCGCTGCGGCAAGACGCCGACCAGCATGTACATGGCGCTGCAGTACGGTCTTTTTTCGACCAACTTCCCGCTGACCGAGGACGATCTGCAGGAGATGCGGCTGCCGGCTTCGCTGAAGGGTCTGGAATCACGCTGCTTCGGTCTGACCTCCGATCCCGAGCGCCTGGCGCAGGTCCGGGCGGAACGCCGCCCGGGTTCACGGTATGCGTCGTTTGAACAGGTTTCCTATGAGCTGCGCCAGGCCGAGCAGCTGTACCGGCGTTTCGGCGTGCCGTTTCTGAACTCGGCGACGATGTCCGTCGAGGAAATCTCGGCGACCATCATGCAGCAGAAGCAGTTGCGCAAGCGTAGCGGCTAGCCGTCGTGTCGCTGTTGGGCCGGCTGTCGACCCGGCAGCGCGATATAGTCGGAATCTGCCAAAAGCGGCCGGCAATGGGGGATTCGAAGGATGGGGTTGATCATCAATAAACCGTCATATCGGCGAGATACCCTGACCGGCTGATTCATCTTCAGCAGCTGTTTCTTAGCCATCTTTCCGAGAGCCACTCATGTCCGGTCCCCGCATCCGCGCCCCACGGTTTCATGCCCTTAGTCGTCGCGATTTCCTGCGCCGTGCCGCATTGGGTTCGGTGGCGCTGGGCAGCTTGCCGTTACTGCCGGCCTGCGGTTCCAGCGATGGGGCCGGTGGGCGCGATCCAGGCGGTGCCGATCTGGAGTTTCGCCACGGTGTTGCCAGCGGTGATCCGCTGGCCGACCGGGTGATGCTGTGGACTCGCGTATCCGGACTGACTTCCGGCACAGCGAGCGTCAGGTACTCGGTCTGGTCGGATCCGGCCCTGAGCCAGCTCGTGACCAGCGGTTCGGCCTCGACCGACGCTTCGCGCGACTACACGATCAAGGTCGACGTGACCGGTCTGCAGCCGGCAACCAGCTACTACTACCGCTTCGATGCGGGCGACGCGCAGTCGCTGGTGGGGCGTACGCGCACCGCGCCGCAGGGCGCAACCGATCATCTGCGCATCGGCGTCGTCAGCTGTTCTAGCCTTGCGCATGGCTACTTCAATGCCTATCGCAAGATTGCCGAGCGTAGCGATCTCGACGTCGTGCTGCATCTGGGCGACTACATTTACGAGTACGGCACCAATCAGTACGGTGAAGTGCGCGCCTACGAGCCTTCGCACGAAATTCTGACGCTGGACGATTACCGCACGCGGCACGCCCAGTACAAGCAGGATCCCGACCTGCAGGAAGCGCATCGCCAGCATCCCTTCATCAACATCTGGGACGACCACGAGACGGCCGACAATTCCTGGCGTGACGGAGCGAACAACCACACCGAGGGCGCGGAAGGCGTCTGGGCGCAGCGCAAGGCCTGGGCGATCCAGGCTTACTACGAATGGCTGCCGATCCGTCAGATCGATCCTGCGCAGCCGGAGCGCATCTATCGCCGCTTCCGCTACGGCGATCTGGCCGACCTGGTCATGCTCGACACGCGCCTGATCGGCCGCGATCTGCAGGCCTCGCTGGTCGATGCCGCTTCGATCAACGACGAAGACCGTCATCTGCTCGGCGACACGCAGCTCGCCTGGCTCGGCGAACAGCTGGCGGAATCCGGCACGACCTGGAAGCTGCTCGGCCAGCAGGTCATGTTCGGCCAGTTGCGGATTCCCAACCTGCCGGAACTGTCGGCGCTGACCAACATCCCGATCGAGCAATTGCAGACGCTGCTGCAGTCGTTGCCGGTCGTCAGCACCGGCGGCCTGATCATCAACACCGACCAGTGGGACGGCTACCGCGCCGAGCGCGCGCGCGTCTACGCGCTGCTCGAGTCGCTGAATGTGGAGAATCCGGTCGTGCTGACCGGCGACATCCACACGTCCTGGTCGATGGATCTGTCGCCCGATCCGGGCAATCCGCTGGTCTACAACCCGCTCACCGGCGCCGGTTCGCGCGGCGTGGAGTTCGTCTGCACGTCGATCACCTCGCCGGGGCTGGATGCGCTCAATCCTTTGGCGCCGGTGCTGCAGCTGCTCAATCCGCACATGAAGTACGTCAACCTCGAGCAGCAGGGCTATCTGTTGCTCGACATCCAGCCGGAACGCCTGGTCGGCGAGCACTGGTACACGAGCATCGAGCAGGGTGTGGACACCGAAACCTTCGGTGCCGCCTATCTGGTCGATGCCGGCACCCGCCGGCTGGTCGCCGCGTCGGTCACCGAGCCGCGCACCGACATGCCGGCACCGGCGCCGTAAGACCGGCCCGGCGGGGCACGGAAACGGCGGCCTGCGGCTATGCTATGCGGCCGCCGTTTCCCTACTGAATCCACGACGCCGTGACCCCGTACTCGCCGCGACTGAGTCTGCTGATCGATGCCCTGCGTCGCCTGCCGGGCGTTGGCCCGAAATCCGCGCAGCGCATGGCCTTTCATCTGCTCGATCGTGAGCGCGAAGGCGCATCGCTGCTCAGCAAGGCGATTGCCGAAGCATTGGACGGCATCGGTCGTTGCCAGCACTGCCGGATGTTCTGCGAGGATGCGCGTTGCGGCTACTGCACCGAGCAGCGCGCAACGAGCGGGCAGCTGTGCATCGTCGAAGGGCCGGCGGATCTGATCGCCGTCGAGCACAACACCTCGTATCGCGGCCGCTACTTCGTGCTGATGGGTCGCCTGTCGCCGCTCGATGGCATCGGCCCCGAAGAGCTCGGCCTGCCGGCGCTGGCGCAGATGCTCGATGCCGGCTGGGTGCGCGAGATGATCATCGCGACCAATCCGACCGTCGAGGGTGAGGCCACGGCGTACTACCTCGCTGAGATGGCCAAGGCTCGCGAGATCCGCGTGACGCGCATCGCCCACGGCGTGCCAATGGGCGGCGAGCTGGAGTACGTCGATGCAGGAACGCTGGTGCAGGCGCTCAGCGGCCGCACAACGCTCTGAATCTCTTTGCAGCCCGGATGAGCCGGGTTGGCGTATCCAGTCGCCAAAGTCCCCGGGTTTCACCCGGGCTATTGCTCAGGCGAGCAGCAGATCCACTCGCGCTGCGCAGATGAAATCGTTCTGCGAAAGACCGCCGACCGCATGCGTCCACCATTCGATGGTCGCGCTGTTGTAGCTGAAGCTGATGTCGGGGTGATGGTCCTGTGTATGCGCGATCCAGGCGACGCCGTTGACGAAGGCGGTCGTCTGCCAGTAGTTGTCGAACTTGAAGGTCGCGTGCAGCAGCTTGCCTTCCTTCGCGAGTTTCCAGCGGCCGTCGAGCTGCGCCTTGAGAGTGCTCGCCGCGGCGAGATCCAGTGCCGGTTCGCCGCCCTCGCAGGGCACGCATTTCTTCTTGGCTAGATCGGACATGTTCTTTAGCTGAGTGCCAATGGCAGGGCGCGTAGTCTAAACGTTCAGCGCGTGGCTGAGGTCTGCCTGCAGGTCTTCGAGGTCCTCGATGCCGACCGACAGTCGGCAGAGGGTATCGCTGATGCCCAGTGCGGCGCGTGCCTCGGCGGGGATGCTGGCATGGGTCATGATCGCTGGATGCTCGATCAGGCTCTCGACACCACCGAGTGACTCGGCGAGCGCGAACAGCTCGCAGCGTTCGAGGAAGCGCCGTGAATCCTCAAGACCGCCTTTCAGATCGATCGAGATCATGCCGCCAAAACCGCGCGGCATCTGCTGTTTCGCCAGCGCGTGCTGTGGATGCGAGGCGAGGCCGGGGTAGTGCACGCGCGCCACGCGCGGGTGCTTCTCCAGCCACTGCGCCAACGCCAATGCGTTGTCGCAATGCCGCTGCATGCGCAGCGCAAGGGTCTTGACGCCGCGCAGCGCGAGAAAGCTGTCGAAAGGGCCGGCGACGGCGCCAACGGCGTTCTGCAGGAACGTCAGCCGTTCGGCCAGCGCCGGGTTATCGCCGACGATCAGCAGGCCGTTGACGACATCGGAGTGGCCGTTGATGTATTTCGTCGCCGAATGCATGACGAGGTCGAAGCCCAGCGCCAGCGGATTCTGCAGATAAGGGCTGGCGAAGGTATTGTCGGCCGCGGCGATGAGACCGTGACGTTTGGCAATCACGGCGATCGCCGCGAGGTCGGCCAGCTTGAGCATTGGATTGCTCGGCGTCTCGACCCAGATCAATCGCGTGTTCGGCCGGATCGCCGCTTCGATATTGGCGGGCTCACGCATGTCGACATAGCTGAAGCTCAGGCCGGCACTCTGCTGGCGCACGCGCGCAAACAGACGGTAGGTGCCGCCATACATGTCGTCGGAGGCAATGACGTGCGAGCCGGTTTCCAGCGAATCGAGCAGCGTGGCGGTTGCGGCCAGTCCGGAAGCAAAGGCATGCGCCTGCACGCCGCCCTCCAGATCGGCGACGCAGCGCTCGTAGGCGAAGCGCGTGGGATTCTGCGTGCGCGAATACTCGAAACCCTGATGCACGCCGGGACTCTGCTGCACATAGGTCGAGGTCGCGTAGATCGGCGTCATCACGGCACCGGTCGTCGGGTCCGGCGACTGGCCGGCGTGAATGCAGCGGGTCGAGAATCCGTTGACGGGTCCGTTCATGGGTTCAGCCCTGGTAGATGCGCTCGGACAGCAGGATATCGTTCGCCAGCTTGCGCACGGCCATGATCAGGAAGTTGCTGAGGTCCGACTTCTCGCTGTAGTTCGCCGAGTTGATATTGGAGACGCGGCCGTCGCTGACGAACTGGAAAGCGCTGCCCCATTTTTCCTCGTGATTCGGATCGTAGACCGCGATCGGTACGCCGCCGTTCTGCTTGAGCAGGGAGAAGCAGGGAATGTCGGTGTAACCGTCGCCGACGAAGATCATGCGGTTCAGCGGTACGCGGATTTGATCCGGCGGCAGCTTGCGGTTGACGTCGAACGGCCGACCGCGCGCGGCCTTGCCGATGAAGCCCTTCTGCACGTGGAACAGATAACGCGTCTTGTCGGTGAAGCTGACGATCTTCTTCGGAAACGTGGCGGCGCCATCGGCGCCGTAATGAAACTCGCTGGCCCAGATGTCCTTGAACTCGTGCGCGATGCGCGTCGAGCGCAGCACGTCGCCGATGCCGCTGGAGATCACATAGAACTCAAGATTGACGCGCGGGTTGGCATCGCTGGCGGCGCGTCGCAGGCGCGAGAACAGGGTTTCCACACCCTCGTGCAACGGGGCCTGGCTGCCCCAGGCCGCTAGGCTTTCGCGTGTGATCGGCGGAATCCGGCCGGCGCGGGCGACCTCGATCATCTGATGCAGGTAGGCCGGTACGGGATCCCAATCGTCCAGAGTCAGCGGCGCAACGTCCTCCTTCCAGAAACGCGCAACATCGGCGAGCCCGGCATGGCGCAGATAGCCGGTCGTGGTATCCGGGGCCAGCGTGTCGTCGAAATCAAAAACTACGGCAATGGTTTCATGCATCGGCAGGTCAGAGCTGTTGGCGCAGGTAATTCAGCAAGTCTATGCGAGTGATCAGGCCGATGAAGCGATTGCGGTCGGCGACGATCGCGACATGGTCACGCGCAAAGATCGGCAGCAGCTGCTCGACCGCCATGTCCGGCGCGACGGTTTCGATCTGGCTGACCATCGCCGTGCTGACCGGGTCCTTGAAGCGGTCGGGGCTCAGGTGCACATGCTGGACGATATCCGACTCGTCGATGATGCCGACGATCCGATCGGCGTCCATGACCGGCAACTGCGAAACGTCGAACAGCTTCATGCGCCGGTAGGCGTGCAGCAGGCTGTCGTCCGGCTTCAAGGTCACCGCGGAGCCTTCGGCATAGCGGCGCACGATGAGATCCATCAGCGTGCCCTGGCGCGGGCGTTCGAGCATGCCCTGGTCGTGCATCCAGAAGTCGTTGTACATCTTCGACAGATACTTGTTGCCGCTGTCGCAGACGAAGGTGACGACGCGTTTGGCGCTCGTCTGCTCGCGGCAGTAACGCAGCGCCGCGGCCACCAGGGTGCCGGTGCTGGAGCCGCCGAGGATGCCTTCGCGAGCCAGCAGCGCGCGGGCGGTCTCGAAACTCTCGCGATCGGAGATGGCGTAGCTCCGGCGCACGCGCGACAGATCGCAATTCGGCGGTACAAAGTCCTCGCCGATGCCTTCGACCAGCCAGCTGCCGGCGGGCTTCTGCGGGCTGCCGGTCCGCACCACATCGTCGAGGATGGATCCGAGCGGATCGGCAAGCACCATCTCGACCTGTGGTTCGACACTGGAGAAATAGCGCGACAGGCCGGTCAAGGTGCCGCCGCTGCCGACACCGCAGACGACGGCATCCAGTTGATGTCTGCACTGTGCCCAGATCTCCGGGCCGGTGGTCTTCTCGTGCGCGAGCGGGTTGGCGGGATTCGCGAACTGGTTGACGTAGAAGCTGCCGGGAATCTCGCGCGCAAGGCGTTCGGCGATGTCCTGGTAGTAATCGGAATGCCCCTTGCCGACGTCGCTGCGCGTGATCCGGCAATCGGCACCGAGCGCTTTCAGATGAAGAATCTTTTCCTGCGCCATCTTGTCGGGGATGACGAGAATCAGCTTGTAGCCCTTCTGCGCGGCGACCAGCGCAAGACCAAGGCCGGTGTTGCCGGCGGTGGCCTCGATCAGCGTGCCGCCGGGTTGCAACTGGCCGTCACGCTCGGCCGCTTCGATCATCGACAGGCCGATGCGATCCTTGATGCTGCCGGTCGGGTTCTGGTTCTCCAGCTTGACGAACAGCCGGCAGGGGCCGGTGTCGAAGCGCGTCAGTTCGACCAGCGGTGTGTTGCCGATCGTGCCGAGGATGCTGTTGATTGAACTCATGCCATCGTTCTCCCGAGCCGCTATCCTTGCGGCCTACGATACTACTCGCCCCCTGCCGAATCGCCATGAGTGCAAACCCATCCAACCTGATTTGGATCGACCTGGAGATGACCGGGCTGATTCCGGAACGTCATCGCATCATCGAGATCGCGACCATCGTCACCGACAGCCAGCTCAATGTGCTCGCTGAAGGCCCAGTGATTGCCGTGCATCAGCCCGACGAGGAGCTGGCGGCGATGGACGAATGGAACACGCGCCAGCATGGCGGCTCCGGCCTGACGGCGAGGGTGCGCGCCAGTACGATCCTCGAAGCCGAGGCGCAGCGCCAGACGCTGGAATTTCTCGCGCAGTGGGTCCCGGCCGGCAAGTCGCCGATGTGCGGCAACTCGATCTGCCAGGATCGGCGCTTTCTGGCGCGCTGGATGCCGCAGCTGGAGCGCCATTTCCACTACCGCAATCTGGATGTCAGCACGCTCAAGGAATTGTGCGCGCGCTGGGCGCCGGCGTTGACGAGCGGTTTCAGCAAGACCTCGTCGCATCTCGCGCTCGACGACGTGCGCGACTCGATTGCCGAGCTCGAGTACTACCGGCGCACCTTCATCCGCTTGCCGGCCTGAGCCGAGAGGGCTTATTTCGTCGGCAGGCTGACGATGACCTTGGCCCCGCCTAGCGAGGAGCGATCGAGCAGCAGACGGCCGCCGTAGGCCTGGACGATCTCGGCAACCGCCGACAGACCCAGGCCCTGGCCGGGCATGCGCGTATCCGCGCGCACGCCGCGCTCCAGCAGCTTTTCGGCGTCCGGCGGGAAGCCGCCGCCATTGTCCTCGACGACGATCAGGCACTGATGCTGGCCGCTCATCGCGCTGACGCGCACATGGCCGTTGCCGTACTTCGCGGCATTCTCGATGAGGTTGCCCATCAGGTCGTAGAGATCGCCCTGATCGGCGCGCACGCGCAGGTTCTCGACGATCAGGTTTTCAGTCTGTATCCGTTTCGCCGAATAGACCTTGGCGATGGCCGACAGCAGCTTGTCGGCGAGTGCCCGCAGCGCCACCGGCTCGGTCAGCGTGCGCGTCCCGGCGGCGGCGGCGCGGCGCAGCTGGTGATCGACGATATGCAGCATGCGGTCGACCTGCTCGCTGAGCTGCTGGCGCTGCGCCGCTGCCAAGGAGGATTCCCCGGTGAAGCCACGCAATACCGCCAGTGGCGTCTTCAGCGTGTGGGCGAGGTCACCCAGCGCGTTGCGATAGCGCGTCTGTTGGTGGCGTTCGCTGAGGATCATCGTGTTCAGATCGATCGCGAGCGGCTGCAGCTCCTCCGGATAGCGGCCGACGATCTGGGTCTGCGCGCCGGCTTCGATCTGCTGCAGTTCCTTGCCCAGTCGTCGCAACGGCGACAGGCCCCAGCGCAGCAGCAGCAGCAGTGCGAGACTCAGGCCGATCAGTGTCGCGCCGAGCCAGACCCACAGCGTGCGGCGGAAGACCGCGAGCTGCTTGTTGTAGGCGGCGGCATCCTCGATCACGATCACGGTGTAGCGCCGCGGATCGTCCGCCGAGTCGAACCAGCGCAGCCCCAGACTCAGCGAGAAGGCATCGGGTTTGTTGAGGCGCTCCAGCTTCCATTCGCCGACGTCCGGCGTGGCCGGTAGCTTGAAGCGCTTGAAATCGGCGGAGCTCCAGACGACGCGGCCGTCCTCGCGGATCAATCCGGCGTCCAGGCCGGACAGCGGCTGGCGCAGTCGAGGATCGGGAATCGCATCGACGGCAATCGACAGATCGCCGTAGACATTGGTCGAAGACGCCGCCAGCAGCGAATACACCAGCGTCTGCAGCTTGTCCTGCTGCGACTGCAGCGTCGACGCCTTGAACGCGCGATCGAGCACCAGGCCGGCCAGGCTGCCGAACAGCGCGACCAGCAGCGCAGCCGCAACCAGCAGGCGGGCGCGCAGCGAGTTCATCGATTATCGGGGCGAGCGGTGTTGTCGAGCGGCCTGTCGGTACCAGCCTGCGCCATCAATGACGCGGCAGGTCCCAGCGATAGCCGGCACCGCGCAGCGTCGTGATCGGGTTGTACTGATTGGCCGAGTCGAGCTTGGAGCGCAGGCGGCGGATGAACACCTCGATGACGTTGCTGTCGCGTTCCTCGTTCTCGGTGTACAGGTGCTCGGTCAGCTCCGACTTCGAAACCACCTTGCCGGCGTGCGTGATCAGGTAGTCGAGTACGCGGAACTCGTAGCTAGTCAGCTCGACCGGCTTGCCGTCGACGGTCACCGTCTTGGCGCTGGTGTCGACAACGTAGGGGCCTGAAGCCAGCTGCGCCGTCGCCCAGCCGCCGGAGCGGCGCAGCAGCGCGCGCACGCGTGCGATCAGCTCTTCGCGATGGAAGGGCTTGACCAGATAGTCGTCGGCGCCGGCGTCGAGGCCTTCGACCTTCGACTCCCAGCCGTCGCGCGCCGTCAGGATCAGGATCGGAAACTTGCGACCGCTGGCGCGGGCGCGGCGGACGATCTCGATGCCGGGCGTGCCGGGCAGGCCGAGGTCGATGACCGCGACATCGGCCGGATACTCCTCGGCCATGTACGCGCCCTGCGTGCCGTCGGCGGCGGCATCGACGGCAAAGCCGTCTTCCGCCAGATAGCGGGCGACCTGTTCGCGCAGGTTCGGATCATCTTCGATTACGAGTGCTCGCATTTCTATTCCTGAGGGCTGACGCTGTAGATACGGACTTCGCCGTCCTTGAGTATTTTGACGCGGTAGCCGTCAGCATCCTGTTGCACGGCAAGGACACGGCCACCATACAGGCTCTGTACCTGACGTGCGGCATCGGCCGGCGTCAGCGAAACGTGGCCGCGCCGGGCGCCAGCGACCGGATCGGGTTGTGTGGTCGCGGCAAGCGGATCGACGAGCCGGCTGCTGAGATCGAGTTTGCCTTGGGCTTCGGCCGAGACCGAGGACAAGGCGCAGCAGGCGAACAGACCCAGTGCGAGCAGGCGCTTGCGCATCAACAGCCGGCGGCCAGCGAATCGCAAGGATCCGCCAATGCCCGGCCTCCGCGGTTTGGCCCGACACGAGCGACCGACGCGCGAACCGCTGGCGCGAGGCTGCTGGCGTGTCTGATGCGCGTGATGCTCATGCTGTTGTGCTGTCCCTGCCCTTGGCTTCGGCATCGCGAATTGTCGCGTATGACCTGTGCCGAGACTAGGCTAACAAGATGAATTCGTACTGAACTTCTGCTTGCGAATCTTGCGCCGCGACAGCGTTTCAGGAGCCGCCCTGGATGCTGACGGGCGTGCCGTCGCCAAGGTGCTGCAGGCCGCTGTAGACCAGCGCGTCGCCGACCGTCAGACCGCTGAGGACTTCAACCGAACCCGGGCTGCGCTGGCCGATCTGCAACTCGCGCAGTTGCGCCTTGCCTTCGACGACGACATAGGCGAACTGCTTGTCGCCGCGCGGGAAGATCGCCTGCTCCGGCACGACGATGGCCTGCACGCGCTGGTCCACCGCCAAGCGCACGCGGGCAAATTGACCGGCGCGCAGCTTGCCGTCCGGGTTCGACAGGCGCGCGCGCAGGCCGATCGAACGCGTCGCGGACGAGACCTTCGGGTCGATCGCATATAGCTCGGCCTTGAAGGTCTCGCCCGGATAGCTGTCGATGCTGAGGGTCAGCGCCTGACCGACCGCGAGCGCCGGCAGCGCGGATTCGTCGAGGCGGAAATCCAGCTTGAGCATGCTGAGATCTTCGAGATTGACCAGATCCTGGCCGGCCGCGACGAAATCGCCGGGGCTGACCAGACGCAGGCCGGTGACGCCGGCAAACGGCGCGAGGATGCGGCACTGATCGAGACGCGCCTGGGCGAGGGCGACCGCGGCGGCGGCCGCATCGAAAGTCGCGCTGGCCTGATCGCGATCGGCCTGGGCGATGAGCTTGCGCCCGAGCAATTCCTGCGCGCGGTCGTTGTTGCGCCGCGCGAGTTCGTGGTTGGCGCGCGCCTGATCGAGCTGTGCGCGATAGATGCTGTCGTCGAGCGCAATCAGCAGCTGGCCGGCCTTGACCGGCTGGCCTTCCTTGAAGCCGATGGTGGCGACACGGCCGCCGATCTCCGGGCGGAGCACGACGGATTCGTCGGAAATCAGGCTGCCGACCGCGATCAGCTCGCGGCTCAGTGGCTGCGTGCTGACCTTGCGGACTTCGACACTGACGGCGCTCGCGGCCTTGGCTTTGGCGGCCGCGCCAGCCGGTGCGGGGCTGGCAGCCGCTTCGTCGGCGCTACCGCAAGCCGAGCAAAGCAGCGCACAGAGGAGCAGCGCGATACGGGGCATCCATATCAACATGTCGGCGGGTCGATTCAAAAGTTTTGGACATGGCTTTATACCTCAGGCCGATCCCAAACAGGTGACGCCCGCCGCTGCGCGCCGTCGCTGCGATCAGCCTTCGAGCTTGCGCAGCTCGCGACGCAGCTCGAAATCCTCGCTGGTCACGCAGGCTTCCATGTTGCGCAGACGCTCCTCGAGACGGGTGAAGCGCGTCTTGACGTCCTCGCTCGAGCGCGGCGGCGTGCTGTAGCTGCGACTGCTGCTGTAGGCGCCGGCCGGGGCATCGCGGTAGCGGGGACGTTCGGTGCGCTGAGCCGGAGCGGCATCGGCATCGGCATCGTCCATCAGGTACCACAGCACCAGGTAGATCACGCCGACCGGGAAGAAGCCGCTGATGATGAACGCCGCGACGAACACGACGCGCACCAGCTTGACGTTCCAGTCGAAGAACTCGGCGAGGCCGACGCAGACGCCGGACAGCCAGCCCTCGCGCGGATAACGATGCAGGTGACCGAAGGTGCTGCCAGCGCGGATGCGATTACGAATGCTCACGGTACTTTTTCCTCCAGCCCGGCGACTCAGCGTCGAGGATCTGCTCAAGGGCGTCGATGCGGTGTTCCATGCGTTCGGCAAGCGACTCCAGCGCGGCGCTGCTGGTCGTCGTCTGGCTTGCCTGTTCGGCGTTGAACCGGCGCTTGCGGTCGGCGAAGAACATCGCCATGCCGGGCAGGATCACGAACAGGCAAAGGATGGCGACCAGCGGAATCAGCTCTTCCACGCGGGGCTCCCGAAGCGGCTAAGGGTTGCAGGACTTTAGGACTTGGCCGGCGTGTCGCTGTCGGCAGCGCCGTCCTTGCCCATCTTGGTACGCAATTTTGCCAGTTCGGCCTCGATCGTGTCGTTGCTTTCGAGCTGGGCGAACTCGTCGGAGATCGTCCGCGTGCCGAGGTCATAGGCTTCCAGTTCGGCCTCCATGCGGTCGATCTTGCCCTCGTACTGCTCCATGCGCAGCATCGCGTCGGTCATCTTGCGATCGTTGATCGTGGTCTTGACCTTGAGGCGCGACTCGACCGACTGCTGACGCAGCACGATGGTCTTCTGGCGCTGGCGGGCGTCGGCCAGCTTGGCCTTGAGCTTGCCGGTGTCCTCGTCGAGCTTGACGATCTCGTCGTTGACGTGAGTGATTTCCTTCTCCACCGAGGCCAGGTGGTCGGTCAGGCGCTGGCGGGCGCCGAGCGCGCCGCGGGCGAGATCCTCGCGATCCTTGCTCATCGCCAGCTCGGCCTTGCGGCTCCAGTCGGCAATGTCGGCCTCGAGCTGGGCGATCGTGCGCTGCAGCTCCTTCTTGCGGGCCAGAGAGCGCACCGCGGTCGAGCGGACCTCAACCAGGGTGTCTTCCATCTCCTGGATGATGAGGCGAACCATCTTTTCCGGGTCCTCCGCCTTGTCGAGCATGGCGTGGATGTTGGAATTGATGACATCGCTGAGTCGGGAAAAGATGCCCATGGCTGTTGATCCTCTATCGATACTTAAACTTTAACGGCTGTTGCGGGACGCTTGAGGGCGCTTAGCCCTTGACCGAGTTTTCGGCGGTTTCCGTCGCAAGCTTGGCTTCCGGCGTCGGCAGCAGCGGCTTGAGCGCCTGCTCGATGGTCTGGCCGAGTTCGACGCGAATCTGCGTCAGCGCGGCATTGCCCTGGGCGGCGATGACCTGGCCGACGCCGGTGACCACGCGCTGGGTCAGGCTGTCGTCGGCATGCGCCGCGCCCGTGCCCATGAGGGCGGTCAGGACGGCCAGGGTGCTCAGGGTCTTGCGGGTCAGCTTGTTCATGTCGAGGCTCCTTGCTGCGAATTTCGGATGTGCCGTCTATATCGCCAAGCTCGTGCCAAGTCATGCCATCGAGGTTAAGCATTTGAAATTAAATATAAAGATTCGAATAATTGGCGCCCAGGGTGGCCGCATCTGGTGGCCGAAATCTTATGAAGTGGTGGTTTTGACCAAGTAGTAGCAGAATCCTCCAATGAACACGCCCGACACCGCGGATCCGATACTCGGCCAGGCCGATAACTTCCTCGCCACCCTCGAACGCGTGTCCCGCGTGGCGCCGCTGGCCAAGCCGGTACTCATCATCGGTGAGCGCGGTTCCGGCAAGGAGCTGATCGCCGCGCGCCTGCACTATCTGTCGGAGCGCTGGGCCAAACCCTTCGTCAAGTTCAATTGCGCAGCGCTCAATGAAGAGCTGCTCGAATCCGAACTGTTCGGTCATGTGGCCGGCGCCTATACCGGCGCGGCGCGCGCACGCGTCGGCCGTTTCGAACTGGCCAGCGGCGGCACGATCTTCATCGACGAACTCGCCTCGATGTCGACGCGCCTGCAGGAGAAGCTGCTGCGCGTCGTCGAGTACGGCGAGTTCGAGCGCGTCGGTTCCAGCGAGACGCTGAAGGTCGACGTGCGCTTCGTCGGTGCCGCCAACGTCGACCTGCCGGCGCAGGCGCGGGCCGGCAAGTTCCGTGAGGACTTGCTCGACCGCCTGTCGTTCGACGTCATCACCGTGCCGCCGCTGCGCGAACGCCAGGAAGACATCCTGCTGCTTGCGCAGAAGTTCGCCGAGGGCATGGCGCGCGAGCTGGATCGCGAATACTTCGCCGGCTTCTCGCCGGCCGCAGAGCGCGCACTGCTCGGTTACGCCTGGCCCGGCAACGTGCGCGAGCTGCGCAATGTCGTCGAACGCTCGGTCTATCGTCTGGATCACGCCCGGCAGGTCATCGAGCGTGTCGACTTCGATCCCTTCGCTTCGCCGTACCGACCGCAGGCCAGCGCGGACAGCGCGACGATCTCCGCCGCGGTCAGTGCCGCCGCGCCGGCGCCCCAGCCGGCGTCATTGCCGGCGGCAGCCGCGGCCAGCGCCGCGGGCTTCATGTCACCGAATCTGCCGCTGAATCTGGAACGCACGGTGGCCGAGTTCGAGATCGAGCTGCTCAATCGCGCGCTGTCGGAAGCCCGCTTCAACCAGAAACGCGCCGCCGAGCTGCTGGAGCTGAGCTACCACCAGTTCCGCGGTCTCCTACGAAAGTACAAGTTGCTGCCGAACAGCCCAGGCGAGTAGGGTGTTTCGAATAAGGTCTGGCCGGTAGGGGTGCCGGCAGTACACAACGAGTGGGGGCTCGAGGTGAACAAGGCAACGGTCGATTCGAACGATGGCCCGCTGTTTCTGGCCAATCAGTCATTCAGTCTCTATCTCGACCTGCTGCGCTGGGGCGCCGCATTCCTCGTGCTGCTGCAGCACGCCCGCTGGCGAATGTTTGCGCCGTTCGCGGAAGTCACCGACAAAGATCCGGTCAGCTACGCGCTGTATCTCGTCAGCGGTTTTGGCCACGAAGCGGTGGTGGTCTTCTTCGTGCTGAGCGGCTATCTGGTCGGCGCGAGGGCCTGGACGAATGCGCGGAGCGGGAACTTCGAGTTCGGCCGTTATCTGGTGGATCGCGTGACGCGTCTGCATGTCGTCGCGATTCCGGCGATCCTGGTCGGCATCGGACTGGACCGCATCGGCTACCTGCAGGGCGCCGCCATTTTCTACAGCGACGAAGTCATGCAGCAGACAACGGCGGACGTCGTCGCCTGCAATATCGGCATGCTCCAGGGCTTCGCATGCGCGGTTGTTGGTTCGAATGCGCCGCTCTGGAGTCTGGCCTTCGAGTTCTGGTTCTACATCGTCTGCGGGTTTCTATGCCTGGGCTTCGGATGCAGAACGAACTTCGGCCGAATGATCTGCCTGTTGTCCGCAGTGGCGATCTGCGTCTACCTGGGCGCTCTGTTCCTGTTCGGCCTCACGATCTGGTTCGCGGGTCTGGCGGCCGGTGTGCTGTCGTTCAAGCGGAATAACCTGCTGCTGGGTATCGCGGTCGGCTTGCTGGTTCTCGGTTTGCTCATGGGCAGACTCAGCATGGAGTCCAACTTCGCCGCTTCCGATATTCCTCTGAGTCTGGGCCTTGCGATGCTGCTGCACCAGATGAAAGGCCGGCAGCTGGCTTTCCCCGCGATTTTCGCAAGGCCGGTGCGCGTCATGGCCGATCACTCATACACGCTCTACGCGATTCACTATCCGGTTCTGCTGCTGACGCTGACGTTCGCCTTCGATGCCGCGCAGGGTGTGAATCAGTCCCTGTACCTGCAGCCGACGCATTGGCATGTCGCGCTGTTCCTGGCGGTCGTGCTGATGGTCATGGCATCTGCCTATCTGTTTTCCCTGGTCACGGAAAAGCAGACCGCAAAGCTGCGGCGGGCCGGGCGCGCCTTGTTGCGTCGGGATGATCGGCGCACGGCAGGTCGCGTGACCTAAACGCTCTCCTGATTCGCCGCTGCCTGTGCGTCCAGCTCGGCGGCATGCCGCTCGGGCGAGCCGGTGCGACGGCAGAGCAGGCCGTAGAAGGCCGGCACGACGTACAGCGTCAGCACGGTCGAGAACGCGACGCCGAAGAAGATCACGACGCCGAGAATCTGCCGTGCTTCCGAACCGGCGCCGCCGGTCAGGATCAGCGGCAGCGCGCCGGTGATCGTGGCCACCGACGTCATCAGGATCGGCCGCAGGCGGATGCGGCCGGCTTCGACCAACGCGGTGTCGAAATCCTTGCCGGCATCGCGCAGCTGGTTGGCGAACTCGACGATCAGGATGCCGTTCTTCGCGGCGAGGCCGATCAGCATGACGATGCCGATCTGCGAATAGATGTTGAGCGTCATGCCCAGCGACCACAGCGCGGCGAGGGCGCCGAAGATCGCCAGCGGCACGGTCGTCATGATCACCAGCGGATGGACGAAACTTTCGAACTGCGCGGCGAGCGCGAGGAAGACGATCAGCAGCGCCATGCCGAAGGTCAGCAGCACGGCCGAGCTGGCGTCGCGGAACTCGCGCGACTCGCCGCGATAGCCGATCTGCACGGTCTCCGGCAGTTCTTCGCGAATGATGTTTTCCAGATACGCCAGCGCTTCGCCCACCGTATAGCCCGGCGCGAGGCCGGCGCTGATCGTGATCGAGCGCACGCGGTCGAGGCGGTTGTAGGCGGCCGCGGCCGCGCTCTCGCGCTTGATGACGAGATTCGACAGTGGGATCAGCGCGCCGTCGGTTTGGCTGCGCACGTAGATGCCGGACAGTTGATCCGGCGAGCGGCGCTCGCTTTCCGGCGACTGGATGATGACGTCGTACTCCTCGCCGTCGCGTTCGAAGCGGGTTACCCGGCGCCCGCCCATAAACGACTCCAGCGCAACCGCGACGCTGGCGACCGACACGCCGAGATCGCCGGCGCGCTTGAGGTCGACTTCCAGTTCGATCTGCGGCTTGGTTTCCTTGTAGTCGGAATCCAGGCGCTGTAGCTTCGGGTTCTCCTTGGCGCGTGCGAGTACGCGATCGCGCCATTCGGCCAGCGTCGCGTAATCGCCGCCGCCGCCGATCGCGATCTGCACCGGCTGGCCGGGGCCGCCGGTATTGAAGCCTGCACGCTGCAGGATAGCGGTGCTGACGCCGGGCAGATGCTTCAGGCCTTCCGTGTAGTCCTGCGAGATATCCATGGAGCTGCGCTGGCGATCGGCCCAGTCCTCGAGGCTCACGGTGAAGCGCGCGCTGTTGACCTCTTCGGTGCCGCCGCCGTCGGGAATGCGCGCCAGCACGCGGGCGACTTCGCCCTTGCCGAGCTGCTTCAGCAGTTCTTCCTCGACCTGGTTCACATAGGCCTGCGTGTAGGCGAGGCTCGCGCCCTCCGGCGCGTTGATGCGGATGAAGAAGCCGCCACGATCCTCGACCGGTGTGAATTCCTGCGGGATCGATTGCATCAGCGCCACGGTGCCGACAGACAGCACCACGAGTGCGGCGACCGGTGCCCAGATGATCCGCAGCGTACGGCGCAGCGTGGATTCATAAAGCGCCGCGATGCGCTCGAAGGCCCGGTCGGTCCAGCTGGAGCTGGCGCCATGCTGTTGGTCGCCGTGACGGCGCAGCAGGATCGACGACAGCACCGGCGACAGGGTCAGCGCGACGATCATCGAGCAGATGACCGCACCGGCCAGCGCCACAGCGAACTCGCGGAACAGTCGCCCGATGTTGCCTTGCAGGAAGCCGACCGGAATGAAGACGGCGCACAGCACGACGGTGGTCGCGACGACCGCGAAGCCGACTTCGCGGGTGCCGCGGAAAGCGGCCAGCAAGGGCGGCTCGCCGAGTTCGAGGCGGCGGTGAATGTTCTCGACGACGACGATGGCGTCGTCGACGACCAGGCCGATTGCCAGCACCAGCGCCAGCAGCGTCAGGATGTTGATCGAGAAATCGAACAGGTACAGGAACAGGAAGCTGGCGATCAGCGAGATCGGCACCGTCACCGCCGGGATCAGCGTCGCGCGGATGTTGCCGAGGAACAGGTACAGCACGACGATCACCGCCAGTGCCGAGATCACCAGCGTGCGGATCACTTCCTCCAGCGATGCCGAGATGAAATCGGACGAGTCGTAGTTCATCTGCAGCTTCATGCCTTCCGGCAGGGTCGGTTGCAGATGCGCCATCGTTTCCTTGGCCGCTTCGGCAACTTCCAGCGTATTGGCGTTGGAGGTCTTGATGACGCCGACACCCAGCGAGTTGGCGCCGTTGGCCTTGAACAGGCCACGCAGGTTTTCCGAGCCCAGCTCGACTCGCGCGACGTCGATCAGGCGGATCGGAAAACCATCGGCGCCGCGGGCGACGATCAGCTGCTCGAAATCCGCCGCGGTGCGGAAGGGTCGCGTCGTGCGCAGGGTGAATTCGCGCTCGGTCGACTCGACGCGTCCTGCCGGCCGTTCGATGTTCTGTTCGCGCAGGGCAGTCTCGACGTCTTCGGCGCCAAGGCCGCGCGCCGCCAGCCGGTCCTGGTCCAGCCAGATCCGCATCGCATAGCTCTGGGCGCCGCCGAGGCGGACCTCCGATACGCCGTTGAGGGTCGTGAAGCGATCCGACAGGAAGCGTTCCGCGTAGTCGGTCAGCTCCAGCGTATTCATCCGGTCGCTGGTCAGCACCATCCACAGGATCGGGCTGGCGTCGCTGTCGGCCTTGACGACTTCAGGCGGCTCGGCCTGGTCCGGCAGATCGTTGAGCACGCGTGACACGCGATCACGGATGTCGTTGGCGGCATCGTCGATCGAGCGCGACAGCGTGAATTCGATCGTGATGCGCGATTCGCCGTCACGCGAGGCCGACGAGATCGAGCGGACGCCCTCGATGCCGGAGATCTGGTCCTCGATGATCTGCGTGATCTGGCTTTCGATGATCTGTGCCGATGCGCCCGGATAATTGGTGCGCACCGAAACGACCGGCGGATCGATGTCCGGATATTCGCGCACCGAGGTGTTGGCGAGGCCGAAAGCGCCGAAGATCACCAGCAGCAGGTTGATGACCGTGGCCAGCACAGGACGTTTGACGGAGGTGTCTGACAACCACACGGGCAGGTCTCGGTGTCGAGCGGAGGGCCGATGATAGGTGTTTTGCGGGGCATTTCGTGTAGTCCCTTGCAGACGTTAAGCTGCCCCCATCCGTAGCCCCCACCGGCAGCAGCAATGAGCGTCAGCGATCTCCAGCGGTTGTCCTTCGGTCATCGTGGCCTGCGCCTGTCGTATCTCGACTCCGCGCCCGGCGATGCGCAGCGGCCGGTCGTCGTGCTGCTGCATGGTTTTCCCGACGAGGCGCTGATGTGGCAGCGCCAGATAGCGGCACTGCATGCCGAAGGCTTCCGGGTACTGGCACCGGACACGGTCGGCTGCGGTCAGTCGGACATGGCGCCGCGGCGGAAGGACTACGACGCGCAGACCGTCGCTGCAGACTTCATCGCGTTGCTCGATCATCTCGGCATCGAGCGCGCGCAGTTCGTCGGTCATGACTGGGGCGCCGTGCTCGCCTGGTATGTCGCCATCTATTTCCCGCAGCGCGTGCGCAAGCTGGTCGTGCTGTCGGTCGGGCACCCGACCAGCTACGGACGTGCGGGCTTCAGGCAGAAACTGCTCGGCTGGTACACGCTGTATTTCCAGCTCGTCGGCATTGCCGAGTGGCTATTGATGCGTCGCGGACCGCTGGGGCTGCGTTTCTGGCTGCGCTCGCATCCGCACATCGACGCCATCATCGAGCGCATGCGCGCGCCGGGTCGGCTGACTGCGGCAATCCGCCTGTATCGGGCGAACCTGGCCTCGATCCTGTTCAAGGTTCATCCGGACGTCACGGTGCCGACGCTCGGCGTCTGGAGTGAGCACGACAACTTCCTGACCGAAGATCAGATGACGTCATCAGCGCGGCGCGTCCGCAGTGGCTGGCAGTACCAGCGTCTCAGCGGCGGCCACTGGATGTCGCTCGAACAGCCGGCGCGGATCAACCAGATCCTGCTCGATTACCTCGAACTCTGACTCGGGAACCTCTGCCTTACGGCGGCAGGCACAGCGCCGGCAGGCGATTCTCTTCCAATGCCGCGAGCACTTCGTTGACGTACAGGCCAGGGTCGTAGTTCGGCACGCTCAGGCCGGGGCTGGCGCCGGTCTTGACGAGGTTCCAGCAGGGCTGCGAGATCTGCAGCTTCGTTGCGGTCGCGGCCAGTGTGCCGACCAGGAAGCGCTGTTCGCCGAAGTTTTCCTGCAGGAACGATCGCAGTGGCTCGGCCTGTTCCGCGCGTGCATCCCACAGCGGGCGCGGCACTTCGACCGCGCCGCGATAGACGTGCGGCTGCGCCGTCAGTCCGCGCGCACGGCGTTCCTGGCGCAGGCCGTCGGTGCTGTGCAGGATCAGCTCGGTGGCGGCGCCATCGCCGATCTGCAGGCGCAGCGTCGCCGGTGAGCAATAGGGATTGAAGTCCATGACTTCGGCGGCGTAGCCGGCGATCGTGCCGCTGTAGCTGCTGTCCTCAGGTGCGTAGTGCGTCGCGCCCGGCCAGGGCAGCAGGCTGCCGCGCAGCGCTTCATCGGTCGCGACGAAGCGCCAGCGCGCATCGGCCAGATCTTTTTCCCAGTAGCCGCTGCGACCGGCGCCGTCGAGGCCTTCGACGCGCATCAGGCGATGCCGTGTGTCGTTGCCGAGCTGGCGCAGGCTGATGCGCTGCGTGGCCTTGCCGGGAATGCGCGCGTGATGAATCCACTCCGGTGCCGGCAGTTGCAGCAGCGGCTCGGCGACATCGTCCTGATCCTGCCAGGAGTAGTCGAAGAACAGGCTGTTGCCGCCGGACACATCGAATTCGTAAAGCCGCGTGTAGACCTCGCCAGTGCGGCTGATGGCCATCACCGTCGAGCCGCTGCCGGACAGGCCGGCAAGCGCGACCGTGCCGCGCTCCGGGCCGCAGACCTCGCGGCTCTCGTCGCTCGGCAGCCAGGGGTCCATGTAGGTGATGCGCAGGCCGTCGCCGCGCAGCGCGTAGACGGTGAGGATGCCGTAGATGTCCTGCTCCCGGCCGCCGCCGTCGATGTAGATCTTGTCCTCGCCGCTGTAATGCGAGGTCGCCCAGTGCTCGACGTCGGCCGGCAGCTGCTCGCCGAGATCGGTCCAGAAATAGGCGCCCCAGCGCCGCGTCCAGCCCAGATTGAGCGGACCGTAAGGGACGGTGTCGAGCGTGTAGATCCAGCGATCCCGGTCCAACGCGAGGATCACCGTGCCGTCGACCGAGACGGCGCTGACGCGGTTGTTCAGACAGCCCGGTTGCAGCAGCGCGCGCCAGGGCTCGTCGATGCCGGTCAGCTCGCGGTTGGCCTTGATGTAGATGTTGCCGTCGCGCACCGCGTAGTAGTGCGTGTCGTTGTAGCTCTCCCGCGTGTCGCGCAGGTGGACGATGTCCGGCAGCGTCGCGGCAATCTCCGGACTGGCCGGCGCGCCGCCGGTGATCGCGGTCTCCAGGCCCAGGCCGAGGTCGGGCAGGGTCTGCAGCTGGCCGGTCGTGCCGAGGTAGTCGGCGACGCACAGCGGGCTGGGGATCGTCCGCAGCGCGGTTGGCACCGCCGGGTCGGCCGCGGGCCGTGGCGCCATTTCGGTCGGTTCCGGGCCGGTGCCGGCGGGCTGGCTGTCGCTGCAGGCGCTCAGGCTCAGCACCGCCAGCAGCAGGCTGAGACAGGCGGGCAGGGTGTTCAGTCGGTGCTTCATGGGCGCTGGCGGCGGGTATCGATCGGTCGGCGGTTCTTGTCCGGCGGCTGCCGGAAATTGTCCCTGCGCGAAATGTCCAAGCAGCGGCATGGGCTGTTGGGACCGCGGCACCGGCCGCTCGCTAGGATGATTCCAGGCTACCGGCATGCCGTTGTTCTCTCGCGGCGCGGAGTGGCCACTATAGCTTCCAGCGGGAGAGCGTGATGGAAACCCTGTTCATCTTCGACGAGCGCAATTTTCAGGATTGCAGCAACGGCTATCGCGGGCCGCGCAACCGCGAGTACTACTCCGGCGATTACTCGATCGAGCCGGGCTCGGCAGGATCGGTGATCGATGTGCGTGCCGACCGCAAGGCGATCGGCGCCGCCTCGATTATTCGCCTGCGCTCACGCTCGCGCCAGCATTTCCGTCGCTCGCTCGCGCATATCCGCGAAGACGCGACCGACGTCGCGACGCTGTGCTTCGTCAGGCACGGCCGCGTGCAGTTGTCGCACCAGCGTGGCGAAAGCGTTGCCGAGGCCGGCGATTTCATCGTCACGCATTCGATGACGCCTTTCACCGTCGACTGCGAAACCGGCAAGAACGGCCTGCTCGAACTGCTGCACCTGACGGTGCCGATGCACCTGCTGCGCCGGATCGTCTGCCACGATGTCGTCACCGGCTTCTGCGTGCCGGCCCAGGGCCGCAACTTCGCGATTGCCGAGCGCATCCTCGCCGATCTGTTCGACGATCCGGGCGAGATCAAGCCGCAGCTGCAGCAGATGCTGGTCGACACCGCGCTGAGCGTGCTCGGCGAGGCGATCAAGGATCACGCCGCCTGCGTGCCGCAGCGCCAGAGCCTGGCCGAAAAGCGTCTGCAGGACGTGCTGCGCTACATCGAGACGCATCTGTCCGACCCCAAGCTCAGCATCGCGACGGTCGCGAAGGCCTGCGGCATCTCGTCGCGTTACCTGTTCCTGCTGCTCAAGCTGCGCGGCACGCTGTTCTCGCAGCTGATCTGGGACAAGCGCCTGCAGCTCGCGGCGCAATGGCTGTCGACCTCGAAGACCGGCGATGCCGCGATCAGCGAGATCGCCTACCGCGTCGGCTTCAAGAGCCCGGCGCATTTCAGCCGCATGTTCAAGCGTGAGTTCAAGCTCAGTCCGCGCCAGTATCGGGCGAGCGGGATCTCGCCGGTCCAGGCGGATGCGGTGCTGGTGGACGGTGGCCAGTCGCGCCACTAGCGGCTAACGACACACCCGGTTCTCGACAGGAACTCAGGCATGGACGCGAACGCAACGACGAACTGGCCCGACAGCTGGAAGCTGCTGGAACACGGCATCCGCACGGGCCGCTACACCGATCCGGCGTTTGCGCGTCTCGAGTTCGAGAAGCTCTGGAGCCGGGTCTGGCAGGCGGCGGCGCGGGTCGACGAAGTCGCTGAAGTCGGCGACTACACGACCTACGACATCGGCGACCAGTCGGTGATCATCACGCGCGCCGACGCCGACACGATCAAGGTCTACCACAACGCCTGCCCGCACCGCGGCACCGCGCTGTCCGGCGGCGGCTGCGGCCACTTCAAGAACGGCAAGATCATCTGCCCGTTCCACGGCTGGCGCTGGAACCTGCAGGGCCAGAACGAGTTCGTGCTGGAGCGCGGCGAGTTCCGCAACGGCCAGCTGCGCGACAGCGACGTCGCGCTGCGCGAAGTCCATCACGTCCTCTTCGCCGGCTTCATCTTCATCAACTTCGACAAGCACCCGCAGCCCTTCGACGAATTCATCGCGCCGGTGCGCGAACTGCTCGAGGGCCTGGCGATCGGCGACATGCGCCACTACTGGTGGAAAGCCCTGCCGGTCGCCGCCAACTGGAAAGTCGCCCAGGAAGCCTTCTTCGAGGGCTACCACGTCCCGGCGACGCACCCGCAGCTCGAACCGGACTCCGCCGAGATCGTCTGGAACGGCACACCGAATGCCGAGGCGGAAGCCAACTTCGCGCATCGCAACGTGATGACGGAGAATTTCCAGTACGGCCACGGCCGCTTCTACGCCGGCAAGAAGACCGCCATGCAGGGCCACTCGCGCCTGGCGGGCGACCCGGTCGACATGATGGCGGACCGCCTGAACCTGCTCGTCACCGGCATGGACGCGATGGTCTTGAAGGAAGACGTCGAGATCGTCCGCTCGCTGAAAGGAAAACCCATTCCCGAAGGCTCCAGCCTGGGCGGCGAGTACGTCAAGGCGCTGTACACGACGGCGGCGATGCAGAAGCGCCCGATGCCCAAACCCGTCCCGGAAATCCTCGGCATGTGGGGCGGCGAAGTCTTCGTGTTCCCGAACCTGCTGATCCTGCCGCAGGCCGGCAACGCGATGATCTACCGCATCCGCCCCGACGGCTTCGATCCCGACAAGTGCATCTTCGAGATCCTGTCGACCAAGACCTATCCGGCGGCGGAGAAGCCGCCCAAGCCGCAGGTGCAGCAGATCAGCGACATCAACGATCCGGAGCAGGTGCTGCTGATCCCGCGCCAGGACTTCCACAACATCCCGCGCATGCAGAAGGGCCTGCATTCGAAGGGCTGCAAGCAGATCTGGCTGGCCGAGAACCAGGAAAAGATGATCCTCAACATGCATCGAGAACTCGATCGGTTTCTCGGTGCACCCTCTGCTGCGGCTTAGGCTGCTGCGCGCAGCTTCAGTTCGCGCCGAAACCCCTGCGGCGTCGCTCCGGTCCAGCGCTTGAACGCGCGGCCGAAACTGGACTGCTCCGAGTAGCCGAGCACGGCGGCAAGATCGTCGATCGTCAGCTCGCCCTGCTCGAGATAATTCTTCGCCAGCTCGATACGCTGGCGTTCGAGAATGTCGGAGAAGCGCAGGCCTTTGGAGCTCAGGCTCGACTGCAGCGTGCGCACCGGAATGCCGAGCTTCTTCGCGCAATGCTCGATCGAGCACTGACCGGACGACAGCGCGCCGCGCACATAATCCTCGACGCGCTCGACGGTGCTGCGCCGCGACGCGGTCCGTACGCGCTCCAGATAGCCGCCGAGCAGCTTGAACAACAGGCGGTTGGCACTCGGCACCGATTGATCCAGCACGGCGGCCGGGAAGGCGATGACATTCGATTTCGTGCGGCCCTGGAATGCGCAACCGTAACGGCGCGCGACGTCGTCGCTGTCGCTCTGGCGCGTATCGACGGTCAGCTTGATGTAGCTGGGCGTGAAGGCGCGTCCGCCGATCTGGCGCAGCAGTTTCATGTTCATCAGCGCGCCCTTGTGCTGGGCTTGATCGGCCTGGCCGATGTCGGTACGGATGTTCCAGCGCAGCTCGGCGATCTCGCGGCCTTCGACCAGTTCCAGCTCGACGAGCGGGCAGTGCACGACCGGAATGAAATCGACGAAGCAGTTCAGCGCTTCGCGCACGCTGGCGGCGGAGCGGCACAGCGTCGCGACGGCGCCGAACACATCGGGTTCCTGGTACTGGGCGAGACGCAGGCCGAACAGCGGGTCCTTGAACGAGCGGCTGCAGTCTTCGAGCATCTCAACGACGGCGCGGCTGTCGATGTAGGCATCCGGATCGCGCAATGCGCGGGCGTCGATGCTGTGCCGGTCGAGCATGCCGCGCGGCTCACCGCCGAGTTCGCGCACCAGTTCGCCGAAGCCGTTGAGATTGGCGGCGCGAAGCTGCCGTTCGACCGGCATCGAGTCCAATGGACCTTCGAGGCTGTAGAAATGCTCTGCGTTCATCGGTGCTGCTCTCCTCGTGCCTGGCTCGCGTGCATCGCTGGCTTGGCGTGCTGCGGACGCTACGGCGTCTGCAATGCGTGTTTCGCGGCGACGTAGGCCCACGTGAAGGCGGGGCCGATGCTGCCACCGGCGCCGGGCTCGACACCGCCCATCACGGAGGCGGTCGAGGTGCCGGTGGCGTACAAGCCGGCAATCGCCGAGCCGTCCGCGCGCAGCACCCGTGCATGAGGGTCCGTCAGCAGGCCGCCGAAGGTGCCGACATCGCCCGGATACAGCGCGACGGCATAGAACGGACCCTGTTCGATGGTGCCGAGCGTGTTCGAATCGCCGGCCAGCGGATCGCCGACCCATCGGTCATAGGCGCTGTCGCCGCGCTGGAAATCTTCGTCGCGGCCCTTGCGCACCATCTCGTTGTAGCGCGCGACCGTACCTTGCAGTCTCGCGCCATCGATGCCGCAGGACTGCGCGAGGTCGGCGACCGTCGCGCCGCTGCGCAGGAAGTTTTCGTCGGTCCAGGATTTCGGTTTCTTCGGGCCGGGCATCGTGCCGGCGAGCATGTACTTGTTCAGGTACTGGCTGTCGAAGATCATCCAGCTCGGAATCGCCTTGCGCTCGATCATGTGCTCGCTGAACACGGGATGCGCGCTGGACTCGCGGGCGTAGCGCACGCCGCTCTGGTCGACGACGATCGCATGCGGGCGGCAGATGTCGTTCTGCATCGCGGTCTTGACCGCCTTGTCGGCGCTGCCCGGAGTCAGCGCGATCTGCATGCCGATGCGCTCGCTCATCTGCGCCGTCGCCGCGCCGATGCGCTGGCCTTCCCCGATCATCTCGCCGGTATCGCCTTCGCTGCAGCTCGACCAGCTGGCCTGGGTGCCGGGAATGTAGCGATCGAGCATCTGCTGGTTGCGCGCGAAGCCGCCGGCGTTGATCAGCACGCCGAGACCGGCATCGACACGCTGCTCACGACCGTCTTGCCTGACCGTGACCGCGACCACCCGATTGCCTTCGACGATCAGCTGAGTGACCGCTGCGTTGAGCTGGATGTCGACGCCGGCCTTCAGCGCGGCGTGCAGCATTTGTGCCTGCAGTGCTTCGCCGGCGGTGCGCCTTGCGCGGCCGGTGAACTTGTCGGCGATCGCGCGGCCGAGAATGCGCGCGAGGGTCTTCTTGGCCGCGCCGCTGCGTTTGACCTGCGGCAGCTGCATCGCCTCGTCGAGGTTCGCCGGCAGCGGCAGGAAGCCCGGGCGCAGCTTCGCCTTCCAGTCGCCCAGCTGCTTGATGTCGAACAGCTCCGACACGACCGCGCGGCCCGGCACCGAAGCGCCGGGTGCATCGTAGTAGTCCGGCCACGATGGCATGCGCCGTAGGTGAATGCCTTGACTGATCAGAAACTCCAGCATCTGCGGCGCCTGCGCGACATAGGCCTGGCGCCGTTCGCGGCTCGCGCCCGGCATGTCGGCACGCTCGCCGATGACGGCATCGAGATAGGCGTTGGCCTGCTCCGCGCTGTCGGCGATGCCGGCCTCTTTCATGTAGCGGTTGCAGGGAATCCACATCACGCCGCCGGAGTTGGCGGTCGTGCCGCCGACCAGGGCGGTCTTCTCGAGCACGGCGACGCGCTTGCCCGCCGCGCGCATCTGCAGTGCCGCACACATCGAGCCGGCGCCGCTGCCGACAACGACAAAATCGTAGCTCTGCTGCAGCTTGGCTGGGGTGTTCATCGGGCGGCTCGTCCTCTGCTCCGCGGTGCCGGCTCGGTACGCCGGCTGAGGTATATATAAACACCATTGTTGATTTATAGTGCGGGTCCGTCAAGCCGCCAGAACTGAACCGTTGCCCATGAGCCAAGCCACCCTGACGCCCGCCGTCCCCAAGCCCGCCCACGTCGCCGATGCGGTGGTCTACGACTTCGACATGTTTGCCGATCCGGGCCTGCTCGCAGATCCGCACGCCCGCATCCTGGAGCTGCACAAGGTCGCGCCGCCGGTGTTCTGGACGCCGCGCAACGGCGGCCACTGGATGCTCATCAGCCATGAGGCGAACTTCAACGCCTCGCGCGATACCGAGAATTTCTCCAGCCAGTTCATCCCGCCCGAGAAGCTGGCGATGCTCAAGACGATGCTGCCGCCGGGCTCGCCGCACATTCCGATCGCGGTGCCGATCAATCTCGACCCGCCGGATCACACCAAGTACCGCATGCCGTTGAACCGGGTGTTCTCGCCCAAGGCGATCATGGTGCTCAAGGACAGCATCCGCACACTGGCCGGCGAGCTGATCGACCGGATGAAGCCCGACGGTCACGCCGACTTCATTGCCGCGGTGGCCGAGCCGCTGCCGGTGCAGGTGTTCCTCAAGATGCTCGGTCTGCCGCTGTCGCGCTGGGAGGAGTACCGCACGCTGGTGCGCAATCATCTGGCGGCATCCAACCTCGATCCGCGCCGCATGATGCAGAGCATGATGGGCATTGCCGCGAGCATGCGCTCGACGATGCTGGAGCGCCGCGACAATCCGCAGGACGACATCCTCAGCATGCTGTGGAAGGTCGAGGTCGACGGCAAGCCGACCGAGATTGAGGACATGGAGAACTACGGCGTGCTGCTGTTCATCGCCGGCCTCGACACCGTCATGAACGGCATGGGCCATGGCGTGCGGCATCTGGCGCGCGATCCCGAACTGCAGGCGCAGCTGCGCGCGAATCCGGCGCTGGTTGCCGACGCGACCGAGGAGCTGCTGCGCCGCTACACGTTCACCGTGCCGCCGCGCATCATCGGCAAGGACATGGAGTTCATGGGCGCGTCGATGAAGAAGGGCGAAAAGGCAATGCTCTACCTGCCGGCCGCCGATCTCGATGCGAGCGAATACCCGAATCCGGACCAGTTCGACATGAACCGCGAGAACAAGGTCCATATCGCGTTCAACGCCGGACCGCACCGCTGCCTCGGCTCGCACCTCGCGCGCGTCGAGTTGCAAGTGGTGTACGAGGAAATGCTCGCGCGTCTGCCGGCCTTCCGTCTCGATCCGGCGCATCCGCCGAAGTTCCATGGCGGCCACGTCGTCGGCGTCGATACACTGCACCTGCGCTGGGATTGAGTCACAGGCCGGCCGCCTGAGCCGGTCAGGAGGAGAGCCATGGTCGCTGCCGCAGCTTCGATGACGGTCGGTGCCGAGTGCCGCGTTGCGCAGGCGAGGGTGCAGCTGGTGCGCTTCGACATGACGCAGCCGGCCGACAACATCGTGCGCCACGACGACAGCTACTGGCTGGATTTCAGCCTGACGCCGCGGCCGCGCAACGCACGGGCCTGCTATCGCGAACGCTGGAGTCCGCAGCGTTACGAGCGGCTCGGCAAGGTTTTCCTGCTGCCGCCCGGCGAGACGCTGCAGGCGCGTAGCGACGGTGCGTCTTCACAGACATCGATCCTCTGCCATCTGCAGCCGGATGCGCTGAGCAAGGCCTGCGGTCGCGAGCTGCAATGGACCGACCGGCGCCTGCAGGACAGCCTCGACATCCGCAATGAGAACGTCCGCGGCCTGCTGCTGCGTCTGACGCAGGAAGTCCGGCATCCGGGTTTTGCGACCGAGGCATTGGTCGAGCTGATCATCGCGCAGCTGGCGATCGAGCTGGCGCGGCATTGCGCCGGTGTCAGCGACGACTCGGCCGTCGGTGGCGGGCTCGCAGGCTGGCGCCTGCGCCTGATCGACGAGCGCCTGCGCGAGGAGTGTGCGGCACCGACCCTGAGCGAACTGGCCGCGCTATGCCGGATATCGGTGCGCCAGCTGACACGTGGTTTTCGCAGCAGTCGCGGCTGCTCGCTCGGCGAACACATCGCGGCGACGCGGATCGAGCTGGCCAAGCGCATGCTGCACACGCAGGACAGCGTCAAAGGCGTGGCTTACACGCTGGGTTTCGCCTCGCCGTCGAGTTTCTGCTTCGCGTTCCGTCGCGCCACCGGTGCGACGCCGAACGAGTTTCGCCAGCGCGCGCCGCGTAGCGCTTAAGTTTCGCTGCGGCCTCTCGATACACCGTGCGCTGAAGCGCACGGCACTCGAGGCGAAAGGCTGTTTCTCTGTCGGCCCCAAAAAAACACCGTTAGCATCGAGTGCTGCGCGTAGCGCGGTGTATCGAGATGCCGCAGCGACAAGCTCGGCGCCAACAAAAATGGCGCGGACCCGAACTGGTCCGCGCCATCGTTTGTGCAGTGTCGCTTACGAAGCGCGGATGCCGATCGCCTTGGCCTCAAGGAACTCCTCGATGCCTTCGCGGCCCCATTCGCGGCCCATGCCGCTCTGCTTGTAGCCGCCGAAGGGCAGGTCGCCGGTGATGCTCATGCCGCCGTTGACGCTCAGTGCGCCGGCGCGGATGCGCTTGGCGACGGCGAGTGCGCGCGGCGTGCTGCCGAACACCGCGCCGCCGAGGCCGTAGATGCTGTCGTTGGCGATGCGGATCGCTTCTTCCTCGTCGTCGTAGGGAATCACGACCAGTACCGGTCCGAAGATTTCCTCCTGGGCGATGCGCATGTCGTTGCGTGCATCGACGAAGCAGGTCGGCTCGATGAAGAAGCCGCCGCCCTTGTCGGTGCGGACCTTGCCGCCGGCGAGCAGGCGTGCGCCTTCCTGCTGGCCGATCTCGACGTAGCTGGCGACGCGTTCCAGCTGACGCTTGGAAATCAGCGGTCCCATGATGCAGGTCGGCTCGTCGTAGAGGCCCCACTTGCTGGCGAAGCCGGCGTAGGCCATTTCCAGCGCCTTGGTCGCTTCCTCGTAGCGCGAGCGCGGCACGAGCAGGCGGGTGGGGTAGGCGCAGCCCTGGCCGGCGTGGAACACCACCATCGAGCCCATGACGACCATCGGGAAGTTCGGTGCATCGTCGAGAACGATGTACGCCGACTTGCCGCCGAGTTCGAGGAACACGCGCTTGAGCGTCGCGGCGCCGTTTTCCATGATGCGCTTGCCGACCGCGGTCGAGCCGGTGAACGACACGAGATCGACGCGCGGGTCCTTGGTCAGCATCTCGCCGGCCATCGCCGGGTCCGCCGACGTGACGACGTTGAAGACGCCGGCCGGGAAGCCGGCTTCGACCGCGAGTTCGCCCATGTAGGTGCCCATCAGCGGCGTATCCGGCGCGGGCTTGAGCACGACGGTGCAGCCGGCGAGCAGCGCGGCGACGACCTTGCCGATGTTGACGTAGAGCGGCACGTTCCACGGCGTGATCGCGGCGACGACGCCGACGGCCTCGTGGACGACCAGACGCTTGGTGTCGAAGCCGTATTCGTTCTTGATGCCGCGGTCTTCCTCCCAGGTCACCTTGGGGAATTCCTGCAGCAGGCCGTCCATGCCGCTGAGTGCGCCGTCGATCTGCGCGCGCGCGGCGGCGCCGATCGCCGAGCCGGCCTCGATGCGCGCGATCTGCACCAGCTTGTCGCGATTGGCCTGCAGCAGCGCGCGGTACTTCTTCATCAGCTCGAAGCGTGCGCTGCGGTTTTCCGGCTGCGCCCAGTCGGTCAGGTCGAAGGCGCGACGCGCGGCGGCGATCGCCTCGTTGACGTCATCGGCGGAGGCATCCGCGGCCTTGCCGACGACTTCGCCGGTCCAGGGGCCGATGTTGTCGTAGGTCTTTCCGCCAGCTGCGCTGCGCAGCTTGCCGTCGATGTACAGCTTGGCCTCGGGCAGCATCACGATCTGCTCTCCTCGTTGAGTAATGGTTTCATGCGCTTAACAAAGCCGATTATAGTCAGCATTGTTGATTAGCGAGTCAAGGCACTGGAAGTCAGGCTTTCGTGCCTGTGAAGGCATACGAGCCCATGAAGCCGGCCTTGGCCTTGCCTGTCATGGTCTTGCCGTCGACGGTGCCGGTGAAGGTCACCTTGATCTTGATCGGCTTGGTCACGTGGTTGATCCAGCCGATCGTCGTGCCGTCGATCTTGCCGTCGCTGATCTCGGTCGTGACGCCCTGGCCGGTCTGCGCGCCGCTGAGCTTGCCGCCCGCTTCCTTGATCTCGAGCACCGTGTGCTGCGGGCCGGTCGGCGCCTTGATCGTGATGTTCCATTTTCCTGAGACTGACATGCGCTCGCTCCATGACTGCAGTGTGGTTCTGGCGTGCTCACATTATAGACAACACTGTTGACGATACGCGTACGGACAAGTTAACTTGCCTGGATCGAAGAGGTTCAATATTCGGCGAGCCCGGACGTCCACTAACCGGCTCCCAGACAGGCGACGAGGGGAACATGGGCAAGGCCGCAGAGAGCAAGGACGGAAACGTCGAAATGGACCTGAGCGACGTCAAGGCGCGGGTCGGCCAGGAAGTCGGCGGCGGCGAACTGATCGAACCCTGCTCGGCCACCGACATCAAGCGCTGGGTCATGGCGATGGACTTTCCGAACCCGATCCACTGGGATCACGAGTTCGCCAAGGCCTCGCCGTTCGGCGGCATTGTTGCGCCGCAGTCCTTCGCGGTCTGCATCGACTACGGTCACGGCGTGCAGCCGGCCTGCGTCGGTTATATCCCGGGTTCGCATCTGATCTTCGGCGGCGAAGAGTGGTGGCACTACGGCCCGCGTCTGCATCCGGGCGACCGTCTGACTCAGAAGCGCCGCTTCCACGACTACAAGCTGACCGATACGAAGTTCGCCGGGCCGACGCTGTTCTCGCGCGGCGACACGATGCATTACAACCAGCACAACGTGCCGGTCTCGAAGTCGCGTTCGACGTCGATCCGCTATCTCGCCGCCGAGGCCGAGAAGCGCGGCATGCTCGGCGCATCGACCGGCGCGATCCCGCGCTGGACCAAGCAGCAGATCATCGATATCGACAAGGAACGCCACGACTGGATCATGGCGTACCGCCAGGGCGTGTCGCCGCGTTACGAAGAAGTGAAGGTCGGCGACAAGCTCGTGCGCCGCGTCATCGGTCCGCACACGCTGGTCAGCTTCGCGACCGAATATCGCGCCTTCGTGTTCAACGTCTGGGGCAGTTTCCGCTGGATCGGCGTGCCGGGCATGAAGGATCCCTGGATCAACCAGGATCCGGGTTGGGTCGAAGGCTTCGGCTTCGACGAGAAGGGCGCGATGATCGATCCGCGTCTGCGCGACGGCCTGTACATGGGCCCTTCGCGCGGTCACGTCGATGCCGACAAGGCCGGCGAGATCGGCATGCCGCGTGCCTACGGCTACGGCGCGACGATGGGCGCCTGGGTCACGGACTACGTCTCGTACTGGGCTGGCCACCAGGGCTTCGTGCGCTACTCGAACACCTCGTTCCGCGGCCCGGCGCTGGAAGGCGACATCACCTACATGACCGCCGAGGTCATCGAGAAGCATGACGAGACGACCTGGGGCGTGCCGCTCGTGCGCTTGGCCGTGACGATGGCGAACCAGGACGGCGTCAAGCTCGCGACCGGCGTCGTCGACGTCGAACTGCCGCTCAAGTAAGTCACCGGAAATCCAGACATGTCACTCGCAGGCAAGGTTGCCATCGTCACCGGCGCCGCATCGGGCATCGGTCTCGCCGCCGCACAGCAGCTCGCCAAGGATGGTGCGCGTGTCGCGATCTGGGATCTCAACGAAGCCGGCGCACAGGCGGCGGCCGACGAGCTGAATCGCGCCGGCATGCAGGCGATCGCTTCGAAGGTCGATGTCTCAAAGCGTGTCGACATCGACGCGGCGGTCAAGGCCGTGCACGAGAAGTTCGGCGCGGTCAGCATCCTCGTCAACAACGCCGGCATCTCGGCGTTCACGCCGTTCATGGAAATCACCGAAGAGCTGTGGGACAAGGTGATGACGGTGAATCTCAAGAGCGTGATGATGTGCACGCAGGCCGTGCTGCCGGACATGCTGGCGGCGAAGTGGGGCCGTATCATCAACGTCTCGTCGTCGAGCGCGCAGACCGGCGCCCAGCGCATGGTCCATTACTCGGCGTCGAAGGGCGGTGTCATCGCGTTCAGCAAGTCGCTGGCGCAGGAGCTCGCGCCGACCGGCATCACCGTCAACAACGTGCCGCCGGGTTTCGTCGATACGCCGATGATGCGGGCCGGCATCGGCGCTGCCGTCGACCAGATCATCGCTTCGTCGCCGATGAAGCGCGCCGGCCGTCCGGAGGACATGGCGGCGGCGATTGCGTTCCTGGCGTCCGAAGGTGCCGGCTACATCACTGGCCATACGCTGAGCGTGAACGGCGGGCGTTACTCGTCGTAAGCTGCGCGCTCGCGGGCCGCTCGGCCCGGCGCGCACGGAGAGGTTTGCGATGCGACAGCAGCTCGTCGAATATTCCAGCGGCGGCACGACGTTCAAGGGTCAGTTGTTCTGGGATGAACGCCTGAGTGGCAAGCGACCCGGCGTCCTCGTGTTTCCCGAAGCGTTCGGCCTCAACGAGCATGCAACCGTGCGCGCCGCGTGGCTTGCCGAGCTTGGCTACATCACCTTCGCCGCCGATCCGCATGGCGCAGGTGAAGTCTTCCCCGATCTGCCCAGCGTCAGTCCTGCGATCCGCCTGCTGTACGGCGATCGTCCGGCCTGGCGGGCGCGGCTGCTCGCTGCTCACCAGGCCTTGTGCGCGCAGCCGCAGGTCGACACCCGCCATATCGCCGCAATCGGCTTCTGCTTCGGCGGCGCCTGCTGTCTGGAGCTGGCGCGTGGCGGCGCGCCGCTCGCGGCCATCGTGACCTTCCATGCCGGTCTGATTGCCGAGGTCGAAGGCGACGCCGGTTCGGTGAAGGCGAAGGTGCTGATCTGCACCGGCGCCGACGATGCGATGGTCAAGCCCGAGGTTCTTGATGCCGTGACCGGCGAGCTGCGCCGCGACGGGGTCGACTGGCAGCTGATCAGCTATGGCAACACCGTGCACAGCTTCACCAATCCCGACGCCGATGCGCGTGGCGTGGCCAACTTCCGTTACAGCGCCGACGCCGAGCGCCGGTCGTGGGCGGTGATGCGCGGATTGTTCGACGAAGTGTTCGGCTGAGCGATTCGATCGAGGCCGTCGCCCGGATGAAATCCGGGGCTCTGGGTTCCGGCGAGTGCGAGCCCCGGATTTCATCCGGGCTACGATCTGGTCTATCTTTCGCACTCTCCGATCCGGTCCCGCTGCCGCCATGAATTCACCGCAGTCCGTCACGCGCGTGATTCACATCCTCGAAGCCCTGTGCGCGGCAGTGGAGCCCTTGAGCCTGGCGCAGCTGAGCCGTCAGCTCGAGGCGCCAAAGACGAGCCTGGCCGCGCTGCTGCGTGGCCTGGCGGAATCCGATTTCGTCATCGCCGCGGACGGCGTCTATCGCCTCGGCCCGCGCGCCTTCGGCATCGGCAGTGCCTTGCTGGAGGCGCGCCGCCGTCTGCAATCCTCCGATTTGATCCGCGACGGCATGCGCGGCCTTGCCGCGCGCTGCGGCGAGACCGTGCTGTTCGCGGTGCCCGACGACGGCGCGGGCACGCTCACCTATGTCGATGTCATCGAGAGCCGCAAGGCCGTGCGCTTCTCGGTCGCCGTCGGCGATCGCCGGCCGCTGTACTGCACCGCCGGTGGCCGCGTGCTGCTGGCGGCCTTGCCGGAAGCGGAAGTGCGCAGCTATCTGCGCAAGCTCAAGCCGCAGGCGCTGACCGCGAGCACCGAGACGGGCAAGCGCGAGCTGGCGGCCCTGATCGACGCCGCGCGGGCCAGTGGCGTGGCGCAGACGCTGGACCAGGCTGCCGAGGGCGCCGCCGGTACCGCGGCGGTGATTCGCGATGCGTCGGCAACGGTGCTCGGCGCGCTGATCGTCGCGGCGCCGAGCTCGCGCCAGCAGCGCCAGGGTGGCGATCTCGCCCGCCAGGTGAAGGATGCGGCGGCGTCGATCTCGGCCAATCTTGGCTATCGGACGGGGAGAAACTGACGTGCCATCGCTGATCATCGGCCTGATCGCGACCTATGCACTGTTTTTCGTGCTGATCAACCTGATCGTCACGCGCGAGCGGAAATGATCGTCGGTCATTACGCAGCGGCGCTGATCCCGGCGAGCCGTCTCAGGCAGCATCCGTTCTGGCTGCTGTTGCTGTGCGCGAACGTGCCGGAGTTCCTCTGGCTGATCCTCGCGCTGCTCGGCATCGAGCCGGCGTCGCCGCCGTCGCTGTTCGACGCGAGTTTCAGGAATCTGCAGGTCGACATGACCTACAGCCACAACCTGATTCCCGGTCTGCTGCAGGGCGTCATCGTCGGCGCGGTCGTTCACGCGTTCTATCGCGATCGCAGCCTGTCGTTGTGGTGCGGCTTCCTCGCGACGTTCCATGTGCTCTGCGATTTCGTCGTCGGCTTCGAGCATCAACTGCTGCACGCCGATGGCGCGACGATCTCGATGAACACCTACGGCACGATGCCGCAGGTCGCGATTCTGATCGAGCTGGTCTTCAGCCTTGCCTGCGTCGCCTGGTATCAGCACACCGAGCAGCGCCGCGGCGCGCCGCTGTCCGCGGGACGGGCGGCGGCGCTCTACGCCGTGTTCGCGATCGGCGTGCTGGCCTGGCTGCCGGCGGCGACGCTGTCGCTGCGCGAGCAGCTGGCGCTGATCGGTATCAGCGTCTAGCGATCACGCGCCGCGGCGCGCATTTCGGCCAGCACTTCCTCGGTATGCGCCCCCAGCTCCGGCGCCGGGCCATGCACGCGCCCTGGCGTCTGCGAGAACAGCGTCGGCACGCCGGGAAAACGCACCGGGCCGTATTCCGAATCGACCGTCTCGAAAAAGTTGACCGCATTCAAATGCGGATTGTCGAACAACTCGTCCGGCGTGCGCAGCGGCGCGGCGGGAATGCCGAGCGACTGCAGCAGCTCCAGCCATTCCTGCGTCGTGCGTTCGAGGAAGGTCTGCGCGAGCAGGCCGTAGACCTTGTCGATCTGCTGGGCGCGTTGCTTGAGCGTCGCCATGTTGCCGTCGACCCAGGCCGGCTTGACCGCCTCGACGAACTTGGCCCACATCTTGTCGTTGTAGATCAGCGCGGCGATGTAGCCGTCCTTGGTCTTGTACGGCTTGCGGTTCGGCGCGACGGCGCGCGGATAGTGCGCGCGGCTCAGCGGCGGGCTGAACATCGCGCCGTTGGCGTGCTCGACGAGCATGAACGAGGCCATGGTCTCGAACATCGCGACCTCGACCTCCTGCCCCTGGCCGGTGCGCGCGTGGTGGAACAGCGCCATCGTCGTCGCGTAGACCGCGGTGAGGCCGGCGACCTTGTCGGCGACGATCGAGCCGACGAAGTTAGCTTCGCCGGTCAGCATCTGCTGCACGGCGGTCAGGCCGCACTCGGCCTGGATCGTGTCGTCGTAGGCGGGCAGATCGCGGTCCGGGCCGCGGCGGCCATAACCGTACGCATTGGTGTAGACGATATCCGGCTTGATCGCCGAGACCGCCGCGTAGTCGAAGCCGAGCTTGGCGATCGCCTTGGAGCGCATCGTATGGATGAAGACATCCGCGGTCGCAATCAGCGCGCGCAGCGTGGCCTTGCCGGCGTCGCTCTGCAGGTCGAGCACGACGCTGCGCTTGCCGCGGTTGACGTTGGCGAACACGCCGCCCATCGTCGGCGACGGGCCGACCGAGATGTAGCGCGTGCCGTCGCCGTCCGGCGGCTCGATCTTGATCACGTCCGCGCCCATGTCGGCCATGATCTGCGTGCAATAGGGGCCCATGACCATCGCGGTCAGATCGATCACCCGCACGCCGGCCATCGGCCCCGTGCGCTTCGCAGACTTGTCCATGAATTCCCCGTTGCTGACGGGCCGGATTGTTTCACGGGCAGCGTACAGATTCCAGTACATTGAGCTAATATCGGTACGGTCAAGTTCAGGATAAGAACCATGGATTTCGCCTACACGCCGGACCAGCAGAACATCCGCGACACCATCCTCAAGCACTGTGCCCAGTTCTCCGACGACTACTGGCTGGAGCGCGACCGCGATGGTGTGTTCCCGATGGACTTCCAGAAGTCCATGGCCGAAGCCGGCTGGCTTGGCGTGGCGATGCCTGAAGCGGTCGGCGGCGCCGGCCTGGGCATCACCGAGGCGGCGATCATGATGCAGGCGGTTGCAGAGGCCGGCGGCGGCATGACCGCGGCGTCGAGCATCCACGGGCCGGTGTTCAGTATGCAGCCGGTGCAACTGTTCGGCACCGAGGCGCAGCGCCAGCGCATGATTCCGCCGGTGCTGCGCGGCGAGGATCGCATCTGCTTCGCGGTCACCGAACCAAACGTCGGCCTCGATACCACCAAGATCAAGACCCGCGCCGAGAAGCGCGACGGCGGCTATCTCGTCAACGGCGAGAAGATCTGGATCTCGGTCGCGCAGGTCGCCAACAAGATGATGCTGCTGGCGCGCACGACGCCGCTCGACCAGGTCAAACGCAAGACCGATGGCCTGTCGCTGTTCTTCACCGATCTGGATCGCAGCAAGATCGAGGTGCGGCTGATTCACAAGATGGGCCGCCACGCCGTCGATTCGAACATGCTGTTCATCAACGACCTGTGGATTCCGGAAGCAGATCGCATCGGCGCCGAAGGCGACGGCTTCAAGATCATCCTGCATGGCCTGAATCCGGAACGCATACTGCTCGGCGCCGAGGCGATCGGCATCGGCCGCGCGGCGATCCAGCGCGCGGCGAAATACGCCCGCGAGCGCATCGTCTTCGACCGGCCGATCGGCATGAACCAGGGCATCCAGCATCCGCTTGCGAAGTGCTGGGCGCAGCTTGAAGCGGCGAACCTGATGGTCATGAAGGCGGCGACGCAGTTCGACAAGGGCGTCGACTGCGGCGTCGAAGCCAATGCCGGCAAGTATCTGGCGGCGGAGTTCGCGTTCGAGGCCTGCCATACCGCGATGCTGACGCTGGGTGGCATGGGCTACGCGCAGGAATATCATGTCGAAAGACTGCTGCGCGAAGTGCTGATTCCGCGCACCGCGCCAGTCAGCCCGCACATGATCCTGAACTTCCTCGCCGAGAAAGTGCTGGAACTGCCGAAGTCCTACTGACGGACAGCTCAACGCAAACCGTAGGCTGGGATGCAGCGCAGCGTAATCCCAGCAGATCTCGCAAGCCGCTGGGATTCCGCTTTCGCTGCATCCCAGCCTACGTAGAGAAAAACGAGAATATCGATGACGTACAGCAAAGAACTCTTCGCCGCCCGTTCCTGGCTGTTCGCCCCCGGCGACAGCGAGAAGAAAATGCAGAAGGCGGCCGACAGCGCCGCCGACATCGCGCTGTTCGATCTCGAGGACGCGGTTGCCGATGCCGAGAAGCCGAAGGCGCGCACGCTCGTGCAGAACTTTCTCAAGGCGCAGGCCGGCGATCACGCGCGGCTGTGGGTGCGCATCAATCCGCTGCAGGGCGAGCATGCGCTGCACGATCTGGCTGCGGTGATGCCGGGCAAGCCGGGCGGCATCATGGTGCCGAAGACGCGCAGTGGCGCCGATCTGGTCGTGCTCGATCACTATCTGTCAGCACTCGAAGTGGCCAACGGCATCGAGCCGGGCAGCACCAGGGTGTTTCCGCTCGTCACCGAAACCGCCGAAGGCATGCTGACGACCGGCAGCTACGCCGGCGCGCCGCGTCTGGTCGCGATGACCTGGGGCGCCGAGGATTTGGCCGACGCGCTCGGCGCCAGCGAGAACAAGAACGCCGACGGCAGTTACGGCTTCACCTATGAGCTGGCGCGCAGCCTGTGCCTGGTTGGCGCCGCCGCCGCGCGCGTCGCCGCGGTGGATACCATTCATGGCGACTACAAGGATCTCGACGGCCTGCGCCGCCGTGCCGAGCAGTGCCGCCGCGCGGGCTTCCGCGGCATGCTGGCGATCCATCCGGCGCAGGTCGACGTCATCAACGAGGCGTTCAAGCCGAGCGCCGACGAGATCGCGCAGGCTCAGGAGATCGTCGATCTGTTCGCCGCCAATCCGGGTCTCGGCACGATCGGCTACAAGGGCGCGATGCTCGACCGGCCGTATCTGGCGCGCGCACAGCAGCTGCTGAAGCTCGCGGGCCAGGCATGACCGTCGTCACCGACGCGGCCGGCCTCGATCTCGGCCGCTTCCTCAAGCGCGGCGACCGCATCGTCTGGGGCCAGGCCTGCGGAGAGCCGACGACGCTGATCGAAAAGCTGATCGAACAGGCGGATGCCATCGGCGAGCTGTCGGCGTTCGCGGCGACCAGTTTCTCGAAGCTGCTGACGCCCGAAGCGGCGGAGAAAATCCGCCTGTCGAGCATGGGCGCGATCGGCACGCTGCGCACGCTGACCGCGGCCGGCAAGCTCGCGGTGATTCCCTGCCATGTCGGCCAGATCGGTCCGTACATCGAGCAGGGTCTGATCGGCTGCGACGTCGCGTTCGTCCAGCTCAGCCCGGCCGACGAGCAGGGCAATCACAGCTTCGGCCTGATCAGCGATTTCGTGCAGGCGGCGGTGAGCAAGGCGCGCGTCGTCATCGCCGAGATCAACGACCAGGTGCCTTTCAGCTACGGTGAAACGCTGCCGGCATCGCGCATCGATTGCGCGATCCATGTCTCGCGCCCGCTCGTCGAAGTGCCGGCGGCGAAGATCAGCGACACCGACCAGGCCATCGCGCGGTACGCCGCCGCGTACATCGAAGACGGCGCGGTCATCCAGACCGGCGTCGGTGCGGTACCCGATGCGATCCTGCGCCTGCTGCGCGACCGCCGCGATCTCGGCGTGCACTCCGGCATGCTCGGCGATGGCCTCGTCGATCTTGTCGAAGCCGGCGTTGTCACCAATGCGCGCAAGAAGATCGACACCGGCGTCTCGATCAATGGCGCATTGATCGGCACCCAGCGTCTGTACCGATGGGCACACCGCAATCCGGCGATGCGCATGTGCGCGACCTCCTATACACACGATGCCGCGGTGCTCTCGCAGCTGGAGCGCCTCGTCACGATCAACTCGGCGCTCGAGGTCGATCTGAGCGGGCAGGTCAATGCCGAGCAGAGCGGTGCGCAGTACTTCGGCGGCACCGGCGGGCAGGTCGACTTCGTCCGCGCCGGCATGCGCTCGCGCGGCGGCCGTTCGATCATCGCGCTGGCGGCGACCGCAAAGGGCGGCACGCTCAGCAAGATCGTGACGAGCCTGTCCGGCCCGGTGACGACGGCGCGCACTGAGGTCGATGTCATCGTCACCGAATTCGGCGCCGCCGAGCTGAAGGGGCAGGCCCTTGCCGAGCGTGCACGTCGCCTGATCGCGATTGCGCATCCGGATTTCCGCGAGACGCTGGATCGGGCGGCGCACGAGATACAACACAGAGGGTTCTGAGCCGTAGCCCGGACGCAATCCGGGGCCATTGAGCATTCGGAATGCAGGCTTCCCGGGTTTCACCCGGGCTACATTGTCGGAAGGTGATTCATGAAAGAGCAGGTCGATGTCGAAATCCAGGGCCACGTGGCCCTGCTGCAGTTCAGCAACCCGCCGCACAACTACGCGACGATCGGCCTGATGCGCCTGATCGCCGATCATCTGCACGAGCTCGATGGCGACATGCAGGTCCGCGCGATCGTGCTCGCCGCGCAGGGCAAGACCTTCTGCGCCGGTGCCGACCTGGTGTCACCGAATGGCTTTGGCGCAGAGAGCAGCGATCCGCTGCGCGAGTTCTACGATCAGGTGCTGCGCGTCTACGCGTCGCGCAAGCCGATCGTCGCGGCGGTGCAGGGTGCGGCGATCGGCGCCGGCCTGGGTCTTGCTGTCGCGGCCGATTTCCGCGTCGTGTCGCCCGACGCGCGCTTCGCCGCGAACTTCACGAAGCTGGGTTTCCATCCGGGCTTTGGCCTGACGCATACGCTGCCGCGTTTGCTGGGGCCGACGCGCGCCGCCGAGATGTTCATGACAGCGACGCGCTACAGCGCCGAGCAATGCGCCGGCTGGGGCCTGTACGACCGCATGGCGAGCAGAGAGAGCCTGCGAACTGTCGCGCTGCAGTTTGCCGCCGAGATTGCCGAGAACGCACCGCTGGCCCTGCTGGCGACGCGCGCGACCTTGCGCGCTGGCATGCACGAACAAGTCACTGCGGCGATTGCCGAAGAGCATCGTCAGCAGTTGCTGTTGCAACCCAGTGAGGATTTCGCCGAGGGCATTCGCGCGGTGACCGAGCGCCGGCCGGGCCATTTCAAAGGCCGCTGAGCGGGGATTGCTTCCTGTCGGTGCGGGGCGGAAGGGCAGCCCCCTCGAAATTGACAATTGTCACAAAAACGGCCATTTTCTCCCTCAGCCCAGCTGGGTCAGGACTGAGCGTGCGTAGCCACGCAGTCTCCAGGCGAATGTCTATGCAGGGGAGAAGATGGGATGAGAAGGACCGCCATCGCGGCCGTATCAGTTCTCGCTGCCGTGTGTTGCCCGCTGCCGGTGCTGGGGCAGGACGATCTTGACTGGCTGTACGCCGACGAGCCGGCGGCAGCGCCGGCGGAACCTAGCGCGGCGCCGGCCGCCACACCGGTGCCGTCAGCAACGGATGCCCAGCCGCCTGCAGAGACTTCGACGTCAACCGGCCCGACAGCGGAACCGCGGCCTCTTGAAACGATTGCGCTGCCGGCAGCCGCAGGCCCAGCCGAGGTGCGCAGCGCGCCCGCGTCGCGCAGCCGCCTCGTCGAGGAGATTGTCGTCACCGCGCAAAAGCGCGAAGAGAACCTGCAGGATGTGCCGATCTCGGTGCAGGCCTTCAGCGGCAAGATGCTCGATGCGCTCGGCATCAACGATCAGTCCGATCTGCAGCGCGCAACGCCCGGCCTGAACGTCACGACGCAGGTCAGCTACGTGATGACCTTCCTGCGCGGCATCGGCACCGATGCGACGATCGCGGCGGACCCCAGCGTCGCGACCTATATCGACGGCATCTACTATCCGTTCGCGTCGAACCTCGCGCAGAACTTCGGCGCCGTCGACCGCATCGAGGTCCTCAAGGGGCCGCAGGGCACCTTGTTCGGCCGCAATGCGACTGGCGGCGCCATCGCGGTCTACACCAAGGAGCCGACGACCGAGGAGATGCAGGGCGAGCTGATGGCGAACATCGGCAGCTTTAACACCCAGCTGTTTCGTGCCTATGCCAACCTGCCGCTGGGCAACAGCGTCGCTTTCAACGTCACGGCCGTGACCAGCCGCTCCGACGGGTATTACAAGGGTACGCGTGGATCGCTCGAGGAGCCGCTCGAAGGCGACGACATGACCGGCTACCGCTTCAAGCTGCGCGCGCAGCCAACGGAGAACCTCGATCTGCGCATCGCGGCCGTCAAGCTCAAGATGATGTCAGTGGCCGGCAGCGCGGCCTACACCGCGAATCCTTCCGCGCTGGGGCGCACGATTGGCATCCAGCCGCAGCCTGGCTACGAAGGCTCGGTTGACGCCTATCCCTATGCCGAGACCGACGACAACAGCGTGTACTACGGCAGCATCGCCTACAAGGCGCCGTGGTTCGATATCAAGCTGCTCGGCAGCGACCAGCGCATGGACACCGCCGGCACGCGCGATTTCGATGGCTCGCGCCTGCCGGTCTCGACCTTCGATGCGCCGAGCCAGTACATCGACGCGCAATCGCTGGAGCTGCAGCTGCTGTCCAACGGCGAGGCCGGACCGGACTGGCTGGAATGGATACTCGGTGCGTATTACTTCCGCTCGACGAACGGTTTCGGCGAACTGAACTTTGTCATCGGCGGCATCGACCTGGAAGAAGGGCGTCTTGCCGGACTGCGCCTGCCTCAGCCGCTGGTGAATATCCTGAACCTCGTGCAAGGAACGCCGACCGGCGCGATCAACCTGACCGGCCTGATCGGCACCGACTCGCGCGCGGTATTCAGCCAGGCGACTTTTAAGCTCAGCGATCAGCTGGACCTGACGCTCGGTGGCCGCTATCAGGTCGAAGATCGTTTCATCGTCGAATCGACGGTCGGCCTGGAGAACCAGGACGGCAGCCAGACGCAGTTGTTCGACAACAGCGATCGCGCGACCGACAGCAACGGCGATCCCTATCCGTCGCGCGACACGCAGAAGGATTTCTCGCCGAAGGTCTCGCTGCAATGGCGGCCGGGTGCCGGCGAGACGCTGCTGTTCCTGTCCTGGCAGCAGGCGGTAAAGGCGGCGACCTACAACACGGTGGCGATCTACGACCGCCCCGACTATGTGGCGCCGGAAGAGATCGAAGCCGTCGAGCTGGGCATCAAGACGACCGCCTTCGACGGCCTGCTGCGTTTCAATGCGGCGGCTTTCCGTTACGACGTCGAAAATCTGCAGACCTATTACCTTTCGCTGTTCGCCGGCGGCGTCATCAGCTTCCAGAACGCCGGTCGCGCGCGCATCACCGGTTTCGACTTCGACGGTTATCTGCAGCTGTTTCCCGGCACCTTCGACGATCTGGTGCTCAGCGGCGGCGCCGCCTATCTCGACAGCGAGTACCTCGACTTCGACGGCGCCTCGGGCTTCAGCTCCAACGGCACCTTCGTCAACAACGAGAACTACAGCGGTAACCAACTGATCCGCACGCCGAAGCTGACGACGACATTCTCGTTGGGCAAGACCTGGGGTGTCGGCGGCGGACCGCTGGAGGCGGTCGTCGACGCGTACTACACGGACAGGTTCTTCTACGAGGCCAGCAATCGCGAGGCATCGACCCAGGAGGCGTACTGGCTGCTCGGCGCACGGTTGAGCTATCTCTACGAACGCTGGAACCTGCGCGCGACCGTCGGCGCGCGCAACCTCACCGATGAGTTCTACACCGCTGGCTTCTTCGCGACCGATTTCGGCGTGCAGCCGACGCTGGCGCCGCCGCGCTCGTACTACCTGCAGCTGATCTGGAATTTCTAGCCGCGGCGCGGCGCCGGTTTTTTCTTGCTGCCGACCTTCGCGACCGCCTTGCCAGTGAGCTTGTGCAGGTCGGATTCGACGTAGGGCGCAAGAAAGCCGGTCATCGCCGCAATCGCGGCGTCGCGATAGGCCGGCGTGATTTCGCCATGCACGAAGAACGAACGGCGAAATACCGCGGTGCCGATGTCGACGCACAGCGTCGTCACATCCGGTGGCCCCTTGGGCAGGGACTTGGACGGCGACCAGACCTTGCGCCCGAGTTCGCCGAGATGCTTGTTGGTCAGCTCCTGCGCACGGTAGCTGTCGTCGGTCACCGCGCCGCCGAGAATCAGCAGGCGCGCGGCAGGATTCGCGTTGTGGAAGCGGACCGCAAGCTCGACGACGCGCGCGATGCCTTCGCGCCAGTCCAGTTCGCGCAACTCGGCAGCGCGCGCATAGAACAGGGCTTCAAGGTCGACGAGATAGCGTTTCACCAGCTCGTTGAGGATCGCGTAGGGCGTCGGGAAATAAGCGTAGACGCTGCCGCGCGTGTAACCCAGCCGCTCGGCAAGATCCGGAATCGAGAAACCCGACAGACCATTTTCGATCAGCAGCACTTCCGCTTCGTGCAGGATGCTGTTGAAGCGCTCCTTGGCGCGCTGCTGCGTGGGTTGGCGTGCTACCGCCTGCGGGTCTAGGGCATCGTCCATGGTGCCCAGAATATATACAGGATCGTAAATTGACAAATGTCAATTTAACTCGGATAGTGCAAAGACAAGAGCCGACACGGCCAATGCGACAACCAAGCCCGGTTTTTTTCTGCGAGGAGGATGCATGAACGCCCACGCCGGAAAGCAGCTGCGCCAGATGGCGACGATGGCAATCGCGCTGTTGCTCGGCGCCTGCGCCGGCGAATACAGCGGCAGCGGTGCCGCACCGCAGCCCGGTGGCGGGTCCGCGCAGGTCGGCAGCATGCAGGCCTTGTTCAACGAGCGGGTTCAGCCGCGTCTGGCGTTCTGCCGCAGCTGCCATCTGCCGGGCGGCGTCGGCGACGTCGAGAAGGGACGCAACTTCATGCTCGGCGCCGAGGCGCAGGATCTCGACAATCTGCGTGCAAGCTGGGAGCGCCTGGGCGGCAACGCGCCGGTGTCGCGCATCTTGCTGATGGCCTCCGGCCAGGAACTGCCGCATTCCGGCGGCGCGCCCTGGCCACAGGGCTCGGCGGCCTATGCCGACATGGACGTGCTGCTGAAATGCTTCGCGACGCCGGACCAATGCGCGGCGCTGCTCGGAGGACTCGGCGGTGGACCGGTTGCCGCCGAATACCCGTTGCTCGGCAGCAGGCACGGCGGTCATCGGTGGTTCGACTACTGCGACGGCCGCGATGATGCGGCGCCCCTGCCGGCCGATCCGCGCTCGCTGGTCCGGCCTGGGGTCAGCGACGGCAAGGCCGTGCACTACAACGCCTGGTGGGTTGACTGTCATGCCGACCCCGAGCTGGTTGGCGAATCGGCGCAACCGAAAACCTGCGGCGAGCTGCGTGCCAGCTGGCAGATCGGCGAGGACTTGATGCGCGGCAACGGCGGCCCCAAGTCCGGCACGTTCTTCGCGGGCGCCGATCACGATGCGCGATTCCTGCAGCGCTCTCTGGATGCCTACAACCGCCTGTGGCGTCTGTGGGGCCTCAGCGAGCGGCCGGACAATTTCGACCAGCTGGTTGCGGAGCGCTACGGCATGCCGATCGCGCCGGGGCGCAACCCCTATCCGCTGCCTGGCGAAGATCCGAACCGGACCGATGGCGGCAGCGGACAGCTGCCGGCCTTCGTGACCCAGCTGCGCGGACCGAACGGCGAATGGACCGGCCGCTTCGGCTTCACCTGCCACGCCTGCCACAGCAGTGCCGCCGGCCTGTCCGGCGAAGGCGGCGGTTTCAACTACGGCCAGGGCAACAACCTGCAAGACATCTCGCTGATGTCGCGCGAGCTGGGCGAGAGCGGTCTGTCCGCCGGCGCGATCTTCGCGCTGTTCGGGACCAGCCGCGGGACCAACAACGCCAGCGACGTCAATGTGTTCTTCCTCGCCAACCAGGACTCCGGTCTGCGCATCGACCAGTACACGCTGGACATGCTGATGTCCGGCTCCACCGCGTCCGGCGATACGCCGTCGTGGTGGAACATGGGCTCGCGACCGCTGAAGTTCCAGGACGGCTATTTCGCCGCCGACTCGAGTCGTGTCGACCTGATCTTCTACACGCCGCTGGATGGCTTTGTTGGCGCCTCCGCCGGCGAGAACTGGGTTCGCGCGTACGGCCAGCACGCCGACAAGTGGATCCTCTCGCTCAAGTCGCCGGCGTATCCGCTGCCGGTGGACACGGCGCTGGCCGAACGCGGCGCGATCCTTTTTCACAGCAAGGATCTGTGGGCGGCGAATCTCGACAATCCGGTGCCGCGTCCGAGCGGCGGCAACGGCTCTTGCGCGAGCTGCCACGGCGCTTACTCGCCGCGTTACGTCAACGATCCGACCTATCTCGCCGATCCCGCGCTTGAAGGTGTGGCCAGCAATATCGCGCCGCACGAGGTCATCCGCACCGACCGCCGTCGCGCCGACACCAACAACGAGGCTGTCAATCAATACGGCTCGACGAGTTTCCTCGGTTACTCAGAAACGATCGGCACCGACAATGACTGCGGCCCGCAGAATCGCAGCGAGATTCGCGGCGAGCGTCCGCTCGGCTATCTCGCGCCGCCGCTGTACGGCGTCTGGGCCACGGCGCCGTATCTGCACAACGGCTCGGTGCCCGATGTCGAGAGCCTGCTCAAGCCCGAGGCGCGGCCGAAGCTCTGGCGTCGCGCGTCAACGCCGGCGCGCACCGATCAGCAGGGCAAGGTGGCGATGGGTTACGACATCAGTCTGGAACGCGCTTACGACCAGGCGCGCATGGGCTGGAAGTACGAGACGCTGGCCTGCGGCACCGGCACGCTGCCGTTTCTCGACTGCATGCCGGGCAGCGATGCGACACCGCTGACGCAGCAGATCCTTCATGAGCTGTATGGCAATGTGCTGCTCGCCTGGAATCTCGGGCAACTGCCCATCTTCCTCGAAGTCGGCAACCAGAAAGTCGAGGATCGCAAGATCTACAACACGTACCTGTACAGCCAGGGCAACGGCGGCCACGATTTCGCCGCCGTGTTGACCGACATCGAGCGTCGGGCGCTGATCGAATACCTCAAGACACTGTAGGCGCGCTGCGCCTTCGAAGACTTTCGCGAATCAACCAGGGGATCTGCTGCATGCAACGCCAGCCTTTGACGCCGGAAATGGAAATGTTCCGCGACAGCGCGCGCAAGTTCTTCCAGACCGAGATACGCCCGCATGCCGAGCGCTGGCGTGAAGCCGGCATCGTCGATCGCGAGGCCTTCCTGAAAGCCGGTGCCGCGGGTTACCTGTGCATGTGGGCCGACGAGCAGTACGGTGGCCTCGGCATCAAGGATTTCCGCTACGAGCAGATCCTCATCGAGGAGAACGCGGTGCACGGCGATGCCGGCTTCTTCATGACCGTGCACAGCCGCCTGATCGCGCCTTACCTTGGCACCTTCGGCACCGAAGAGCAGAAGCAGCGCTTCTTCCCGAAGATCATCAGCGGCGAATGCATTCTCGCCGTCGCGATGACCGAGCCCGACGCCGGCTCTGACCTGGCCGGCATGAAGAGTCATGCCGAGGATCATGGCGACCACTGGCTGCTCAATGGTGCCAAGACCTATATCTCCAACGGCATTCTGTGTGATCTGGTCATCGTTGCGGCACGCACCGCGCCTGACAATCCGCACGCAGTGACGCTGTTCCTCGTCGAGCGCGGCATGCCGGGCTTCGAACGCGGCCGCAACCTGAAGAAGATGGGCCTCAAGTCGCAGGACACCGCGGAGCTGTTCTTCAATGATGTGAAAGTGCCCAAGGCCAATGTGCTCGGCCAGGCGAATCGCGGCTTCTATCATCTGATGCACGCGCTGGCCGAGGAGCGCCTGCTGTCGGCGGCCGGCAATGTCGTCGCTGCGCGTCTCGCCGTCGACACGACGCGCGAGTTCGTCCGCAATCGCAAGGTCTTCGGCAAGCCGTTGTCGAAGATGCAGAACACCCGCTTCAAGCTCGCTGCGCTGGATGCCGAGATCGAAGTCGCGCAGGCCTTCGTCGACCGCTGCGTCGAGGTCCATAACGAAGGCAAGCTCAGCGCCGAGGATGCGGCGCGCGCCAAGCTGTTCTGCAGTGAAGTCTACGGACGCGCGGTCGACGAGGGGGTCCAGCTGCACGGCGGCGCCGGCTACATGGACGAATACCCGATCTGCCGCATGTATCAGGACGAGCGCATCAATCGCATCTTCGCCGGCACGTCGGAGATCATGAAGGAGATCATCGCGCGGTCGATTCTCGACTAGGGCCTGTTAACGCTATTCGGGTCGACCCGAATAGCGTTAACAGGCCTAGCCGAATTCCGGTGCCGGCTGCGCGTCGTGCGCGCCGTCAGGGCGACTTCGACTTCTTCGTCGCGCCGCTGAGCGCATCCGGCATGCTGTCGCCGGCATTGCGCGAGAAGGCATCGGTGCGCAGCACCGAAAGCTCGGTCAGCGAGAACAGCAGCTCGACTTCCTGCAGCATCGCCGCACGGTAGCGCGCGATGATGGTCTTGCCTTCGGCGCTTTGCGCCTTGGCGCCGAGATCGGTGGCGGTCAGCAAGGGCTGCGCGGTGCCGACCAGCGGCGAGCGCGTGGTTTTCCAGTCCTTGTACAGCGCGTCCCACAGCACCAGCTCCTCGTTGATCAGGCGATCGCGCTTGGCCTCGAAGTCCGGCCCCTGCGCGCCGGTCTTGGCGAGGGCGCTGTGCTGCTGGCCCTTGGCGCGCATCACCCAGCGGGTGCGCTTGGCCATGGCCTTGACCGGCGTCTTGTCGCCGGAATTGAAGTTCAGATAGCTCGCGAAAGCCCGCGCGGCGGAAATGACTTCCGGCGCATCGGCGGCCGGCATCGGCGGCACCTCGTCGCTGAACTCAGGGTAGGCGCCCCCATTTAGTGCAGCGATCGCGGCCTTCTCGCTCTCCAGCGCCTGCCGGAACGCCAGCAGGTCGGGCGCGGTGATCTTGCCGTCCGCCGCGGCACTGCGGGCGCTGGCGAGGTCGGTCGGCGGCACCGGCACCTGCTGGTACAGCTCGACGTAGGTAGCGGCCTGCGCGGCGACGGATGCGACGCAGAGGACGACGGCGGTGGAAAACAGACGAAACTGGCGCATGGCGGATTGCATTGAAGCCGGCAGCGGGCGCGGCAGCCTTATCAATGCAACGGGCGTGCCGTTATGGCGGGCCCGGCAGGCCGGCGCCGGTTCCGCTGCAGCCGCGTCGCCGCTCAGCGCGTGCCGGCGAGCGCGGCTGGCGTGTCGAGTTCGGTGAACGCGCAGGCATAGCGCTGCACCAGCGCCTGCGAAACTTCCGGCAGCTGCCAGCCATCGGTGCCGAGCGTCGACAGCCAGATCGGCAGTCCGTAGGCCGGCGTGGTCCGGTAGCGCTGCCAGACGGCCTGCGGCGAAGGGCGTTCGGCGGCATCCAGTTCCAGTGCCAGCCGATAAGCCTCGAGCAGATCGCGCTCGCCGTGGCGGCGATCCGCTTCGGTCAGGGCGCCGACCAGGAAATAGCCAACGTCCTGCGACCAGTCGCCGCGGCGCACGACCTGCCAGTCGAGGAAGCCGACCCTGTCGCCCGGCAACACGTAGCTGTTGCCGATGTGGGCGTCGCCATGCAGCAAGGTCATGGTGCCCTGAGTCAGCGACGCGACGTAGCGCGTCCACAGCGCCAGCAAGGCATCCGCGCCCAGCGGTGCGACGCCCGCCGGCAGCGTGGCGGCGCTGCGCGCGATGCCGATCGGGATGCGCTTGCGCAGGCCGACCTGCCAGCCCTCGGTTGGTGCCCAGGTCTGCACCCAGGCGAGCGACGGATGGGTCAGGCCGGAGAAGCCCCAGTAGCGGCTGTGCAGGCGCGCCAGACCGCGCAGGCCATCGGCGACCTGCTCGATGCTCATCGGTCGCGTTGCATCGCGCGGATCGGCATCGCGCTGGTTGAGGTCCTCCATGACGAGCAGGAAGTTGCCGCCTTCGCGATCGACCATCGCCTTGTAGACGAGCGGATGATCCACCGCGAGCGGCGTCGCCGACGAGAACAGCTGCGCCTCGTTGAACAGGTTGCCGTTGCGCAGGTGCACCTCGCGATGCGCGGGTTCGTTGGCCTTGAGGAACAGCGATGCCGGTCCGCTGCCGCGCGCATACTCAAGCCCCACGCGCAGGCGCCGGTTGGTGCCGTCGTCGCGCATCAGAATCTTGACTCCGCCGACAACGGCGTCGGGATGCTGCGCAGCGAGCGCCTGCGTCAGCCACTCGGGCGTGATGGCGTCCCAGCTGGCCGGAATCCGCTCGCTCATCTCAGTCGAGATAGCGCACACCGGTCAGCTGCTCCGACTGTTCCCACAGGCGCTGCGCGATCTGCGCGTCGCTGGCGCGCTTCTGGCGGCCGGCCTTGCCGAGGCCGCCTTTCATGCCGAAGAAGCCGGTTGGGCCGAAGTAGTCGTTCTGCTGCACGTCCGGCATCGTCGCCGCGTACAGCGTCGGCAGGGCGCCGGCCGCGGCGGTGTTGACGACGAACTTGCGTGCGAGCGGCTCGATGGTCTTCTCGTGGATGCGTTCGAGGAACGTACCTTTCTTCTTCTGGATGTTGGTGTCCGCGCCGCCCGGATGTCCGGCGGCGGCGACGACGCCCGCGCCGCGCGCCTGCAGGCGCCGCGCCAGCTCGAACACGAACAGCAGGTTGGCGAGCTTGCTGTTGCAGTAGCCGGCGAACGGCGTGTACGGCGTGTGCTTGTACGCGAGATCATCGGGATCGAGCTTGCCGCGCCAGTGGCCGAGGCTGCCGACGGTGATGATGCGCGCGCCCGGTGTCGCGAGCACGCGCTCGATCAGCAGGCCGGTCAGCGCAAAGTGGCCGAAATGATTCGCCGCCATATGATTCTCGAAGCCATCGACGCTGTAGCCGAGCGGCGCGCCGAGAATGCCGGCGTTGTTGATCAGCAGATCGAGCCGCGCGTGTTCGCGCAGGAAGGTGTCCGCGAAGGCACGCACCGAGGCCTGGCTCGCCAGATCGAGTGCAAGCACCGAGACCTCGCCCTGCGGTGCGCGGGCACGCACCTGCGCCAGTGCCGCGGCGGCCTTGTCCGGATTGCGGCAGGCCATGATGACGCGGGCACCGGCGGCGGCGAGGGCGACCGTCGTTTCGAGGCCGATGCCGCTGTTGGCGCCGGTCACGATCGCGACACGGCCGCGTTGCGAGGGGATATCCGCAGTGGTCCAGTTCGCCATCATGCGCGGGCTCCGGTTTTCTTCTTTTTGGGTTTGGACGATCCGGCCGGCTTCGCGCGCGGCTTCGGTGATGACTTGGGTGATTTCTTGGATGACGCCTTCGGCTTCGGTGCCGGCTTCGGTGCGACGATGCCGGCGGCCGCTTCGAGCGCGACCAGTTCGTCCTCCAGATGCTCCAGCAGGCGCTGCACCTGCGGCACCGACTTGCGGCAGGCGATGAGGCCGAAGTCGACGAAATCGTGGCGGCTGACGATCGTGATATTGAGCGCGAGCGTATCGAACAGCAGCGAGGCCGGGTAGAGGCCGGTCAGTCGCGCGCCTTGCCAGTAGAGGTCTTCGCGCGGTCCCGGCACGTGCGAGACGACGACGCTGCCGAAGGCGTTGCCGGCGCCACGGCCGACCAGCTTGTTGAGCGCGCCCGGCATCAGCATAAGCGCCGCATAGGCCATGACCTGCGCTGGAGAGAATTGGCGGATGCGCTCCTTGTTCTTGTCCATGCAGCGCTTGATCGCCTGCAGGCGTTCGAGCGGATCGTCGATGTGGGTACCGAGATGGGCGATCGTGAACGCGACCTCGTTGCCGAACTTGGTGTTGTCGCGGCGGATCGACACCGGCACGCCGGCGATCAGCGGCCGGTTCGGCAATTCGCCGAAGGCGGTCAGGTAGCGCCGCAGCGCGCCGCCGCACATCGCAAGGACGACATCGTTGAGCGTCGCCCCGCACGCGGTCGCGACCGCACGCATGCGCGGCGTCGAGTACTGCTGCGCGGCGAAGCGCCGGGTTGCGCTGACCTTGCTGTTGAGCAGGCAGCGCGGCGCCTGGCCGGCGAGCGCGACGTCGCCGTCGCCGCGGCGGAACTCGCGCAGCGTCTCGCGCACCTGGCGGATCACCGGCATGGCCGACTGCAGGCCTTCGCGGGCGAGGGCGCGCAGCGCATTGAAGCCATCGGCCGCCGGTGCCGGCACCGGCAGCGCCTGGCCGGAGGCGCGCTTCGCCCCGATCTCCCAGGGCGGCGGCATGGTCGCCGATGTCGCGCGGTCACTCGACATCGACTGCGTCAGCATGCGGATGCCGGCAACGCCGTCGACCAGCGAGTGATGCACCTTGAGGTACACCGCGATGCGGCCGTCCTCGATGCCCTCGATCAGGTACATGCGCCACAGCGGGTACGCGCGATCGACATGCCCCGAGTGCACGCGCGACACCATCGCCAGCAGCTCGCGGATGCGGCCGGGCCTGGGCAGCGACATGTGGACGAAGTGATGGGCGAGATCGAAGTCGCCGTCTTCCTGCCAATAGTGCAGGCCGCGGCGGCGCACCAGCAGCTGGTTGAACGGTGCCGTCGCCTGCGTCGACTGGCGCAGGCGTTCGGCCAGCTTCGCGGCGAAGTCGGCCGGCGCATCGGCCGGCGGCTCGAACAGCATCAGCATGCCGATGTGCAGCGGCTGCCGGCGGCTTTCGAGGCGCAGGAAGGTATCGTCGACCAGAGAGAGCTTTTTCATCGATGGAGCCTGGAGTTTCACTCGCTTTTTCTACGGATTGATCATCGTCGAGAATCGCCCGTGCCGAGCGCTCCGGCGTTGTCTGCCAACGCTGTCAGGCTGTTCCGCAGATGCAGGGTCCGGGCACTGCGTTGCCTGGCGCTAGAATCCGCCGCAGACGCCGACATTTTCCCAGGAGTTCCCCCCATGAGTTCCCAGTCCGTCGATCCCGCGCTGGCCGCACTGGTTGCCAGTGCGCGCAGCTATCGCCTGGCCGACATGCTGCATCGCAGCGCGGCGCGCTTTCCGCGCAAGACGGCGCTGGTCTACCGTGAGCTGCGGCAGACCTACGCCGAGCTGGACGAGACGGTCAATCGCGCCGCCAACGCGCTGGCCGCGCGCGGCGTCGGCAAGGGCGATCACATCGCGCTGCTGTCGCGCAATAACCATGCGTTCGTCGTCGTGCGCTTCGCGCTGGCACGCCTCGGCGCGGTCGTCGTGCCGATCAACTTCATGCTCAACGCAACGGAGGTTGCCTTCATCCTCGGCAATGCCGAGGTCAGCGGCGTGGTGGCCGAGGATGCGCTGGTCGGCGTTGCCGCCGCGGCGATTGCGGAGTCAGGCATCCGCTGCAAGCTGCGCGGCGCGATCGACGACAAGGGCGATGTCGTACCGAAGGATTGGGAACGAGTGCAGGACTGGATGCAGCATGCCGACGCCACGGCACCGGATGTACTGATCGACGACGATGCGCCGGCGCAGCTGCTGTACACCAGCGGCACCGAATCGCGCCCCAAGGGCGCGATGCTGTCGGCGCGCAATCTCTACGCGCACTACACGAGCTGCATCGCCGACGGCGAGATGACGAGCGAGGACATCGAAGTCCATTCGCTGCCGCTGTTCCATTGCGCGCAGCTCGATGCCTTCCTGACGCCGGATCTGTACCTGGGCGCGACGTCGATCATCCTGCCCGGGCCGGACGCCGGCGCGCTGTTGAAGGCCATCGCGGCCGAAGGCGTGACCAAGCTGTTCTGCCCGCCGACGATCTGGATCGCGCTGCTGCGACATCCGGATTTCGACAACACCGACCTGTCGTCGCTGAAGAAGGGTTACTACGGCGCGTCGATCATGCCGGTCGAGGTCATCAAGGAAATCAGCCGGCGCCTGCCGCAGCTGCGCCTGTTCAACTTCTACGGCCAGACCGAGATGTCGCCGGTCGCGACGGTACTGCGGCCCGAGGACCAGCTGCGCAAGCTCGGCTCCGCAGGACGGCCGGCGATCAACGTCGAGACCCGCGTCGTCGACGACGACGACCATCCGGTGCCGCCCGGCACCGTCGGCGAAGTCGTCCATCGCGGCCCGCATGTCACGCTCGGCTACTGGAAGAATCCGGAGAAGACCGCCGAAGCCTTCCGCAACGGCTGGTTCCACAGCGGCGATCTCGGCGTCATCGACGACGAGGGCTATCTGGCCATCGTCGATCGCAAGAAAGACATGATCAAGACCGGCGGCGAGAACGTCGCGAGCCGCGAAGTCGAAGAGATGATCTTCACGCATCCGGCGGTGTCGGAAGTCGCCGTGTTCGGCGTGCCGCATCCGAAGTGGATCGAGGCGGTGATGGCCGTCGTCGTCGCCCGCCCCGGGCAGCCCTTGAAGGCCGAGGACATCGTCGCGCACTGCCGCGAACGCATGGCCGGCTACAAGGCGCCGAAGCTCGTCGAGGTCGTCGACGCGCTGCCGAAGAACGCGAGCGGCAAGATTCTGAAGCGCGAGTTGCGCGACCGGTTCTCAGATCGGGGTCAGGGATTGGGATAGGCCTCGTTGATGGGCTTCTCAGCCCATCCTACGGAGTGCTTTGTTGGGCGTAGGATGGGCTGAGCATCGCGAAGCCCATCGTCCAAGAGTCAGCCAATGACCGAATATCGCCGAGCTTTCACTCCCGGCGGGAGTTACTTCTTCACAGTGAATCTGGTGCAACGCCGGAATAACAATCTACTGATGCGCGAGATTGGGAAATTGCGTGAAGCGGTTCGCCGGGTCCAATTGGCGCACCCTTTCGACATCGTCGCAGCGGTCGTTCTGCCCGACCACCTCCACATGATCTGGCGCCTGCCTGAATCCGATATCGACTATCCCAAGCGCTGGAATCTGATCAAGGGTCATTTCTCGCGCGGATTGCAGACCGATGAGCCGCGCAGCGCGAGTCGCATCAGCAAGCGCGAGCGCGGCATCTGGCAGCGACGGTACTGGGAGCATCTCATCCGCGATGAAGACGATTTGCGCCGGCATGTCGAATACGTCCATTACAACCCGGTGAAGCATGGCCACGTGGCCAGCCCCGTCGCGTGGCCGCATAGCTCCTTTCATCGCTACGTCGAACGGAATCTTTATCCGGTGGACTGGGGTGCGAGCGCGGAGATCCGCTCGCTGGATTTGGACTGAGCGATGGGCCTTGCGGCCCATCCTACGGGTCTGAAGATCTACGTAGGATGGGCTGATAAGCCCATCGCTCAGCGTGCCGAAGCCAATGCCAGCTTGCCCGGACGCGGCGCCTTCTCGGTGCTCGCCACGGCTTCGTGCAGGAAGTCGAGAATGCGTGGCCGCAGGCGTTCCGGCCGCGTGCGCAGTTCCAGGATCGAGCGCGCGATCATGACCTCCGCATTCGGCAGGTGCCGGCGCAAGGCCTTGGCGTCTGCGAGCGCGTGGAGAGGATCGCCCGCGTGGCCGATCACCAGCGCCGGCTGGTGGACATGCTGACGGCGGCGTACCGAAGGCACGATCGGGCCGACGAGCACGCCGTGCAGGATGGCGCGGATGACTTCGGGTTCGACGGCGCCAGCGTGGATCGCGCTGTTGAGTAGCGCGTAGGGCGTGTCCGGAATGCGCCGCAGCGCCCGCGCCAGCAGGCGCCAGGCCGGGCGCGCGTAATGCACCAGCAGCATCAGCGGCACCAGTGTCAGCGCGGCGACCGGCACGCCGCTTTCAGCAACCGGCATTTCCAGCAGCAGGGCACGCACGCGATGCGGGGCGTGGCAGGCCACCGTCAGCGCGGTGATCGCGCCGAGCGACAGGCCACCGAGGATTGCGCGTTCGATGCCGAGGTGATCCATCAGGCCCAGCACCTGCTCGGAGTAGAAATCCACGCGGTGTTCGGCGGCTTTCAGCGGCTTGTCGCTGCGGCCGTGGCCGAGCAGGTCGAGCAGAATGACGCGATAGCCTTCGTCCGATAGCCACGCCGCGATATCGCGGTTGCAGTGGGTGTTCAGCAGGATGCCGTGCAGCAGAATGATGGGAACGCCGTCGTCCGGGCCGTAAACCTCGTAAGACAGCCGATACGGACCGTGAACGTAGTAGTCCTCGATCCGCGGAGCGTTGGCGCTCGCCTTGCTCATGGTTTGCAGCCCCTGGGTGGTGGCGCGAAAGTGCTGCTGTATTGACTCGCAAAAGTCGTGCTGACGGAAATGTTCCGCGATGAGCGCGTGGAATTTTGGCTTGAACGGTAGGTATTCGAAGTAGCCCGGGTGAACCACGGGCACTTTGCCCGGCCGAGCTCGTCGATCCCGGCTTGCACCCGGGCTACGCAAGACACGACCTTCAGCGCTTGCCGGCGCCGCCTTTCTTGGCCATCTCGAAGCTGCGCAGGATATGGCTCATCTGGCCGCTGGGGACCGGCGGGAAGATCCAGGGTTCGGCCTGATCGCCGATCGCCGTGATCTGTTCACCGACCTGCTCGACCGTCCAGGATGGCTGATACACGCCCGGCGTCTCAGCGATGTAGATTTTCGATACGCGGCCAGCCATCGAGCTGAGGATTTCACCGGTCACCGAGCAGGACTCGTGCGCGAGCCAGCCGACGACTGGCGCGACGAGTTCCGGGCCCATCGGCGGGTACTGCGAGGTGTCGAGGCCTTCGGCCATGCGCGTGACTGCACCGGGCGCGATGACGTTGCAGCGCACGTTGTGCGCAGCGCCCTCGAGCGCCGCGACATTGCACAGGCCGATCATGCCGGTCTTTGAGGTCGCGTAGTTCGCGACGGTCTGGTTGCCGTAGATGCCGCTGACCGACGAGGTCAGCACGATGCGGCCGTAGTTGGCCGCGATCATGTGCGGGAATGCCGGCCGCACGACATGGAACGCGCCGCGCAGGTGCACGTCGAGCACCGCGTTGAAGTCCTCGTAGCTGAGCTCCTTGAGCAGGCCGCGGCGGACGTTGCCGGCGTTGTGGATCACGATGTCGATGCGGCCGTAGTGATCGAGCGCGGACTGGATGATCGCCTTGCCGCCGGCCTCGGTCGCCACCGAGTCGGTATTGGCGACCGCATCGCCGCCGGCTGCCTTGATCGCGTCGACAGCTTCCTGCGCCGGACTGGCATCGCTGCCGTGGCCCTGCAGGCTGCCGCCCAGATCATTGATGACGACCTTGGCGCCGCGCGCAGCAAGCAGTTCGGCGTAGGCGCGCCCGAGACCGCGGGCGGCGCCGGTGATGACGGCGACGCGGTTGTCGTAGCGGAGTTCGGTCATGGGGTCGTTTCCGATTCAGGGAGTGCCAACAAATCTCCGTTCGTGTCGAATGATTGATGTCCGAGACACCTGCGCTTCAGCTGCGGCATCTCGATACACCGTGCGCTGCGCGCACGGCACTCGATGCGAACGGACTTTGGGAGACGTCAACAGAGAATCTATGCAGCCACCGGTGCCGGCTCAATGAGTGATTTCGTCTCCACATACTCATGGAAACCATGCTCGCCCCATTCACGACCATTGCCGCTGCGCTTGATGCCGCCGAACGGCGCCATGAAGTCGAAGCCGCCATTGATCGACACCCAGCCGGTGCGCAGGCGCCGCGCGACATTGCGGCACTGCTCCGGATCGACGCCGTTGACATAGCCGGCGAGGCCGAAGTCGGAGTCGTTGGCGATCTCGATCGCGTGATCGATGTTGTCGTAGCCGATGATGACGAGCACCGGTCCGAAGATTTCCTCTCGGGCGATCTTCATGTCGTTGCGCGCGTTGGCGAACACGGTCGGCTTGCAGTAGTAGCCCTTCGTCAGGCCATCCGGGCGGCCGGGGCCGCCGGCGATCAGCGTCGCGCCTTCCTGGATGCCGATTTCGATGTAGCGCTGCACCTCAACGTACTGGTTCTTCGACACGACCGGGCCCATCGCAAAGTTGCCGTTCGGATCGCCGACCGTGACAGCCGCCGCCGCTTCCTTCGCGGCCGCAATCGCTTCGGCCATGCGCGCCTTCGGCACCAGCAGGCGCGAGCCGGCGCTGCAGGTCTGCCCGGAGTTGATCATCATGCCGCCGGTCGCGCCGGCGACATTCGCCGCAAAGTTCGCGTCGTCGAGCACGATGAACGCACTCTTGCCGCCGAGTTCCTGGCAGACGCGCTTGACCGTCGGTGCCGCCGACTTGGCGATCTCGACGCCGACCGCTTCGGAGCCGGTGATCGAGACCAGATCAACGAGCGGATGCTTCGACAGCGCCGCGCCGATCACCGAACCGCTGCCCTGCAGCATGTTGAATACGCCGGCCGGCACGCCGGCGGCATGCAGCACCTCGGCGAAGATCTGCGCGGAGTAGGGCGCGAGCTGCGGCGGCTTGAGCACCATCGTGTTGCCGGTCGCCAGCGCCGGCAGCACCTTGACCGTGATCTGGTTCATCGGCCAGTTCCACGGTGTGATCAGCGCGCAGACACCGATCGGGTCCTTGGCGAAGATCGTCGAACCGCGGCGTTCCTCGAACGGGAAATGCTTCAGCACCTCGATCGCCGTCGCGATATGGCCGGCACCCAGGCCGATGTGGAAGCCGCCGCCGAGTGCGGCCGGCGCGCCCATCTCCTCGGTGATCGCCTCGCCGATTTCCTTCTCGCGCTTTGCATACTCGGCTTGAATCGCCTGCAGCAGCGCAAGACGCTGCTCGCGCGTCGTCTGCGACCACTTCGGGAACGCCTTGTGCGCAGCCTGCACGGCCTTTTCGACGTCCGCCTCGCTGCCCAGCGAGATCTGCCCCGAAACCTGCTCTGTCGCCGGGTTGATGACGTCGGCGGTCTTCGGCGTTGTTGGGGCTACCCACTGGCCGTTGATGTAGAACTTCAGATAGCTGCGCATGGGTTCTCCTTGTCCTTTTGTTCCCCTCTCCCCTTGTGGGAGAGGGGTTAGGGGAGAGGGGGCTTTGCAGGTGCGCAGACCCCTCTCCCTAGCCCTCTCCCGCAAGGGGAGAGGGAACTACAGCTTTATCTTACGACTGACCTTCCGCATACCAGGTCCGGAAGCGCGCATAGTTCGGCGTATCCAGATTCTGGTTGCCGCCGTGGTTGATGACCGGGTCGATCGGCACGTGGATGACGGTCGGCTTGCCGCTCGCGAACGCGGCGGTCACCGCGGCGCCGAGGTCTTCGCCCTTCTCGACGTAGACGCCTTCGCAGCCGAGGCCCTTGGCGATCTGGTCGAAGCGCACGTCCTTGCTCCAGTGCACGCCCGGCTCGGTCGTGTTGCCATGACCGAAGGTGCGCTTGTAGACGCCCACTTCGAGGCCCCAGGCGTTGTCGACGGCGACGACGACGACGAGCGGAATCTTCAGGCGCGAAACCACTTCAAGATCGCCGATGTGATACAGGAATGACGAGTCGCTCGTCGTCAGCAGCACCGGCCGCTGGCGGCCGTCGGCAATCGACGCGCCGATCGCGTAGCCGAGACCAGTGCCCAGGCAGCCGAAGTTCTGGTTCCACACCACGTCGTGCGGCTTGGCCTGCAGATAGGTCCAGGTGAACACCACCGTGCAGCCGCCGTCGCGCGCGTGGATCGCGTTCTTCGGCATCGCCTTGGTCGCTTCGACGACCCACTGGCCGGTGTGCACGCGGCCGCTGTCGGTCTTGAAGTCCTGCTTGGCGAGGGTCTCCAGGCGCTGCTTGTCTTCCTTTATCCAGCGCGGCAGATCCGGATGCTCCTTGCGCGGGCTGCCCTTGAGCCCGGCGGAGAGCTGCGGCACGACGGTGCGCAGGTCGCCGACCAACGGAATGTCGATCGGCCGGTTCTGGCCGATCGCTTCCGGATCGAGCTCCACATAGATCCATTGGCGATCGGTCTTGCCGTTGGCCCACAGGAAGTTGCGGCCGTAGTGGATCGGCTCGCCGATCTCGGTGCCAATCGCGACGACGACGTCGCACTTCGCAACAATGTCGTCGCCGACCTCGGAGAACAGATACGGGAAGGTGCGGTCCTCGACGCCTTCGATGAAGGCGTTGCCGCCCGAGGTCTGCAGGATCGGGCAGCCCATCAGCTGCGCGAGTTCCTTGACCTTCTGGCCGGCGCGCGTGCACTGCACCGCATGGCCGACCAGCAGCACCGGGCATTCGGCGTTCTTGATCAGCTCGACGGCCTTGGCAACCATGTTGCCGTCCGCGCCCGGCTCGACGAGGCGGTAGGACGACGGCGGCAGCGCCGGCGGCACTTCCAGATCCTGCTGGATGATGTGCGAGGGATACTCGATATAGACCGGACCCGGCGTGCCGGACTGGCAGACACGCAGCGCGTGACGAATGATTTCATCGGTCTGCTCGGCGTACTCGATGCTCGCGCTCCACTTCACCGAGTTCTCGAACAGCGCTTCCTGCTGGATGAACTGGATGCGGCCGCGACGGACGCGCTGCTCGGTGATGCGCGCGCGCTGGCCGCCGAGATAGATCACCGGCGTGTTCTCGACCAGCGAGGTCATCATCGAGCCGGAGGCGAGCGCAACGCCCGGGCCCAGCGTCGCGATGCACAGCGCCGGCCTGCCGGTCATGCGCGCATAGCCTTCGGCCATGAAGCCGGCGGACAGTTCGTGATGCGGCGTCACGACGTTCCAGCCGCGCTTTTCGGCGGCGACGAACAGATGCACGAAGTTGGGATCCGGAATGCCGAAGACGGTGTCGATGCCTTCGGCTTCGAGCAGATCGAGGATGCGTTCGTAAACTTTGACAGCCATGTGCGTTTCTCTTGTCGTTTGTCTGTTGTGAAGGCGGCAGCGGCTACTTGATGAGTTTCGGCGTTCCCGCCTGCATGTAGTCCGCGAGCACGCGATGGAAATTGGTGACCTTGCGCTCCTGGTGCGGATTCGGCAGCGTGCCGCGGAAGCCGCGCGACTTCATGCCGCGCTGCACGGCGGCCATGTTCGAGAAATCCTGCGACAGCACCTTGCCCCAGCGCTCGGCGCCGGCTTCGGCGTAGACCCATTCGGTCTTCGGCGCCTGGCCCTCGGGATAGCGCTCGATCGCGTAGGACTCGAAGATGCACTTGTTCGGATCGTCGCCGTAGGGGCGGGCGCGGTAGCACAGCGCAAAAGTGATGCCGTGCAATATCGACATGTTCGGGAACACGCTCCAGGCCAGGCCGGCTTCGCCCATCTGCTCCGGCGTGACCGTCGGCCATTCAACGCCGCGCGCGGCATCGTCGGCTTTCGCTGACGCGAGCCAGTGTTTGATGACCTCGGCCGGCGGCGTGCCTTCCGGCAGTTCGTCGACGAGGCGCTTCGCGGCATTGACCAAGGTCTCGGTCGTGCTGGCGTTGTTGACCGTCGTGTAGATCTCGTTCTGCAGCTCGTAGGTCGAGACGCGCGCGTCCGCACCCTTGCCGGCGCGCGTGATCGAGCTGCTCTGCTTCATCTTCATCTTCGGGTCGCGCTCGTCGAAGCCGCTGACGCCGTGCAGCTTGTGCGCCTTGCTGTAGGCGTAGTACTGGCCGTACTTGAGCAGCTGCGTGTGCGTGCCCTCGACGTGGTAGGGCTCCATGAACGCTTCGATCGCGGTCTTCCAGTTGCAGTCGAAGATCACCCACTGGCGCCACTTGTAGCGCATCTTGTCGAGTGAAAACGGACCGAGTGTCTTGGTGACCGGATCGAGATACTCGTGCAGCGGCTGTGCCTGCGGGTCCATGTTGATGAACAGCCAGCCGCCCCAGGTATCGACCTTGACCTCGCCGAGATGCGTGCGCACATCGGTCAGCGTGCCTTTCCAGTCGTCCTCGTCGAGCTTGAACGTGCATTCGCCGTCGAGGTTGTAGCGCCAGCCGTGGAAGCCGCAGACAAACTGCGAACGCTTGCCGCAGGCGCTGTGCTTGTCCGGCGGCGTGTCGATCAGCTGGCGACCGCGGTGCGAGCAGACGTTGTGATAAGCCTTGATCGTGTCGGCGCCGGTGCGGATGACGACGATCGAATCGCTGCCGATGTCGTAGGTGATGAAGTTGCCGACCTCGGGAATCTCCTCGACGCGGCCGGCATGCTGCCAGACCTTCGCCCACAGGCGGTCGCCTTCGAGCTTCGCGTAGTCGCGCGACAGGAAAGCGTCGACCGGGTAGGTCAGCGGCTCGGTCAGATCGTCGATAGTTAGGTTGGTCGGTTTGTTCATCACATCCTCCTGCCTGTCCTTTCAATCACCCGTCATTCCCGCGAAGGCGGGAATCCAGGGAACGGGCAACTGCGCTCTCAGCCCTGGATTCCCGCTTTCGCGGGAATGACGATGTGTGTCAGCGCTCAACATCGAGCCCTTCAAAGTCGCCCTTGTCGCGCCAGTCCTTCAGCAGCTGCTCAAAGGCCGTGAAGCCGGCCAGATAGAACTCGCCAAGGTAGTAGCGGAACTTGCCGGACTCGTTGTTCAGATAGCTCGGCGGGCATTCGCTCTGCATGTACTTCGAGAAATCCGTCGACGGCGCCATCGTCGCGCACCAGGCGTCCTGCGCGGCTTGCGTCGGCTCCAGCGCCTTGATGCCTTTCTTGAGGGCAGCGCTGATGATCTGCGCGATGTGATGGCCCTGGCGGTTGAACTGCTCGACCGTCGTCGCGTACAGGCCGCCCTGGATGTAGCCGGTGAAGAACTGGTTCGGGAAGCCACGCGAGACCACGCCGTGCAGGGTCTTGTAGCCATCTTCCCAGTAGTCGTACAGCGAGACGCCATTGCGGCCCTTGATCTCATCAATGCCCCAGCGCTGGTCGAGATCGCTGGTCACCTCGAAGCCGCTCGCGCAGATCAGCAGGTCGATCGGGTATTCCTTGCCGACCTGCACAAAGCCATGCTCGGTCAGTCGCTCGACGCCCTTGGTCGACGACACATCGATCAGCTCGACGTTCGGCAGATTGAAGGTCGGGTAGTAGCTGTCGCTCGACAGCGGCCGCTTGCAGTGGAAGCGGAACCAGGGCTTGAGCAACTCCGCGGTCGCCTTGTCCTCGACGATTTCGTCGATGCGCCGGCGGAAGCGCTCCATGACGTTGAAGTCCTGTTCTTCGCGCATCGCCATGAACTTCTCGGCGGTCAACGAGGCCCAGGCCTGATCGCTGTCGAGGCGTGCCGCAACGTTGCGGTTGATCTCGGTCCAGAAGTCGCAGACTAGATCGCGCTCGCCCGGATGGAAGCCTTCCATCGCCCCGCGGTGGAAGTTCTCCTGGCGCTGCTTCTGCCAGCCCGGCTGTAGGCTCTTTGCCCACGCCGCGTCGGTCGGCGGGTTCGGTCGCGCGTCGACGCTCGGCGGCGTGCGCTGCAGCACGTAGACCTGCTTCGCGTACTTGCCGAGATAGGGAACGATCTGGATCGCGGTTGCGCCGGTGCCGACGATCGCCACGCGCTTGTCGGCGAGCTTGTCGAGCACCGGATTCTCCCAGCTGCCGCCGGTGTAGCCGTAGTCCCAACGCGCCGAGTGGAACACCTTGCCCTTGAAATCCTGCAGCCCCGGAATGCCCGGCAGCTTCGGCCGGTTGAGCGGCCCACCGGCCATGATGACGAAACGCGCGCGGATGTCGTCGCCGCGATCGGTCTTCACATGCCAGCGCTTGATCGACTCGTCCCAGTTCAGCGATCTGACCTGGGTATGGAACAGCGCGCTGTCGTAGAGGCCGAACTGCTTGGCAATCCGCACGCAGTGGTTCTGGATCTCGACGCCATCGGCGAAGCGCTTGCTCGGAATGAAGCCGGTCTCCTCGAGTAGCGGCAGGTAGCAGTACGACTCGTTGTCGCACTGGATGCCCGGATAGCGGTTCCAGTACCAGACGCCACCGAAGTCACCCGCCTGCTCGATGTTGCGGAAACTCGTGACGCCGGCCTTCTTCAGCTGCACCGAGGCGAGAAGGCCGGTGAAGCCGCCACCGAGCACGGCGACGTCGATCTCCTCGACCAGCGGCGCGCGCGGTGCAACCGGCTTGTAGGGATCGGCCAGCTGCTCGGAGCCATTTTTGGGCCGCAGATACTGCTTCTGGCCTTCGCTGTTGTAGCGCTTCTCGCGCTCGATGCGGTACTTCTCGCGCAGCGCCGGAATGTCGATATTCCCGGGTGTCTGCGTCGGCTGGCAATTCATCGGTGAGCTGGTCATGGGGTTTGAACGGGCTTAAGCGGTTTCCGGTTCGGCATGGACGGGCGGAGCGCCGAGGCTGAGCAGCGCCAGCGCGCTCAGGCTCATCAGGCCGATGTTGAGCAGCATGAACGGCGCGTAGTTGCCGAAGGCGTCGAAGATCGCGCCGCCGGTCAGGGGGCCGAAGGACGTACCGAGCGACAGCGCCATGACCATCGCGCCATACAGCGCGCCGAAATTCTTCAAACCGAAGAACTTCGCGGCGAGGTAGGCGACGACATCGACCTCGGCACCCAGCGTCAGGCCGATCGATGCGGCGGCCAGCGACTGATGCAGCGGATTGGTCGCGTCGAGCAGCAGCAGACCGAGGCCGAAGACCGGCAGCATGAAGGCGAGGGCGCCGATGTACTGCGCGCGGTAGCGATCGATCAGAAAGCCGGTGCCGAGGCGGCCGATGATTGAGAACACACCGATCAGGCCGGCAATGCCGGCGGCTTCAAGCCGCGTCGAACCGGCGCCGGTCAGGATCGGCACGAAATGCACGAGCGTGCCGACCGCAGTGAACGAGAACAGGCCGGCCGCAAGCAGCAGCTTGTACAACGCCGGCGTGCGCAGGCCTTCGGCGAAGGTCAGGCCGCTATGGACGCGCGCCAGTTCAGGATTCGGAATCGCAGTCTTGGTTTCGCGCGCGCTGCGGAAGAACAGCAGCAGGAACGGAAAGACGACGAGGATCCACAAGCCGCCCATGCCGTGAAAGCCCATGCGCCAGCCGTAGCTGGAGATCAGCCAGGTCGCCAGCATCGGAAACAACGCGGCGCTGAGCGACGCGCCAGACAGCGTGATGGCCAGCGCCAGACCACGGGATTTCTCGAAACGGCTGTTGACCGCGGCGGTCCAGACGGTGGCTTGCACGCCGACCGTGGAGAACGCGATCACGGTCCACAGCAGTGCCCAGTTGGCTTTCGTGCCGGTCGCGGTGCCGAGCAGCGCGAACGCGCCGGTCATCAGCACCACGCCGAGCAGGCCGATGCGGCGCGGGCCGATCTTGTCGACCAGCATGCCGAGCGGAATGCAGAACACCGCGCTGATGAAGCTGGAGATCGTCAGGCCGAAGGAGATCTGCGCGCGCGACCAGCCGAACTCAGCCTGCAGCGGCTCGATGAACGGGCCAATCGCGTAGACGTGGATGACCGACGTCGCGTAGCCGAGCGCGGCGATCAGCGGCAGGTACCAGTAGCCTCGCCATTCTGCTGCTGCACCTTGCTGCGCGCCCATCGTGCTCTCCTCGTGTGTTCGTCGTTCTTCAAACTCCGTCATGCCCGCGAAAGCGGGCATCCAGGGCGGAGAGTGCTGTGCTTCTTAACCCTGGATTCCCGCTTTCGCGGGAATGACGGGTTAGTCCTTACGAGAACGCCTCTTCGCCCTGCAGCTTCGTCCGATGCAGACGCCGCCCCGCATTCGGGTCATACGGCGTCGCGCGATGCATCGTGCCGGTGTTGTCCCAGATCACCGTGTCGCCGACCGTCCACTTGTGGCGGTACGAGAACTGCGGCTGCGTCGCCCAGGCGCGCAGGCGCACCAGCGTCTCGATGCTCTGCTTGTAGTCCATGCCGACAACGTGGCGTGCGGTCGCGCCGATGACGAGCGACTTGCGGCCCGAGCGGTGCTTCCACACCAGCGGCAGTTCCTGGTCGCCGATCTGCATCATGCCCTTGAGCAGGCGCGGATCCGGTTCCGGGTCGTAGTAGAACAGCGTGTTCCAGGCCGAGTGCATGACGCGCAGGCTCTCGAAGGCCTTCTTGTCGTCGTCCGACAGATCGTCATAGGCGGCGTAGGTGTTGCAGAAGTCGGTGTCGCCGCCGGTCGTCGTCAGCACCTTGGCCGACAGGATCGACGCGAGGATCGGCACCTTGTTCATCGTGCCGTCGATGTGCCAGTACCACGAGCCCTTCAGGTAATCGGCCTTCGGGTTGACGTTGTTGTCGAGCGTGACCTTGTAGATGATCTCGCCGTCATGCTCGGGCGCGAAGGTGCCGAGCGTGTTGGTGAACGCGACCTGCTCGTCGTCGTTGAAATTCACCTGCGGGAACACCAGCACGCCGCGCTGCTCGAGCAGTTCGCGGATCTTCGCCGCGTACTTGCCGCTGAGCAGGTCCGCCTTGCTGGCGTGAATTTCGCTCGCGATGCGCGGCGTCAGTTCCTTGGTGCTGAAACTCATTGTTGGATCTCCGGAGATACTTTGCTTACTTGAGCGGTCGCGGCGCGCCGGTGCCCATGTATTTGGCGAGGTTGTGATGCAGGTTGATCGTGCTGCGTTCCATGTACGGATTCGGCTGCGTGCCGCGGAAGCCGGCGGACTGCATGCCCTTTTGCACGGCGGCCATGTTCGAGAAGTCCTGGCCGAGCACGTAGCACCAGGCCTCTTCGGTCGCCGGCGAGTACTGCCATTCGGTCTTCGGTTCCTGGCCGGCGGGGAACAGTTCGTAGACCGCGGCTTCGAAGATGCACTTGTTGGGATCAACGCCGTAGGGCCGCGCGCTGTAGCACAGCATGTTGTTGACGGCGTGGCCGATCTGGAAATTCGGGAAGATCTGCCAGGCGGTGCCGCTTTTCCCCACATGCACCGGATCGACCGTCGGCCAGATCACGCCGCGTGCGGCATCGTCGGCGCGCGCCGACTTCAACCAGTGCATCAGCACTTCGCCGGCCGGCGTGCCTTCCGGTAGCTCATCCTTCAGGCGCTTGGCCGCATCGACCATCGTCTGCGTCGTGTTGGTGTTGGCCTTTTCCCAGGTGTACTGCTGCATCTCCGCGGTCGACAGGCGCGCATCCGCGCCGGTGCCGACGCGCAGCTTGCCGGCCTGGTTCTGGTCCATGCTCTTCGGCGCTTCGTAGCCGATGTTGCTGTGCTTGCCCTGCGCGCGCGCCCAGCCACGGAACTCGCCGTACTTGTTGAACTCCGGATGCGTGGTCTGGACGTGGTAGGTCTCGTTGAAGGCCTCCATCGCGACCTTCCAGTTGCAGTCGAACACGCCCCACTTGCGCCACCGATACCGCATGTTCTGCAGCTGGAACGGTTCGAGCATTTCCGCTGCGGGATTGAGGTAATCGAGCAGCGGTTCGGCGTTCGGATCCAGATTGATCCAGACCCAGCCGCCCCAGGTATCGACGCGCACGTCGCCCAGGCGCGTGCGTTCCGGCGTCAGCGCGCCCTGCCAGTCGTCCTGGTGCAGGATGTGGCAGTTGTTGCCATCGAGATCGAAGCGCCAGCCATGGAAGCCGCAGACGAACAGCTTGCGCTTGCCGCAGGCCTGCTTCTCGCCATCCGGGATGTCGACGAGGCGCCGGCCGCGATGCGGGCAGACGTTGTGATAAGCCTTGATCGTGTCGGCTGAGGTGCGCACGACGATCACCGAATCGACGCCGATCTCGTAAGCGAGGAAGTTGCCGACCTCGGGGATTTCCTCGATACGTCCGACCTGCAGCCAGACCTTGCGCCACAGACGTTCCTGCTCCGCGCGCGCGTACTCGACCGAGGTATACGCCTCGGGCGAGATCGTCATCGCAACGCTGAGGTCGGGTTCGCTCATTTCTGAATCGCTGCGCGGAATTCCTGGCTCTTCAGGAACAACGACGTGTTATCGGCGCCCAGGTGCGTCCACTTCAGGTTCAGGCCGCCGTCGGTGAGGATCGTCTGGCCGGTGATGTAGCCGGCATGCTCGGACAGCAGGAACAGGATCGCGCCGGCCTGTTCTTCTGGCTTGCCACGGCGGCCCATCGCAATCGCCGCGCGGTCACGTGCCTCGTCCTTGTCGATGAACGCCTCGGACGCCGGCGTCGCGGTCGGGCCGGGCGCGATGCAGTTGACGCGGATGTTGTCGAGCGCGAGTTCAGCGGCGAGCGTGCGCGTCGCCGCGACGACCGCCGCCTTCGCGGTGCCGTAGGCGATGTGGTACGGCGCGCTGTTCATGCCGCTGATCGACGAGATCGACACGATCGAGCCCGGCAGTTTCTGCGCGCGCAGTTCGGCGGCGACCGCCTGGGTCATGAAGAACATCGATTCGAGGTTCTGCGAGAACAGCGCACGCCAGTCGGCGCGGCTGACGCGCGTCGCGCGCATCCAGGTCTGCGGCGCGGCGCCGCCGGCGACATTGACCAGGCCGTACAGCGTGCCCTTGGCTTTCTTCGCGGCCGCCATCGTCGCGGCGATGCCTTCGTCGGTCTCGGCGTCGGCCGCAACCGGGATGACGGACAGGCCCTTGGCGGCGAGCGGCACCAGATGCGTGTCGATGTTCGCCTGCGAGCGGCTGACGCCGATCACGGTGGCTCCGGCTTCGGCCAGCATGCGCGTCACGGTAGTGCCGATGCCGCCGCCCGCGGCGCCGGATACGACGATGATGCGGCCGTCAAAATTCAAGTGCTTGCTCCTCGGGCGGGCGGATTTTTCAAATCTTCCGGTTCGCTGCAAGCCTGCCACCCGAGGTCTCGACTGCCTTGACCCGTGGCGACAAAAAAATGCGCTGGCGCGACCTTGTCTGAATAGGCAAAGACGATACTCCGCCGAACCTGTAATGGTCAACAGCGCTGTATATTAAAAGCGGAGCGCGGGAATGCTGAAGTGCAGGCCAAGCGGCGTTGCGCGGTCAGGCAAATTCACGCTGACGCCGTCCTGTGCCGGCCGCGGAATGGCCCTATCATTGAGCCCGTTCAGTTCCCCACCGACGACAGGCCCGAAAGCAGCTCCCATGGCGGCAAAGCCGAAGAATCCGAAGGCCAAGGACCCGCATGCCGCCGCCCTCGACGCCGCGCTCGAACGCAGCACGGTGCCGGCGGTATCGCGTGCCGCGGCGATCCTGCGCCTGCTGGGGCGCTCCGCCGAGCCGGTCGGCGTGCAGTTCATCGCTCGGGCGCTGAACATCATCCCGAGCACCTGCCTGCACATCCTGCGCACGCTGGTCGCCGAGGAGTTCGTCGCCTTCGATCCGGTCACCAAGCTCTACACGCTGAACGCCGGCGTGCTGATCCTCGCGCGGCAGTGGTTGAGCCAGAACCGCTTCAGCGACATCGCCCAGCCGGCGCTCGATCGCATCGTCGCCGATTACGGCGTGACCGCCATCGGCGTGCAGATCGTCGGCCTCGAGCACATGATCGTCGTCGCGATGGCGCGTTCCGAAAGCATGATCCAGCTGTATACGCAGATCGGCAGCCGCTTCCCGGCCACCATCAGCGCCAGCGGTCGCTGCATCGCTGCGTTCGGTGACTACGAGAGGGAAGAGCTGCATCGCCGCTTCAAGCGACTGCGTTGGGCCAACGCACCGACGCTGACCGAGTGGGAAGCGCAGATCGAAGCGACCCGGGTCAACGGCTACGCGATCGACCAGGGTAACTACATGACCGGGATCACCGTTGCCGCCGCGCCGGTCTACGGCGTTGCCGGCAAGCTGACGCACTGCCTTGTCGTCGTCGGCATCAGCGAACAGCTGCGCGACCAGACGCTGGCGAAGATCGGCCGCGAACTGCGCGACAGCGCGGCGAAGGTGTCACGTCAGCTGGGGTCGGGCTGAGCACAGCGCAGCCCATTGTCGGCACCTTGCACGCGATGGGCTTCGCTGCGCTCAGCCCATCCTACGATGTCCTCACCAGCGCATCAGCACCGCGCCCCAGGTGAAGCCGGCGCCGAAGGCCACGGCGCAGACCAGATCGCCCTGCTTGACCTTGCCGAGCGCGCGCGCTTCGGCGAGGCACAGCGGGATCGTCGCGGCGGTCGTATTGCCGTATTTCTGGATGTTGTTGTGGACCTTGCTCTCGTCGATGCGCAGCAGCTTGGCGACCATCTCGTTGATGCGTAGGTTGGCCTGGTGCGGGATCAGCATGTCGATGTCTGACACTGCGAGACCTTGCTCGGCGAGCACTTCGTTGATGACCTCGGGCATGCGCTTGACGGCGTTCTTGAAGACCTTCTGGCCTTCCATCGTCGGCCAGATGCGGCCTTCGTCGATGTCCTCGTGGCTGACGTAGGCGTCGCGGCCCGGCGCCATGCCCGGCCACAGGATCGCGAGGCATTCGGCTTCGCTGCCGTCGGAATGCATGCGGGTGGTCAGGATGCCGCGTGCCGGGTCTTCGCTGACGCCGATGATTGCGGCGCCCGCTGCGTCGCCGAACAAGGCGGTGACAGTGCGGCCACGCGTCGACTTGTCGAGGCCGCGCGAATGGACTTCGCCGCCGATCAGCAGGATCTTCTTGTACTGGCCGGCGCGGATGAAGGCGTCCGCCATCTGCAGGCCGTAGACGAAGCCCGAGCACTGCTGGCGGATGTCGAAGGCCGGCACATGGCCAATGCCCAGCTCGCGCTGCACCAGCACGCCGCAGCCGGGAAAGTAATAGTCGGGCGACAGCGTCGCGTAGATGATGCAGTCGATGTCGCTCGCTTCGCAGCCGGCGTCGGCCAGCGCGGCGCGGGCGGCCTTGACGCCCATCGTGTAATTGCCGTCCTCGGGCTCGACCCAATGGCGCTGCTCGATGCCGGAGCGCTCGACGATCCACTCGTGGCTGGTCTCCATGACCTTCGAGAGGTCGTGATTGGTGACGACGCGCGACGGCACATGGGTGCCCAGGCCGAGAATGCGGGAGCGGATTGCGGTCATGTGACGACTCGGTGAATTCTTGGAAGTCGCGATATTGCCTGAATGCGACGGCTTCAGTGCAGCAGCGCGACCTTGAGGTCACGGCGGTCCGCGCGCCCGCGGTCGTCAACGACGCTGACCTGGAAATCGCCGGACTGCGTGGGTTTCCAGTTGAGCGTGGAGCCGCTGCGTGTGCTGCCGACATAGCCCTGGTCGACGAACCAGTGCAGCGTGCGGACGTCGCCGTCGCTGTCGGCCGCCAGCGGCACGCTGTCGGCGCCCGCGCGCGCCAGCCGCAGACTGTAGGTCACGGCCTTGAGCGGTGAGGTGATCACCGGCGCGCTGCCGCTTGGCGCATCCGCGGTGCAGGGCGCCGGTTGCGGCGGTCGCCGCCGCGGCATGCCGGCCTGCGCGAACAGGCGCTGCAGATCGGACGGCCAGAACTCGAACACTTCCTCGCGCACGTAGCGCGCATCGTACGGCGGGCAGGCCTGCAGTCCGGTTCGGCGGTCGACCTTGAGCCGGCGATGGACGCGGCTCAGGCGGATCGGCGACGTGCCGGGGATGAACCAGGTGACCGAGGTTTGCGGACAGTCGGCATTCGGCAGATCGCCCGAAGCGCTGCAGACCTCGACGCGCGCGAGCTTTGCCGGCGGCGAGGCGGCCGGTTCCGGCAGCGAAGGTTGCGCCGCGCGCACCGCATCGACGATGTGGAAGAACAGCGGCGCCGCGGCGCGCAGGCCGACGAAGGCCGGATTGGAGCTGCCGTCGAAATTGCCGACCCAGACCGCGAGCACGTAGGGGCCGAAGACGCCGACGCTCCAGGCGTCGCGGAATCCCCACGACGTGCCGGTCTTCCAGGCCACCGGCCGGCCGGCGCCGGCGCCCTGCAGGATCAGCTCGTCCGGTCGCGGATTGTCCTTGAGCATGTCGAGCACCATGAAGCTGGCTTCGGCGGACAACAGGCGCTGGCCGTCGTCGAGCCGGCCCTGCGGCTGGTAGCGCAGCCCCTTGAGCAGTCCGCGATTGGCGAGCAGCGCGTACAGGCGTACCGCGTCCTGCATCGTGATCTCGCCGCCGCCGAGCGCCAGCGCCAGGCCGTAGTGCTCGCGTGATGCCAGCGGGCCGACGCCCGACAGCTTCAGGAAGTCGTAGAGATCCGGCTTGCTCAGGCGCGCCGCCAGGCCGACCGCGGGAATGTTGCGCGAGCGCATCAGGGCATCGCGCGCGGTGATCGGGCCGACGAAGGCGCCGTCGAAGTTCTCGGGGCTGAAGGGGCCGAATGCCGTCGGCGCATCCTTGAGCACGCTGAGCGGATGGATCAGCCCCTGGTCGATCGCCAGCGCGTAGAGCTGCGGCTTGAGCGCCGAACCGGGCGAGCGCAGTGCGCGCGTGCCGTCGACCTGGCCCTCGATGGCGGCATCCCTGAAGTCGAGCGAGCCGAGCACCGCCTTGACTTCCATGCTGCGCCAGTCGAGCAGCATCGCCGCCGCATTGCGGATGCCAACGCGCTGCTCGCGATCGACATAGCGTCGTGCTTCGCGCTCCAGCAATCGCTGCAGCGGGAGGTCGATCGTCGTGCGGATTTCACTTGCTTCGTCGCCGCTGCGCTGGCGCAGCAGCATCGTCGTCAGATGCGGCGCCTCGAACGGCAAGGCACGCGGGCTGCGGAAATGCAGCGGCAGCTGCATCAGGCCGGCCTGATCCGCCGCGTCCGGATGGCGCTCGAGCCAGCGTGCGAAGAGGCGCTGGCTGGCGAGGCGCAGCGCCGTTGGTTCTCCTTTCGCGGGATCGCGCAGGCCCGGTGATTGCGGAATCAGCACCAGTGCCAGCGCCTGCGGCAGCGAAAGGGTGTCCGGCCGGCGGCCGAAGTAGATCAGGCTGGCGGCGCCGACGCCCTGGATGTTGCCGCCGTAGGGCATCAGGTTGAGATGCGCTTCGAGCAGATCGTGCTTGGAGTAGCGCAGCTCCAGCCACAGCGCGCAGACGATCTGCTGCAGCTTGCCGCCGATGCTGCGTGTGTTGAGTCCGTACATCAGGCGGGCGAGCTGCATCGTCAGTGTCGATCCGCCCTGGCGGGCTTCGCCTCGCGCGGTGCTCAGTGCCGCGCGCAGCAGCGCCAGCGGGTTGACACCGGGATGCCGGTGAAAGCCGCGGTCCTCGTGCAGCAGCAGCGCTTCGACCAGTTGCGGCGAGACCTGCTCCAGCGGCGTCCATAGCCGGTACTGCTGGTCGCTCGCCAGCGTCAGCCGCAGCAGGCGACCCTGAGCGTCGAGCACGGCGGTGGAACCCGGAATGCGCTCGCGCAGCGGCGCATGCGGCCACAGGCGCAGGCCGCCGAGCAGCACGGCCAGCAGCACGCCGCCGACCGCGATGGCTCGCAGCGCCCGCCTCATCGCGACCGCGCTCCGCTCATGGCTGCTCGACGACGATCTGTCCTCCGGCCGACCGTGCCTGCACGTTCGGCTCGTACATCGATTCGCCATAGGCCGGCGGCAGCGTGTACGTGCCGGCGTTGGTCGCCTTGATGCGATAGACGATCTGGCCGATGTCGGTCGACACGCCGGTGTAGAACACCACGCGGTCCTCGCGGAAGTCGGCATAGGTCGGATACGCGCTGGTGCCGTCGACGCAGACCGGGCACAGCCACTGCGTCCAGTCGCCGCCGCCTTCGTCGCCGTACTCGCCGCTCTCGTCCGATTCGCCTTCGCTGTAGCCCTCGCCGGTCTGTGCCTCCGGGTTGGTCGAAGCGCGCAGGAACTGCTGCTGCAATTCCTGCGGCTGCACGACCAGCTCGAAGCCGCCGGGCAGCAGATCGACCAGCGCCGCGTCGTCGATCGACTGCCGCTCCACCGCGCGGAACTTCAGGCGCACGTCGATCTCGTCGCCGAGCTTCACGGTGGTCACCGGCTTGCCGTCGGCGCCGATGTACTCGTGCAGGATCTCGAAGCCCTGCACCAGCGGCGCCGTCGGCACACTGCGTTCGAAGCCGGCCTGGCTGACGACCGTGTAGGCGTTGAGCTTGGCCTGATTGTCGAAGCGCAGCGACTTGGCGTCGGCGCTGAAGTCGGTCTTCGGCAGCAGCGTGTCCGGCAGTTTGAGGGCGCGGCGGGTTTTGCCATCGCGCAGCAGCTCGGTGACCGAGAACTGCGCGTTGATGCCCGATTCTCCGGCGGCCTTCGCATAGGCATCCAGCGCCAGCAGCGTGGTGCCGGCCGCCAGCGAGTGATACCGACCCTGCTGCGTGCGCTTGACCAGATTGTTCAGCAGCGACGGCGGCAGCTTGCCGAGGCGCTGCGGGAAGTGGCGCGCGGTCAGGTACAGCAGCTGCGCATCCCAGACCATCGCGTCGCGCCAGCGGTCGTAGGGATGCTTGCCCTCGAACCTGATCTTGGCGAACAGGGTCTCGGCGTCGCGCGTCTGCTTCATCAGCTGCAGCGATGCGGCGAGGAAGGCAGTGGCGATGTCCCCGGGACCCTGATCCTCGTAGCGCTCGGCGAGTCGCTGGCGCAGCCCGGAAGCTTCGGCCGACAGCACCTGGCCCTGGCGCGTCAGCAGATACAGCGCGTAGGCGCTGTTGCGCTCGTCTTCCAGGGAATCGCCGTCGCGTGCCGCCAGGGTGCGCAGCCACTCATTGCCGCGGTCGAGCAGATCGCGTGGCACCGGCAGCCCCAGTTCGGCAGCCTCGATCAGGCCGTGCTGTGCGTAGATCGACACGAAGGCCTGGACTTCGGCGCCGCCCGGCCAGTAGCGGTAGCCGCCGTCCGGGTTCTGCCGCGAGCGCAGCTCATCGACCAGCGCACGCAGATCGGCACCCGGCGCGGTCTTCACATCACCGAACTCCGGCCGCTGCGACAGCACGATGCCGGGCATCGCCATGCTCATCAGCTGTTCGGTGCAGGAGTGGGGGTAGCGCTGCAGATAGGCGGTGTAGCCGTGGGCGAGCGCGAGCGGCAGCATCGCCATGCCGGTTTCCAGCTCGCGGAACTGCGGGTACAGCTCGCGCTGCACCGGAACGTCCGCCTGCTTGCCGGGCGCGACGCTGCTGGCGTGCAGCGTGACGCGGTAGGGCACCGGTGGGCGCACCGACAGGTCGATCTGGCGCCGCGCGGATTTCGCGCCGAGCTTGGAGACGAAGATCAGATCGGCCGGCCCCAGTGCTTCGGTGGCCTTGAGGCGGAAGCTGACGGACGATTCGTGCGCTTCGGCAATCGCGACGCTCCGGGTCCGCTCGCCGACGATCTTGAGGCCGGCGCTGGTCTCCAGGCTCACGGCGATCTCGGCATCCTTGCCGGAGCCGTCGACGTTGTTGGCAATGCCGACGCTGACCTCGAACTCGTCGCCCGGTGCCACCGTGGTCGGCGCGTTGGGCGACAGCACGAAGTCGCCGCGCACGAAGCTCTTGCCGTCGAACACGCCGATCGCCTCGTCAGACACCGCGACCGCGAACACGCGCAGCGTGCCGTTGAAGTAGTCCGGCACCGTGTAGCTCAGCGTGCGCTCGGTGGCGTCGGCATCGACGATGCCGGACCACCAGGCGACCGGCTTGTCGCCCTTGCGCTTGAACGGGTTGAGATGTTTCGCGAGCAGGTTGTCGCCGTCGCCGCCGGGTGCGGCTGCCATCACCGCATCGCGGAACTCCGGCAGGATCAGGTCGAGAATCTGCCGCGTCGACACGTCGAGCGAGCGCTTCTGGAAGAAATGAGCCAGCGGATCGGGCGGCTGGTAGCGCGCAACCTGCAGGATGCCTTCGTCGACCGCGAACAGGACGATGCGCGACGGCTTCTCGGTGCTGTATTTGAAGTTCGCGGTCTCGCCCGGCTTGATCCGCTCGGGCAGCGCCAGCTGCACCGGGTTGCGGCGCGCGCCGAGCGCGATCGAGAACGGCTTGATGCCGTAGGACAGCGGGCTCATGTAGATCTCGGGCGAGCCCGGATCGCGGACGAAGCTGACGCTGATGTAGGCGTTGCCCTCGATGCCCTCCGGCAGGCGGATGCGCTGCGTCGACGCGGTCGTCTCGGCGCGGAACCAGTGCCAGGCGTAGACCTTGTCGCGCTCGATCGTGATGAGACCGGCGCCGGCATAGGGCGCGGTGATCTGCACCTCGATGTCCTCGCCCGGCGCGTAGTCGGTCTTCGACAGCGCCAGCTGCAGTTCGGCGTTCTTCTCCAGAGAGCGCGACAGGTTGGCGTCGCCGGCGACCTGGAAGTCGATGCGTGCGAGCTGCTGGCCGTCCGCATCGCGCACGAGGTAGGCGAAGCTGCCCGGCTCGGTCGTCTGCAGCGGCAGCGTGCCGCCGCCTGCCGCGATGTCGAGCGTCGTTTCCTTCTGCGAGATTTCCTTGCGCCGCGATTCGTAGCGGTAGGTGCCGTTGTTTTGCTTCACCAGCACCGAGGCGTAGGCGATCTTCAGCAGCGACAGCTTGAGGCCCTTGACCTCGGTCTTGCGCAGCTTGGGATCGATCGCGATCAGCGACACGCTGCGTTCGGTGCCGCGGCCGATGAAATCGAGATCGCCATCGGTCTTGTAGCCGACTAGGTAGGGCATCGACGACACGCGTTGGCTGGTCTGTGTCGCGACACCGCGCCCGCCATCCGCCTCGAATCCCTGGGCGACGAACTGCAGCAGATAGGTCGCCTTTTCGAAGCGCTGCAGGTTCAGATCGAACGACGCGGTGCCGTCGTCGCCGGTCGTGGTCTCGGGCAGCTCCTCGCTGAAACCCTGGCGTGCCGCCTGCGGATCGTGGAAGCGGTAATCGCGATAGGCCGGGAAGCTCGGCAGGCCGGGCGACAGCGTGATCGCGCCGGTGACGCGGCGCTGCTGTGCCGGCGTGCCGAACAGGTTCTGCAGCGTGATGTTCGCCTTCAGCTCATCCGGCGAGACCCAGCCGTCGGCCGACACGGCCGACAGCGTCGCCGCCATCTTCAGGCGATCCGGCAGGAAGTCGCGGACCTGCACCTGCAGCGAGCCGATGATCGCGCCGTTGCTCAGCAGCACGTTGACCGTGTAGTTGCCGGCCGGCGAGGCGTCCTGCGTGCTGTGGCGGATGTCCTCGAAGCCGCCGGGGCCGAGCACCAGCTTGTCCTTCTTGACGACGGTGCCGCGCGGATCGCTGATCTCGACCTGCAGCGGCACGCCCTGCAGTGGTTTCCAGTCCTGTGCCTTGACGATGGCCCCGATGCGGATCTCCTCGCCGGGCCGGTACAGGCCGCGATCGGAGAACAGGTAGGCGGTCAGTGCATTGGCGTCCGTCGTGTTCGATACGCCGCCGACATCGAAGCGCGAGATGTCGAGCTGGCGCAGGTGGGAATCGATCGGCATGAACGAGCTGTCGCCGTCCTTGCGCGCAAGGTACAGCACCGGCTGCTGCTCGCGCTTGAAGTCCTTCAGCGCGGCGAAGCGCGCATGGCCTTCGGCATCGGTGGTCTGCGTCAGCACCGCTTCGCCGTTGCGGCCGAGCACCGACAGCTCGACGCCGGCGACCGGCGTGCCGCTGTGGATCGACTGCACGAACAGATCCTGCGTGCCGTCGAGATTACGCTTGACGACCATGCCCAGGTCGCTGATGACGATCAGGCGCGTATCGCCGTTGCTGTACTGCCGGCCCTCGTCGTCGTAGCTGTACGTCTCGTCCTGCGATTCGCCTTCGGTGCTCAGCGGCTGGTCGTTCTTCTTGTCCCAGGCCCGCAGGCGCAGCAGGAAGATGCCGCGCCGGTCGTTGCCGTCGGCCTTCAGATAGCGGCCCAGGTCCAGCGTGCTGTAGTTGGGCGTGCCGGCCGGCAGCTCGGGCAGGGTTTCGATCTGCGACAGATGCTCGGTGATGTTGCTGGCATCGAACTGGTAGTTGTTGAACTCGGGCGTGCTGAAGCGCCCGCCGGTCTGCGTGACCAGATGCTGCAGCTGCCGGGGCAGCAGCCGTTCGATGTCGACCCGCATCGCCGGCACGTCGCGCGAGAACAGCTTGAGGCGCTTGGGGCCGGACATCGCCATCAGCACACCCTCGGACATCACGCGCAGCTCGCGCGGATACTCGGGCACCTGCAGCACGCGTTCGACAGTCTCGCCGAGGCGGAAGCCGCCGAAAGACTTGAGGCCCTTGTCGATGCGCACGTAGATGAAGCGCTTCGGATCGGCGACATAGCTGAAGCTGTGCAGCTCATGGTGATCGAGCTCGCCGGGGATCAGACTCAGCGGCAGCGCCTGCGACTGCTCGATGATGCGGGCGTCGAAGCCTGTGCTCGAGGTGCCGCTGCCGTAGCAGTTGCATTGGCTCCAGTCGTAGGCTTCGCCGGCCCGGTGCGAGGTTTCAAAGATTTTCTGCTTTTCGGCATCGGGATGGCGCGCCGGCAACAGCCAGGCCTTGATCTTCGGCGCCATGTCGGTTTCCTGCACGCTGAAGGAAAGCTCCGTCAGCAGCACCTGCTTCGGGTCGTTCTTCTCGTCGCGCGCGATCGTCAGCGAGACGTCCTGCACGCGCAGGCTGTTGAGTCCCGGCACGATGACGTCAGCAGTCAGCGCCGCGTCCAGCGCATTGCCGCCGCGTGCCGCATGCACGCCCTTGGCGACGCTGAGGGCCAGCCGGCCCTGCTTGTCCGGCACCGTCAGCTGCGTCGAATGGATGTAGGCGTTGAGCTTGAGGTTGTCGTAGCTGACCGTGTACGCCACCGCACCGGCATCGCGCTCCTGGGCGTTGGTGACGCGTTCGAACTGCTGCAGCTTGAGGCGCGATTCCAGATCGGCCACGTCAACCGGGTGGCTGAAGTTGAGTGTGAAGACGGCCTTCTTGTCCGACGCGACGACCGGATGCTGGAAGAACTCGGTGTTCGCGACCCGCGCCTCGAACGCTGCGGTGCGCACCTTGACGTCATAGCGCGCCAGCAGCACGTGGCCGGCGACGAAGCCCTTCTTGGCGAACTGCACTTCGAACTCTTCATCGATCGGCCAGTCCGCGGCGGGGCGGAACTGCAGCGTGCGATCGTTGATCCAGGACCAGTCTCCCGCCGGCAGATCGTCGCCCTTGAGGCGGATGCCGGCGCTGGCGGGATCGAGGGTCTTGCCTTCGAATTCGAGCGGCGCCACCGATTCGGAGAAGCTGACGACGAGGTCGGCCGGTTTGGTCTCCGGCCCACACTCGTAGCAGGTGCGCGGCAGCAGTTCCGGCGCGAACACGCCGACCTCGACCGGTTTCGGGCGGCTCTTCCACCATTGCCAGCCGGCGTAGCTGGCGGCGGCGATCAACAGGACGAGCGTCACGATCGCTGCCGCCGTGCGCGGGCTGCGCAGGATGGCGGCCTTGAATGCGGCGGCGGCCCTGGCCAGTGCGCGCCCCAGCGCCTTGACCCATTCCGGGGCCTGCCAGCTCAGTTTGCCGAGCACGACACCGGCGATCCAGCCCAGCCCAGCCCACGCCCGAATGACGCCGGCCTGCAGCGCGTTCACGAACTTCATCCCCGTTTCTCCCTGGTCCCATCCCGGTCCACGCAGGAACGGCCAGGTGGAGGGGATGGGACTCCATGCTCAGGGCTGCGGCTGCATTGCGCAAGACGCTGCGGGCGGATTTTTGGGGCTGCTTCAGCCCTGGAACTGCGCTCCGGCAAAGTACAGCGTCAGTAGCGCCGCGATCAGCGATGTCAGCGTCGCATCGGCGGTGCGGCGCAGGCTCCGCGGCGCATGTTTCAGTTCCATGAACTCCCAGACGATCAGGCGGACCTTGAGCGCCGCCATCAGGATCACGCCGACGCTGATGCCGGCGTTGAGCGTGAACGCGTGCAGGCCGTCGCCGCTGCCGATCCACCAGGACAGCAGCGTGACGCCGGTCAGCAGGGCGCAGACAGCGCCCAGTCGTGCGGTGGCGGTGATCACGATTACCTCATGACGTAGAGCAGGGCGAAGATGATTACCCACAGGAAATCGACCATGTGCCAGAAGATCGCGCCGGCTTCGATCACCGTCTGCGAGCGGCGTTGCGGGCTGCGCAGCTGGTAGAGGGCAACGCCGAGGAAGACGAAGCCGAACAGCACATGCACAACGTGGATGCCGGTCAGGAAGTAGTAGAACGAGAAGAAGCGGTTGGTCGAGAACTCGAAGCCTGCATCGATCTTCAGCGACCACTCCAGCAGCTTGCAGGCGACGAACAGCAGTCCGCAGGCGATCGTGCCGGCCAGAAAGGTCTGCGCGCTCTGGAACTGCCCGTCGCGCGAGGCCTGCACCGCGCGCGCCGCGAGCCAGGAGCTGATCAGCAGGATCACGGTGTTGGCGACGCCGAGGTTCTGGCTCAGCTGCTGCTGGGAATCGAGGAACAGCGCGGAGTCCCAGCTGCGGTACAGCATGTAGATCGCGAAGTAGCTGCCGAACACGACGGCTTCGAACATCACGAACATCCAGATGTCGCGCTGGCCGGGGATATAGCCTTCGGCGGGTGTCGTGCTGGCGATGGTGGCGCTGGTCATGCGGCGGTCCTCAAGCGCGTGCCGGCAGTTCGGGCAGCGGACCGTCACCGAGGTCGTCGCGCAGGATCAGGCGGCGCAGCAGCGTGATGAACGCGGCGGTGTAGGCGACGAACACCAGCGTATCGACCCAGAACGTGATGACGCCGTTCCAGGCGAACGGGCCTTCGTGGAAGATCCACACCGGCGCGACGACAACTTCGGTCAGCAGGTTGCAGATGTTCATGTAGCCGAACCACAGCGGGAACACGCGGTTCTTGTCGAGCAGGATCGCGAGCATCCACACCGCGGTGCCGATCAGGAACACGCCCATCGTGCCGACGAAGGTCATGAACGCGGCGTCGTAGAGCCAGCTGAGGATTGCCGGGTCGCGGTCCGGGCGCAGCGCGCCGACGGTCAGGAAGATCGCCGCCAGCAGCATGCCGGGCAGCGCGCTCAGCGAGTAGATCGCGATGTAGCTGTAGCCAAACACGCGGCTGACCGACATGCGCCGCATCGAGTAGCCGATCAGCGCGTTCGCCGACGCGGTGATGCCGGCGATCAGGAAGATGATGCCGAAGCCCCAGACCAGGCCGTCGTGGTTGTCGCTGAAGTACTGGACGATGCGCGCGTGGTCCCACCAGGGTTTCGGCGGCGGCATGACCTTGGTCATCAGGCAGAACACGATGCCGAAGACCTGGTAGAAGGCGACCATCGCCCACCACATGATCCACAGCTCGATCTTTGGATCGTGGCGCCAGTGCCAGACGACGCGATTCCAGGTGCCGGTCGGCCGTGCGGGCAGCGGCAGGCTCGTGCTGCTCATGCGCCGACCTGCGCACGCTGGCGCAGCAACGTGCGGCCCATCACCAGCGTCATGACGATCAGCCACAGGCCGATCGCGCCGTTGCGCACCCAGAACGACAGCAGGCCGTCCCAGGCCAGCGGACCTTCGAGCGTCGTCGCGACGAACGCCGCCGGCGCGACGGCAACCGCGATCGCCAGGTTGAAATGGGCGACCCAGCGCGCGAAGACCGGCCGTGGCTGGCGGTCGAGGAAGATCGCCAGCGCGAGGAACAGGCACTGCGCGACGATGAAGCCGACCTGGCCGGTGAACGTGATCCAGGCGATGTCATTGAACAGCAGCGTCAATTGCGGATCGCGCTCCGGGCGGAACGCGGCGAGCAGCCAGAACAGGTCGGCGATGAAGAACAGCACCGGCCCGCCGGTTGCGCAGCCGAGATAGCAATAGGCGAGGATCGGCGTGCGATGCGCCATGCGCTTGATCTGCATGACGATCAGCGCGAGGAATACGACGATGCCGATCGCGAACCAGTTGAACGCGATCATGCTGTAGCGGATGCCCGGCAGGTTTTGCGGATCGCGATAGAAGGCCGCCACTTCCTCGGCCGACATCGTCGGCGCCATCGGCGCATGAAAGCCGGGAAAGAAAACGAAGACCAGCAGCCAGCTCAGGGCCAGGAACGGCAGCGCCCAGAACAGGATGATCTCGCCATCGACTCTACGCATTGGATTCCCCAGGAATTCTCTCATCGCACTGGTCGTTCATGACCCGTAGCCCGGGTGAAATCCGGGGCTGTTGCTTGGCAGCGAGCGCTGAATCCCGGCTTGCACCCGAGCTACGGATTTGCAGTGATCCATTCATTCGCCCCAGCGATAGGCGAGGTTCAAGCCGACGATCCGCGGCTCGGAATAGATCGAGCTCTGGAAGTACGTCAGGTTCCACTGGTTGCTGTTCGAGATGCGGTAGATCTCGTTGGTCAGATTGGTGCCGAACAGCTGCACGTCGAAGCGGGAGCCGAAGATGCCGCTCCAGCTGACACTCGCGTTGAGCAGGCGCGCAACGGGCAGATAGGCGCCGGGCTCGCCTTCGGGCGGCGAGGACTGCCCGCTGTACTGCGTGTCGGTCCAGGTGTAGGTCAGGGCGGTCTCGACATCGCCGAGCGCGGGATCGAGCGGCAGCAGGTAGCGACCCGACAGGCTGAACTGATGTTCGGGCGTCGACTGGAACGGTATGCAGCTCAGCTCGATGCTGTTGCCGGCCTGGATTTCCTCGCCCGTGCAATCGAGCTGCGGCGTCGCGCCGGTGTAGTCCAGCTCGAACTTCGTGTACTCGGCACGCGTGTAACCGTAAGTGCCGACGAAGGTGAAGCCTTCGGCCGGCTGGATCGTCAGGTCCATCTCGAAGCCGGCGACCCAGGCGCTGCCGACATTGAAGATCGACTGGCCCAGTTGCGGCACCGGGTTGACCGAGTTCGGCGGCACGTAGGCGTCGATACCGGCCTTCTGCAGGCCGGTGTAGTCGGTGTAGTAGATCGCCGAGTTCAGGCGCACCGGCATCGCGCCGATCGTGAAGTCGGATTTCTGGCCGATCTCGTAGTTGGTGACGAATTCCGGATCGTAGGTGTAGCGGTCCGGGTTGACCGAGATCGGTGCGAAGCCGCCGGTCTTGTAGCCGCGGCTGACCTTGCCATAGATGAGATTGCCGCTGTTCTCGGTATCGAGGCGATAGTCGAGGCCCGCGGTCCAGGTCCACTCGGAGCTCTCGACCTCGGCATCGAAACTCTTGTCGACCAGCGGCACCAGACCGAGCGCCAGCTGCGTGATCGACGCGGAACCGGTCGTCTTGTCGCGGGTATGGCGCGCGCCCAGCGTCAGATTCAGGCCGGACATCGACTCGAAGAGGTTGCCGAGATCGTAGGTGCCCTGCACGAACGGCGCGAAGGACTGCTTGCTCTGGTCGTACTGCTGGTCGACGTCGACGAACAGCAGCGACACCGCGACGATGCGGCCGACCGCGTCGGTGTCCTCGTAATAGGCGCCGACGACGTACTTCAGCGCGCCGTCCAGCGCGGTGCCCTGCAGCTGCAGCTCCTCGGTGAAGGTCTGCACATCGGCCTGCAGCAGGTCGTCCGGATTGACGAACTCGTTGAAGGCGGCGCGCGAGCCGTCGAGATCCCAGCGGTAGGAATGCTTGAACGTCGAGTAGCTGGCGATGTTGACGAGCGTCAGTGCATCGCTGAGCTCGAAGCTCAGCTTGTCCATGACGCCGCCGGTCTCGAGCAGGTCGTTCGGATCGCCGCTGAGCTGGACGCTGCGGTTGCCGCGCGCCGCCTGCTCGTCGACGATGTCCTGCCCGCAGTTGGTCGATGGGCCGAAGAAGTTCAGCGTCAGGCAGCCGAGGTTGCCGATCTGCGCGAGATCTATGCCGGGAATGATCTGCGTCAGCGCACCGAGGCCGACCGCGCCGGGAATCGCGCGATTGAGGCCTTCGCGGTTGACGCGTTCGATGACGGTGGCCGTACCGTTGTCGTCGCTGTCGGACCAGTAGCCCATCAGGTAGTTTTCGACGCGGGCACCGGGCCGCCACAGCAGGCCGGCGCGTGCGGTCCAGTAATTCTTGCTGTCGTAGTCCTTGCCGGTGACGACATCTTTCGTGAAGCCGTCGCGTTGGTAGACCTGGCCGCCGAAGCGCGCCAGCAGCACTTCATCGACGATCGGCGTGTTCAGCACCGCTTCGTAGGAGTGGCCGGTCAGGTTGTCACCGCCGGACAAGGCCAGTGCGCCGGCGCGCAGCGAGCCGGAGAAACCGTCCTGCGGTTTTGCTGGCTCCAGCAGCAGCGCGCCGCCCGTCGTGTTGCGGCCGAACAGCGTGCCCTGCGAGCCCTTGAGGATCTGCACGTTGCCCAGGTCGAAGAACTTGCCGGGACCGCCCTGGTAGTTGGCGACCGGATCGGACGGCACCGGCACTTCGCCGAGATAGATGATGACGCCGGGGCTGGCGCCGAACTGCGCACCCTGGCCGCGGATCGCCGGCGTTTCCGTGTTGCGCATCTGGCTGTTGCTGCCGACGATCAGCGACGGCACGCGGCCCTGCAGATCCTGCGGGCTGTTGATCTGGTCGCGCTTCAGATCGTCCGCACTCATTGCGGCGATGGCGACCGGCACGTCCTGCAGGTTCTCAGCGGTGCGGCGCGCGGTGACGACGATCTCCTCGATCGATGCGCGCGGTGGCGGCGCGGCTGGCGTCGGTAGCGCTTGCGCGGTCTGCGGCAGCGGAATCACGTCGTAAGGCGCAACCGCCTCGCTGGCCGGTGTCGCGGTGGGTGTCGGCTTGCTCGGCTCGCCGGCAGGTGCGGGCGATGCTGCCGGTACGGCCGGTGTTTCGGGCTCGATCTGCGAGAGCAGGTCCAGCAGATCATCGTCAGAGCCCGTCTGGGCGAGCGTGAGCGGCGAACACAGCAACAGCATTGCGGCTGAGACCCACTTGGTCAGCTGGGTTCTATTCATTGCATCCCCCATCGGCACGGCGTGACCGGCGCTACATTCCGGTGTGCCAGCAACTTAGGGGCGGGTCGCCGGGCTGTCTACGATGAATTCCGGTCAGCGCGTTGAGATGCGGCCATGGTCCGCAGACGTCCGACCGCCGAGGCTTCGCTGGTGGCCGCGTAATGCGGCGGCAGCGTCTGCCGGTACTGCGTCGGCGTCATGCCGGCGGCGCGACGGAAGGCGTAGCAGAAGTTGGAGGACGACGAGAAACCGAGGGTCTCCGCGATGTTCGTCACGCTGTCGTCGGCGGCGAGCATCGCGCGCGCATGCGCCATCTGGCTGCTGGCCACATACGCGCCCAGCGAGCAATCGCGCGCCAGGCGGAAGCCGCGCGTCAGCTGGCGCACCGAAAGCCGGCACAGGCCGGCGAGCTCTTCCAGCGTCGGCGCCTTACGGATTTCCTGCACGCGTTCATCGATGCGCTTGAGCTGCCATTCCGCCAGGCCGCGCTGCGGCAGGCGGCCGGGCAGGGCGCCGCCGTAGCGCAGCAGCTCGACGCTGATCTGCGTGACCATCGCCTCGATCATGACGTTGCTGGCAAAGCCCGGATGCCGCGTTTCATCGGCGACGCGCAGCATCAACTGGCGCAGGTTGGCATCGCGGATATCGAGGCCGGTCAGCAGGAAGTGGTCGGTCAGCTCCGGCAGCTCCTCGAACAGCGACACGACCGGGCCGAGCTCGAGCTGGCACAGCACCGAGTACAGCGGATTGGCCTCGTCGCTGCGCACGTTCATGTCGATCGTCGGCGGCAGCACGAAAAGATCGCCGATGCGTTCGTAACGTTCGGTATTCCAGCGGTCCGCGAAGCAGGCGCGTGCGCTGCGATGGCGCGTGCCCAGGCACAGCTCGACGCGAATCCTGTCTTCCATCCGCAGCACGCTGTGCGGTGGCTCGCCGAAGCGATAGTGGACGAGCTGCACGAGCGCGCTCGGCACGTTCACTTCGGCTTCGACATCCATTGCGGCATCGATCTGGCGATTCATGGCGGCAAGCCTGCAAGCAAGAAACCGGTCCTGATTATGCCTTTCCGTCGGCGACCGGCAATTCGACAGTTGTTGTATATATAAAACAATAGTTGCGCATTGACAACAACTGACCGGCTCTGTTCTGATGCCGGCCTGGCGTGATTCCGCGCCGGGGATCTTTCGGAAATCTGATGAGCAAGCTGACCGACTACACGAGCTACGCGGACGCCCAGCGGCTTTATTCGATGCAGGCAGTCTGGGCGCTGTTCGACGGGTCGCCGGAGTCGTTCAACATTGCCCACGAGTGCGTCGACCGCCATGCCGGTGATGCGCAGCGGATCGCCGTGCGGGTTGCGCATGCGGACGGCCACGACGAGATCATCCGTTTCAAGGAGCTGTCGGCCTGGTCGAGCCGCTTCGCCCACTGGCTGGTCGCGCAGGGCGTCAAGCCGGGCGATCGCGTCGCCTTCATGCTCGATCCGTCGCTGGCGTTCTACACGGCGATGTTCGGCGCGATGAAGATGGGCGCGATCAGCGTGCCGCTGTTCACGCTGTTCGGCCCGGAAGGTCTGCAGCTGCGCGTGGCGGACTGCAATCCGGTGATCCTGGTCACCAACACCGAAAAAGCCGAGATGGCGAAAGCTGCGGCGAACACCCGCGTGGTCGTCGCCGACGATTCGCTGTTCGACGCGCTGAAGGCCTATCCGGACACGTTCAAGACGAGTACGAAGGCCGATGACCTCGCCGCCTTCCAGTACACCTCCGGCACGACGCGCGAGCTGCCGGCGGCGGTCAAGCACAATCACAAGTCCATCGTCGTGCTCGCGCTTGCCGCGCTGTACGGCACCGGCGTGCGGCCGCAGGACGATTTCTTCTGCCCGTCGTCGCCGGCCTGGGGCCACGGCATGTGGCACGGCACGCTGGCGCCGCTGTCTCTGGGCGTGACGACCGGCACGATGTCCGGCAAGTTCGCCGCGCTACGTCTGCTGCAGGCGCTGCAGGACTACGGCATCACCAACCTGTCCGCCGCGGCGACGCACTACCGGATGATGAAAGCGACCGGTGAGGCTTCGAGGTTTAAGTTCAAGCTGCAGAAGCTGTCGTACACCGGCGAGCCGATCGACCCGGCGACGCTGGAATTCACCGAGCAGCTGTTCGGCCGACCGGTCTGCAGCATGTACGGCACGACGGAGATCGGTGTCGTGCTCGTCAACTATCCCGGCGCGGCGGATTTCACGGTCAAGCCGGGCTCGCTCGGCAAGGCGATTCCCGGCCAGACCGTCGAAGTGCAGGACCCGAACGGCAAGCCCTGCGCACCGCGCCAGGTCGGCGAACTCAAGCTGCTGCGGCGCGGGCAGTGGGTCCCGACCAAGGATCTCGGCTGGATCGACGAGGACGGCTATCTCTACCACGGCGGCCGCGCCGACGACGTGATCATCTCCGCCGGCTGGACGATGAGCGCGGTCGAGATCGAGAACGTGCTGCTCAAGCATCCCGACGTGCGCGAAGCCGCGGTCATCGGCGTCAAGGACGCGCTGCGCGGTCAGGTCGTCAAGGCCTTCGTCGTCACGCCGCGGCCGAGCGACGAGGCTTTCGTCCGTGAACTGCAGGACTTCACGCGCGAGCGCCTCAGCCAGCACGAGTTCCCGCGCCAGATCGCCATCGTCGAAGAGCTGCCCAAAACCCCGGCCGGCAAGGTCAACCGCAAGGTGCTGCGCGATCGCGAGAACGCCGCCAGCGCCGCTGCTGCTTAAGTTTCCAAGGAGAAGACGACATGTCCAACGATGTAAATCTGTTCCCGAAGATCACCGACAAGGGCCTCGAAGAGCTGCGCAAGCGCATCGGCGTGGCGATCACCGATACCGTCGAACCCTGGAACTACGAGGCTACGCGCGACGCGATCCGTCACTACGCGCACGGCATCGGCGACGACAATCCGCTCTGGTGCGATCCGGAGTACGCGGCGAAGTCGCGCTTCGGCACGCTCGTTGCGCTGCCGAGCTTCCTGTTCACGACCAGCCGCATCATCTCCGGCTACGTCGGCGGCCTGTCGGGCACGCACGCGATGTGGGCCGGCGCCAACTGGCAGTGGCACAAGCCGGTGCTGCGCAACGACACGATCACGACCGAAGCCAAGCTCAAGGATCTGATCGAGCATCAGACCAAGTTCGCCGGTCGCTCGTTCCAGCAGATCTACAACGTCAAGTTCTACAACCAGAGCGGCGACCTCGTGTCCGAGGCCGACAGCTGGTGCTTCCGCACCGACCGCGACACCGCGCGCGAGAAGGGCACCAAGTACACCGAGGTCAAGGCCCGCGAGCCGAAGAAGTACACGGAAGAAGAGCTGGCCAAGATCTTCGAGCTGTACGCCAAGGAAGAAGTGCAGGGCGCCAAGCCGCGCTACTGGAAGGACGTGCAGGTCGGCGACAAGCTGCCGCAGATGGTCAAGGGTCCGATGACGGTCACCGGCTTCATCTGCTACGCGCAGGGCTGGGGCGGTCTGTACATCCGCGCCAACAAGCTGGCCTGGCAGCAGCACCACAAGCATCCGGGGCTGGGTATCAAGAACCGCTTCAACATTCCGGACTGCCCGGAACGCGTGCATTGGGAAGAAGAGTTCGCGCTCAAGGTCGGTACGCCGGGCGCCTACGACTACGGTCCGGAGCGTTGCTCGTGGCTGACGCATCACCTGACCAACTGGCAGGGCGATGCCGGCTTCCTGCGCAGCAGCCACTGCCAGATCCGCCGTCACAACCCGGAAGGCGACACCGTGTTCATCAACGGCGAAGTCATCCGCAAGTTCGAGGAAGGCGGCAAGAAGCTGGTCGAGATCAAGCAGCTCGCAACGACGCAGACCGGCGAAACCTCGGCCTTCGGCGGCGGCATCGTCGAGCTGCCGTAAGGGTTCGAGCTGGATCGACCGGGCGATTGCCTTGTCTTGCAGTCTCAGTTGTCCCGCCGAGTACGCCGCGTTGCGGTACCGGCGGGACAACCCTAGTCTCGATTGCAGCAGTAACGCGACGCGAAACCGGACCGACCGGTGCCGCGTCGTTGTTGTTTCCGCGGCAGCGAATGCTGCAGTGCGATTTCGACAGGCCGGGTGGCGTCGCGCTGTGGCGTGACATTGTCGCACCGGGTCAAGAATTGAAGGTCGTCGCGCCGTTAGTTTGAGCGCATACGTCATCAGTGTTGACGGGCGGCACGCGTGTCGGGGTCTTTGTGGCCGGTCCGCGGGCTTACCTAGCGTCGGCATTCCCCTTGGAATGCCGGCCGAATGCAGGGGGAGATAGATGAAAAAAGTGATCAACGCAGCGGCTGCAAGTCTGCTTGCCGGCATGAGCCTCGGGCTCAGCCTGACTGCAGCGGCGCAGACCGCGACGCCGGCGCCCTCGGGCGGCGACAGCGATTTCGATGCATTCCTCGACTCGATCGCGGAAACCCCGGCGTCTTCGCCGGCGCCGGCAGCCTCGGCCCCGACGTCGGCACCGGCTGCCGCTGCCGCGCCCGCCGCGGCTCCGGCCGAATCCGCCGCTGAAGTTTCCGATACACCGGTCGATGCCGTCGCCGAACCCGCTCCGGCGGCGCCGAGCGAACCGGCTCCGGCCGCCGCCGGTGCGCCGGTCGATGTCATCGAACTGCCGCCGGATGCCCCGGCGCCGGATACCCTGGCCGCACCCGCGCCGCGCAGCCGCGTCATCGAAGAGATCATCGTGACCGCGCAGCGCCGCGAGGAAAGCGTGCAGGACGTACCGATCTCGATCACGGTGTTCGACGGCAAGCAGCTGTCCAACGCCAACATCACCAACTCCGCCGACCTCGCGACGCAGACGCCGTCGCTGTCGACCAACACCCGTTTCGGCGCCGACAACGCGACGTTCTCGATCCGCGGCTTCACGCAGGAACTGCGCACGACCGCCTCGGTCGCCACGTACATGGCCGAAGTTGTCGCGCCGCGCGGCCAGAGCTCGCAGACCTCCGGCGACGGTGCCGGCCCGGGTGCGCTGTTCGACCTCGCCAACGTGCAGGTGCTGAAGGGCCCGCAGGGCACGCTGTTCGGCCGCAACACGACGGGCGGCGCGGTGCTGCTGGTGCCGAACCGGCCGAAGGACGAGTTCGAGGGCTACGTCGAACTGTCGGGCGGCGAGTGGGAAATGCAGCGCCAGCAGGCGGTCATCAACGTGCCGGTGAGCGAAGACTTCAAGTTCCGCCTCGGCGTCGATCGCAACCAGCGCGAAGGCCACCTGAACAACATCGTCAACATCGGCGCCAGCCAGCTCGGCAGCGTCGACTACACGTCCGCGCGCCTCAGCACGATCTGGAACGTCAGCGACGCCGTCGAGAACTACACGATCCTGTCGTACATCGATTCCGAGAGCACCGGCTACAGCTCGCAGCTGTACGCCTGCAACGAGGACTACCTCACCGGCGGATTCTTCCTGCAGTTCTCCGGCACGCTGCACTATCCGGCCTGCCAGGCCCAGCTCGACCGCCAGGCCGCTGCCGGCCAGAACGGCTTCTACGATGTCGTCAGCACGATCAAGTCGCCGATGACGAACATCAAGGAAAAGCGCCTGATCAACACCCTGAGCTGGGAGCTCAGCGACGACGTCACGCTGAAGAACATCCTCGCCTACGCGCATCTGCACACCGAAAACGGCTCGGACATCTTCGGCACCCAGTTCCGCTACAACGTGCCGCTGCTGACGCTGCCGCTCATCGGCCCGATTCCGCTTGATCCGGATCCGAGCCGCGAGTTCAAGACCGGCGTGTCGGTCGCCAATCCGGACTGGCCGGTCACCAGCCAGGAAACCTATGTCGCCGAACTGCAGCTGCAGGGCACGTCGTTCGACGGCGGGCTGGATTGGCAGGGCGGCGTGTACTACGAGAACAGCCGTCCCGACGGTTTCTCCGGCAACAACTCCGCCGGCCTGATCTCCTGCGAGATGGCTTCGCTTGAAGGCCCCGCGTCCGGTTTCAACTGCTACGACCCGCTCGGCGGCGTCGTCGGCGGCGTGCTGGTCCAGGCCTACAAGACCGAATACCTGAATCGCGCGGCGTATGCACAGGGCACCATCCACTTCAGCGACGAATTCAGCTTCACCGGCGGCCTGCGCTACACCTGGGATCACACCGAGGCCTACGGCGAGAAGACCCGCTACACCTGGCTGCTGAACGTGCCGCTGGGACCGAGCCTGCAGGTTGTCACGCCGGAAGTCAGCAGCAAGGCGCCGACCGGCCTCGTCGAATTCGACTGGAAGCCGTTCGAAGGCCAGATGATCTATGCCAAGTACCTGCGCGGCTATCGCCAGGGCAGCGTCATCCCGGCGGCCGATCCGGGCGTCGATACCTTCGAGCCCGAGAAGGTCGATACCTACGAGCTCGGCCTGAAGACGCAGTTCGAAGGCTTCATCCCGGGCCGCTTCAACATGGCGCTGTTCTACAACGACTTCACCAACCAGCAGCTGCAGCTCGGCTACATCTCCAACACGTCGACGCAGACGACGACGATCGTCAACGCCGGCAAGTCGCGCATCGCGGGTGTCGAAGCCGATCTCTATCTGCAGGTTCTCGAGAATCTGTCGTTTGCGCTGGCGATGTCCTTCCTCGATACCGAACTGCTCGAGCAGGAAGACCTGACCGGTCGTGTCGGCGAAGCCGGCGGCGGTATCGCCGGGGCATCGGTGACGCCGATCGCCGATGTCGGCGACGAGCTGCCGTACGCGCCGAAGCAGACCTATGTCGCCTCGCTGAACTGGGATCTGCCGGTGCCGTCGGAATGGGGCCAGATCTTTGCCGGTGCAACGTACTCGTACATCGGCGAACAGCGCTCGGCTGCGACGAGCTCGGGTCCGTTCGGCCTGCTCGACGCATTCGAGCTGCTCAACCTCAACCTCGGCTGGACCGGCATCTTCGGTTCGCCGGTGGACGTCACCGCGTTCGCGACCAATGTCCTCGACGAGCAGTACGTGACCTACACCAGCGGCACCTACAACCTGCTGGCTTACGAATCGCGTGCACTGGGTACGCCGCGCATGATCGGTGCGCGTCTGAAGTTCAACTTCGGTGCGGCGGCAGCTGCGCAGTAGTCTTCATGGCTTGATAAAAAAAGCCCGCCGATCGGCGGGCTTTTTTTGTTTCACTGTATTTTCGTAGGATGGGCTAAGCGCAGCGCAGCCCAGCCCATCGGAGGGCGATGCGGCTGCGAAACGATGGGCTTCGCGATGCTCAGCCCATCCTACGGACTACGGACCTTAGATCCGCCGCAGTGCCAGGATGCTGCCTTCCGCATCCGCCGACAGATACAGCGTGCCATCCGCGCCGGCGGCGATGCCGGCAAACGGCCCCATCGGTCCAGTGAACGGCGGGAATCCACGCAGCGGCTTGGCAACCACGCCAGCCGGCACGCCGACCGGCAGGTCGCTGGCGATGACGCTGCGCTGTCCGGTCTTCAGATCGACGGCGATCAAGGCCTGCGCGCCGGCATCGACGACATACAGCTGACCATCGCGCACCAGCACGCCATGCGGGCGCTTCAGGCCGTCGATCACGGTCTCGACACGGGCGCCGGAAACCTTGACGACACGACCGCCGCCGGCTTCCGAGACAAAGCAGTGGCCGTCGGTGTCGAGCGCAACGCCGACCGGATCGCGCAGGTCGGATGCCAGCACTTCGGTCTGGCCGCCACGGATCGACAGCAGCCGGCCGGTGCCGAGCTCGGCGACGACCACACGGCCATCGGCGCCGACGTCGATGCCGTACAGCTGGTCGAAGCCCTGCGCCAGCACTTCGCTTTCGCCCTGCGCCGGTTTGTAGCGCGCGACCTGGCCGCCGGCGGTCGCGACGATGAGCTCGCCATCGCCCACCGCGCGGACGCCGCGGATGTAACCCGGGAAGCCGGGGCTGAACATCATGCCGACCGATTTCAGCGCGCCGTTCTGCAGCTGGAACAGATGCGCACCGTCGGCGACGTAGATCGCGCCGCGGCTGTCGACCGTCACGTCGAGCGGACCGTTGAGACCACCGGCGAGCAGGCTGCTGACCTCGCCCTTGCCGCCGATTTCGGTGATCTGGCCGGTGAAGCTGGAAACGAACAGCCGTTCGCCGACGATCGTCAGATTGTCGAGGCCGGGATCGAGCTGGGCGAGCACGCTGCGCTCGCCATTGCGCGGATCGATGCGCAGCACCTGGCCGCTATGGACCTGGGTCGAGACGATCTGCCCGCGCGAGTCGAACTTCACCGAATCCGGCACGCCCAGATCGCCGGCGACCTTCTCGACGGCGCCGCCGTCGGGATGAATGCGCCAGATCTCGTTGGTGCCCATGACCGGGAAATACAGCAGACCGTCCGGGCCGACTTCCATCGCATTGGGCATCGGCACATCGGCGAGCAACACGCGCGGCTCGCCGCCATTCAAGTCGAGCTCGAGCAGGCGCCCGCCGATGCGGCACTCGCCGATGAACAGGCGGTCCTGATGAACGGTGATGCCGTTGGCGGCGGGCATGTCGTCGCGCAGCACGCGCGTCTGGCCGGCGCGATTGCGCACGCTGACGCGACCGTCCATGACTTCGGTTGCGTACAGATTGCCGCTGGCGTCGAAGGCCAGATCGTCGGGCGCGATGATGTCGCCGCCCTTGGCGCTGATCGCCTCAACCGCGCCGGTTGCGATATCCACCGCGCTGATCTGGCTGCCCGAAACCTGCGCGACGTAGATGCGGCCATCAGGGCCGGTGCGCAGGCCATTGGCGCCGAACAGGCGGCTCGGCGGCGTCAGGCTCTTCAGTGTCCAGCCTTCAGCGAGACTCGGTGCTCTTGCGGCGCGATAACGCCCGGACGACTGCGACATGCGTAAGGTCTCTGTTGAGGGGCTGGATCAGCTGACGGCTTCGTCGACGCACAACGCGGCCTTGGCCGATGCGTTGCTCTGTCCCTTGCGCAGCTGGCGCGGCGATGCCGAGAACCAGCGTGTGCAGCTGCGCGACAGCACGGAGGTTTCGGAGTAGCCGAGAATTTCGGTCATCTTCACCAGCGACACGTTCGATTGCGCGAGATGGCGCAGCGCGACGTCGCGGCGGACCTGATCGCGAATCGCTTCGAAGGATTCGCCTTCGTCGCGCAGGCGGCGCTGCAGGGTGCGCGGATGCAGATTGAGCCCGGCGGCAACCCGCTCGTGCGTGCAGCCGCCTTCGGCGAGCAGATGGGTGATGAGGATGCGCACGCGCGAGCTCAGGCTGCGCGAGACGGCGGGGAAGCGTTGGTCGATGTAGCTGGTCGCGATCTCGTGAAGCTGGGCATCGCGATCGGGCAGCGGCTGATCGAGATCCTTCTCGTCGAACAGCAGGCCGCTCATGCTCTGGCCGAAGCGCAGCGGCGCGCTGAAATGGCTGCGGTAGACCGCCTGCGGCGCACTCGCCTCGTGGCTGAACCAGATTTCGGTGGCGCGCATGCGGCCGTTGCCGATCGCCGCGCAGACCTGATGCAGCAAGGTCAGTGCATGCTCGGTTGCCTGCAGCTGTGCGCCGGGCACGGCGGCAATATGCTCGACCAGCAGGAACGTCCGACCGTCGTCCGGCAGCTGATCCAGGTACAGGCGCATGGCGCCGTTGTAGGCCTGGCTGTGATCGGCAAAATACTGCAGTGCGCTGCGCAGCGTCGGCGCATTGCTCAACGCAACCCCGATCGGGCCGAGAATCTTCGTCGCGCCGGCAGCGGCCTGAGCGGTCGCGAGGCGCATGCCGAGATCGGAGCATTCGAGCTGCTCGGCGGCGGCGTCCAGGAGCTGGGCGAGATCAGGGAAGGCAATCGTCGCCTTGTCGTCGCCGAGCGCGGTGGGGGCGATGTCCGCCTGGCGCAGCAGCGCGATCGTGTCGCCGCCCAGTGCGCTGACGATCTCCTTGAACCTGCAGAGTGCGCTGCTGCGAATGGCGCCGAGCTGCATCGTCGGCCGTTTCGCCGCCGCCTGCGTCGCGCGCCCGGCCGGCTTGCGCAAAGTCGCCATCGAATCGACCGAACTCATGCACTTCTCCTCGTCGACTGATATCCGCTTGAGCGGCTTATATCAACTATTCAACACTGATGTTCATTGTTGCCGAGTGAGGCGCGCCTGTAAAGGCAGGCAGGTCGATGCTGCGACACAGCATGGGGCGGTTTGAAGGGGGTTAATCCGTCATTCCCGCTTTCACGGGAATGACGGAAGAGGTGGCAATCGACCGCGCGATGTCGGAGACGACGCCTACTCGTCGCCGTCGCCACCCAGCCGCAGCTGACGCGGTGACGCGCCAAACCAGCGGAAGCAGCTGCGCGACAGCGCCGAAGTGTCGGCGTAGCCGAGCAGTCGGGCGATCTGGATCAGCGGAACGCTGGATTGCTTCAGGTAGCGCTGCGCAATGTCGCGGCGCACGCTGTCCTTGATCGCCTCGAACGAGGCGCCTTCGGCCTTGAGCCGGCGCTGCAGCGTGCGCGGATGCATGCCGAGCATCGAGGCCACGCCTTCGTAAGTGCAGCCGCCGTCGAGCACCAGACGCTCGACGATGCCGCGCATACGCGAGCTGAGCACGGACTCTTCGGCGGGAAAGCGATTCTCGATGAAATCCGAAGCCAGTTCGTAAAGCTGCGGATCGGCATCCGGAATCTCGGCGTCGAGATCCTGATCGCTGAACAGCAGGCCGTCCATCGCTTGGCCGAAGCGCACCGGAATGCGGAAGTACTGGTGGTAGATCGAGATCGACGACAGCGGCTCATGGCTGAACCAGACCTCGCGCGCACCGATCCGGCCTGCGGTCACATGCAGGGCTACATGCTGGGCGAGCAGCAGCGCGCGCTCGGTCGCCTGCAGATGCTCGGAAATCTTCGGCAGCAGAATTTCGTAGCGGAAGAACTGCTCGCCCTCGCGCGGGCCGGGCTGGCTGCGCATCTGCGAGGCGGTGCTGTAGACCTGCAGGTGCTCGCCGCAGTAGCTGAAGGCTTCGCGCAGCGTGCGCGAGTTGCGCATCGCGAATTCCAGCGGGCCGAGCACCTTGAGGCCATCCTGCGCGGCGGCCAGGCGCAGGCCGAAATCCGGGCAGGCCAGTTCGTCGGCGCTGCGTTCGAGCAGTTGCACCAGCGTGCGATAGGGAATCAGTGCGTGGCGATTGTCGAGCACGGCCGGCTCGATATTCGCCTTGGCGAGCAGCGCGGACGGATCGCCGCCGATGGCGCTGACAACCTCGCTGAACTTGCGCAGCGCATCGACGCGCACCATGGCATGCGCATCGTCCAGTCCGCCGTCGGTTGCGGCAGTGTCAGGCGCTGGCGTCGGGGGGATTGAAGCTTTGCGGGCTTGCACGCGGCGAGGATGACCCAGCGCAGAAGGCAGTGCAAGGTCGCTCTGAGCTCGTCATTCCCGCGAAAGCGGGAATCCAAGGAATGCACAGCAGCGCTCTCCGCCCTGGATTCCCACTTTCGCGGGAATGACGGTTTGATTAATTCTGCCGCTGCAGCAATGCCGCGCGAATTTGATGCTTGAGCACCTTGCCGGCATCGTTCTTCGGCAGCGCATCCCACAGCACGACCTGTTCCGGCGCCTTGAACATCGCGACGCCGAGCTGCTTCAGGAAGCTGCCGAGACTAGCGACGTCCGGACCTGCAAGGCCGGGCTTGGCGACGATGACCGCGCAGGCGCGCTCGCCGGTGCGCGCATCGGGCAGGCCGACGATCGCGATCTCGGCAATCTGCGGATGCCCGATCAGCAGGTCCTCGACTTCCTTGGGCGAGATGTTCTCGCCGTTGCGGATGATGATGTCCTTGGCGCGACCGGTGACGACCAGATACCGCTCGTCCTTGAAGCGCGCGATGTCGCCGGTGCGGAAATAGCCGTCCTCATCGAAAGCCGCCGCTTCGTCCTCGACGTGCAGATAGCCGGCCAGCATCTGCGGCCCGCGCGCGCAGACTTCTCCTTCGCCGGTTGGCGCCGAGCCGTGATTGACCAGCTTGATCTCGGCGTAGCCGCCGCGACCGTCGGTATCGGCGGCGTATTGCGATTCGCCCGGCAGTGTCGCGCCGACCGTCGTCACCGGCACTTCGGTCGAGCCGTAGACGCGCGTGACGACCGCGCGCTCGAAGCCATCCTTCGCCGCGCGGATCAGCGACGGCGGCACCGAGGCGCCGCCGCAGATGAAGACCTTGAGGCTTGGCAGGCGCGTGCCGGCGCGGCGAGCCGCCGCGAGCAATTGTTCGAGAAACGGTGTTGCGCCGGCCATGTGTGTGCAGCGCTCGGCGTCGATGATCTTCACCGCTTCGTCGGCATCCCAGCGTTCCATGACGATCGCGCTGCTGCCGAGCAGCAGGGGCGCCTCGAAGGCGTAAATCGAACCGCCGATGTGGGCGATCGGCGAGGGCACGAGGAACTTGTCACCGACATCGACCAGCCAGTGATCGCGCAGCTGGCACAACAGCGCATGCAGCGAGTTGTGCGTGTGCAGAACGCCCTTGGGCCGGCCGGTCGTGCCGGAGGTATACATGACCATGCGCACGGCGTCGGCATCGCGCGCCGGCAGGGTCTGCGCCGGCGCGGCGTGCTGCAACATCGTGTCGTAGGACGTGTGCAGCCCGGAGGGACCGCGAAGCACAACAACCTGCGGCGGATTTTCGATCTGCGCGACGACCTTGCCGAGCATGGCCGCGTAATCGAACTGACGGAAGCTCGCCGGGATGAACACGAAGCGACTGTCGACGTCGCTGAGGATGAACTGCAGTTCGCGCTCGCGCAGCGACGGCAGGATCGGATTGACGACCATGCCGGCCAGCGTCGCGGCGAGGTAAATCACCGCAGCCTCGTGCCAGTTCGGCAGCATGAACGAGACGACGCTGCCGCTCGGCGCCCGCGCGAGCATCGCCTGGGCGAGTGTGCTGGCCTGTGCGTGCAAGCTGCGGCAATCCATGCGTGTGTCGCCTTCACCGATCAGCAGGCGCTGCGGCGTCTGCTCCGCGGCGCTCTGCAGTGCGTCGGCCAGCGTCTGCCGGACCCAATGACCTTGCGCGTAGGCCTGCTGCGCGCGCGCCTCGTCCCAGCGGATCCAACGGCCCGCGACCTGTTTGCGCCCGGCTTTCAGCTCATTCTGCATTGCGGCAGCTCTTCGAATTTGCATCCAGCCTAGGGTCTGGCCGCCCGGGTCGTCTTGATCGTGGGCGACAGCCCGGTGTCCGACGGCGTCAGCCGGCTGTCGCCCGGAGTCAAGCCTGTGTCCGGCCCGATCAATACCCCGGCGGCCGGCTCTTCTAGTTTCATGGGCATCTGGGAAATCCCAAAAGAATCCATTTCAATGACCACAGAACTCAAGGTTGCCATTCTCACCGGCGCGAGCAGCGGCATCGGCTTCGGCACGGCCGTCAAGCTTGCCGGCATGGGCATGGCCGTCGTCGGCGTCGGCCGCGACGAAGCCCGCCTGGCCGAACTGGCCAAGGCGATCGGCGATCCGGCGCGAGTGGCGACGATCGCCGTCGATCTCACCGCGGACGCGGCGCCCAGGCAGGTTGCCGACCTCGCGGTTTCGCGCTGGGGCGCGATCGACTTTCTCGTCAACAACGCCGGCGTCGGCAGCCCCAAGCCGCTGCACGAGACTGACGATCAGACGCTCGACTATTTCCTCGGCCTGATGCTGCGCGCGCCGTTTCGCATGGCGCGCGAGGCGATCGGACACATGCGCAAGGACGGCGCGATCATCAACGTGACGTCGACCTTCGCCCACGTCGGCGGCCTGCGCGGCGGTGCATATTCCGCGGCCAAGGCCGGCCTGACCGGGCTGACCCAGCACATCGCCTGCCAGTACGGCGCGACCGGCATCCGCTGCAATGCCGTCGCGCCGGGCGTGACGGTGACGCCGATGACCGAAGGCCGTCTGCAGGACGAACGCTTCCGCCGCATGAATGTCGAGATGACGCCGCATACGCGCCTCGGCAGCGTCGATGACGTCGCCAGCACGATCGCCTTCCTGTGCTCGACCGGCGGCAGTTTCATCAACGGCCAGACCATCGTCGTCGACGGCGGCTGGAGCTCCACCAAGTACCTGTCGGATTTCGCGCTGACGTCGGCGTGGACGCCGCGCTGAGGGATGCAGACATGCAGAACGAACCCGCGGCGCGCATAGCGCCCCTGATGCCGCCGGACTGGGATCCGGCCGCGCACGATGCAATGAGCTCGTTTCCCAGCGCGCGCGACTTCGTGCTGAAGAACTGGCAGGGCGCCGATCCGCGCGGCACCCACGGCATCGGCGTGATGCTGCGCCATCCGGCGGCGACCCGCGCCTTCCTGACGTTCAATCAGCACGTCGCCGTGACGAGTTCGATTTCGAAGCGCATCCGCGAGCTGCTGATCCTGCGCATCAGCTGGCTGCGGCGCTCGGAGTACGAGTTCGTCCAGCATGTGGTGCTCGGCCTGCGCGCCGGCCTGACCGAAGCGGACATCGAACGCCTGCAGGAAGGGCCGGATGCGGCCGGCTGGGATCCGTTCGACGCCGACCTGGTGCGCGCCGTCGACGAGCTGCATGCCGATGCCTGCATCGCCGACGACACCTGGGCGCGGTTGTCCGGGCATTTCAGCATCGAACAGCTGGTCGACATCATCTACACCGTCGGCTGCTACGAAATCGCCGCAATGATGTTCAAGACCCTTGGGGCGCAGCTCGAAGCCGGCGTTCCCGGCCTCGCGCCGGAAGTGCGCGCCCGCATGCATGCCACGAGGAATCAGCAATGACGGACTCCATCATCCGCGGCAAGCCGCTGGCCGAAGAACAGCTGGGCGCCCTGACGCTCGGCGGATTCCTGCGCGAAGTCTGCAGCGCGCACGGTCCGAAGGAGGCGCTGGTCTATCACTTGCCGGACGGCAGCGTCCTGCGCATGAGCTACCAGCAGGTGTGGGAACAGGCCTTCACGGTCGCGCGTGCGCTGGCGGCGCGTGGCGTGACCAAGGAAACCCGCGTCGGCCTGCTGGTGACGAACCGCGCCGAGTGGGTGACGTCGATGTTCGGCATCGCACTGGCCGGCGGCACCTGCGTTGCGCTGAGCACCTTCGCGAAGGGTGCCGAGCTTGAGTACATGTTGCGCGTCGGCGATGTCTCGCTGCTGATCTTCGAGCGCTCCATCCTGTCGCGCGACTTCGCCGGCGAGCTGATCGAGATCTGCCCCGAACTGGGCGCCGGCGAGATGCCCATCGCGTCGACGCGTCTGCCGTATCTGCGCCGTGCGATCTGCGTCGGCGAGCCGCCGGCCGGCTCCGGGATCGAACGCTGGGACGATTTCCTCAAGGGCCCGCTGGCGTCCGCCGCGCTGGTCGAAGCGATGAGTGCGGAAGTCGCGGCGACCGATCGCGGCTTTGTTTTCTTCTCGTCGGGTTCCACCGCCAAGCCGAAGGCCATCGTGCAGACGCACCGCGCGGCGGCGCTGCAGTGCTGGCGCTGGCCGAAGATTTTCGGCCTGCAGGGCGACGCGCGCAGCTGGACCGCGAATGGCTTCTTCTGGTCCGGCAATTTCTGCATGGCCCTCGGCGCGACCTTCGCGTCCGGCGGTTGCATGATTCTGCAAAGCGCCTTCAACGCCGGAGAAGCGCTGCGCCTGATGGAGGTCGAACGCGTGACGCTGCCGATCGCCTGGCCGCATCAATGGGGCAAGCTGGTCGAAGACCCAGGCTGGCAGAACGCCAAGCTGTCGACGCTGCGCTATGTCGGCGAGACCGCCGCGCTGCGCACGCATCCGACCGTCAATGCGGACTGGCAGGAACCGGTCGCCGCTTACGGCAGCACCGAGACCTTCACGTTGGTCACCGTGCATCCCAGCGGCACGCCGCGCGAGATCGCCGACGGCAACAATGGCTACGCGCTGCCGGGCAATACGATCCGCATCGTCGAGCCGCTGAGCGGCAAGGTCTTGCCGCTCGGCGAGGCGGGCGAGATTGCCGTCAAGGGGCCGACGCTGATGCCGGGTTACCTGCGCATGGCGGTCGAGGAGACTTTTGACGAAGACGGCTTCTTCCGCACCGGCGATGGCGGCTTCATCGACGCCGAAGGCCGCCTGCACTGGAAGGGTCGCCTCAACGACATCATCAAGACCGGCGGCGCGAACGTTTCTCCACTGGAGATCAACGACGTCATTGCGCAGTGCCCCGGCGTGAAGATCGCGGCGACGGTCGGTGTTCCGCACGACACGCTGGGCGAGATGGTCGTGGCCTGCATCGTCGCGCATGACGGCGCCAAGCTCGACGAAGCGGGCATCCGCGCCTTCGCATCGGAGCGCCTGTCCAGCTACAAGGTGCCGCGCCGTGTACTGTTCATCGACGAAGCGGAGCTGGTGATGACCGCATCCAACAAGATCAAGACTGCCAACCTGCGCGAGCTCGCGGCAGGCAAGCTGGCCGGATAAACGAACATGAGCAAGCCACGCAACAAGCGCTACCGCGTCGTCCAGTGGGCCACCGGCAACATCGGAACGCGTGCGCTGCGCACCGTCATCGAGCATCCGGCGCTGGAGCTGGTCGGTCTCTACGTGCATTCCGAGTCCAAGCAGGGCAGGGATGCCGGCACGTTCTGCGATCTCAGCACCACCGGCGTGCGCGCGACGCGCAGCCTCGACGAGATCCTCGCGCTCAAGGCCGATTGCGTGCTGTACATGCAACAGGGGTTCAACGTCGACGACGTCTGCCGGATTCTCGAGTCGGGCACCAACATCGTCACGACGCGCACCGAGATCAACAATCCCGCGGGTCTGGATGCACCGACCCGCCAGCGCATCGAGCAGGCCTGCGCGCGCGGCGGTACGTCGATCCACGCGACCGGTGCCAGCCCGGGCTTTGTGACCGAAGCGCTGCCGCTGGTCATGACCTCGCTGCTGCGGCGCCTCGACCATCTGCAGATCAACGAATACGCCAACCTGGCGCCGCGCAATTCGCCGGAGCTGCTGTTCCAGATCATGGGCTTCGGCCAGGCGCCGGACCCGCGCCGCGACGCCGGTCGCGCGCATCACCTGCGTCAGTCCTTCGCGCCTTCCCTGCAGCTTGTTGCCGAAGCGCTGGGGCTGTCATTCGACGATGTCGAGGCGAGCGGCGATGTCGCGCTCGCCAGCAAGCGCACCGAGCTTGCCGCCGGCGTCATCGAAGCCGGCACCGTTGCCGCGCAGCGCGCGACAGTCAGTGGCCTGTACAAAGGCAGGAAGCTGATGACGTTCACCGCCAATTGGTATTGCACGACCGACATCGACGCCAGCTGGGATCTGCGCAGCGACGGCTGGCGCATCGCCGTGGAAGGCGACGTGCCTGTCGAGCTCGATATCCGCTTCCCGGTTTCGGCCGAGCGCTGGCCGCTGGTGTCGCCCGGCCTCACGGCCCACCGCGCCGTCAACGCGATTCCCTACGTCTGCGACGCCGCGCCAGGCATCCGCACGACCGTCGATCTGCCGCAGATCCTGGCCGATCTGCGGACCGCCGGCAGCTGAAGGAGCAGCATCGCGCTGGTGCTTGCGAGTCCCCATTGAACTGGAGCAACCTTGGCGGCAACAGCCAAGAGGTGCTCAGTGAGAGAAGCGTTCGATACCCCATCCATCGGCGGCGCGGTGCGTGCGCTACTGATCTCCGGCGCCCTGGCGTTCTCGGGCCTGGCCTCCGCAGCCGATGCGGACAAGCAGCGCGGTGCTGCGCTGGGCGCCTACCTGACATCGTCGGCAGTCATCAGCGAACTCATCGCTTCGTACTGCCCCGAGGTGAAATTCAAGAGCCTGAAAACCGGCCTCAAGGCGCTGGAGCAGGAAAAGCCGTACGTGAGCGCCGCTGAGTACAAGGAAGTGGAACGCTACCTCGCAAGCGACGATTACAAGATCGGCGTCAAGGAACGCGCGCAGACCTATGCGGCGAGCATTACCGCGGGCGTCAGCGAAGGGATGGATCGCAAGACGTCCTGCGGTCTGAGCGTGGGCATCTATATCGGTGCCGCCAAGGCCGAAAAAGACCGATGGGATTCGATCAAGATGGCGAGTCGGCCTGCCCAATAAGCGGTGCAGCTGGACGCTGCTCAACAAAAAGCCCCACCTTTCGGTGGGGCTCTGAGTTGGTGGGATTGCGGAAATCGAACCCGCGTCCGACAGCTGGCTTACGGGTCGGACCGCCGTGGTGCCGGATGATCCGACGCGGGTGGGGTGCTCAGCAAGGCACGCAGCCATGGCCAGCGCTCCATTCCGCCCAGCATCCAGGTGCGCGCGGGTTTTTCCACGCCGGCATGCGCGAGCGCGGCGCAGGCAATGGTTACGCTCCACAACAGCAGGATGTATGGCAGCAAGCCCAGCCGCGGCACGTGCAGATCCAGCCGGAACAGCACTTCCTGCACCGGGATGTGCAGCAGATAGAGACCAAATGAGATTCGCCCGAGATACTGCAACGCTGCGGCCCGCAGCAGCCAGCTCAACACACCGCGTTCCAGACCGAGCAGCAACAACACTCCCGCCATCAGCGGAATGGCGGCGAAATCCAGCTTCGTATCCATCGGTCCGCGCACAAGCAGCAGGGCCAACAACCCCAGCGCGAACAGCTCGGCCACTGAGAAACCCACCCGGCTGCCCGGCACGGCCTGAATCCGTTGCCAGACCCGGAACATCAGCCAGCCCAGCAGGAATCCAGCGAGTCCGCGGCAGAAGCCGGCGCTGAGCCAGTTCCAGTAGACCTGATGGTGTACGCCCAGAATGCCGCTGGAATTAAGAATCAGGGTGTAAAGCAGGATCACCGCCAGCGCCAGCCACAGGCTGCGCACACCCCTGGGCAGCAAGCAGTAGGCGACCAGGTTGACCATCAACTCGACCGAAACGGTCCACGCCGGGAAATTCCAGGTCAGCTGGGTTGGATTCAGCCCCACGTTGTGCAGCAGCAGCAACTGCTGCACGAGCGTGAAGGTGGTGCCGTCTCGGAACTCCGGAAAGATCCGGTAGCGGAACACGTAGCACGTGATGTACGCCAGCAGGGCGAAGATATGCAGCGGATAAAGCCGCGCGAGCCGCTGCCACAGGAATGTTCCGCTGTTCAGGCGTGCCGGGGCTTCGAGGTAGGCGTGGGCCATCACGAATCCACTCAGCATCATGAAAAACTCGACTGCCAGATAGCCCGGAAATCTGTAGGTGACGTGGAAAACGACGATGATCAGCGCGGCGATGCCACGCAGTCCTTCTAGCGCTCCGAAATGCTTACGGGCCGGATTTGAATGCACGTCTAATGATCCTGTGACCGAGTTGGATTGGGCGCACTTTGGCGCCCATCGCGCATTTCAGCGTCAATGCATTGCGCCAGGCAAGTTGCGGTCACGTTGACACACCTCGCGACGAGCCGATTTCGCGCTCGCAGGCGGTGCGTATGGCGCGCTTGTGCGGCAGACAGTGGACCCCGCGCAAGAATCGCCACCCAAAAATAAAGGCCGCTACGTTCGGTAGCGGCCCTAAGGGTTGGGATGGCGACTACCACATTAGGCCTCTTCTGCGCAGGTAAATACTGGTTTTTTGCATTTCATAAAAACCAGATGCCCCCACAGTTGCCCCCAAAGGAGTCAACTGTCTCGCTCATTGCTCCGGAAATTGATGGTGTGCATCGCTCTCGGGCAGCAGCTCCTATCACACCGTTGGCAATGTTAGCTGTGGGCGTTGGCAAGCCTGCTAATTAGCTTCCGCGTGTGGCTGGCATACGATATTTCAGAATCGTATCAATCTTGACAAGCTTAGCCATTCGACCGGCTAAGCGCCTCAGCCCATTTGCGGAGTGTCGGTGAATACAGCGCCTGCGAGTACAGAGGAATGCCCCTTGCCGGACAGGGAGGCTTACATACGTGAGTTGGTGGGGCGGCAAGCGGAGATAGTGGGACGTCTAGACCAGCTCAGTTCCGTAGAGGACGACTGGCACAAGCCGCTACAAGCTTTGAAGGCCGAGCTGGTTTTTGCGCAGGAGGATTTCAAAGCCTATATCGTCGATTTGAATGGGGAGCTCTCACCGACGCTGCCCGTAGGCAAGCAGCACTTTGAGGACGCTATTCATGCCTTGGAAGAGGTGATGGAGAGCTTTTCTAGCGGTTCTAGGCGAGATCCTTTTTTTGAAACTCGCTCATGGGATTCACCGGCGCTCACGCGCTGGCCGAAGCGCATTCTTAAAGCTGTGGGAAGCTTAAAGAGGTTCCCGGCGGTGCTAGGAAAGTCAGGGGCACAAGTGGACTCCTGCGCGGGCTTGCAGGCGATTGGAATTACATTGCTTGCAATCTTTGCCGAGAGGCTCGCTAACGGCGGACATTTAATGCATCTGCCGGTGCTAATTCACGCGCAGCATCTACTAAGAATGGCGACAGCCCAGGTGGGGCGCGGCGAAGCAACGGCTGCTCAGATTCAGCGTGTGCGAAATGCGTTTCACAGGGAGCTTGGGGAGGCGGCCGCTATGAAGCGCCACGACAAGACGAGACAATTGGCCGAGTTCGGTGGTCGGTTAATCCACGAAGCTGTCGTGCAAGGTCAGAAACAGCAGGCTGCCCTCATTTCTGTGTATGACACCGTATGCGCCAAGGCTAGGGAGCTAGGTCTACGGGAGCCCCAGAGAGGCCGATTTATTGAGGGCCCAACAGGGAAAAACTGGCACATCCGTTACCGTGAGCAACGGGGAATCCCAATTGCTAAGCGTCGCCCCAGAAAAAATAGTACGCCTACCGTATAAGAGGATTTTTTTATAAGCGTACTTTCTTAATAGTTCGTTTCCTTTCAGTGACTTACAAGGAGGCAACTATGAATGACGCGGCACATGTAGCGACTCGAACCACTTCAGTTCAGCACCGGCTTATTCGGATCAAGGAGGTCTGCGCCAGGACTTCACTTGGGCGGTCCACTGTCTATTCCCATATCAGCAAGGGGCTTTTTCCCCGGCAGCGCCGTCTGACCTCCCATGGCTCAGCTGTATGGGTTGAAGCCGAGGTCAATGAATGGATCGCGAAATGCATTGGCGGACTGCCTGCCGGTGTTGCCCATGCTTAATTCCAATCCGACGGCCTACCAGGGAGGACAGATCGCCGCTGAAAAGGTGTTATCAGTAATACCGCTCATTTCTCTCACCGGTGCGAAAAAGCAGCTACCCCTGATGATTGATTGGGTCACCGCTGTAGTCCCCTATGCCCATTGGGGAAAGATCAGAGGAGGCGTCGTAATGGACATTGATGAGAACGGTGTCGTCCAATGGGAAAAGGACAAATACCTGCGGGTTCAGGGATCTCATTCAGATGCCATCTCCCTAAGAACCCATATGCCCTCAGGAGGTCCCCGCGACACGCATGTCTGGATTTCAGGCAATCCCGCGAAATTTCTTCAGGGGCATAACGTCATCGGTGGGACTGATCTTAAGTATCTAGTTGCCCGTATGGCCGCTGTAGCAATCCAAAACGCCGGTCGCCACGTGTCCTGGTCGCACATTAGCCAATGGCTGAAGGGAGACTTCCGGCTTACGAGGGTTGATATCAACTGCATGATCCCCTGCGGCTCGAGGGCCAAAGCTAGAGCTGCTCTACGGTCGCTGAGCAAGCTGGCCACAATGAGGCACTCAGGCCGTGGTGAGTACACAGGGGAGACTCTTTACTTTGCTAAGAACTCTAAATATCGAGCGATCAAGGTCTACTGCAAGGGCGACGAGCTGCAGAAGCCAACTCGAGCCCTTCCAGATGCATTGCCGAATAGAGACGACCTGTTGGTCATGGCCGACGACGCGCTTCGAATCGAAGTCACCCTTAAATCCAGAGAGCTGGCCGACAGGCGTCTAGCTTCAGGTGCTGCATGGAGCGCGGATGCTGCTTCCAGCACATTTGAAATCTACTTGAATCGACTACAGGTCAGTAGGAATGAGTTGCTATCGAAGCAAGTCTTTCAAGGCTTGCCGAGGTACCTGCAGCTTACGGTTCGCAAGTGGCAAGACGGAGATGATCTGCGCGAGGAGATGAACCCTGCAACATACTACCGACACAAGGGTCAGCTATTGCCCTTCGGAATTGACATTGCAGCCCACCCACAAAATGCCCCCAGTTAGACGAGGGGCGTGGACGAGCGAGCACGGAATGTGGGGCGTGCCGTGCGAACTGGTCGCGGGTACGACTTAGAATATAGTTGCCGCTGTCGGCATTCGTGACCAGGCATCAGTGAGGGTAGCGTGAGTGCACTCGTAGAGATTTTCGATGAGCGAGTCATGTCGGTGTTTGGAGCGGCGGTCGGTCTTGCAGTATATGCATCTGTAGCTCGTCAACTTTTAAGGCGATCTCGCGATCTTCGGAATGAGCGAGGAGAGGCGCTACAAAAGGCAATTAAGAAAGGACTGCTGACTGGCACTCTTGAAGCTGTCGAAGATTTCGTGAACGTCTACAAAGGGGTTCACGGATTGGGAGCGGACGATATTTCCTATCGAGCCGGTTTGGGTCGGGCGCTGCGGGAATACCTGGTAAATCTAGTCGCAGATGAGAGCATCGGGTCCGAAACCAGGCGCCATCTCAAGGTTCGAGCCACGGAAGCGCTAAAGCGCATAGAGGAGGAAGCGCCGTTTGCCGATCTTCCACCCGCAGAGCGCAATCTAGTTCTGGACATCCAAAGGTTTGTAACCGCTGGTGATGGAGACGCAGCGAGGGGCAAACTGCAAGACCTCGCGGGTCTGATCGAGGCGCGCCAGGACGCATTGGAGCGGCTTCAGTCTTCCAACAAGTGGTCTATACCGCTGGCGGTTGTTGGACTTGTGCTGACAGTGATTTTCGGTGTGATATCTCTGATCAAGTGACTCTGAATCGCATCTAGTCCGCCGTCGCGCAGGGCTTCGTTCGGTTTCGACAGAGCGATCTTAGCGGGCGATTTAGAGGGTCGTGGGGCAGAAGGGAAGTCCTTACGTTCCTCGGTAATCCTACTCGTCATTTCATGAGCCCTATTCGAGGCTTAGGTATCCGAGACTCGCGAAACAAACCTGGACATTGATACTAGCGTCAATGGCCTAAGCACCAAGATTTGAGGTGGGGCGAATTCGCGAGGCTTGCCACTTAGGAACTTTAGGGGTTGCCCTATTGAGATCGGTAAAAGTAGCGGCGGGAATGCGCTGTATGCGGGTGATAAAGGAAATGATCCTGACAAGATTGTTCGAACCCGCTTAGGCCTATTTGATCTGAAGCCCCAGTTATCAAGGCAACAGTTGCGGTGCATTCGTGATTGGCTTAATGATGAGATCTAACGCAGTTGCTTCAGTCTTCTATCTTTGTTGATCCGAATTTCAAATTCATCAGATATGCCTAGACCGGGCGAGATTGCATAGATCAAGGCCAGCACAACGAGCCCAAAAAGAACTCCAAGAAAAGCGAAGCTTGTGCCTCTAATAATCTCTACATAATTCTGTAACTCAAAGTTGTACTTTCCCAGCAAGTACGCAAGTTTGACCAATAAACTTGAAACAACGATAAAAAGAGAGATCACCATCGGATTTAGCATTCTGCCGATGACACGGCCCAGCTTTTCCTTTTTGGTCACAGCGGGGTCGAGTATGGATTTGAGCGTGTCGGGATAAACGAGAGCAAGCCAGGCTCCCATGACGCCGAATACGAATACGGCGATTGTCGAGAGTGAGTCGTACATCCCTAATTGCGCTTGCATTGGTACGGCGCGGCCCAGGCAAGAAATCCCGAAGATCGCTGGAACGCCGAGCAGCGAAATCAGAATGTATAGCCCCGGCTTTACGTACTTCATTAGTCCAGAGTGCTTATGAGATTGGCTCGGCGAGCGCTAATCGCCTCCAGAATGGAGGTGGCTGAAACAGTCTTCTGATCTCCGCGAGCGACGTCCAGCTCAATGTCGACGCGAGCTCTCGCACTGTCAAGCCAGACGGGAGTTTGAGATCCCTGCAATCGGAAACCGGTCCTCTGCCAAGCGGATTCATTCTGCTCCTCGGAAAAACTCGCCAGAATTTCCTCGAACTCTGCCTCGGTCGGGCACATATCAATTGTGTAGTCGACCTTGACCTCCGATGAGAGCATGGGTTCTCCAACAAATCCTAGGTGCTTGAGGAGGCGCTTATACAGCGACTGATTTTTACTCTTGCCTGGCTTAAGAATTTGGTGACGAACAACTTTGGTGATTCTATTTCGATTGGTTCGAAGATGATCTAAATCAGCGTGATTGTGCTTCAGGACGCTTTTGAATCGTGGAATAAGATGCTGGGGAGTGTCTCCGGGATGCTCGCAATATCCCAACTGCTGATCATCAGCATCTGGCTCGGTGCTAGGCTGAGCGGCAACAAATTTTGAGTGCCTTTCCAGAAATCCAGTTAGGTATTTATCAATAGCAAGATGTCCATTTCGCATGTCGCCGAACTGGATCGTGACGAGCAACCCCTCGGACGGGAGAATCCAGAAGTATGCGGGGTACCCTGGAATGCTGGTTGTATTTGGAAGCTCAGTGCCTTCGATGGCTGCGACACCCACGGGTTGAGTACCGTCGACGCTTTCGACTAGGCCATCAGCGAGAGGAGTTTCATTCCAGCTTACGAGCACGAAGTCGCCCTTTGAATCCTTCTGCATATCCAGGCAATAGGTATGCATGAACGGGTCATCTTCTGAGGGTGTGTAAGTGCATGTTTCCTGGAGAGCTTTGCCATCTTGTTTTACCCAAGACAACAGATTGCTCAAGGTGCTTGCCGGCTCACCGAACGCTCGGGCTTTTCCGCCAAGCGTGTAGTAGCCGCATGCTTTGATGTCGTAAAAGTGCAACTTTGCAGGCTCCTGCATTCGACTCCCCCGAGTCATCAAAAATCATGCCCAGGGTGCCCGGGCTCTGCCGCCAGTGCAACAACATATACGGTGGCAGGCTCAAAAGCCGAGCCAGTTCAGCGACCGCCATCACTCTTCGGTGCCTGCATGCCAAGAAAAATATGGTGCTGATGAGCGCGACCAGTACTTGCACGAACGTCCGACCAAGGCGGCGACGTATGTCCGTGCGACTTCGCACTTTGGAGCGGAATTACCTGCGGCCACCATGCCATTTTTGACGACGACATAGGCCTTCTCAAAAAGATCATCGCAACCGAATTTGCACAGAGGCATCGCGATGTTTGTGAAGTCCAATCGCTCTTCGATGGTGCATATGCTCCGCTTCTTTACATGCGCCGCCACAAGAAACTCTACTGAATACTCACGGCCGCACAGAGCGCAGGGCATAGTTCTTTCTGATCGGAAGACCCAGCGCCGTAGCGCTGCCTGCTCCTTTCGTAAAAAGACAGTGGAAAGCAGATCCGTGCTCCCCGATTCCGATAGCCGGCGAGCTTCTTCGGAAATATCTTCCTTGCTTACATTTGGTAAGTAGCTTGAGCTACCTATTTCCAGGCCTAGAAGAATCGCTTCACTGCGCTTCTCGTCAACTACGTTGAATCCCATCCACGCATTGCTCAATGCGAAGCCGGCGAGTTGATTAACGAGTGACTTAGGTACTCGCTGTTCGCGCACTTCGGCAATGAAAAAAAGATACTCCCAGGTGTTGCCGGAGGGGTCTGTTCCCCATAGTTCGTGAGCTAGGGCTGCATTGCGTGCTGTGTGAACAACGACGGCAGACGCATATGAAACTCCTTTCCCACCGAACAATACGACATCTCCTCGTTGAATCTGCCTCCACTTACCGACGTTTGAACCATTCGTCGCGGGAGTGACTCCCCAAGTGGCGATTCCGAACCCGTCTGCTGCCTGCGACAAGATATCGATGTCATCTGTCGGAAGGTGATTTGCAAGCTGGACCAGAGGGACGGGGCGCTTGACGGTATCTCGATAGTGGCGTAGGGATGCGTCGTTACCTGCAGGTTGAAGGATGACGCGTGTCATGGAGTGCGCCTGTTGTACTTATCAGCATTTCCGCGAGCAGCATCTACGGGGTACTTGCGACCGTTGAGTTCTATCTTTGAGAGTGCAGCTTTCTCGAGATCGATGTTTAGTTTGTCGGCAAGACGTAGCAAGTACAGAAGCACATCAGCCATCTCTTCGGATGCAAGGGCGATCCCTTTTGAGTCCAATGCCCTAGATTGCTCTTCGGTTAACCATTGAAAAATATCGACCAGCTCTCCCGCTTCGCCGGCTAGTGCCATGACGAGATTTTTGGGGCTGTGAAACTGATCCCAATCGCGCTCCTTAGCGAAGTCTGCGAGAAGTCCCTGAATTTTCTTTGTGTTCATTGAGCTATCCATCTACTCAGGCCGCAAGTCGGCTATATTTTTGATAAGAGTCAGCTGCTTTTTTCGCGCGTCTATGCCGTAGTGAAGTTCGCGATGGCAGTTGGGGCATATCGCAACGGCGTTCGAAGTGGTGTCGGTTCCGCCATCCGCCAGGCGACGTACATGGTGTACTTCTAAGTACGGGTCGCCTGCTGCATCACTAAACGGGGCGGGGCGCTGACAGCATTCACAGATCCCTCTGGCGCGTTTCAGTACCCAAGCTTTTACTTGTGCGTCTCGCGTGAAGGTGGTGACGACACTCGCGGTGCGAACGGGATCAATCGCACCTCTTGGCTTGGTAAACGTTACGGAGATCAAGCGCTTTGTTTCAAGTTTCTCTTCTACGGCATGTGCCTCAGTGTCAGGCGCGCCTTGCGAAATAATCGCTGTGATTCTTGATCCAATATCGGTGCCGACATTCTTTGCGGGCGCTAGGCCAGCGATCCACTCGCGGCCCATTAGAGCGAGGATGTAGGAGATGTTCTGCATCCTGTATTCGAATGCCTTGGCGGATCGACCAAAGGTGCGAGCAAGTTCACGGTACGTCCCTGCCTTGTTGATCTGTCCGCCATTTCGTATGGATTCTTGTAAAGATTGATATGCAGTGACTGTTGCACGAAGCTCTTCGTTGGACCAGGCTGTGGCGGATCGGAGCGCTGCTCCTCGGCGAACCTCGAAGGCGCCAGATTGAACGTCATATGTTCTTAGTTCCCAGTCTTCCGGATCCAGTAGCCGCTTAGAAACCTTGGAGTGTCCGCCGCCGATGTCGTCTTTATCTTTCTGCTTTCCGTCAACGACAATGATGCGTATGGGCGCGCGACGTTCGGAAGCTTCGTGCATGCGCTGATCGCACGCTCGTGCCCGAGTCGATTGGCTGCCAAATGTCTGGCGTACTTTGGAAGCTTGAGCGTGATCTCTAGAGAGAGCTTCTAACTTTTCTGCGAGTTGGCGAAAATTTCCTTTCCAGTGAATCCCGTTGGCATCAGATCTGAGACTGCTGTGCCACATGCAGAAGATTGCGGGCTCATCGACTGCGCCAAACGCCCACTCATAGCAATAGCGGGGGTTGGCCGCCGGGTGCTTTACCGGACTTCCATCTTTTGTCTTCCTCCATGCTGAAACGTCTACGCCAGCTTCGGAGAGAAGATCCATCACCCGAAGTCGGGCAGTTGGGCGTAGATCGGCAATGATTTCCTCGTCAGATGCCATGCATGCCATCCTCTTCTGAGTTCTATTTCCGCTTGCTCGCAGTTGCCTTCAGCGCGCCATCGACGAACCTAAGGTGCGACACCTGCTTGTATGTCTTGTTCAGCGTGTTGTGTGCGGATACTAAGTCTTTCGCCTTGTTGCCCATTTTCCCAACGTCCAGAACCAGATAGATCGCACGATCTGTAAGCTGCGCTCTCTTATAGACTTCCAGCTGCTTTGTATATCCGCTAACTAACGCTGTATTCGTGGAGAGCTTTATCTCGACAAGAACACGCTTAGAGAAGCCGTCGGAAAATTTGAAATCTACCTTTCCGTTGCCGGTGTCGAGCTCCGGAGAGATATCTATGTCGTTCGCATGGCAGTATGAGTATGCAATTGCGAAGAAGAGGCGCTGAGCTGTGGACTCGTGACGCGGCCTGTCTTTTGTTCTGTAGAGCTCCTTGTTCAGGCCGCACTCTTCGATCATGTGCTGAAACTGATCGACAACCAAGCTGACCAAATCGAACAATGCGTCGAGCGACTTTGCCTTTGGGCGCTTCAGCTGAAGGGGGTTATTTTCCGCGTATTGGCGTCCCTTGGTTGCCCACTGAATCACGCCTTCAGGATCGGTCTTTACATCGTAGGGAAGAGCGGACGCCTCGTTGATCGAATCTAGCAAGGTCTGAAAAGCTTCTTGGCTCGCAAGCGCTTGAGATTTAAGTAGTCCCTTTTTTCGTTTCGTTTTCTTCTGCCAAATTTCGGCTACATGCTGGTTGATGCGTTCTCTGAGCGCTGCGTTGTGCTGAGCAGCTGCTGCAATCTCATCCCAATCTCTGGCGACCGGCAGGTCCCTCAGGATATCGGTTGGAACCAAGATAATTGGTACCCTCTGTGCTTCAAACGGATTCCGCAAGAATGTTGCGAAGCTCCCATCGGGTTGCCGAAAGGGTTCCCCTTCCATGCCCAGCTTGAGCAGAGCTCCTTGATTGAATGCAATCAGAGCCGGAAAGATGATGTGGGTCGTAAGGTCGCTAAGCCTGTCGGGTCCAATATCTTCTTCGAATAGAGCCATCGCCGAGAACAGAGCGGGATTCGACACGCCTACGTCGATTACTTCGGAGGCAACTTTCAGTATTCGATTTGCCAGGGTCTCGCCAATCGCGCTTCCGTGTATGGATCCAGCTCCGTATCCCAGACATGTGCCGACTGTTTCTTGGACTTTGAGAAGGCGTTTCGCAGCTTTCCAGGGGGCATCGTTTACTGCCTTGCTTGCGTTAAGCAGATCGATAATTCGCTCGAAATGGAGGCGATATAGCTTGGTAGCTTTTCCTCGCAGTTCTTTATGTTTGCTATCGCCGAAAAGAAGGGGGTCAATAAATAGCTTCGTGTCGAGAGCTAGTGTTGCGTCAAGAACGCCCGCTTTATCAAGTGCAAGTGGATCGATGCCAAAGTGGCCACTTAACGTGATGGGATTTTTCGCACTGCCCATGAGTTTCATCCCCCCGGATGACCTGTCCGCCCCTGTCGAGTGAGTGTAGTCCCTTGAGCGGGGCGGTGTGTTGGCGAAGGGTCTACGGGACTGGCTATGCGAGTTGCTGCCCAGAGCGCAAAGTGTCCAGGTAGTCAGCCCACGATTGCATCATCGTCCTGCGCTCGGGTAGATGCTCAGCATAGTTGTACGCAGCGCTTACTGCATTGCGCTCGGCATGGGCCAATTGACGCTCGATAACTTGATGGTTCCACCCTTGCTCATGCAGTAGGGTGGAGGCCATGCTCCTGAAGCCGTGCCCCGTCATTTCCTCTTTGCTGTAACCCAAAGTGCGTAGAGCAGCGAGGATTGTGTTTTCGCTCATCGGATTGTTTCGCTTCCGAACGCCGGGGAAAACGTAGCGTGGTCCCTGTGGATTCGCAATGGACGTTCCGGAAGTAAGCGGAGCTAGCTCGGTCAGTATCTCTACGGCTTGTCTACTTAGAGGCACGATATGCGTAACGCGCATCTTCATTTTTCCAGCGGGAATCCTCCATTCAGCCTTTTCTAGGTTGAACTGGCTCCACTCTGCCTTGCGAAGTTCGCCTGGTCTGACAAATACGAGCGGAGCCAGTTGCAGCGCGCACCTGACCACGAAAGTTCCTGAGAAGCTGTCTATCGCACGCATCAATCCACCAACCGCTTTCGGATCGGTAATGCTCGCGTGGTGTTTGCCTTTCGTGGGTGGTAAGGCCCCTCTTAGATCCGGGACGGGATTTCTCTCTGCTCGGCCAGTGGCGATGGCGTATCGGAACACCTGCCCACAGTTCTGAAGAACTCGGTGAGCAGTATCGAGTGCCTTCCTGCCTTCAACCCGACGGGCTATTTGCAGTAGCTCGGGCGCTTTGATATCGCTAACGGACTTGGTTCCTATCCACGGGAATACGTCAGCTTCTAGCCTCTGAATAATGCGGTCAGCATGGCTGGGCACCCAGGTTGGCGAGAGCTTTTTGTGCCACTCACGGGCAACGGCTTCGAAGCTCGCCGCGCCTGCTTTGGCTATTTGAGCGGCTTGTCGTTCATCGCTAGGATTCACGCCGTTTGCGAGTAGCTTTTTTGCTTGATCGCGTTTGGCGCGCGCCTCTTTCAGCGAGATGGTTGGATAGACGCCCAGGGAGATGCGTTTCTCCTTTCCCTCATAACGGTACTTCAGGCGCCACCACTTACCCCCGGTTGGGGAAATCTCTAAGTACATGCCTCCAGCGTCGAAAAGGCGCTGAGTTTTCGCCGTTGGCGATGCATTCTTAATTCTGATGTCGGTAAGCGGCATTGGGGGCAGCAGGCTCATTGCTGGGCTGGGGTGCCCCCGAACTTGCCCCGCCTTGCCCCCGGATGTCAACGGACTTTCCAGGACTTCTATAGACGGTGGGAAATAAAAAACCCCGCTATTACACGGGGTTAGTGGACATTGTGGGATCGCTATGGACCCTTATTTGGTGGAGATGGCGGGAATCGAACCCGCGTCCGACAACCTTCCGTTCTTCGATCTACATGCTTAGCCTAATCTTTGATTTTCGACTTCGGTTCCCGGATAGGCACGGAACGCCGTCGCTTATTCCCTTAAGGTTTTAGCAAATCGGCCAAGGACGGGCTTCAATGCGAGTTGATGAGAGTCGACATCTGATTCAGGGGCATCAACACCGTCTGGTCAGACGCTCGCCGGATTTAGGCGGCGAGGGCGTAGTTGGAGTCGTTCGCAACTAGCTTGGTTGCGGAAGTTATTAACGAGGGCCATCCGCGCCTCGGCATGCACGTCAAATTTCCAGTCACCGTCGAAGCCATGTCATCCCCGAGGTACGGGGTAAGACTACCACGAAGGGGCGGAGTTCCGTTCGGTGCCGTAGCCCGGATGGAATCCGGGGGCTTTGCTCTTTGCTGGTGGGGCTGTCCCGGATTTCATCCGGGCTACGGGCTTTTCTTAAAGGCTTAAGAGGCGTGCCGCATGATGCGGCCTTTCTGGCGCTCCCAGTCCTTTTCCTTGATGTCGGCGCGCTTGTCGTGGTTCTTCTTGCCCTTGCCGAGGCCGATCTGCAGCTTGGCGCGACCGCGCGTCCAGTGCATTTCCAGGGGCACCAGGGTGTAGCCGGCGCGCTCGACCTTGCCGATCAGGCTGGACAGCTCGCGCTCGTGCAGCAGCAGCTTGCGGGTGCGGGTGGCGTCGGCGATCTCGTGGGTGCAGGTCTGCTTGAGCGGCGTGATATGGGCGCCGATCAGGAAGGCTTCGCCATTCTTGAGCACCACATAGGCTTCGGCGACCTGGGCGCGGCCGGCGCGCAAGGCCTTGACCTCCCAGCCCTGCAGCATCAGGCCGGCTTCGTAGTCGTCTTCGATGAAATAGTCGAAACGCGCGCGGCGGTTGACCGCGATGGTTCGCGGCTGCGCGTTGTCGCCGGCCTTCTCGGCCTTGTCTTTCTTGCTCATGGGCAAATTATAGGTGGTGGCGGCTAGACTAGCGCGCAAGAGACCACCACGAAGCCGCGCAGAGCGGACCAAACAGGACTTGCCAGCGCATGAGTTTCGGGGCCTACCGCCGGAGACAGGGATGAATATCCGCGAAAGCAGCCACGGAACCTGGAGTTCGTCGCAAAGCTTCATCGTGGTCGCCGCCGGCGCGACGGTGGGCATCAGCAACCTGACGCGCGTGCCTTATCTGATGGGCGAGTACGGCGGTGGCGCCTTCCTGCTGGTGTACGTGGCGGCGCTGCTGCTGATTGCCGCGCCGCTGCTGGCGGCGGAGCTGATGATCGGCCGCTGGGCGCGCGATGACCTGATTGCCGGCTTCCGCCGTCTCGCCGAGACCGCCAGGGCGAAGCGCATCTGGGTCGTCATCGGGCGCATGGCGCTGACGGGTGCGGTGCTGATCCTGTCGTACTACAGCGTCATTGCCGGCTGGAGCATGGCCTATGCATTCCGCACGACGACCGGGGAATTCTCCGGCATGGCGGATGCCGAGGCGGCGACGGTTTTCCTGAATCTGGCGCGCGATCCGGAGCGCTGCCTGTCCTGGCACACGATCTTCATGGTGATCGTCTGCGTGGTCGTTGCCCACGGCTTTCGCGAGGGGATCGAGCGGACGGCGATGCGTCTGATGCCGGCGGCCGCGGCGATGATCCTCGCGCTGTGTACCTACGCATTCGTCACGCTCGATTCCAGTGCGGCGCTGTCCTGGCTGCTGACGCCGGATTTCGACCGGCTCGGCTGGCGCGGCGCGATGGAAGCGCTGCACCAGGCGTTCTTCACGATGAGCTTGGGGTTCGGCGTCATCATGGGCCTGGGCGCCTACTTGCCGACCACCGCGCCGATCAAGCGCATCGCGCTGGTGCTGGTGATGCTCGATGTACTGGTCAGCGTGCTGTCGGGCGTGGCGCTGTTCACGGTGATCTTCTCGGCCGGGCTGAAACCGGTGCCGGGACTGGCGCTGATCTTCCAGGTGTTGCCGCAGAGCCTGCCGCCGACGCTGGGCGGCACGCTGTTCGGCGTCACTTTCTTCGCGCTGATGTTCATCGTCACGCTGTGTTCGGCGACGGCGCTGCTGGAGCCGCTGACCCGTTACATGATCGATCGATGGCGCATGACGCGAGTCTTCGCCGCCGCCAGCAGCGCCTTGATCGTCTGGTATCTGGGCCTGGGGACGCTGCTGTCGTTCAGTCTGTTCCAGGACGCCGAGCTGTGGGGTCTGAATTTCTTCGGCTGGCTGCAGTTCATCACCGCCAGCTGGCTGGCGCCGGCGACCGGGCTGCTGATCAGCGTGTTCGTCGTCAGCATCATGCCGCGCGATCTGACGCGTTCGATGTGGGGCGAGCGCGACGGTTGGCTCTTTGGCATCTGGTTCTTCGCGCTGCGCTATCCGGCGCGCCTCGGCCTGATCCTGATCCTGCTGTACGCGTCGGGTCTGCTCGATCGCCTCGTCAGCTTCTGGAATGTGCCCGCTTGAGCGTGGCGTCGCTGCAGATCGAGGTCGTCTACGCGCTTGCGGACGAACAGCAGGTCATTTCGCTCTCGGTGCCGGCGGGCGCGACGGTACGCGAGGCGGTCGAGCGCTCCGGCATCCTGCAGCAGTGGCCGGAGATCGATCTGGCGCGCAACAAGGTCGGGCGCTGGAACCGGGTCGTTGAACTGGACGAGTTGGTGAGCGCAGGCGATCGCATCGAGATCTACCGCCCGCTGCTGATCGATCCCAAAGCGTCGCGCCGCGCGCGCGCCGCCGATGCCAGGAAGGGCAGGTAGTTTCGCCTCAAAACAAAACCGGCCTTTCGGCCGGCTTGGTTGACTGCGCGATACCTGCCTACGGCTGCTGCTGCTCCGGCGTGACCACGACGCCCTGCTGCTGACCGGCATCGCCGGCAGCGCGCTCTTCTTCCTTGGCCGCCTTCTTCTCGTCGTCGATGACGGTCTTCAGGTCGGGGTTCTCGATTTCCGGTTCCGCCGATGCTTTCTCGATGCCTTCCATCTTGGCGAGCTTCTGCTCGCCGTCGAAGTACAGCGTGACGACGCGCTTCGACACCTGACCGCGCGGCGACTTGTAGTAGCCCACGTAATCCCAGCGATCGGCGCGGAACGGGCTCGCCGCCAGCGGCGTGCCGAGCAGATAAGTGACCTGAGGCTGGGTCATGCCGACCTTCAGCTGATCGAGCTGCTTCTGCTCGATGACGTTGCCCTGACGGGTCGGCAGCTTGTAAATGATCTGGCAGCCGCTGAGCAAAACGGTGCAAATAAGGACGACAAAGACGCGCATCGGGTTGCCCAGTCTGAAGGAGCGAGGATAATAGCCGAAACATCACATCAGGCGCCGACGTGGAAACCTCCGACCTTCGCAATGCTGGCCTCAAGGTAACGCTGCCGCGGCTCAAGATTCTTGAGTTGCTGGAAAACAGTGAAATGCGGCATCTGTCCGCGGAAGACATCTACCGCAAGCTGATCGACCTCAACGAGGACGTTGGCCTTGCCACGGTTTACCGCGTGCTGACCCAGTTCGAGGCCGCCGGCCTGGTGCAGCGCCACCATTTCGAGGGGGGCTCCGCCGTTTTCGAACTCGATCGTGGTCCGCACCACGATCACATGGTCTGCCTGGAAACCGGCAAGGTCATTGAGTTTGTCAGCGAAGAGATCGAAAAGTTGCAACACCAGATCGCCGAAAAGCACGGCTACATCGTCGAGGAGCACAACCTCGTGCTGTACGTGCGGCCGAAGAACAAGGCCGCGAAGCGCTGAAGCGGGCCTAGCTGTGGCGCGGCCCGAGCATGATGATCAGCATGCCGAGCAGCGCCACCGAAGCGCCCAGCCAATCGGTCGGGGTCGGACGGATCGACTCCACCGCCCATAGCCAGAGCAACGCCACGCCGATATAGACGCCACCGTATGCGGCGTAGATGCGGCCGGCGGCTTGCGGATGCAGGGTCAGCAACCAGGCGAATGCCGCCAGGCTGAGCGCGGCGGGGACCAGCAGCCACGCGCTGCGGCCCTGCTTCAGCCACAGATAGGGCAGGTAGCAGCCGACGATTTCCGCGACGGCGGTGAGCGCGAAAAGCCCGAGCGTCCGCAGGGCTTCCATAGCGTTAACAGGCCCTAGGCTGCCGCTGCACGCTGCAGCAGGTCGCGCGCATGCTCCAGCGCCGCGCTGGACACTGCGACGCCGCCCTGCATGCGGGCGATCTCCTCGACGCGCTGTTCGGCATCCAGCCGCTTGACCTGGGTATAGGTCTGGCCGGCCTTGACCGTCTTGGCGATGCCGTAATGCCCGTGGCCCTGCGCGGCGACCTGCGCCAGATGGGTCACGCACAGCACCTGACGCTCGGTGCCGAGCGCGCGCAGCTTCTGGCCGACGATCTCGGCGACCGCGCCGCTGATGCCGGCGTCGACCTCGTCGAAGATCATCGTCGCCGCGCCGCCGGCCTGCAGGCCGGTGACCTGGATCGCCAGCGAGACGCGCGACAGCTCGCCGCCGGACGCGACCTTGGCGAGCGGCTTCGCGGCCTGGCCGGGATTGGCGGTGAAATCGAAGCGGATGTGATCGCTGCCGTGCGCGCTGATCGCCGCGCCGCTGTCGGCTTCGACAACGACGATGAATTGCGCACTCGCCATCCCCAGCGTCTTGACGACGCTGGTGACACCCTGCGAGTAGCGCTTGGCGGACTTGACGCGGGCCGCGCTGAGTACGCTGCACTGCTTGCGGTAGTCGGCGAGGGCGCTCTCGCGCCGGCGCTCCAGCGCGGCGAGATTGTCGGAAGCGTGGGCCAGCAGATCGAGCTTTTCGGCGAGCTGGCTGTGATGGGCGTGCAGGCCGTCCGGCCGCACGCGATGTTTGCGCGCCGTGTCGTGAATCGCCTGCAGGCGCGACTCGACGGCCTGCAGGCGCTCGGGGTCGAGCTCCATGTGATCGAGTACGCGGCGGATCGTGTCGGCGGCGTCCTGGATCTGCGCCTGCGCACCGCTGACCGCATCGCTGGCGGCGCGGAAGTCCGCATGCAGCGGCACCAGGCCATCGACCAGGCCCTGCACTTCGCTGAGCTGGTCGTAGATCGTGTCGTCGCCGCTGTACAGGCGTTCCTGGGCGGTGCCGCCGTCCTGCAGCAGGCGGCCGGCGCTGGCGAGGCGGCGATGATCGGTGTCGAGCTGTTCGAGCTCGCCCTGCTCCAGCTTGAGCGCGTCGAGCTCCTGGACCTGGAAGCGCAGGAAATCGATCTGCGCCGGGTCGCCCTTGGCGGCGCCGCGCAAGGACTCGATCTCGGCGTCGATTGCGGCAATCGCGCCCGCGGCGCCGGCGACGGCCTTGAGTTCGCTGTTGTGCTTGCCGTAGCTGTCGAGCAGTTCGCGCTGGATTTCGGCGCGCAGCAGGGTCTGGCTTTCCGACTGACCGAAGATGTCGACCAGCAGCTCGCCGAGTGAGCGCAGCTGCGCGGCGGTAACGGCGCTGCCGTTGACGAAGGCGCGGCCGCGGCCGCCGGCCTGGACGACGCGGCGGATCACGACGGTCTGTGGATCGTCAGCGTCTTCGAGGCTCTGTTCGCGCAGCCAGCGCAGCGCGGCGCCGTTGGGTTCAAGCTGGAATTCGGCACTGACCTCGGCACGCTCGGCGCCGCTGCGGACCTGGCCCAGATCGGCGCGGGTGCCGATCGCCAGGCCGATCGCGTCGATCAGGATGGACTTGCCGGCGCCGGTTTCGCCGGTCAGCACATTGAAGCCGGCCGCCCATTCGAGCTCCAGGGAGTCGATCAGCGCCAGGTTGGAGATATTGATTGCTTTCAGCATGCTGCGTTGTTTATTTCAGCTGGTTTCTGAGTTGAGGATCGGACCGCGTCCCCAGTGCAGCTTGTTGCGCAGGATATTGAAGTAGCTATAGCCCTTGGGGTGGATCAGGCTCAGCCGCGACTTCGCCGCACGCACTTCCAGCACTTCGCCGGGCCCGAGGATTTCGCTGTTCTGGCCGTCGCAGGTGCACATGGCGACGGCGGATTCGCTGCCGCGCAGGATGATGCGCACGGTCTGGCGCGCGCCGACGACGATCGGGCGGTCGGACAGCGTGTGCGGGCAGATCGGCACCAGCGCGATCGCCTCGAGCCCGGGATGCAGCACCGGACCGCCACCGGACAGCGCATAGGCGGTCGAACCGGTCGGAGAGGAGACGATGAAGCCGTCGGCCCGATGCTGGGAGATGAATTCGTCGTCGAGCCAGGTTTCGAACTCGAGCATGCGGATCGAGGCCTGGTTGCGGATGACGACGTCGTTGATCGCGAGGAACGGGCCGATGGTCTGCTGGTCACGGCGCTGGATGCACGCTTCGAGCAGCAGACGCTCTTCGCGTTCGTACTGGCCGGCAAAGACGGCGCGCAGCGTCTCGCGGATTTCGTTGGGGGCGACGTCGACCATGAAGCCAAGCCGGCCCTGGTTGACGCCGAGGATCGGCACGCCATGCGGCGTCACCGCGCGGGCGACCGACAGCAAGGTGCCGTCGCCGCCGACGACGACGATCAGGTCGCAGCGCTTCGCCATCTCGGCGCGCGTCGTGCGTTCCGCTCCGCAGGTTTCGAGGCCGACCGCGCCCTGTTCGACCAGCACCGTGCGGCCCAGCTCGACGAGGCTGTCGCAGAGCTGGAGCAGGGTCGGGGCGACGCGGCTGTCCGCGCGGCGGCCGATCAGGCCAACAGTCTGGAACCCAGCGGTCTGGAAATTGGACATGCGGAGAGAACGTGGGCGAAAAGGCCTGATCGAGGATCAGCGGCTCGGGCGACTGTCGTGGAGGGTACAGAGAAATCCTCGCGCATTCGAGTGCTGTCCTCTGCTGCCTTGAATCCGGTACGGTTTGCCACCAACTAGCGATGTCGGGATGCGACATCCGCATGCCGATCAACAGGAGAGCGCAATGGCTGCGACCGAAACCGCCATTCTGGCCGGCGGATGTTTCTGGGGCATGCAGGATTTGATCCGCAAGCTGCCCGGCGTGGTCGAGACACGGGTGGGATACAGCGGTGGCGATGTGGCGCATGCCACCTATCGGAACCACGGCTCGCATGCCGAGGCGATCGAGGTGGTTTTCAGGCCGGACCAGCTCAGCTACCGCGAACTGCTGGAGTTCTTCTTCCAGGTCCACGACCCGAGCACGCCGAACCGCCAGGGCAACGATCGCGGGACTTCGTATCGATCGGCGATCTACTACGAATCGCCGGCCCAGAAAGAAGTGGCCTTGCAGACGATCGCCGATGTCGACGCGTCCGGCCTGTGGCCCGGCAAGGTGGTGACGCAGGTCGAGCCGGCCGGACCTTTCTGGGAAGCCGAACCGGAGCACCAGGACTATCTGGTCAGCAATCCCGGCGGCTATACCTGCCACTATCCGCGCATGGAATGGAAACTGCCGCGCCGGAGAGCCTGATGACTGTCGAGACCGCCGCGTCTGCTGTCGGCACCGCGCCAGCGCCGCTGTCGATTCCGTTCGACAACAGCTATGCGCGCGAGCTGCAGGGTGCCTACGCCCCGGCGCAGCCGCAGGCCTGGCCGGAGGCCCGGCTGTTGCTGCTGAACGAAGACCTTGCGGGCGAACTCGGCCTCTCGCCGGCGCAGCTGCGCAGCCCCGCGGGCCTCGGCCTGCTGTCCGGCGCCGGCCTGCCGGACGGCGCGACGCCGATCGCCCAGGCCTATGCCGGGCATCAGTTCGGCGGCTTCTCGCCGCAGCTGGGTGATGGCCGCGCGTTGCTGGTCGGTGAGCTGATCGACCGCCGCGGCCAGCGCCGCGATATCGCATTCAAGGGCTCGGGGCGCACGCCGTTCTCGCGCGGTGGCGACGGCCGCGCCGCGCTCGGTCCGGTGCTGCGCGAATACCTGATGGGCGAGGCCATGCAGGCACTCGGCGTTCCGACCACGCGGGCACTTGCCGTCATCGCGACCGGCGAGCAGGTCCGCCGCGACCGGCTGTTGCCCGGTGCGCTGCTGGTGCGCGTGGCGGCCAGCCATCTGCGCGTCGGCACCTTCGAGTTCTTCGCCGCCCGCCGCGACGAGGCCATGCTGCGCAAGCTGCTGGCCTACGCGGTCGCGCGGCATGCGCCGGATCAGCTCGGCCGTCCGGATGCCGCGCTCGGTCTGCTCTCGGCCGTCGTGCAGCGGCAGGCCGCGCTGATCGCACAATGGCTGGGCATCGGTTTCATCCATGGCGTGATGAACACCGACAACATGACGATCTCCGGCGAGACGATCGACTACGGTCCCTGCGCCTTTCTGGAGCACTACGACCCCGAGGCAGTGTTCAGTTCGATCGATACCGGCGGCCGTTATGCCTACGGCAATCAACCCGGCATCGCGCAGTGGAATCTCACGCGCCTGGCCGAGTCTCTGCTGCCGCTGATTGACGCGGACGAGTCGCGCGCCATCGCGCTCGCCACCGAGGCTCTGCAGGCGTTCGCGCCGGCCCATACCGGCGCTTGGCTGACGGTGATGCGTGCCAAGCTGGGCCTCGACGCCGCGGCGGGCGACGACGATGCGGACCGCGCGCTGATCGAGGACCTGCTGCAGCTGATGCAGACCCAGCGCGTGGACTGGACGCTAGGCTGGCGCGAACTGCCGGTGGACGCTGCGGGTGCCGCGACCTGGCTTGCGCGCTTCGGCGATGCGTCCGCGGCAGCAGGCGCTTGGCTCGAACGCTGGCAGCGTCGTCTGTCTGCGCAGGGCAGAACGCAGCAGGCCAATGCGGAACTGCTCGCCGCGGCGAATCCGGCGCTGGTGCCCCGCAATCATCACGTCGAGGCGGCACTGGCCGCGGCCGTCGATGACGGCGACCTGCAACTCTTTGAAGCACTGCTCGAGGCAGTGCGCCGACCTTTCGACCGGACCCGCGACGGCACGGCCCTGGCCGCGGCCGCGCCTGGAAATTTCACCGCCTGCTATCGCACTTTCTGTGGAACCTGAAGTGCTTGCACCTCGGCTTTGCCATTGAAATCAGCCGCCTTCGCCGTCAAGCTGTCATCACCATGTCGCAGTCCCTAGATCCCCGCGCCGCCGAACTGCTCAAGCTGCTCGTCGAGCGTTATATCCATGACGGTCAGCCGGTGGGTTCGCGCACGCTGTCGCGGATGGCGGGGCTGGGACTCTCGCCGGCGACAATCCGCAATGTCATGGCGGATCTCGACGATCTTGGCTTTGTCGCCTCGCCGCATACCTCGGCCGGGCGCATCCCGACGACGCGCGGCTACCGCTACTTCGTCGACACGCTGCTGGCGCCGGAATCACTGAGCGATGCCGAGCAGGAGCAGATCGTCGAGGATCTGGTGCCCGGCGACCGCAGCGTGCCGGACATGGTGCAGGCCGCGTCCAACCTGCTGTCGCGCATGACGCAGATGGCCGGCGTCGTCACCGTGCCGCGGCGCAACCTGGCGATCCTGCGTCGCATCGAGTTCCTGCCGCTGTCCGGCAGCCGCGTGCTGGCGATTTTGGTCGTCAACCAGCGCGAGGTGCAGAACCGCATTCTGCATACGGAGCGGCCCTACGGCGCGGACGAGTTGAGTCGCTACGCGGCCCTGCTCAACGAACATTTCGCCGGCCGCGATCTGGTCGAGCTGCGTCAGGCCCTTGCGCGCGACGCCGGCGAAACCCAGGCGCGGATCAACCTGATGCTGCGCGAGGCCGCGACGATGGCCGAGCGCGCGATGCGCGACGAGAGCAGCGAGACCGATTATGTGGTCGCCGGCAGGCCAAACCTGATGGGCTTCCAGGAGCTGGCCGATGTCGGCCGCTTGCGCGGCCTGTTCGATGCGCTGGACCGCAAGCGCGACCTGTTGATTCTGTTCGACCAGTGCCTCAATGCCGACGGCCTGCAGATCTTCATCGGCGACGAGTCCGGCTACCGGGTGCTCGACGAATGCAGCGTCGTGACCACGCCGTACACCGTCAATGGCCGGGTCGCCGGCGTGCTGGGCGTCATCGGCCCGACCCGCATGTCGTATTCCCGGATCATTCCGCTGGTCCAGGAGACCGCCCGCGCGCTGTCGGCGGGCTTGAAAGCGGAAAGCTGACCCCCAGAAAGCGCTGGTGGGCGGCGTTTGCAACGCGCCCCAGCTATGATTGCGCCCCTTTCGCGACCGACCCGTTGGATTCCGGGATGGGTTGCGGGGCAAAACCCAACCGTGACGAATCGAAACACGATGAGCCAAGAACCGGACACCCCAGTGCCCGCCGCAGACGATGTGGCCCCATCCAGCGCCGAGAGCCCAATCGACGCGCTGACCCGTCGGCTCGCCGAGGCGCAGCAGCAGGCGCAGGACGCCAAGGACGCCCAGCTGCGGACGATGGCCGAGTTCGAGAACTCGCGCCGGCGCCTGGAGCGCGATGCACAGAACAGCCTCAAGTACGCCAACGAGAAGATCATCGGCGAGCTGCTCGCCGTCGTCGACAGCCTCGAGCTGGGCATGCAGGCCGCCGCCGGTGCAGACGGCGCCGCCAAGGCGATGGCCGATGGCATGCAGCTGACCTGGCGCCAGCTGATGAGCGTGCTCGAGAAGGGCGGCGTGCAGGCGGTCAATCCGCAGGGCGAGGCCTTCAATCCCGAGCTGCACCAGGCGATGACGATGGCCGAATCCGCCGACCTGCCGCCCAACCACGTTTTGAGCGTCATGCAGAAGGGTTATCGCCTGCATGAACGCCTGCTGCGGCCGGCCATGGTGGTCGTCTCCAAGGCCGCCGCCGGGTCTTGAAAAACAGGGCCTAGCCGCCAGTTACAGCTCAAGCATTTAAGAACGGTTCGAAGCTGAACCGTTCCGTTCCCAATCTGAACCAGCACTATTTTCCGGAGCACCCATGTCCAAGATCATCGGCATCGACCTCGGCACCACCAACAGCTGCGTCGCCATCATGGACGGCAACAGCGTCCGCGTGATCGAGAACGCTGAAGGCGAGCGCACCACGCCGTCCATCGTCGCCTACACCAACGAGCCGCAGCCGATCGTCGGCCGCGCCGCCAAGCGCCAGGCCGTGACCAATCCGCACGACACGCTGTATGCGGTCAAGCGCCTGGTCGGCCGTCGCTTCGACGACAAGGAAGTGCAGAAGGCGATCAAGCATTCGCCGTTCAAGATCGTCAAGGCCGACAATGGCGATGCCTGGGTACAGGCCAAGGACCAGAAGCTGGCGCCGCAGCAGGTGTCGGCGCAGGTCCTGATGAAGATGAAGAAGACCGCCGAGGACTATCTCGGCCACCCGGTGACGGAAGCCGTCATCACGGTGCCCGCTTACTTCAACGACGCGCAGCGCCAGGCGACCAAGGACGCCGGTCGCATCGCGGGTCTTGAGGTCAAGCGCATCATCAACGAGCCGACCGCCGCGGCGCTGGCCTTCGGTCTCGACAAGGTCACCGGCGACAAGAAGGTGGCCGTGTACGACCTCGGCGGCGGTACCTTCGATATCTCGATCATCGAGATCGCGGACGTCGACGGCGAGAAGCAGTTCGAAGTGCTCGCCACCAATGGCGACACCTTCCTCGGCGGTGAGGACTTCGACCAGCGCGTCATCGAATACATCGCGGCGGAATTCCAGAAGGAGCAGGGCATCGACCTGCACAAGGACCCGCTCGCGCTGCAGCGCCTCAAGGACGCGGCCGAAAAGGCCAAGATCGAGCTGTCGTCGACCTCGCAGACCGAAGTCAATCTGCCGTACATCACGGCCGATGCCACGGGTCCGAAGCATCTTGCGCTCAAGCTGAGCCGCGCCAAGCTCGAATCGCTGGTCGACGACCTGATCGAGAATTCGCTGAAGCCGGTGCGCACCGCGCTGGCCGATGCCGGCCTCAAGCCTTCGGAAGTCGACGACATCATTCTCGTCGGCGGCCAGACGCGCATGCCCAAGGTCCAGGAAGCGGTCAAGAACTTCTTCGGCAAGGAGCCGCGCAAGGACGTCAACCCGGATGAAGCCGTCGCCGCGGGCGCCGCGATCCAGGGCGCCGTGCTGTCGGGCGACCGCAAGGACGTGCTGCTGCTCGACGTGACGCCGCTGTCGCTGGGTATCGAAACCCTCGGCGGCAAGATGACGAAGCTGATCGAGAAGAACACGACGATCCCGACCAAGAAGTCGGAGACCTTCACGACCGCCGAGGACAACCAGACCGCGGTGACGATCCAGGTCTTCCAGGGCGAGCGCGAGATCGCGAGCGCCAACAAGTCGCTCGGCCGTTTCGACCTGACCGGCATCGGTGCTGCGCCGCGCGGCGTGCCGCAGGTCGAGGTCATCTTCGACATCGACGCCAACGGCATCCTGCACGTGACGGCGAAGGACAAGGCGACCGGCAAGGAACAGTCGATCCGCATCACCGCGAACTCGGGTCTCAGCGAAGCCGAGATCCAGGCGATGGTGAAGGACGCCGAGGCGCATGCCGAGGAAGATCGCAAGTTCAACGAGCTGATCAGCGCGCGCAATCAGGCCGAGCAGATGATCAACGCGGTCGAGAAGTCGCTGAAGGATCTCGGCGAGCAGGTCGAGGCCGACGAGAAGTCGTCGATCGAAGCCGCGGTGACCGCCGCGCGCGAAGCGATCAAGGGCGAAGACCCGGCCGACATCCAGGCCAAGAGCGAGGCGCTGGCGCAGGCTTCCGGCAAGCTGATGGAGCGCGTCTACGCGCAGAAGGGTGCCGAGCAGCAGGCGGGCGGCGGTGCGGCCGGCGGTGCAGCGGGTGGTTCGGCGCCGAACGACGATGTCGTCGATGCCGAGTTCACCGAAGTCAAAGACAAGAAGTAAGGGCTGAGAAGCTCCAGGGTGAGGCGATGAGTGGGAACACTCGCGCCTCACCTTTTTCGTTTCTGTAACGCAGTGAACAGGGGAACAGCGGTGAGTGGGTCGGGGCAGGACACACCTCACGCTTCACGGACATGAGCAAGCGCGACTACTACGAAGTTCTTGGCGTCTCGAAAGAGGCCGGCGATGACGAGCTGAAGAAGGCCTACCGCCGCCTCGCGATGAAGCATCACCCCGATCGCAATCCGGGCGACAAGGGCGCGGAAGAACAGTTCAAGGTCGTCACCGAGGCCTACGAAGTGCTGACCGATGCGCAGAAGCGCGCGGTCTACGACAAGTACGGCCACGAAGGTCTGCAGCGCAGTGGCGGCGGTGGTGGCGGCTTCGGCGGCGGCGGTTTCGCCGACATGTTCGGCGACGTCTTTGCCGACATCTTCGGTGGCAACGGCGGCGGCCGCAGCGGCCCGCGTCGTGGCGCCGATCTGCGCTACATGATGGAGCTGTCGCTCGAACAAGCCGTGTTCGGCACGACCGAAACCATCCGCATCCCGAGCTGGGTCGATTGCGAGACCTGCGACGGCCACGGCACCGCGGACGCCAAGAAACCGCCGGCCTGCAAGACCTGCAACGGCGCCGGCCAGGTGCGCGTGCAGCAGGGCTTCTTCGTCATGCAGCAGACCTGCCCGCAGTGCCGCGGCCGCGGTTCTGTGGTCACTGATCCCTGCAAGTCTTGCCGCGGCGCGGGCAAGCTGCGTCGCGAGAAGACCTTGGAGGTCAAGGTGCCGGCCGGCGTCGATACCGGCGATCGCATCCGTCTCAACGGCGAGGGCGAAGCCGGCGAGCGTGGTACGCAGAACGGCGATCTCTACGTGCAGATCACCGTCAAGCCGCACGAGATGTTCGAACGCGACAACGACGATCTGCATTGCACGGTGCCGATCTCGATCGTCTCCGCCGCGCTCGGCGGCACGATCGAAGTGCCGACGCTGGAAGGCAAGGTCGAGATGGACATCCCCGAAGGCACGCAGAGCGGCCGTCAGTTCCGCCTGCGCGGGCGCGGCGTGCGTTCGGTGCGCAGCTCAGGCACCGGCGACCTGTACTGCAACGTCATGGTCGAAACGCCGGTCAAGCTCAACAAGGCGCAGAAGGATCTGCTCAAGCAGTTCGGCGCGACGCTGGACGACGGCGGCGGCAAGCACCATCCGGAAGCGAGCTCCTGGCTGGGCAAGGCGAAGAAATTTTTTGACGATCTGACGGGAACTTGAGGCCACGGTCCGTGGAATTCGTAGCCCGGATGCAATCCGGGATCAGCGATTGCCGCGGGCCGAATGCCCCGGATTTCATCCGGGCTACGGCTGGCTAGGGCTTGCGCCGAAACACGCTCAGATGATCCAGCGGCAGGCTCTGATCCACGAGCACGCCGGTCTCCGTCACGACGACATCGGTCGGCTCGAACATCGGCGGCCGCCCTAGACGCACTGAAGACGGGAAGCTGAAGGTGCCCGGCGCCGTCGCCTGCAGCAGCTCGCCATCGCGCGAGATCAGGCTGATGCGTCCGCTGAGGAAATTCGCCAGCAACACGCCGTCCGCGACCAGGCCCAGATCGTCGTGGATATCGACTTCAAAGAAGATCGGCGCGACCGGCCCGGCACTGCCGTCCGCGAGCAGTTCGACGCTGTAGATGCTGCCGCCGTCAGTGCCGTAGAAGACGTTGCCGTCGCTCTGCAGGCCGTTCGGGAAGCGCAGCGTGTTGCCGACGCCGACCGACAGCAGTCCGAGTGCGCTGCCCTGGACCCAGACTTCCTCGTTGACGACCTTGAGCGGATCATTCGGGTCGATCGTGAAGCGCTTGATCTTCGGATCGGGCACGCAGATGTTGAGTGGCTCGTCGACGACGTAGATGCGGCCGTCGGCGCCGAGTGCCGTGCCGTTGGCGATGCACATACCGGTCATCGTGTGGATCGGCGCGATCTGCGGCGTGGCGTTGATCGCGCCGCCCCACAGACGGCCATCGCCACTCGATGCGTAGAGATAGCCGTCGCGGATGGCCAGGCCGGTGAAGCCGGTCGATTCGGTGGAGATCTGATCGGCGCGGAAACTGCCGTCGTCGTTCTTGTGGATCTCGAACAGGCCTGCGCCGCCGCTGACGAACAGACGGCCATCGGAAGAGAACGTCAGGTTTTCCGCACCGGGCAGATCGAGCAGGATCGTGCGCTCGCCGCAGTCGCTGCTGACGCAGAGTTCGGCGACGCCGGTCGTCGGTGGTGCGTTGGAGTTGCCCGCGTCATCGTCCGAGCACGCGGCAATCAGTGCGGCTGCCAGCAGCAGCGCCAGTTTCTTGTTCATCGCTTCCCCCGAAGCTGTGCAGATGTCGCTGTCGAGCCCCCGCCCGACGGCAGGTCGCGATCAGCGACCTTTCATCAGCCGATCGTACAGCGCCACGTATTCCAGGGTCACGCGGTGGCCCTTCTCGAGGAAGACCAGCGGTGCATGCTGTTCATGCGACTCCTTGACGCGCACCGAGCTGCTGACCATCTGGTCAAGCACCGGGCGGCCTTCGGCCTTCAGCTCCTCGACCATGCGGGCCGGCAGACGCGAGCGCGACTGGAACTGATTGACGACGATGCCCTCGACCATCAGCGCTTCGTTATGGTCGGCACGGACTTCGTCGATGTTGTCGAGCAGTGAATACAGCGCCTGGCGTGCGAACTCGTCGCAGTCGAAAGGAATCAGCACGCGGTCGGCGGCAATCAGCGCCGAGCGCGAATAGAAGTTCAGCGCCGGCGGCGTGTCGATGAAGATCGCATCGTAGCCACGCAGCTTGCGCAGGCTGTCGCGGAACTTGTAGATCTTCTGCTTGGCTTCGAGCTTGACCGCAAGCTCGTCGAGGCGGCGGTCGGCGGCGACCACGTCGAGATTCTCGAATGCGGTATTGCTGGTATAGGTGACGAACGGCGGCGGATTGATCGAGAAGCTCAGCGTGGACTCGAAGAAATCGCCGATCGAGCGATCCGGCTGACTCGCGGCGCTGCCGGTCAGGTACTGCGTGGCGTTGCCCTGGGTGTCGAGGTCGATGACCAGCGTGCGCAGGCCACGGCTGGCAGCAATGGCCGCGAGGTTGCAGACGATGGTGGTCTTGCCCACACCACCTTTCTGATTGAAGACAACGCGAGTAGTCATGCGAGAAGCCGTGCCGGTGCAGGGTGGGGAACGGGCCAAAGTTTACGGGAGTTGCTACGCAAATGCCGCGCCAGACGGGCCTGTGGATGTCTGGCTGCACCTAGCCTGAATCCGGCGCGCCTAGCGGCGTTTGCGTGCGTTGGCCCAGGGGTTGGGGGCGGGTTCGGGGCGTTGAGGCCGGGCCGGTTCGGGAGCGGCTGCCGGTCTGGCCGGCTTGGCGGTCAGGCCCGGCGTCAGGCGCTCGGGCGGGATCAAATCCTTGCCGGGCAGCAGGCCGCGCAACTCATCGGCGTTGAGGTCGCGCCATTGGCCGATCGGCAGCTTGCCCAGATGGACGTTCATGATGCGAACCCGCTGCAGGCGCCGCACCTGATAGTCGAAGACCTCGCACATGCGGCGGATCTGCCGGTTGAGGCCTTGGGTGAGGATGATCCGGAAGACATTGCGCCCTTCGGCGCGGACCACGCAGGGCTTGGTCAGCGTATCCAGGATCTCGACGCCCGCCGCCATGCGCTCGATGAAGTCGGCCGTCAGCGGCCGATCGACCGTGACGACATATTCCTTCTCGTGATTGTGCTCGGCGCGGAGGATTTCGTTGACGATATCGCCGTTGTTGGTCAGCAGGATCAGACCTTCCGAAGGCTTGTCGAGCCGACCGATCGGAAAGATACGTTCGGCATGGCCGATGAAGTCGATGATGTTGCCTTCGATATGCCGCTCGGTCGTGCAGGTGATGCCGACCGGCTTGTTCAGCGCGATGTAGACATCCTTCTTGCTCTGACCGACCGGCTTGCCGTCGACGCAGACGCGATCGCCATCGTCGACCTGCGTGCCGAGCACGGCCTTGGCGCCGTTCACCGTCACGCGGCCCTGCTCGATCCAGCCATCCGCCTCGCGCCGCGAGCAGACGCCGGTTTCGCTGATATATTTGTTCAGGCGCATAGGTTCGGCCGCATGCGGTATTGAAGCACATGAAAAAGGCCGCTTGCGCGGCCTTTTTCTTCCAGCTTGTGCGGCTTACTTCGCCATCTGGCGCAGCATGTAGTTCAGCACGCCGCCGTGTTCGTAGTATTCCCACTCCATCGGCGTGTTGATGCGCACCTTGGCCTTGAAGGAGATCGACTTGCCGTCGGCCTTCTTCGCGGTGACGCCGACTTCGGTCGCGCCATTCTTGAGGCCGTCGAAGTCGAAGACTTCGGAGCCGTCGAGGCCGAGGCTGGCCGGGGTCTGGCCATCGACGAAGTTCAGCGGCAGCACGCCCATGCCGACCAGGTTGGCGCGGTGGATGCGCTCGAAGGATTCCGAGATCACGGCCTTCACGCCGAGCAGGATCGTGCCCTTGGCTGCCCAGTCGCGCGACGAGCCGGTGCCGTATTCCTTGCCGGCGAGAACGACCAGCGGGGTGCCTTCCTTCTGGTACTTCATCGCGACGTCGTAGATCGGCTCGACCGGACCGGCGGAACCGTTGTAGTGGCGGCTGACGCCGCCTTCGACGCCCGGCGTCATCGCGTTCTTGATGCGCGTGTTGGCAAACGTGCCGCGCATCATGATCTCGTGGTTGCCGCGGCGCGAACCGAAGCTGTTGAAGTCGGCCTTCTTGACGCCACGCTCTTCGAGGTACTTGCCCGCGGGGCCGTCCTTCTTGATGTCGCCGGCCGGCGAGATGTGGTCGGTCGTGATCGAGTCGCCCAGCAGCGCAAGCGCACGCGCGCCCTTGATCGGCTGGATGCCCGGCGGCGTCATCGTCATGCCCTGGAAGTACGGCGGGTTGGCGATGTAGGTCGACTGGCTATCCCAGGGATAGGTTTCCGACTTGCTGATCTTGATCGACTGCCAGCGGGCATCGCCCTTGAGCACGTCGGCGTAGCTCTTCTTGAAGCCTTCGGCGGTGACGGCCTTGGCGACGACTTCCTGGATTTCCGAGTTGGTCGGCCAGATGTCCTTGAGGAAGACGTCTTTGCCGTCCTTGCCCTGGCCGATCGGTTCGGTCGTCAGGTCGAGGTCGGTCGAACCGGCGATTGCGTAGGCGACGACCAGCGGCGGCGAGGCGAGGTAGTTCATGCGCACGTCCTGGTGGACGCGGCCTTCGAAGTTGCGGTTGCCCGACAGCACGGCCGAAACCGACAGCGTGTTGTCGTTGATCGCCTTGCCCAGCGGCTCGTTGAGCGGGCCGGAGTTGCCGATGCAGGTCGTGCAGCCGTAGGCGGTGACGTAAAAGCCGAGGTGCTCGAGGTCTTCGATCAGGCCGGCCTTCTTCAGGTACTCGGTGACCGCCAGCGATCCTGGTGCCAGCGAGGTCTTGACCCAGGGCTTGCTGGTCAGGCCCAGCGCGCGCGCCTTCTTGGCGAGCAGGCCGGCGCCGATCAGCACGCTCGGGTTCGAGGTGTTGGTGCAGGACGTGATCGCGGCGATCATCACCGCGCCGTCCTTCAGCTCGAAGGTCTTGCCGGCATCGGTGACCTTGGCCGGGCCCTTCGACGGGCGCGACTTCTGTTCGGCCTCGAAGGCCTTGCGGTAGTTGGCCTTGACGTCGGTCAGCAGCACGCGATCCTGCGGGCGCTTCGGGCCGGCAAGCGACGGCTTGATGCTGCCCAGATCGAGCGTCAGCACGTCGGTGTAGTCGGCTTCCGGTGCTTCCGGCGTCCACCACATGCCCTGCGCCTTGGCGTAGGCCTCGACGACGGCGATCTGCTGCTCGCTGCGGCCGGTGAGGCGCAGGTAGTTCAGGGTTTCGTTGTCGATCGGGAAGATGCCGCAGGTGGCGCCGTATTCCGGGCCCATGTTGGCGATCGTGTTGCGATCGGAAGCGGAGAGGTTCGCGAGGCCCGGGCCGAAGAATTCGACGAACTTCTCGACGACGCCGCGCTTGCGCAGCATTTCGGTGACGGTCAGCACGAGGTCGGTCGCGGTCGCGCCTTCGGCGAGCTTGCCGCTGACCTTCACGCCGATGACTTCCGGCATCAGCATCGACGACGGCTGGCCGAGCATCGCGGCTTCAGCCTCGATGCCGCCGACGCCCCAGCCCAGCACGCCGATGCCGTTGACCATCGTCGTGTGCGAGTCGGTGCCGAAGCAGCTGTCCGGGTACAGCAGGCCGCTGTCGTTTTCGAAGACGACACGGGCGAGGTATTCGATGTTGACCTGGTGGACGATGCCGGTATCGGGCGGCACGGCCTTGAAGTTCTTCAGTGCTTCCTGGCCCCAGCGCAGGAAGGTGTAGCGCTCTTCATTGCGCTGGAACTCGACCTTGGCGTTGAGATCGAGCGCGTCCTTCGAGCCGTAGTGATCGATCATGACCGAGTGATCGATGACCAGCTCGACCGGGCACAGCGGGTTGACCTTGGACGCGTCGCCGCCGAGCGTCTTGATCGCGTCGCGCATCGCGGCGAGGTCGACGACGCAGGGTACGCCGGTGAAGTCCTGCAGGATCACGCGCGCCGGCGTGAAGTTGATGTCCTTGGACGGCAGCTTGGCCAGATCGGCGCCAGCCAGCGCTTCGATCTCGACCTTGGTCGTGTTGAGGCCGTCTTCGTGACGCAGCAGATTCTCGAGCAGAATCTTGTAGGAATAGGGCAGGCGGGAGATGTTGAACTTGGGTTCGAGGGCCTTGAGGCTGAAGTAGCTGTAGGTCTTGGAACCAACGTTGAGCGTGGACTTTGCTTTGTAGCTGTCCGTCATGGCTAGAAACTCCCGGCAGTGGCTTGAGGTCAGCGTTTCTGCACGAGGATGTCAGCCACGAGGGCGCGTGCAAAACGGCGCGAAATTATAGCGGGAAAACCGACGGATAACGGCTCTTGCCGTGCATCTTGCGCGCGCGAAGAAACCAAACCCGCTGCGCTAGATGCGAATCGCTCGCAGATCCTTGACGTCGGAAATCTCGCCGCCGCCCAGGCAGCGCTGTCCTTCGTAGAGGGCGCAGAACTGGCCGGCGACGGCCGCACGCTGCGGCGTGTCGAAGCACACTTTTAGTGCATCGCCCTGGTGCTCGACCCTGCAGGCCTGCAAGGTCTGGCGATGGCGGATACGCGCGAGCAGACGGGTGCCGTCCGCGGGCTTTGGCGCGAGCCAGTTGAAGGGGCCGGTCACCAGGCTATCGGCCAGCAGGCGCGGGTGCGCCTCGTCCTGCGACGCGATGAGCTGGTTGCTTGCGCGATCCTTGCCGACGACGAACCACGGCGCTTCCTTGCCGCCGCGCGTGCCGCCGATGCCGAGGCCGCGGCGCTGACCGAGCGTGTAATGCATCAGCCCGGTGTGCCGGCCGATGGGCTTGCCGCTGTCGTCGACGATGGCGCCGGGCTCGGGCGTCAGGTAGCGCGACAGGAAATCGCGGAACTCGCGTTCGCCAATGAAGCAGATGCCGGTGGAGTCCTTCTTCTGATGCACCGGCAGGCCCGCGCGCTGCGCGATCTCGCGCACCTGCGGCTTGGGCAGGCCGCCGACCGGAAACAGCACCTGGCGCAGATGATCGTGATGGACCGCGCCGAGGAAATAGGTCTGGTCCTTGTTGTCGTCGACGGCGCGCAGCAGGGCCGGGCCGTCGGCGTGCTGTTCGATCTGCGCGTAGTGCCCGGTCGCGATGCAGTCCGCGCCCAACCGCAGCGCGTACTCGCGAAACGGCAGGAACTTCACCTCGCGGTTGCACAGCACATCCGGATTCGGCGTCTTGCCGGCTTCGTAATCGGCGAGAAACTGCGCGAACACCCGCTCGCGATACTCGCGCGAGAAGTCCACGCGGTGCAGCGGGATGTCGATTTCCTCGCAGACGCGGCGCGCGTCCTGGAAATCTTCGGCGGCGCTGCAATAGGCCTCTTCGTCCTCGGTCCAGTTGACCATGAACAGGCCGGAGACGCGATAGCCCTGCTCCTTCAGCAGCCAGGCGCTGACCGACGAATCGACGCCGCCAGACATGCCGACGATGACGTGTTGGTCCTGGTTCGCCACGGATTTAAAGGTGAGCGATCAGATCCAGCGGATAGCGCGTGCCGGACAGGTAATCGTCGACACAGCGCAGCACCATCGGACTGCGGTGGATCGCGACACTGGCGGCGATCTCGTCGCGCGTCATCCAGACCGCGCGTTCGATGCCGGTGTCGAGTTTGCGCTCGCGGTGTTCAAGCTCTGCTTTGGCGATGAAAGCCACGCGCAGAAAGCCGTAATGCAGATCGACCGGATCATGGTGATAAAGGCCCAGCACATGCGTGGGCATGACCTGCCAGCGGGTTTCTTCCAGCGCTTCGCGGATCGCCCCCTCGACGAGGGTTTCGTCCTTTTCCCAGTGGCCGGCCGGCTGGTTCAGGCGCAGGGCGCCGTTGATCTGCTCCTCGACCATCAGGAAACGGCCATCGCGCTCGACGATGCTGGCGACAACGACGTGAGGAGACCAACTCATGGCCACGCTGCTAACGGCTACCGCCGAAGGTCAGGCCTTCTTCTTCGGTTTCTTCCGGCGTGCGCGGCGGCTGGTTGGCCGGCGGCGGCGTTCGCTGGGTGGCCGGGCTGACGTTCGAGCCTGAATCGCCGGGAGCGGTTTCGACGGCCTGTTCGACGCCAGCTGGCGGTGGCGGGGCATCGACGCTCTTCTGCAGGCTGTAATAACCCTCGGCATCAGGCGTGCCGAGCTGCTTCATCAGATTGGCGATCATCGGCGGGGCATCCGGCTTCGGCTTGAGCTTCAGCGCGTAGGAATAGCTACGGTCTGGCTTTACCCGCGCTTCGCCGCTGATGTCCACGCTGCCGCCAAGGCTGCTGATCCGGGCAACGATCTGATCGTCCTCGGTGCTCAGCGCCGCCTGATAATTGCCCAGCGCTGCGGGCTCCTTGCCGAGCGTCCACTGCAGATTGTTGAGCTGCAGCGAGCCTTCTGCCGACACCGGCCAGTTGTTGCGCAGCTTCAGCGAGCTCAGATCCAGATTCACGACGCCGTTGACCGGCACAAAACTCTGTCCGGCCGCGGCGGCGAGCGTGCGCAGTTCGCCATTGGCAGTCAGCTCGCTGAACGCCGTGCTCATCAGGCTCTGCGAAACCTTGCCGTCGATCATCAGCGGCGGCGTGCCGCTATGCAGTTGGTAGCTCAGGTGGCCGAGCAACAGGCCCAATGGCTTGAGCGTCCAGTCGATGTCGGCAACCAGCACCTGATTGCCGAAGCGAATCTGCGTGGCGCGACCCTGCGTCAACGTGCCGTTGACGCCCAGCACGTCGACCGGCATCGCCGCCTTGGGGGCGATCCAAGCGTATAGCAGCGCCGCTGGGGCTTGGACCAGCACGCCAACGACGAAGGTCAGGACGCCGGCAATAATGAGGTGACGAGTCTTCATCGTGTTGTTCAGGCGCGCACCAGTGTCACGCGGACGTTGACCATGCCCGGCGCCGAGCTGCGCTCTATTTCCGCGCTGCTCGTGCTGATGCCGTACTTCATTTCGAGTTCCTGCAGCCAGCGCAACAGATTGTCGAAGGGAACATCGTCGATCCAGACTTTGACTTCCTTTTCGCCTTCGGGCTGCACGCGCGACGGCGCTTTGCCGAGCACTGCCGAGCGGCTGGTCTGATCGACTGCGGCGACCAGCGAGGTGCTGCTGTTGACCGCGCGCGCCGGGCCGGCGGCCTGCACTTCCGCGGCAGCCTGCTCAATACGCGTCGCAATGCCGCGCGCACGTTCCAGCGAGGCTTCGCGGCGGACGTGTGCATCGACCAGCGGCTTCCAGCCGGCGACATAGATCAGCGTCAGCAGCACGACGACGCCGCACAGCAGGACGAGGACGCGTTCGCGCGGGGCGAGCGAACGCAGCCAGGCGGATGCGCTGTCGATGAGGTTCTTCATGCGGGCGTCAACTTGATGCGGATCTGCACGCCTTCGCTGCCGGAATTGGCCGACTGCACTTCGAGCGCGCCGGCCTTGGCCTGTTCGAACCAGGCCTTCAGCGCGTCCAGCGCCTGTAGATTGGCCGCGCTCATGCCGACGTACAGCGCGCCTTCGCGGTATTGCAGCGCGTCGATCTTGACGCCGCTGACGGCGCTCTGAGCGCTGGCGACGGTGGCAATCAGCGGCAGCATCTTCGCGTTGCCGCTGCCGCCGCTCAGCCGGGTGAGTTGTTGCGTCAGCTGGGCGTCGAGGTCGACGATGCGGGTCTCGTTCGGGAAGATCTGCTTGTAGCGCTCTTCATTGGCGCTGTTCAAGGCTTTGAGTTCGCTGCCGATGCGGTAGGCCTGAACGCCATGCACGGTTGCCGCGAGCAGAATCGCCACGCCGGCAAGACTGGCCGCCAGGCGCCAGGGCAGCCAGTGGCGAATCAGATTCTGCTTGGCCGAATAGTTGCCCTGCAGCAGGTCGATGGCCTGCGCCGGGCGCAAGGCCTGCAGCAGGGCGTCGAGCGGCTGCGTGTAGCCGTGCAGGGGTTCGACGCTGCGGCCCAGCGTGCTGGGATCGAATTGCTGATCGCGCGGGATCGCAATGCGCAGCGCCCGCTGGCCTTCCGGATCGGCGAGCTGCAGGCTGAGTTCGAGATCCTCGCGCACGCAGATAAAGCCGCTGTCGGCGCCGCTGCGCACGAGTACCTGATCGCCATCGATCAGCATGCTGAACTGCTGGTCCGCCGGCACCGCAAGCGCCAGGACATCCGGGATCATCGCGTCGGGCCGCAGACCGCGTTCGGTGAAGAACGTCAGCCACTGCTGCAGGCGCTGGTGGGCGACGATCGCGACCGGCCAGTTGCCGTCGGCCTGACGAGCGCCAAGGGCGAAATGCAGCGTCTCGACATCGTCGGCCAGCTGGTCTTCGAGCAGATAGGGAATCGCCTGCAGCGCCTTCGCGGCCTGCTTGGCCGGCAGGCTGACGCCGGCGAGGCGCACATCGGCAGACGGCACCAGCACGACGAGGCGACGGCCGGCGGCGTGGGCCAACGCCGCCTCGAGCGGCGCGTTTTCGACCACAAACGAAACCACCGCATCGTTGCTCGCGATGCAGTAGGCCGTGGGCGCATCCGCTTCGGCGGCGCGCAGTCTGATATATAGGGTTTCGCGCACTATTCGACGTCTGTGCTGCGCCCGTAAACCGCAGTATTACCCTGCGATGGGCGGAAGAAGAAACTATACAGGGCCGTCCGCCCGCTGCCTATGAAGACTTCGGCGCGGAGCATGAAAAAGTTGCTGTTGATCGTCAGCATGTTCCGTGGAACCTCGTTAAAGGCGGGGCCGAGGCGGGTCGCGATCTGACCGCTGGATTCGATCGGTTTATCGACACGCTCTTTCAGGAACAGCTCCAGTTCCGGACTGCCGCCAGAAGCCATTGCCATCAACACCGCCGGCGGCGCCGTGTTGACGTTGATCGGCGTGCCGACCTGCGGCAGTGCGCAGAACATGCCGCTGACGCGAGCGTAGGCCTTCTTGTCGATGCCGCGCACCGCGAGCAGCTCCGAGACGCCGGCCATCAGGCGATTGGCGGCCCGGTAGGGAATATCGCCGCGCAGGTATTCGCTGTCTTCGATGCCATCGGCGCCGGTGGGCTCCTGGTCGGCGTCGATCCAGTCGGTGATCGCGGCGGCGATTGCCGTCGCCTGGTATTCCTCGGCCACCTCGGCATAGCGCAGGATGCGGACGAAGATCTGTACCTGCTGTGCGCGCTGGGTCGGATCCGGGCTTGCGAGATTGTTGAGGTTGAAACGCCCCTGCAGATCGACGACGCCGCCGCGGATATAGCCTTCGTCGATCGGCAGGAAGTCGACCGGCATCGCCCAGGCGTCACGCAGGGAGTCGAACTTGTTCTGGTCCTGGTCGCGATCGAGGATGGTCTTGATCCAGCCCTCGACGCCGACCGCATACCACCAGCCCAGTTCGGATTCCTGCAGGTTCGCCGTGCGGCGGATCGCGATGTTGGCCGACCCGAGGATCGCGGCCGACGCGATGGCGGCGATCGCGACGACGAGGATCGCGGTGATCAGGGCAATGCCGGATTGTTGGCGTCGGTTGGTCATGGAACAAACGCCGGATCCGAATCTTGCGTTGGCTCCGGAGTCGGCGATACACAACCGGTGCCACCGGTCGTTTGACAATCGTCGCCGCCCCCATAAATCGGCGGAATCTTCACGGCATCCAGCCCGATCCTGAACAGGAAGCGCAGTTCGCCAACATCCTTCGTGCGCATCGTCAGCTCTACCGCCTCGGGCGGCGCAATGGCCGCTTGCGCCGTGCCGCTGCTGGTGTCGTAGGGCCAGCGGTCGCGCCATTCGTTGCTGACTTTATCGAAGTAGCGCCAGCGCACCTGCTCGACGTTGTCGAACAGCGTGACATCGACCGCCTTGCTGTCCTGCGCCTGATCGAGCACGCGCCAGGAGCTGCGGATCAGCTTGCCGGCTTCGTAACGGTAGGCGATGCGCTCGAAACCCGGCCGCGGCAGCAGCAGCGGATTGCGCCAGCCGGCGCGGGTGAATTCCAGATAGCCCTTGTCGGTCGCGCGCAGCGCCGGCTGCGTATCGCCGAAGCCGTCGCGCGCTGTGCGACTGCTGACCTGCTGCAGGTCGTTGCGCAGGCGGATGTAGCTTTTCTGCAGCGCGGCGATGCGCTCCTGTGCAATCTCGACCTGGCGCCGGGTGTTCAGCACCGAATCGAGCCCGCCATAGGCCATCAGCGCAAAGATCGCGAAAATGCCGATGACGACGATCAGCTCCAGCAGCGTGAAGCCTTGCTGTGAACGGATGGCGCGCACGTTATTGCTTGCCGGCATTGGGCAGGAACGACGACAGCGACGCCGCATTGCTCTTGCCGTCCGGCGACAGCACGACCAGATCGATGCGGCGCAGGTTGTCGTCCTGCGTCTTCTTGATCTCGGCCTTCCATTTCCACTTGAAGCCACCCATCTCGACCGTGCCGTCGGCCTTGCCGACATCCGGCCAGGTCTTCTGCAGTTCGAATTCGGCGAGACGGTTGTGCGCGACCCACAGGCCGAAGGTGCGTTCGCGCAGATGGCTGGCGTTGTCGGCATAACGCGCCATGCCGGACAGGATCGCCGCCATCGCGATTGCCAGCACGGCTACGGCGACGAGCATTTCAATCAGCGTGAAGCCACCGCTGCGACGGAGGCCGCGATTCATCGCAGACCCTCGCGCTCGAAGCGCTCCTTCGACACCTGGCCGAGCAGCGTCGCCGTCAGCCGGTAACTCACGGGCAGCGCCGGTGTCGTCAGATCCAGCGTGAACGGCGTGATCTCGCCGCTCGACAGCAGCATCACCTGCGGCACGACTTCAGGCTTGCTGGCATCGCTGGCCTTCTTGTCGTCGTCGCTGGGTGGCTCGGGCAGAGTCTGTGCCGGCGCCACCGGTCGGTTCTCGACGCGCAGCGCGAATTCCAGCGGCTGTGGAATCGGCCGTGGCCGCAGCGGCCCTTCCGTGAACGGAATCCAGTCGCCATCGGGACCGACGACCACAAAAGCGTAGGCGCTGCTGGTGTGGATGAAGCCAATCTCGATGCCCTTGAGTTCGGCTTCCTCTTCACCCAGCTTGAACAGCTGCTCCATGCGCTCGGATTCGGTGACGAGCTTGTCTTCGATCGCGCGATCGCCCGAGGAATCGATCGCCAGCGTCGCGAAGGTCAGCATGATGCCGACGATGACGACCACGACGAGGATTTCGACCAGCGTGAAGCCGGACGAGCGGGCGCGCATCGGGAGGACCGGGGCTAAGGGCGGTGATCAGCCGCCCAGATTCCAGTTGCCGATGTCCCCGGCCGGCCCTTCGCCGCCCGGCTGGTTGTCTGCACCGAGCGAGAACAGATCGAACTCGCCGCGCGTGCCCGGCTGCAGATATTGATACGGGTTGCCCCAGGGATCTTTCGGCAGCGTCTTGATGTAGCCGCCGCTCTTGTAGTTCTTCGGATCGGGTTCGCCGCCGGGCTTGCTGACCAGCGATTCGAGGCCCTGCTGGGTCGACGGATAGCTGTAGTTGTCGAGCTTGTACAGATTGAGCTGCGATTCGAGGACGCGGATATCCTGCTTGGCCTTGGTGATGCGGGCGTCATCCGGTCTGCCCATAATGTTGGGGACGACGACGGCGGCGAGAATGCCGAGAATGACGACAACGACCATGATCTCGATCAGGGTGAAGCCGCGTTGCATGTGCTGTGAACGAATGGCCATCATTGATCCAACTATTTGTTGTAATAAAAGAAAGTAGGGCCGACGCCCTCGACACATGATAACAAAATCACCCTACAGCTCCCGCGCGGTGTGGTTGGCGCCGCTGGTTCTGATCGTGCTGATCTTAGCGCTAGAGACCCTCGGTGATGCCGGTCGTTCGGCGCTTGCCTACGATCGAACACAGATTCTCCACAATGCGCAGTGGTGGCGGGTGCTGACCGGCAGCTTTGTCCACCTTGGCTGGTATCACTGCGCACTCAATGCGCTCGGCCTGCTGGTGCTGGTGCTGCTGTGTCCGGAAGCGCTGAGCGGCTGGGTCTGGGCGCGTCGCGTCGCCGTGCTCGCCGTCGTCATGAGCTTTTGCCTGCTCGCCTTCGAGCCGGGCTTGCGCAACTACGTCGGCATGTCCGGCGTGATCCATGGCCTGTTCGTGCTCGGCCTGATGCCGCAGGTGCTCAAGCGCGATCTGATCGCGGCCGGTTGTCTGACCTATCTGGTCGGCAAGATCGGCTGGGAGCTGATCGCGGGCGGCCCGGTTTCGGACGAAACGGCGCTGGGCGGCAGGGTCGTGGTCGAATCTCATCTGTTTGGTACGCTCGCCGCCTTCGCTTACGGGCTCGTCTTCGGAAGCTTTCGAGGAAGAGAGCGCAAAGTTATGATTCCAGAAATCAAATCAGAATCGACGCAAGATCTCATATGAAGTACGCAATGCTGTTTCCCGGGCAGGGTTCGCAGGCCGTCGGCATGCTGGGCGGACATGATTCGCCGCTGGTGGCGCAGACGTTTGCCGAAGCTTCCGACGCGCTGGGCTGGGATCTCGCCGGCCTCGTGCGCGAGGGCCCGACGGAAGAACTGAACCGGACCGAGCGTACGCAGCCGGCCCTGCTCGCGGCCAACGTCGCAGTCTGGCGCCTCTGGCAGAGCCAGAACCTGCCGTCGCCGCAAGCTCTGGCTGGACACAGCCTGGGCGAATACGCCGCGCTGGTTGCGGCGCAAAGTCTTGGTTTTGCCGATGCGCTGAAGCTGGTTGAACTGCGCGGTCAGCTGATGCAGGCGGCGGTGCCGGCCGGTACCGGCGGCATGGCGGCGGTCGTCGGACTCGATGACGAGCAGGTGGCTGCGTTGTGCAAGGCCTGTCCGGTCGATGGGGTGCTGGAGCCTGCCAACTTCAATTCGCCCGGCCAGGTCGTTGTCGCCGGGCATCGCGCAGCGGTGGACTGGGTGCTGGAAAATGCCAAGGCGCACGGCGCGCGCATGGTCGTGCAGGTGCCGATGTCGGTGCCTTCGCATTGCTCGCTGATGCGCGGTGCCGCCGACCAGCTGTTCGCGGCAATGGCGGATCTGAAAATTCACACACCTGTCATTCCCGTCTCACACAATCTCGATGGTCAACCCGCGCAGGGACCCGAGGCGATTCGCGCTGCGTTGCGCGATCAGCTCTACCGTCCGGTGCAATGGACGCGCCTGGTCAACGGACTGGTCGAGGGTGGCGCACAGCTGTTCCTCGAATGCGGACCGGGCAAAGTGCTGTGTGGTCTGAGCAAGCGCATCAACAAGTCTGTGCCTGCACAGGCACTGGAAGACGCGAGCGGGCTTGCGGCAGCGTCTGCATTGCTGAGCGGCTAGGCCCTGCGAGGCATGGCGGGGCCGGGTGCTATCCTTCCTGGCTCGGATCCTGCTGCTCATACTCATTAATGAATCGCCCGCCGCTGCGGGCGGCTCCGCGGATGTCTTCGACATGACCCAAAGATTTGCCGATCAAACCGTCCTCGTCACCGGCGCCAGCCGTGGCATCGGCAGCGCCATTGCGCAGCGCCTGGCGGCCGAAGGCGCGCGCGTCATCGGTACCGCGACCAGCGCCGCCGGCGCGCAGGCGATCGGCGAAACCCTCGCCGCCAGCGGCGGGCAGGGCAAGGTGCTCGACGTCCGCGATCCGGCGGCCTGCGAAGCGCTGCTCGGCGAGATCGGTCCGATCAGCGTGCTCGTCAACAACGTCGGCGTGACCCGCGACACCCTGCTGCTGCGCATGAAGGACGAAGACTGGTCCGACGTCATCGAAACCGATCTGACTTCGGTGTTCCGCCTGTCGCGCGCGGTGCTGCGCGGCATGATGAAGGCGCGCTACGGCCGTATCGTCAGCATCGGCTCGGTGGTCGGCGCCATGGGCAACCCGGGCCAGGCGAACTACTGCGCCGCGAAGGCGGGCCTGGTCGGCTTCAGCAAGGCGCTGGCGCAGGAGATCGGTTCGCGCGGCATCACCGTCAATGTGATCGCGCCGGGCTTCATCGATACCGACATGACCAAGGCCCTGAACGACGAGACCAAGCAGGCGTTGCTGAGCCGGGTGCCGGCCCAGCGCCTGGGCACGCCGGCCGACATCGCGGCGGCGGTGGCGTTCCTGGCTTCCTCCGAAGCCGGCTATATCAGCGGCGAAACCATTCATGTGAATGGTGGCTTATACATGAGCTAATGCTCTGTATATAGAAAGAAAAATAGTTATTCTGTTTCCCCCGGCGGCTTCATCTACAATACGCCGGCTTTTCACACCAAAAAACTGCGGAGTCACGCATGAGCACGCTTGAAGAGAAGGTCAAAAAGATCATTGCTGAACAGCTTTCGGTCGGCGAAGATCAGATCACCCCCGAGGCCTCCTTCGTTGAAGACCTGGGCGCCGATTCTCTGGACACCGTCGAGCTGGTGATGGCGCTGGAAGAAGAGTTTGAAATCGACATCCCGGACGAAGAAGCCGAGAAGATCGTCACGTTCAAGGACGTTCTGAACTACATCAAGGCTCACACCAACCAGGGCTAAGCCCCGGGCCTCACAGCTAGCACTCCCTTCCGAATCAGAGATTTGCTATGAGCCGCAGACGCGTTGTCGTCACCGGCCTCGGGATCGTTTCGCCTGTGGGCAACGATCCCGTTACGGCCTGGAAGAACATTCTTGCGGGCAAGTCGGGGATTGGGCCGATCACGGGATTCGACGTGTCGGCCTACACCACCAAATTCGCGGGCCTGGTCAAAGACTTCAAGCCCGAGGACTGGATGGGTGTCAAGGAAGTCAAGCGCACCGATCCGTTCATTCATTACGGCGTCGCCGCGGCCAAGCAGGCCGTCAAGGACGCCGGCCTTGAGATCACCGACGCCAACCGCGAGCGCATCGGCGTCTGCGTCGGCTCCGGTATCGGCGGCATCGGGACCATCGAGGAGGAATGCGCCAAGCTGCAGGCCGGTGGCCCGCGCAAGGTGTCTCCGTTCTTCGTACCGGCCTCGATCATCAACATGATCTCCGGCTACATCACGATCGACCTGGGAATCTCCGGGCCGAATTTCGCCATCGTCTCTGCCTGCACGACGGCGACGCACAGCATTGGTCTGGGCGCACGCCTGATCCAGTCCGGCGACGCCGACGTCTACATTGCCGGCGGCGGTGAAGCCGGTTCGGCGCCGGCCGGCATGGCGGGCTTCTGCCAGGCCCGCGCGCTGTCGACGCGCAACGACGATCCGACCCGGGCCAGCCGGCCTTGGGACAAGGATCGCGACGGTTTCGTCCTCGGCGACGGCGCCGGCGTTGTCGTCCTCGAAGAACTCGAAGCGGCGAAGAAGCGCGGCGCGAAGATCTATGGCGAAGTCATCGGCTTCGGCATGTCCAGCGACGCTTTCCACATCACGCTGCCGCCGGAAGACGGCCGCGGCGCGCGTCTGTGCATGCAGAACGCGATGCGCGATGCACAGATCAATCCGGAACAGGTTGGCTACATCAACGCTCACGGGACGTCGACGCAGGCCGGCGACGTTGCCGAGACGCTGGCGGTCAAAGGCGCGCTGGGCGACTACGCCAGCAAGGTCGCGGTCAGTTCGACGAAGTCGATGACGGGCCATCTGCTCGGCGCCGCCGGCGGTATCGAGGCGATTTTCTCGCTGCTCGCGCTGCGCGATCAGGTGCTGCCGCCGACGATCAATCTCGACAACCCGGACGAAGGCTGCGATCTCGACTACGTGCCGCATGTCGCGCGCGAAGCGAAGTTCGACATCGCGATGTCGAATTCCTTCGGCTTCGGCGGTACCAACGGCACGCTGGCGTTCAAGCGTTACGTCTGATCTGCGCGGCCTGCCGAGAGGCAGGCGCCGGTGATCGGGTCTGAACGATCTGGTCTGAACGCCTTTGGCCACGATGCGGATCGCATGACCCTGCAACATCTCACTCTAGCCGCCGACGGCTTCGACCTGTCGCTGTTGCATCAGCGCGATCCACAGCGCTATCCCTTCCTGCTCGAAAGCGTCGCCGCGCATCCGCAGTCTGGGCGTTGGGACATCCTGTTTGCCGAGCCGGGCGAAAGCCTCGTCGGTCAGCACGGCCGGTTGGTGGCCGATGGCTTCGCGATTCACGGTCAGAATTTCTTCACCGAGCTGGACCGCTGGGTCGCGCGCGAGGGCACGCTGCCCCGCGACGAAAATCTGCCGTTTACCGGCGGCTGGTTCTTTCTGCTCGGCTACGAAGCCGCGCGCTGGGTGGAGCCGCAGCTGAAGCTGCCGGATTCGCCGCACGCACTGCCGGATGCCCTTGCGGTGCGTTGCCGCGCGGCGGTGATTCATGATCGCGAACAGAATCGTCTGCATCTGATCAGTGAATCCGGCGCCGCCGGCATTGCGCAGCTGCGCGGCGACGTCGATGCAGTGCGAAGCGCAATGCCCGCGGATCCGCCGGACTGGATCGCCAGCGCCATCGACGAACAACTGCCGACGCGCTTCACCGACGGCGTCAGCCGCATCCTCGAATGGCTGCGCGCCGGCGATGTGTTCCAGATCAATTTGTCGCGCGCCTGGGACGCGGTGATCCCTGACGAGGTGTGTCCGGCGACTTTGTACCGGCGCCTGCGCAAGACCAACCCCGCGCCGTTCGCCGGCATCCTGCGCTGGGGCGACAGTGCCGTCATCAGCTCCTCGCCGGAACGTCTGCTGCAAATCGACGACCGCACTGTGCAGACCCGGCCGATCGCAGGCACGCGGCGGCGCGGCAACGATGCCGCCGAAGATGCTCAGCTGCGCGCAGTGCTGCTCGGCAATCTGAAGGAGCGTGCCGAGCACGTCATGCTGATCGATCTCGAGCGCAACGATCTCGGCCGCGTCTGCGAACCCGGCAGCATCGTCGTCAGCGAACTTATGGCGCTGGAGAGCTACGCGCACGTGCATCACATCGTTTCCAACGTCCGCGGCACGCTGGGCGCGGGACTGGGCGCGGGCGCAGCGCTGCGGGCGGTGTTCCCCGGCGGCACGATCACCGGCTGCCCCAAGGTGCGGGCGATGCAGATCATCGCCGAGCTCGAAGGCGAGGGGCGCGGACCGTACACGGGCTCGATGGGTTATCTGTCGCGCGACGGGCGCATGGACAGCAACATCCTCATCCGTTCGCTGGTCTGGCAGGCCGGCAAGCTGCGTCTGCGCACCGGCGCCGGCATCGTCGCCGATTCCGAGCCGCAGGCCGAGCTCGAAGAGACGCGTGCGAAAGCGCGCGGTCTGCTGCTCGCCCTCGGACGCGGCGCATGAGTCTGCGAACGCTGCGCGACGGCGTTGCCGTCGATGCCGGCATCGCCAGCAGCCGTGCCCTGCATTATGGCGATGGCGTGTTCCGCACCGTGCTGTACGCGCAGGGGCAACTGGTCGACTGGGACCGTCATCTCAGCAAGCTTGCCGCGGATTGCGCGGCACTGCAGCTGGCGATGCCGCCGGCGTCTCAGCTGCTCGCCGAAGCGCGGCAGGCCGTCGGCGGCGCGCAGGGCGCCATCGTCAAGATCATCGTCGCGCGTGCCGCGGGCGGGCGCGGCTATCGTTCGACCGGCGATGCGAGCGAGCGCTGGGTGATCGCCAGTGCTGCACCGGTATCGAATCCAGCGGCGCTGCGCGATGGCATTCGCATCGATGTCAGCCGGATCACGCTGGCGGCCCAGCCGCTGCTGGCCGGCATCAAGCATCTGAACCGTCTCGAACAGGTGCTGGCGTCGCGCGATTGGCCGGAGGGTATCGACGAACGCCTGCTGTGCGATGCGCAGGGAAGGATCGTCTGCGGCACGCGCAGCAACCTGTTCTGCGTCGCCGGAAACCAGCTGCTGACCCCGGCGCTGAATGAATGCGGTATCGCCGGTATCATGCGCAGCAAGCTGATCGAACTGGCGCCCGCGCTCGGGCTGGATCTGAGCATCCGGCCGCTGACGCTGGACGATCTGCAGGCTGCCGATGAGGTTTTCATCTGTAACGCGGTCATCGGCCTGTGGCCGGTGCACGCGCTGGACGCAAGGCGCTGGCCGGCGCCAGGAATGCATACGCGGCGCCTGCTGCAGGCGCTCGCGCATCCCGCAACGACGAACAAGGGATTGTGATGCGGACACTGTTGCTACTGATGGCATTGATGGCGAGCATGGCGGTGGCGCTGGCCGTCGATGCCTGGCGCGTGCTGCAGCAGCCGCTGGATCTTCCGCAGGACGCGCTGTTCGAGATTCCCAAGGGGCAGGGCTTCTCCGCGGTCGCGCAGGGACTGGCCGATCAGGGCTATCTGCCGGCGGCACCGCGCAGCATCCTGTATCTGCGGGCCTACGCGCGCATCACCGAGATCGGCCCGCAGATCAAATCCGGCGAGTACCGGCTGACGCCGGACATGAACGTGCTGCAGGCGCTACAGATGTTCATTGATGGCCGCTCGGTCCTCCATGAGCTGCGCCTGATCGAAGGCTGGACCTTCACGCAGGCGCTGACCGAGTTGCGCAAGCATCCGAGCATCCAGCAGACGATGCCGGACGCCACGCCGGACGCAGTCTATGCGGCGCTGGGGCGCAGCGACGGCCATCCGGAAGGCCGCCTGTTCCCGGATACCTATCGCTTCTCGCGTGGTCTGAGCGACATCGAATTCCTGCGCCGCGCCGCGACGACGATGGACAAGGTGCTCGCGGAGGAATGGGCCTCGCGCGCCGAAGGGCTGCCGTACCAGACGATGGAAGAGGCGCTGATCATGGCGTCGATCGTCGAGAAGGAAACCGGTGCCGAGCATGAGCGCGCGCAGATCGCCGGCGTGTTCGTGCGCCGCCTGCAGCTGGGCATGCGCCTGCAAACCGATCCGACCGTCATCTATGGCCTCGGTGCGAGCTTCGACGGCAATCTGCGTCGCAACGATCTGACGACGGATACGCCGTACAACAGTTATATGCGCGCCGGGTTGCCGCCGTCGCCAATCTGCCTGCCGGGGCGCGCGGCGATCCACGCGGCGCTGCATCCGGACGCCGGCAAGACGCTGTACTTCGTATCGCGTGGCGACGGCACGCATGTGTTCTCCGAGACGCTGGAGCAGCACGATGCCGCGGTCCGTCAATATCAGCTGAAGCGCAGGCCCTGATGCGCGGACGATTCATCACGCTCGAAGGCGGCGAAGGCAGCGGCAAGTCCACGCAGGCCGCGCGCATCCGCGACTGGCTGCATGCGCACGGGCGGCAGGTCGTGCAGACCCGCGAGCCGGGCGGTACGCCGCTCGCCGAAGCGATCCGTGGCGTGGTGCTGCAATCCTGGGAAGAGGGCGTCGGCGTCGAGGCCGAGCTGCTGCTGATGTTCGCCGCACGCGCCGCGCATCTGCGCCGGCTGATCGAGCCGTCTCTGCAAGCCGGCAGCGATGTCATCTGCGACCGCTTTGTCGATTCCAGCTATGCGTACCAGGGCGCCGGCAAGGGTATTGCGGACGCACACATCCAGGCGCTCGAAGCGCTGGTGATGCCCACCTTGAAACCGGACCTGACGCTGATCCTCGACCTCGATCCCGAAGTCGGCCTGCAGCGCGCGCTGGCGCGTGGGCAGGCCAACCGTTTCGAGGCGGAGGCACTGCCGTTCATGCAGCGCGTCCGCGCCGCATTCCTGCGACGGGCGCAGGAAGATGCAGAGCGCTGCGTCGTCATCGACGCCGCGCAGAACGCGGATGCCGTGTTTGCGCAGATCCGCACCGTCCTGGAGCGACGCTGGTGAGCGCGGCATTCAACAAGCCGCTGCCTTGGCAGCAGGAGCTGTGGCTGGAGCTGACCGCGCAGGTGCTGCAGCAGCGCCTGTCGCATGCCGTGCTGCTGACGGGCGCGGAAGGCGTCGGCAAGCGCTGGTTCGCGCGTGCGCTGACGGCGTTCATCCTGTGCGAGCAGCGCAGCGGCTATGCCTGCGGCCAGTGTCGCAGCTGCGTGCAGTTCGCGGTCGGTGCGCATCCGAATGCGATGCTGCTCAGCACCGATGGCTTGCTCGGCATGGCGTTGACCGCCAATGGTCAGCACGAGCAGGGTCTGGCGCACTGGGAGCCGGAGGAGAAAAGCCAGCGCCGCGACATCTCGATCAAGGCGGCACGCGCGCTGATCGAGCGCCTGAGCCTGTCATCGCACTACGGGACGGCGCGGGTGGCGATGATCGATCCGGCCGATTCGCTCAACGTCAACAGCGTCAATGCGCTGCTCAAGACCATCGAAGAGCCGCCGCCGGCGACGCATCTGTTGCTTATCGCTTCGCGGCCGCAGGCGCTGGCGGCGACGCTGCGCAGCCGTTGCCAGCGGGTCCGCATGCCGCTGCCCGCGCCGGCAGTCGCCGCCGAGTGGCTCAGCGCCCAGGCATCGGTGGGAGACAGCGCCGAAGCGCTGGTGGCGGCACATGGCGCGCCGCTGCATGCGCTCGCGATGATGGAAGGCGACAGCCTGGCACTGCGGCGTACCTGGATCGATCTGTGGACCAGCGTCGGCCGCCGCAGAACCGATCCGGTGACCGCGGCCGCCAAGATCGATCGCGACGGTCTTGCCGAGCATCTGCAGTGGGCCTGGGGCTGGCTGTATCAGCAGCTGCGCCATCATGCGTTGCGCAAGGATGCCGATGCCGCCGCGCTGGAAGCGCTCGAGCTCATGCTCGATGAAGTCATCGAGGCCCTGCGTCTGGCTGGCGGCAATGCGCAGCCGCAGTTGCTGCTGGAGTCGCTGTTCGTCAACTGGCTGAAACTCGGCCCCAGCGTGCTTGGCAAGGCCTGATCCCGTGCGGGCCAGATCGGTTACAGTTCGCCTGGGGACGGAACACCATCTGGGGCATCGCGAATGAGCACACCACCCAATCGAGCCGGCAGTGCACAGCCCGGCATATTGACGCTCAACATCAAGGACAAGGCCGGCCTGCTGGCCGGCTACATGCCGTTCGTCAAGAACGGCGGCCTGTTCATTCCGACGACGAAGGACTATCACCTCGGCGATGAGGTGTTCATTCTGCTGACGCTGATGGAAAGCCCCGAACGCATCCCGGTTGCCGGCAAGGTCGTCTGGCTGACGCCCAAGGGCGCGCAGAACAAGCGCCTGCAGGGAATTGGCGTGCAGTTCAGCACGCAGGATGGCGGCACCACGCAGAAGAAGATCGAGTCGCTGCTGGCCGGCGCGCTCGGCGGCGACAAGCCGACCCACACGATGTAAGGCTGGGTTGTAGCCCGAGTGCAACCCGGGATTCACACTTGCAGTGCGATGTCCGCCCCGGAATTCATCCGGGCTACGCAGCTCGCTTAAAGGGTCGCGGGCAGGCCGCCGGCCAGCAGCAGCGCGTCGAAGCCCTTCTGGGTCAGCACGAAGACGCCTACCGAGCTGCGGCGGCCGGTATCGCAGCAGACAATCCAAGTCGTTGCCGCGTCGAGCTGAGCGAGCTTCATGCGCAGCATGTAGAGCGGCAGGTTCAGTGCACCCGCCAGCGGCGCGTTCTGCGATTCGCTCGGCAGGCGTACATCGAGCCAGCGTGCCTTGCCGCTCGCCACCATCTCCTGAGCCTTCGCGTAGTCGATCTTGCGCGCCAGCGGCTCGTTGAGCAGCTTGCGGAAGTCGTCCTTGCTCAGGCGCATCAGGCTGCTGCGCACCAGCGCGGTGACGGTGGCATTGCGCCGGGAGTCGGAGATCAGCGCCTCTTCGCCGAAGCACGAGCCGGACTCCAGCTCGGCGAGGCGCACGGCTTTGCCGGCAGTCTGCTCGCGGGTCACGATGCAGCGGCCGGACATGACGACATAGAAGTAGTCGCCGACGTCGTCCTGCTTGACGATGACGGTGCCGGGTTCGACGTTGTGCTGCTGCATGCGCATGAACATCGCCTGCAGGTTGGACGGCGGCACCAGCTGGAAGGTGCGCATCTGCAGCAGGCGCGTCATCCAGTCGTCGCCGGCATTGTCGCCGTCGACTTCGCTGGCCTTGAGCTCGCCGACTTCGAAGGAACCGGTCTGGTCCCAGGTCAGCATGACGTCGAGCAGGCCGGAGTCGACCGCGAGCACGCTGACGTCGGTCGCGCAGATGGCAGTGACGCCGCGCGGCGACTGATGGGCAAGTCGATGGAAGGATGCGGGGTCGCCGGCGCGGATGCTGGCGACGCTGTTGCCCTGGGCGTCGAGCAGACGCACTTCGCCGGACAACAGAAAGAGGGCGCGATCGGCGGTATCGCCGATCTTGAACAATGCCGCCTTGGGTTTGGCGGCAGTGACCGTGGATTTGCGTGCCAGATCCGCTTGCCGTTCGGGGCTCAGCGCGTTTAGCGGCACGTAGCGGGCGAACAGGCTGGGATCGACGGTGCTCACAGTAATCCTGGGTGCTTCGTGGATGTTTCAGTACCGCGAAACCAAAACCGTCAGCGTTGCGGCTCGTCGGAGCGAGCCCAGAGAGGGCGACGCAAGCGTTAGACGCTTGCGTCGCTGCTCCGGCACGACATTAGCTGATGTGCTTGCTGACCAGCTTGGTCATTTCAAACATGTTGACCGTGGTCTTGCCGCCGAACACCTTCTGCAGCTTGGCGTCAGCATTGATCTGGCGCTTGTTCGCCTGATCCTGCAAGCCGTTCTTCTTGATGTAGGCCCAGAGGTTCTTGGTGATCTGACCGCGCGGCTGCGGCTTGTTGCCGACCACTTCGGCGAGCGTCGCGCTCGGCGTCATCGGCTTCATCAGCGCCGGATTCGGCTTGCGCTTGACCTTGACCTTCTTCACTGCCTTCTTCGGAGCAGCCTTCTTCACGGCGGCCTTCTTCGGAGCAGCCTTCTTGGCGGCCTTCTTCGGAGCAGCCTTCTTCACAGCCTTCTTCGGTGCAGCCTTCTTTGCAGCCTTCTTCGGAGCAGCCTTCTTAGCGGGTGCTTTCTTCGCAGCTGGTTTCTTCTTGGCCTTAGCCATTAACGATCTCCCAGAAAGGTACGCCCATGACGGGCACCGTATGCTAGTCGAAATCAAATGCGTAGCACTAGTGTTTTTCGCATTTGGTTTCCCTAGGGGACTCCCTAGGGCGCGCGAAACGCCAAAAACCGGTGCATTCCGGCCTCGCGACCGACCGAAATAATGCTGCGATACGGGCCGCTAAAATTGTCTGTACGTAGGAGAAATCGCATCGGTGCCCTATCCGGATGGTAGGTGGCACGCTCGTTGTATCGGTATATTGTCCGGGTCTGCCATGCTCGAAAATGTGGCAACGCACCCCTTTCGATGAGACTCACAGGAACTGTTTGAATGCGCCAAATCCGCAAGCTGCTGGTCGCCAACCGTTCGGAAATCGCTATCCGCGTCATGCGCGCGGCGGCGGAACTGGGCATTCGCACGGTGGCGATCTACGCCAACGAAGACCGTTACGCCCTGCATCGTTTCAAGGCGGACGAGAGCTATCGCATCGGTGCCGGGCAGAAGCCGATTGCCGCCTATCTCGATATCGAAGGCATCCTCAAGGTTGCACGCAAGGCCGGCGTCGACGCCATCCATCCTGGCTACGGCTTTCTCTCGGAGAATCCGGACTTCGCCGACGCCTGCGATCAGGCCGGCATCCTTTTCATCGGCCCGCGCCCGGACGTCATGCGCACGCTGGGCAACAAGGTCGCCGCGCGCAATGTCGCCGTGAAGGCCGGGGTGCCGGTGATGCCGGCCACGGTGCCGTTGCCCAAGGACATGAACGAGGTCCGCCGCATGGCGGGCGAGGTCGGTTATCCGCTGATGCTCAAGGCCAGCTGGGGCGGCGGCGGCCGCGGCATGCGCGTCATCGAGACGGAAGCCGACCTTGCGACCCAGGTCGACGTCGCCCGTCGTGAAGCCCTGTCCGCCTTCGGCAACGACGAGGTCTACCTGGAGAAGCTGGTTCGCCATGCGCGCCACGTGGAAGTGCAGATCCTCGGTGATACCCACGGCCAGCTGGTGCATCTATATGAGCGCGACTGCTCGGTGCAGCGGCGCAACCAGAAGGTCGTTGAGCGGGCGCCGGCGCCGTACCTGAATGACGAACAGCGCGCCGGCCTGTGCGAGGCGGCACTCAAGCTGGGGCGGGCGGTGAACTACAGTCACGCCGGCACCGTCGAGTTCCTGATGGACGCCGAGACCGGCAAGTACTACTTCATCGAGGTCAACCCGCGCATCCAGGTCGAGCATACGGTGACCGAGGAAATCACCGGCATCGACATCGTCAAGGCGCAGATCCGCGTCACCGAGGGTGCGCGCATCGGCACGCCGCAGTCCGGTGTGCCGGAGCAGTCCGCCATCACGATGACCGGCCACGCGCTGCAGTGCCGCGTGACGACCGAAGACCCGGAGAACAACTTCACGCCGGACTACGGCCGCCTGACCGCCTACCGCAGCGCCGCCGGCTTCGGCGTGCGTCTCGACGGCGGCACCGCGTACTCCGGCGCGGTCATCACGCCGTTCTATGACTCGCTGCTGGTCAAGGTCACGACCTGGGGCGCCAGCTCCGCCGAGGCGATCACGCGCATGGACCGTGCGCTGCGCGAGTTCCGCATCCGCGGTCTGTCGAGCAATCTGCAGTTCCTCGAGAACGTCATCAATCACCCGCTGTTCCAGTCGGGCGAGAACACGACGCGCTTCATCGACACGACGCCGGAGCTGTTCACCTTCGCCCGCCGCCGCGACCGTGCGACGCGCCTGCTGCGCTTCATCGGCGAGGTGGTCGTCAACGGCAACCCGGAGATGAAGGGGCGCATCGCGCCGCCGACGCCGATGGCCGAGCCGGTGCTGCCGGACTTCGACCTCGCGCAGAAGATCCAGCCGGGTACGCGCGACCGTCTCAAGGAACTGGGCCCGGATGGCTTTGCCGCCTGGATGCTCAAGCAGCCGCAGGTGCTGCTGACCGACACGACGATGCGCGACGCCCACCAGTCGCTGTTCGCGACGCGCATGCGGACGCGCGACATGGCGGCGATTGCGCCGTACTACGCGCGCATGGCGCCCGAGCTGTTCTCGCTCGAATGCTGGGGCGGGGCGACCTTCGACGTTGCCCTGCGCTTCCTGAAGGAAGATCCCTGGCACCGCCTGGCGGAACTGCGCGAGGCGGTGCCGAACATCCTGTTCCAGATGCTGCTGCGCTCGTCGAACGCGGTCGGCTATACCAACTATCCGGACAATGTCGTGCGCCAGTTCGTCCAGCAGGCGGCCGGCAACGGCATCGACCTGTTCCGTGTCTTCGACTCGCTGAACTGGGTCGAGAACATGCGCGTGGCGATCGATGCGGTGCGCGAATCCGGCGCGCTGTGCGAGGCGGCGATCTGCTACACCGGCGATCTCTTCGACGAGGCGCGGCCCAAGTACAACCTCAAGTACTACGTCGACATGGCCAAGTCGCTCGAGAAGGCCGGCGCGCACATCATCGGCATCAAGGACATGGCCGGCGTCTGCCGCCCGCGTGCCGCGCATGCGCTGGTGACCGCGCTCAAGCAGGAAGTCGGTCTGCCGATCCATTTCCATACCCACGACACCAGCGGCATCAGCGCGGCCAGTGTGCTGGCCGCGATCGAGGCCGGTTGCGATGCCGTCGACGGCGCGCTCGACTCGATGTCCGGCCTGACCTCGCAGCCGAACCTCGGCGCGATCGCCAGCGCGCTGGTCGGTACCCCGCGCGATCCTGGCCTGGACTTCGACAAGCTGCAGGCGCTGTCGACCTACTGGGAAGGCACGCGGCGCTATTACGCGCCGTTCGAGGCCGATATCCGTTCCGGTACGTCCGACGTCTATCGTCACGAGATGCCGGGTGGTCAGTACACCAACCTGCGCGAGCAGGCGCGGTCGCTGGGCCTGTCCGCGCGCTGGCCGGAGGTCTCGCGCGCGTATGCCGAGGTCAACAAGCTGTTCGGCGACATCGTCAAGGTCACGCCGACGTCAAAGGTCGTCGGCGACATGGCGTTGTTCATGGTCGCCAACGACCTCGATGCCGAGGACATCACCGATCCGACCCGCGAGGTCGCGTTCCCGGAATCGGTGATCCAGTTGTTCACCGGCGATCTCGGCTTTCCGCCGGATGGTTTCCCGGCGGCGCTGACCGACAAGATTCTCAAGGGCGGCAAGCCGCGCGAAGGCCGCCCCGGCGCTTCGCTGGCGCCCGTCGACCTGGAAGCGGCGCGTGCCGAAGCCGAGAAGACGATCGGCCGCAAGCTCACCGACACCGATCTGGCCTCGGCGCTCATGTATCCGAAGGTCTTCCGCGAGTACGCCGAGCACCGCAGTCATTTCGGCGATGTGTCGGTGCTGCCGACGCCGCTCTTCTTCTATGGTCTGAGCGAGGGCGAGGAAGTGTCGATCGACCTCGAGCCCGGCAAGACGCTGATGATCAAGCTGCAGGGCCAGACCGATCTGCCGGAGGAGGGCGCGGTCAAGCTGTTCTTCGAGCTCAACGGCCAGCCGCGCGTGGTCCGCGTGCCGAAGGCCGGTGCGCTGACCAAGGCGGAGAATCCGAAGGCCGAAGACGGCAACCCGAACCACGTCGGCGCGCCGATGCCGGGCATGGTCGTCACCGTCGCGGTCAAGCCGGGCCAGAAGGTCAAGAAGGGCGATCCGCTGCTGTCGATCGAGGCAATGAAGATGGAAACCCAGCTGCGCGCCGAAGCCGACGCGACGATCGGCCAGGTGCTGACCCAGCGCGGCGCGATCGTCAATGCGCACGACCTGCTGATGGTCATCGAGCGGACCTAGTCCGCTTCTTGCAGCAAGCATCGGCCGGCGCAATGCCGGCCGATTTTGTTTGGCTTTTCCTTCGGGCGCCGGACAAAGCCCCGTTCGTCTCGAGTGCCGCGCGTGAGCGCGGTGTATCGAGAGACCAGCACCAGGTCTGCGCCGGCATCTCGATGCACCGTGCGCTGCGCGCACGGCACTCGATGCGAACGGGGGCTGTTTGGGGCTCCGGGCCAAAAGAGGCCCCTCACCCCGACCCTCTCCCCGTGAACGGGGAGAGGGAGCAGTTCGTCGGAAATCTGGCGGCGGCTGCGTCTTGGAGTTGAGTCAATTCATTGACGCCCGCGATCCGCCGCACCGGGAACAGGTCTTGCACCGACCCCCGCAAACGGTTCCCTGGGTCGCAGCAATGAACGAAATGGATGTCAGCCGGGTGCTCGCGCAAATCCGCACGCTGCAGGCGCAGGCCAGCAGCCGGCCGGCGGCAGCGCCGTTGAACGCCGCGGTTCCCAAGGGCGGTTTCGACACGATGCTCAAAGGCGCGATCGACCAGGTCAGCCAGTCGCAGCGCACGTCTACCCAGCTGCAGGAAGCCTTCGCGCGCGGCGACCGCAACACCGATCTTTCCACCGTGATGCTGGCCGGCGCCAAGGCGCAGGTCGAGTTCCGCGGCGTTGTCGAGGTCCGCAACCGCATGGTCGCGGCGTATCAGGACATCATGAACATGCCGCTCTGAGCTGAATCATGGCCAGTCAATCGCTTTCGACGGTACGCAATCTCAAGGACGTTCCCGCCGTGCGCCAGCTCGGCGTGCTGTTCGGCATCGCCACCGCGGTTGCGATCGGGCTGTGGGCCTGGACCTGGTCGCAGCGTCCTGCCTATGTGCCGGTCTACGCCAACCTGGCCGGCAACGATGCGGCCGAAGTCGCCGAGGCACTGCGCAGCTCGGCGGTGCCTTTTGAAGTCGACCGTCTCAGCGGCTCGGTGCTGGTGCCGGCCGACAAGGTGCATGAAACGCGCCTCAAGCTCGCCGGCCAGGGACTGCCGCGCGGTTCGGCCCAGGGCTTCGAGGCGATGAACCAGGAGCAGGGTTTCGGCACCAGCCAGTTCGTCGAAACCGCCCGCTACCAGCACGCGTTGGAAACCGAACTGGCGCGGACGATCGGCAATCTCCAGCCGGTCCGCGCGGCGCGCGTGCATCTGGCGATTCCCAAACCTTCGGCGTTCACGCGCAACCGCGAGGCGCCGAGCGCCTCGGTGTTCGTCCAGCTGCAGAGCGGTCGCGAACTCGAACAGAACCAGGTCGCGTCGATCGTCCACATGGTCGCAGCCAGCGTGCCGGGCCTGGATCCGCAGGACGTGACGGTCGTCGACCAGAGCGGCCGCCTGATGTCCAACAACAACGACAGCGCCCTGGCGCAGAGCACCGAACAGCTCGGCTACCAGCGCCGCGTCGAGAGCGACTACGCGCGCCGCATCGAACAGCTGCTGGTGCCGCTGGTCGGCGCCGGCCGGGTGAGCGCCCAGGTGGCCGCCGACATCGATTTCTCGGTGACCGAGGAAGCGCGCGAAAGCTATACGCCGGACGCGACGAAGATTCGCAGCGAACAGATTTCCGAGGACGTTACCCGCGCCGGTGCCGGCGCCGCGGTCGGGATTCCGGGCGCGACATCGAACCAGCCGCCGGCCGACAAGCCCAATCCGCCGCTCAATGCGGTCAATGCCGCCGGCCAGCCGCAGGCGACGGGCCCGCAGAGCGACATCCAAACGCAGAGCAAGCAGGCGACGCGCAGCTACGAGATGGACCGCACGCTGAGCCACACGCGCCAGTCGGCCGGAAAACTCCAGCGTCTGTCGGTTGCGGTGCTGGTCGATCACGTGCCGCGTCCAAAATCCGACGGCAAGCCGGGTGAGGTCGAGCTCAAGCCGCTGAGCACCGCCGAACTCGCGCAGGTGCAGTCGCTGGTCAAGGAAGCCGTCGGCTTCAATGCCCAGCGCGGCGATTCGGTCGAAGTGCAGAACGCGGCATTCCTGCAGAGCGAAATCGCCGCAGCCGAGGAGCTGCCGATCTGGCGCGAGCCGCAGGTGCAGAGCTACGCCCGCCTGGGTGCGGGTCTGCTGCTGTTGCTGATCCTTATTTTCGTGGTACTGCGGCCGGCACTGCGCAGCCTGCTCAACACGCCGCTGCGCGCGAGCCTGCAGCAGTCGCTGCCGGGGCCGGCGGCGGAAGTGGAGGCGGCACTGGCCGATGGCCGGGCGCAGATGCAGCTGGTGCATGCGCAGGCGATGCCGCAGCAGCAGCTGGCCTATGAACAGAAGCTGCAGGCGGCGCGTCAGGCCGTCGCGCAGGATCCGAAACGCGTGGCCCAGGTCGTCAAGAACTGGGTCGGACAGGAGGCTTGAAGATGGGCGACGCCAATGCCGCAGCGGCTGCACCGACGGGCGTCGAACGCGCGGCCATCCTGCTGATGTCGCTCGGCGAGACCGAGGCGGCCGAAGTGCTCAAGCACATGGGCGCCAAGGACGTGCAGAAGGTCGGCGCGGCGATGGCCTCGCTGTCGAACGTCAGCCAGGAACGCGCGACGCAGGTCATGGACGAGTTCGTCCTCGCGGTCGACTCGCAGACCTCGCTGGGCGTCGGCGCCGATGACTACGTGCGCCGTGTCATGGTCAACGCGCTGGGACAGGACAAGGCCAACGGCCTGATCGATCGCATTCTCTTGGGTCGCAACAGTAAGGGGCTCGAAGCGCTCAAGTGGATGGAGACGCGCGCCGTTGCCGACATCGTCCGCAACGAACACCCGCAGATCGTCGCCATCGTGCTGGCCTATCTCGATCCGGACCAGGCGGCGGATGTCGTCCTGCAGCTGCCGGAACGCATGCGCGGCGACGTGCTGATGCGCATCGCGCGCCTCGATGGCATCCAGCCGCAGGCGCTGCGCGAGCTCGACGAGATCATGGAGAAGCAGTTCTCCGGCGGCGGCAACCTCAAGGCCTCCAGCGTCGGCGGCATCAAGGTCGCTGCAACCATTCTGAACCTGATGGACACGACGGCCGAGCAGGCCATCATCGGCAAGATCGGCGAAGTCGACGAGGATCTGTCGCAGCGCATCCAGGACCTGATGTTCGTCTTCGACGATCTCGGCCAGGTTGATGACCGCAGCATCCAGGCGCTGCTGCGCGATGTGCCCGGCGAAGTGCTCGGGCTCGCGCTCAAGGGCGCCGAGCCGCGGGTCAAGGACAAGATCCTGCGCAACATGTCGGCGCGTGCCGGCGAGATGCTGCTTGAGGACATGGAAGCCAAAGGCCCGGCCAAGCTGTCGGATGTCGAGGGCGCTCAGAAGGAAATTCTGGCGATCGCGCGGCGTCTGGCTGATGCCGGCACGATCGTGCTCGGCGGCAAGGGCGAGGAGATGGTCTGATGGGCGAAGCGATGCCGGAACTGCTGGCGGAGCAGGTTGCGCCGCTGGCCGTCGTCCCGGCGGAGAGCGCCGCGGCGCTGACGCGCTGGCAGATTCCCAGCTTCGACGAGCCCCGGCCGCGCGATCTCGACGGTTTGCATACCGCCGCGCAGCTCGACGAGATCGAAGCCGCGGCTTACCAGGAAGGCCTGCAGCGCGGCCAGGCCGACGGTTATGCCGATGGCCAGCGCGCGGCACGGCAGGAAGCCGAACGCCTGCGCGCATTGATCGAACAGATCCAGCGTCCGCTGGCGCAGCTCGATGAAGAAGTCGAAGCCGCACTGCTTGAAACCGCCTGCGCGATCGCACGGCGCCTGGCCCAGGCCGAGCTGAGCCTGCGTCCCGAGCTGATCGAATCCCTGGTGCGCAGTGCGCTCGCTGCGTTGCCGCCGTACACGCGCGAGCTGCGCGTGCAGCTGCATCCGGACGACGTTGCATTTCTGGCCGATCGTCCCGGTCTGCCGGCGCAAGGGCAGAACTTCCAGATTCTCGGCGACGCCAGCCTGCAGCGCGGCGATTGCCGGATCGCCACCGACTCGACCCAGCTCGACGCGCGTCTCGAAACGCGGCTCGCAGCGATGCGCATGGCAGTGGCCGGCGAAGCCCTGTGAATACCTTCAGCGCCCAGGCCAACCACGACTTTGCCGCGCGCTTGCGCGCACAGGGCGACCGCGTGGCGCAAGCGCAGGATCTGGTCGTCGAAGGCCAGCTGCGCCGCGTTGTCGGCCTGACGCTGGAAGCCGTTGGCTGTCCGCTCGCGCTGGGCGCGCGCGCGCGCATCATCAATCCGGACGGCGCGATCCTCGAAGCCGAAGCCGTCGGCTTCTCCGCCGAACGCGTCTTCCTGATGCCTTCCGGCGACATGCAGGGCCTGCAGCCGATGGCGCGCGTCGTGCCGATGGGGCACAGCGCCGAAGTCGCAGTCGGCGATGCGGTGCTCGGTCGCGTGCTCGATGGCGAAGGTCAGCCGATCGACGGCCGCGGCCGCCTGTCCTGCAGCCACCATGTCCCGTTGCATGGACGAATCCTCAACCCGCTGGCGCGCGAGCCGATCTCGCAGCCGCTCGATGTCGGCGTGCGCGTCATCAATAGTCTGCTCACCGTCGGTCGCGGCCAGCGTCTCGGCCTGTTCGCCGGCACCGGTGTCGGCAAGTCGACGCTGCTCGGCATGATGACCCGCTTCACGCAGGCCGACGTCATCGTCGTCGGCCTGATCGGCGAACGCGGTCGCGAAGTCCGCGATTTCCTCGATCACAGCCTCGGGCCGGAAGGCATGAAGCGCGCTTGCGTCGTCGCCACGCCGGCGGACCGCTCGCCGCTGCAGCGCCTGCGCGCGGCTTACACGGCGACCGCGATTGCCGAACATTTCCGCGATCAGGGCAAGCACGTGCTGCTGCTGATGGATTCGCTGACGCGCTTCGCCCAGGCGCAGCGTGAAATTGGCCTGGCGATCGGCGAGCCGCCGACGACGCGCGGTTATCCGCCGTCGGTGTTCGCGCGTCTGCCCAAGCTGGTCGAACGCGCCGGCAACAGCATCGACGGCCGCGGCTCGATCACGGCGTTTTATACGGTGCTGACCGAAGGCGACGATCCGCAGGACCCGATCGCCGACGCCGCGCGCGGCATCCTCGACGGCCACATTGTGCTGTCGCGCTCGATCGCCGATTCCGGTATCTATCCGGCCGTCGACATCGAACCGTCGATCTCGCGCGTCATGAACGAGATCGTCGATCCGACCCATCGCGCCGCCGCGCGCCAGTTCCGTGCGCTGTTCTCCGCCTACCAACGCAACCGCGATCTGATCGCGATCGGTGCCTACCAGAACGGCGCCGATCCGCGGGTCGACGCGGCCATCGCGCAGTGGCCGCGCATCGAAGAGTTCCTCCGCCAGGACGTCCGCCAGAGCGCCAGCCTGCGCGACAGCATCGACGGCCTGCATCGCCTGCTGAACTGAGTCCCGCCCAATGCCACTTGCCATGTCACGCCGGATCGAACCGCTGCAGCAGCTCGCGAAGACTCGCGAGGATCAGGCCGCGAGCCGCCTGGCGGATGCGCAGCGCAAGCTGACCGAGCGCGAGGCGCGCCTGAACGAGCTGTCGGCCTATTGTCGCGAGTACGCGCTGCCGGAGCGCGTGACCAGCACCCAGCTGCTGCTCAATGCGCGCATGTTCGTCAGCCGGCTGCACGAGGCCGCCGCATTCCAGACCCAGCTGACTCGCCAGGCACAGCAGGAGCTCGAAGCCGAGCGCGGCCGCTGGCTACAGCGGCACCGCGAAGTCAGCACGCTTGATCAGCTGGCGGACGTCTATCGTGGCCGCGAATCGCTGGTCGAGAACCGCCGCGGCCAGCGCACACTCGATGAGCACGCCCTGCGCCAGCATCAGGCCGGCGATCGATCTTGAGCGCATCGCCGTCAGTGACCGCCTCGCCGCCGCCTGCCGCGGCCGCACCTCCTGCCGTACCGAAGGCGCCGGGAGCGGCGACCCCGACAACCGCATTCGATGCCTTGCTGGCGGCGAGCGGTCTGCCCCTGGTTGCATCAGCTGCCGAGACCACAGGACTGGAGCCGACGGAAGGCACTGAATCCGAACCGATCAAGCGCGAACCGGCGGACGACGAAATCGGCGACGGCAATTCGCTGATGGGTCTGTGGCTGCAGTGGATGCGCCCGATCCCAGGCCCCACGCCCCAGGACGGCGCCGCGATGGCCGCTGACGCCACCGCGCCGCTGCCGGAGGCCGCAGCCGGACCGAAGAAGTCGCAACAGCCGGTGGTGCCGATGTCGGTCGATCTTCTGCAGCCGGCACCGGACGCAGAGCTGCTGACGCCGGCAGGGCCGGACGCCCTCGGCACCGCGCTGGCCGACATGCAGCCGATCGCCGCCAGCACCCTGAATCCGGCGTCGTTCGCCGCGCTCATCGACGTCGCGGCGGCCAACTCGATGCCCGCCGTCCTGCCGATCGATACGCCGATGAACCCCGTGCAGTCACCGGCATCGTCCGCCAGCACGCCGCCGCCGGCACCGGCGCCGACGGTCATCAACACCCAGCAAGCCGACTGGACCCTGCAGCTGGGCGAACGCATTGCCGGATCTCTGGACGAGCAGCACGACGCCATCATCGAACTGCATCCGGCGGAACTCGGCAGTCTCAGCGTGCGCGTCGAAATGCGCGGCAACGATGCGCAGGTGACGATCGTCGCCGCCAGCGCCGCCGCGCGCGACCTGTTGCAGCAGTCGCTGCCGCAGCTGCGTGAACTGCTGTCGGTGCAGGGCCTGAACCTGGCGCGTGCCCAGGTCGAACGCAGCAGCGCCAGCCAGAGCGGTAACCAGGCGCAAAGCGATAGCGGCACGCGCGAGCGGAGCAGCAGCCTGCGCTCGCGGCGCCAGGTCGGCAGCCTGCTGCTGGTCGACGCCTACGCCTAGCTACGGTCCGGATCGCATCCGGCCTCTGAACCGGAGCATCCCGGGTTGCACCCGGGCTACAGGGTCGGACGTAGCCCGGATGAAATCCGGGGAACGGCTCCGGTCGACAGGTGTCGACTTTCCGGCGGCATCGCACATTTTCCGCCGCCGGTTTTCCGGCTTCCCGGCGCGGCGCCGCCGCAAGCCTTGAGTTTGCTGGGTTTCAGACCCGCCTCTACGGACCGCAACTCACTGGAACAGGACTTGCTCTGGACCCCTCAGTCCACCCACGAGCCGTCTCATGGCCCAGTCAAAAGCTTCCGCAGTCGACGACGACGTTGCCGCGCCCGCGGCGAAGGCCGCACCCAGCGCCCCCGCCAAGAGCGGCGGCATGATGCTGCTGATCGGCGCGGTCGTGATCTCCACCGCGGCCAGTGCCGGCATCTCCTGGTTCTTCTCGCACCGCACCGAAGCCGCCATGCAGGCCAGCCTCGCGCATGCGGCCGAAGGCGAGGGTGGCGAGGCCGCTGGCGCCGAGAAGCCGAAGTCGCCGCCGCTGTACCAGACCATGGAGCCCGCCTTCGTCGTCAATCTCGACGCGCCCGATCACGCGCGCTACCTGCAGACGCAGATCGAACTGATGGCGCGCGACAGCGCCGCGCTGGAAGCCGTCGGCCGCTACAACCCGCGCATCCGCAACGCGATCCTGCTGCTGCTCGGCCAGCAGCAGGTCGCCGATCTGACGACCCGCGAAGGCAAGGAGAAGCTGCAGACCGCGGTCCTCGGCGAGATCCAGAAAATCCTCAAGGAAGAAACCGGCAGCCCCGGTGTCGAGGCCGTCTATTTCTCCAGCTTCGTCATGCAGTGAGCCCGGCGCCATGAGCAATGAACTGCTGTCCCAGGACGAGATCGACGCGCTGTTGCACGGCGTCGACAACGGCAAGGTCGACACGAGCGCCGCGCCGGCCATGCCGGGCGAAGCGCGTTCCTTCGACTTCGCGACCCAGGACCGCATCGTCCGCGGCCGCATGCCGACGCTGGAGATGATCAACGAGCGCTTCGCGCGCCTGTTCCGCATCTCGCTGTTCAACATGCTGCGCCGCACGCCGGAGCTGACCGTCGTCGGCATCGAGACGCACAAGTTTTCCGAGTACACCCATTCGCTGTTCGTGCCGACCAGCCTGAGCCTGATCCGCGTCAAGCCGCTGCGCGGCACCGCGCTGTTCGTGTTCGAGCCGCGCCTGGTCTTCACCGTCGTCGAGAACTTCTTCGGCGGCGACGGCCGTCTCAACACCAAGATCGAAGGTCGCGAGTTCACGCCTACCGAGATGCGCGTGATCCAGCTGATGCTCAAGCAGGCCTTTGCCGATCTGCAGGAAGCCTGGAGCCCGGTCATGGGCATGGAGTTCGAGTACATCAACTCCGAGGTCAATCCGCATTTCGCCAACATCGTCTCGCCCAGCGAGATCGTCGTCGTCTCCAAGTTCAAGATCGAACTCGAAGGCGGCGGCGGCCACCTGCACGTGACCTTCCCGTATTCGATGATCGAACCGATCCGCGAGCAGCTCGATGCCGGCATCCAGTCGGATCGCGGCGGCAGGGACGAGCGCTGGGCGGTGATGCTGCGCGAGCAGATCCAGAACTGCGAAGTCGAGGTCGCCAGCGAGCTGGTGCGCACGACGATCAGCCTGCGTCAGCTCGCCCAGCTCAAGGCCGGCGACGTCATCCCGGTCAATCTGCCGAAGGTGCTCGACCTGTGCGTCGAGCAGCTGCCGTTGTTCCGCGGCACCTTCGGCGAGGCCAACGGCCGCAATGTCATCCGTATCGGCGAACCCAGCTCGCGCCAGCCCCCCATGATTCCCAGCCACCGAGAGGCCGCATGAACGCTTCCTCAACACTCGTTTCCAACACCGCCCAGACCGGCTCCAACCAGAACGGCGGCGACGTCAATCTCGACGTCATTCTCGATGTGCCGGTGACGCTGTCGATGGAAGTCGGCCGCGCCCGCGTCGCGATCCGCAACCTGCTGCAGCTCAACCAGGGCTCGGTCGTCGAACTCGAACGCGCGGCTGGCGAGCCGCTCGACGTCTACGCCAACGGCACGCTGATCGCGCATGGCGAGGTTGTCGTCGTCAACGAGAAGTTCGGCATCCGCCTGACCGATGTGGTCAGCCCGGCCGAACGGATTCGCAAGCTGAAATGAACGCTGCCGCCGCAACTGCAAACTCAGCACCGTCGATGGCCGGCGGCATCTTCGAGATGCTGCTGAGCCTGATCGTCGTACTGGCGGTCATGTTCGCGCTGGCCTGGATGCTCAAGCGCGTGCAGGGCGTGCGCGGCCAGCGCGCCGGCGCCATGCAGGTGCATGCGGCGGTCTCGCTCGGCGCCAAGGAGCGTGTGGTGTGGATCGAAGCCGGCGGCAAGCATTTTCTGCTCGGTGTCGGCGGCAGCGGCGTCAACCTGCTGCACAGCTACGACACGCCGCCGTCGATTCCCGAATCCCAGCCGCTGGCGATGCCGCCGCTGGCCAAGGCGTTCTCGAGCTGGCTCGATGACGCCATGAAGAAAGGGCCGAAATGAAAACGCTCTTCATCAATCCATTGAATCTCCCTCTCCCCGCTTGCGGGGAGAGGGCCGGGGTGAGGGGCGGTGGCGCGCAGCTGCTGCGTGAAAAGACGCCCCTCACCCCAACCCTCTCCCCGCAGGCGGGGAGAGGGAGTCTGAAGTTGATGATCTTTCTGGCCATTGCGTTCCTGGCAATGCTGCAGCCAGAAATCTCGTTCGCCGCCGCCGGCCTGCCGACCCTGACCGCGACGCCGGCTGCCGGCGGCGCCACCGAATACAGCCTCAGCATCCAGACGCTGCTGCTGATGACCGGCCTGAGCCTGCTGCCGGCGCTGCTGCTGTCGATGACCGCGTTCCTGCGCATCATCGTCGTGCTCGGCCTGCTGCGTCAGGCGCTCGGCACCGGCCAGACGCCGACCAACCAGATCCTGCTCGGCCTCGCGCTGCTGCTGACGTTCTTCGTCATGAGCCCGGTCATGGACCGCATCTATACCGAGGCCGCGCAGCCGTATCTCGACGGCCAGATGGAGTTCAAGCCGGCGCTCGAAGCCGGCGCCAAGCCGCTGCGCGAGTTCATGCTGGCGCAGACCCGCGAAGCCGACCTGATGACCTTCGCCCGCATGGCCGGGCAGGGGCCGTACGCGACGCCCGAGGACATTCCGTTCAGCGTGCTCGCCGCGTCGTTCATGACCAGCGAGCTGACGACCGCGTTCCAGATCGGCTTCCTGTTGTTCATTCCCTTCGTGATCATCGACCTCGTCGTCTCCAGCGTGCTGATGAGCATGGGCATGATGATGCTGTCGCCGATGCTGATCTCGCTGCCGTTCAAGCTGATGCTGTTCGTGCTGGTCGACGGCTGGTCGCTGGTGATGGGCACGCTCGCGGCGAGTTTCCAATGACGCCGGAAACCGTCCTGACGATCGGCCAAGAGGCGCTGACGCTGGCGCTGATGCTCGGCGCGCCGCTGCTGCTGACCGCGCTCGCGGTCGGCGTGCTGGTCGGCGTGTTCCAGGCCGCGACGCAGATCAACGAAATGACGCTGTCGTTCATCCCCAAGCTGCTGGCGATGGCGATGGTGCTCGCGATCACCGGCCCCTGGATGCTGCGCATGCTGATCGAGTACACCAAGCGTCTGGTAGAGAACATTCCGTCGATGATCGGCTAGCGTTGCCAGCGAATGATCGAGTTCAGCGATACACAGCTGCTCGGCCTGGTCCAGCAATACCTGTGGCCGTTCCTGCGCATTTCCGCGGTCTTCATGCTGGCGCCGGTGGTGGGCGCTCGCAACGTGCCGGTGCGCATCCGCCTGAGCCTGGCGATCCTGATCACGCTGGTCATTGCGCCGCTGCTGCCGGCGGCGACGCCGGTCGCGATGTTCGAGGCCGCGTGGTGGCGCACGCTGATCGAACAGCTGGCGATCGGCCTGTGCATGGGCTTCGTGCTGCTGCTGGTGTTCGAAGCCGTCGTGCTCGGCGGTGAAATGATCTCCTACAGCATGGGCCTGTCGTTCGCCCAGCTGGCCGATCCGCTGCGCGGCGTCAGCACGCCGGTGATCGGCCAGTTCATGCTGATCCTGACGACCTTGCTGTTCCTCGGCATGGGCGGTCATCTGGTGCTGATCGACCTGCTGGTGCGTTCGTTCACCAGCTTGCCGGTCGGCAGCGCCCGCTTCGGCGGTGACCAGCTCGGCATCCTGCTCGGCTACAGCGCGACCCTGTTTGCCGGTGGCCTGCTGCTCGGCCTGCCGGTCGTCACCGCCTTGCTGGTCGCCAATCTCTCGCTCGGCGTCATGGGCCGCTCGGCGCCGTCGCTGAACCTGTTCGCAGTCGGTTTTCCGGTGACGCTGGTGGCCGGTCTGCTGCTGATGCACGGTGGCCTGCCGGCGCTCGCCGAGCAGGTCGGCATCCTGCTCGACGGTGCCTGGCTCGTCATTGCGCAGATGATCGGAGCGGCGGCGCCATGAGCGCCCAGGAGAAAACCGAACGCCCCACAGCAAAACGCCAGCGCGAGGCCCGCGAACGTGGCGAGCTGCCGCGATCGCGCGAACTCGCCTCGCTGGCCGGCGTCGCCGCCGGCGTGCTGACCTTGATGGCGATCGCCGGCAGCCTCGGCGCCGGTGCCGCTGGCTGGTTCCGTGCGGCGCTGAGCTTCGACGCCGCCACGCTGCGCGATCCGGCATTGCTGACGCAGCGCTTCGCCAACTTCGGCGTCGAGGCGCTGTGGCTGGTCGCGCCGATCCTCGCGGTGGCGGTGGTCGTAGCGTTACTGGCGCCGGCCGCGCTCGGCGGCTGGAACCTGTCGGTCAAGGCGCTGCAGCCGGACTTCGGGCGCAGCAATCCGATCAAGGGTATCGGCCGCATGTTCTCGTCGCAGACGCTGATGGAACTGCTCAAGGCGGTGCTGAAGTCCAGCGTGCTCGGCGCGATTGCGGTCGCCTATGTGCTCGGTCATCGCGACGAACTGCTCGGCCTCGGCCGCGAAACCCTGCAGCCGGCGCTTGGCCATTCGCTGGATCTGGCGTTCGGTTGCCTGATCTGGCTGTGCGGCGGCCTGCTGCTGATCGCGCTCATCGATGCGCCCTGGCAGCTGTGGTCGTACAACAAGAAGCTGCGCATGTCGCGTCAGGAAGTGCGCGACGAACACAAGCAGTCGGAAGGCAACCCGGAAGTGAAGGGCCGCATCCGCCGCATGCAGCAGGAGATCGCCAACCGCCGCATGATGGAAAAGCTGCCGGGCGCCGACGTGGTCATCCTCAACCCGACGCATTACGCCGTCGCGCTGAAGTACGAGGCGGGCAAGATGCGCGCGCCGAAGCTGGTCGCCAAGGGCAAGGACCTGATGGCCCACGCGATCCGCGAGAAGGCCAAGGAACTGAAGATTCCGATGGTGTCCGCGCCGCCGCTCGCGCGGGCGCTGTACCGCGGTGCCGAACTGGATCAGGAAATCCCGGTCGCGCTGTACGCCGCCGTCGCGCAGGTGCTGACCTACATCTACCAGCTGCGCCAGGCGGTCGCCGGCAAGGCGCCGTCGCTGCCGGTGATCGGCGATGTGCCGGGTGGCGAGCCGGATCCCGAGTAGGCCGAAGAACGCCCCTTACCCCGCAGTCACCGTAGCCCGGGTGAAACCCGGGTTCCACCCGGGCTGCGGTTCGCAGGACATGACGTGTCAGGGTTTCCCATGACACGTCATGTCGAAATTCCGACAAGCACGGAAGTTGCAAAGCAGGCGCATGAGTTCAACGCCTGCAACCCTGTTCAGCCGATTCACTGGCGCCAATGGCGCGCAGAGCCTGGCGGCGCCACTGCTGCTGCTGCTGATCCTCGGCATGATGGTCGTGCCGCTGGCGTCGCCGGTGCTGGACCTGATGTTCACGCTGAACATCGCGATCTCTCTGGCGGTGCTGCTCGCCGTCATCTACGTGATGCGGCCGATGGACTTCAGCGCGTTTCCGACCGTGCTGCTGTTCGCGACCCTGCTGCGCCTGTCACTGAATGTGGCCAGCACCCGCGTCGTGCTGCTGCACGGCCATGAGGGGCCGCATGCCGCCGGTCGGGTGATTCATGCCTTCGGTGACTTCGTCATCGGCGGCAACTACGCGGTCGGCATCATCGTCTTCGTTATCCTGACCCTGATCAACTTCATGGTCGTGACCAAGGGCGCCGAGCGGGTGTCGGAAGTTTCGGCACGCTTCATCCTCGACTCCCTGCCGGGCAAGCAGATGGCGATCGACGCCGATCTGAACGCCGGTTTGTTGACGCGCGACGAAGCCAAGGCGCGTCGCAACGAGGTTCGCGAGGAGGCGGACTTCTACGGCTCGATGGACGGCGCCAGCAAGTTCGTCCGCGGCGACGCGATCGCCGGCATCATCATTCTCTTCATCAATCTGATCGGCGGCCTGTGCATCGGCGCGCTGCAGCACGATCTGCCGCTGGCGGAAGCGGCGAAGACCTACGCATTGCTGACGATCGGCGATGGCCTTGTCGCGCAGGTGCCGGGTCTGTTGCTGTCGACCGCAGTCGCCGTGCTCGTCACCCGCATGTCGCGCTCGACCGACATGGCGCGCCAGGTCGCCGGCCAGCTGTTCGCCGAGCCGCGCGTGCTGGCGGTGACCGCCGGCGTGCTCGGCCTGGTCGGCATCATCCCCGGCATGCCGAACCTCGTGTTCCTGTTTCTCGGCGCGGTCTGCGGCGGCATTGCCTGGTTGCGCGCCCGCCGCAAGCGCGAAGCCGCGGCGATGGCGGCCGCGGTGCCCGAGCCGGTCGCAACGCCGCCGAGCGAGCTGTCCTGGGAAGACGTGCCGAGCGACGACGCCCTGGGCCTGGAAGTCGGCTATCGCCTGATTCCGATGGTCGACACGCGCCAGGGCGGCGAGCTGATGGCGCGCATCAAGGGCGCGCGCCGCAAGCTGACGCAGGAGATCGGCTTCCTGATTCCGCCGGTGCATGTGCGCGACAACCTCGATCTCGCGCCGGGTGCCTACCGTCTGCTGGTGCATGGCGTGCCGGTGGCCGAAGGTTCGGTGCAGGTCGACAAGGATCTGGCGCTGAACCCTGGCCGCGTGTTCGGACCGCTGGAAGGTGCGCCGACCAAGGACCCGACCTTCGGCATGGATGCGATCTGGATCGAGCGCGGTGCGCGCGAGCATGCGCAGACGCTCGGATACACCGTGGTCGATACGTCAACGGTCGTCGTCACCCAGCTGTCGCAGGTCATCAAGAACCACGCGCACGAACTGCTCGGCCATGACGAGGCGCAGGCGCTGCTGACGCAGCTGGCCAAGCACGCGCCGAAGCTGGTCGAGGATCTGATTCCCAAGCAGCTGTCGCATTCCAATTTCGTCAAGGTGCTGCAGAACCTGCTCGCCGAGCGCGTGCCGGTGCGCAACCTGCGCGTGATCGCAGAGGCCTGCGCCGAACACGCCGCGCAGAGCCAGGATCCCGTCGTGCTGTCCGGTCATGTGCGCATCGCGCTGGGCCGTCAGATCGTCCAGGAGATCAACGGTCTCGAAGAAGAGCTGCCGGTATTCACGCTGGCGGCACCGCTGGAACAGGTGTTGCAGGACAGCCTCAAAAGCGGAGGCGCTGTGATGGAACCAGGACTCGCAGAACGGATGCACCAATCGCTGACCAGCGGAGCCCGCCGTCAGGAGATGAACGGCCAGCCCGCGGTGCTGCTGGTGCCGATGCCGCTGCGTCCGCTGCTGGCGCGTTTCACCCGCCAGACGATCCCGGCGCTGTACGTGCTGGCCTACGAAGAAGTGCCGAACAACAAGCGCCTGCGCATGGTTGGCGCAGTCAGCTGAACGAGCGAGATCAGGCAATGAACATCCAGAGCGGGACAGGGAACGCAACATGAAGATCAAGCGATTTCTGGCAGCCAACATGCGCGAGGCGATCCGCCTGGTGCGCGAGGAGCAGGGCGCCGATGCGGTGATCCTCTCCAACCAGCGCGTCGCCGGCGGCGTCGAGGTAGTTGCCGCGACCGACTACGACTCCGCGCTGCTGCATCAGACCCAGCGGCGCCCGGCGCCGGCCGCCGAGGAAGCAAACACGCCGCCCGCCAAGGCTGAAGCCGCTGCGCCGCAGCACGGCGCGGAACCGATGCCGGCCATTCCGGCGCCGGAAGTCCAGCAGCTGCGTTCGGAAGTCACCAGCATGCGCCGTCTGCTCGAAGGCCAGCTCGCCGGCCTGGTCTGGCGCGACATGAGCGAACGCCAGCCGGAGCGGATGGCCGCGCTGCGCGCGATGGTCGATCTCGGCATCGACACCACGCTGGCCCGCGAGATCATCGCCGAGCTGCCGGAGAAGGCCGGCAGCGACCGCGCGCGGTTCCTGCCGCTCGGTTTGTTGGCGCGGCGGATTCCCGTCGCGCCCAATGACCTGATCATGCAGGGCGGCGCGTTCGCGCTGATCGGTCCGACCGGCGTCGGCAAGACGACGACGATCGCCAAGCTCGCCGCGCGCTGGACCGAGCGCTTCGGCACGCGCGACATCGCGCTGGTCACCACCGATCACTATCGCGTCGGTGCGCAGGAGCAGCTGTTCTCCTACGGCCGCATGCTCGGCGTGCCGGTGCACACCGCCGTCAACGCTCGCGAACTGGCCGCGGTGATGAACCGCCTGGCCGACTACAAGCTGATCCTCGTCGATACCGCCGGCATGGCGCCGCGCGACAAGCAGCTTGCCGCGCAGTTCGCCGAGATGGCGGCCAGCCGCACGCGCCTGCAGAAGCTGCTGGTGCTGCCGGCGACGACGCAGGCGATCGACCTGCACGAAATCCTCAACCGCTTCGCGCCGGCCAAGCCGATCGCGGCGGTGCTGACCAAGGTCGACGAGGCGACGCGCATCGGCGGCGTGCTGTCGGCGGCCATCCGCATGAAGTTGCCGATCGCCTACGTCTGCGACGGCCAGCGCGTTCCCGAAGACCTGCAGCTCGCCAAGGCCGACCAGTTCGTTCTGCGCGCGATGCAGATGTCCCGTCAGATACCGGCAACGGTCGACGACTCCACGATGGCCTTGCAGTTTGGAATGGCTCATGCCGAACATTGATCCGATGGGTGGAGGCCAGGCCGTCGGCTTGCGCCGCATGCGCGCCGCAAAGCCGGTGCAGGTCGTCGCGGTCACCAGCGGCAAGGGCGGGGTCGGCAAGACCAGCACCTCCGTCAACCTGGCGATCTCGATGGCCCTCGACGGCCGCCAGGTCATGCTGCTCGACGGCGACCTCGGGCTGGCCAATGTCGACGTCATGCTCGGCCTGCAGCCCACGTTCAACCTGTCGCATGTGCTGGCCGGCGAGTGCACGCTGGAAGACACCTTGATTGAAGGTCCGGCGGGTATCTGGGTTGTCCCGGCGTCAAGCGGCAAGCGCGGCATGGCCGAACTGTCGGCGGTCGAGAACGCCGGCCTGGTGCGCGCGTTCTCGGAGATCAACCGGCCGCTCGACACGCTGATCGTCGACACCGCCGCCGGCATCGCCGACAGCGTCATCACCTTCAGCCAGGCCTCGCAGGAAATCATCGTCGTCGCGACCAACGATCCGCAGTCGCTGACCGACGCCTATGCGCTGATCAAGGTGCTGAGCCGCGAGAACGGCATCAAGCGCGTCAACGTGATGCCGAACCAGGTTCACAACGCCAAGGAAGCCAAGGAAATCTTCGAGAACCTGCGCCGCGTGTCGGAGCGCTTCCTCGACGTGACGCTGTGCCAGATCGGGCCGATTCCCCACGACGAATGGCTCAAGCGCGCCGTGCGCCGCCAGAAGGCCGTCGTCGACGCGTATCCAGGCAGCACGTCCGCACTGGCATTCCGCGAGCTGGCCAAGCAGGTCGCCGGCTGGACGCTGCCGGAAGGCGCGCGCGGAAACCTTGAGTTCTTTGTCGAGCGGCTCGTCCAACGGATGACGCCGCCTTCACCGATCGGAGCCCCCGCATGATTGCCATGACCCAAGCCGAGCCGCCCGCTGCCGTGGCACCCCGAGAGTCCGAGGCGCAGTTGGTGCAGCGCCATGCCGAACTGGTCAAGCGCATCGCCCATCATCTGGCTGCGCGCCTGCCGTCCAGCGTCGAGATCGACGACCTGATCCAGGCCGGCGTCATCGGCCTGATCGACGCGATCCGTCACTACAGCGACGAGCGCGGTGCGTCCTTCGAAACCTACGCCGGCATCCGCATCCGCGGCGCGATGCTCGACGAGCTGCGCCAGACGGACTGGGCGCCGCGCTCGGTGCACCGCCGCCTGCGTGAAGTCGCGGACGTGATCCGCCGCATCGAGCAGCAGAGCGGCCGCGATGCGCGCGATATCGACGTCGCCGCCTATATGAAGATTTCCGTCGACGAGTACCACGCCATCGTCCAGGACGCCTCGCGCTGCCAGGTGCTGAGCATGGACATCGGCGGCGACAGCGGCGACGAGACGCTCGATGCGGTCGACCCGCAGCGCAGCCCGCTGGGCGTTCTTGCGCATAACGAATTTCACCAGGCGCTGACGCTGGCAATCGAAGCATTGCCCGAGCGCGAGCGCCTGGTGCTGTCGATGTACTACAGCGATGAGCTGAGCCTGCGCGAGATCGGCGCGGTGCTCAGGGTCAGCGAGAGCCGCGTCTGCCAGATCCATGGCCAGGCACTGCTGCGTCTGCGCGCCCGGCTCAAGATCTGGGGTGATTTTGCCGAAGCAGCCTGAAAGGGCTTCAACGCGTTTGGAGTGACCGGAAGAGAGATATGGACAAGAACATGCGAATACTGGTGGTGGACGATTTCTCGACGATGCGGCGCATCGTCAGGAACCTGCTGGCCGACCTTGGCTACGCCAATGTCACCGAGGCCGACGACGGCAAGACGGCCTGGCCGCTGCTGCAGACCAACACTTTCGATTTTGTCGTCACCGACTGGAACATGCCCGGCATGACCGGCATCGATCTGTTGCGCCACATCCGCGCCGATGCGCGGATCGGCAAGACGCCGGTGCTGATGGTCACCGCCGAAGCCCAGCGCGACCAGATCATCGAGGCGGCGCAGGCCGGCGTCAGCGGCTACATCATCAAGCCGTTCACTGCCGTCACCCTCAAGGAGAAGATCGACAAGATCTTCCAGCGCCTGGCAGAAGCGGCATGAACGCGCCGGCCGCTGCGCCGCTGCCCAGTCACGATCGCGCCTACGTCGCGAGCGCGCTGCGCATGGCGCTGGACCGGCTCGACATGGGCGACGCCGCCGGCTTCGACCAGCAGCTCGACGAGCTGATGCGCGCGCGGCAGCGCGGGCTGTACTCGAATCTGGCGCGGCTGAGCCGCGGTCTGCAGCAGCAGGTCCGCGCGATGCATCAGGACGACCAGATCGCACGCCTCGCCAACGACGGCATGCCGGATGCGCGGCACCGCCTCGACTACATCATGAAGGTCACCGAGAAGGCGGCGCACCGGACGCTGGATCTGGTCGACCAGGCGCATGAAGTGGCCTGCAGCCTGGGCTCCATCGCCGACCGCATGGTCGATATCGAATGCGATCTGGCGGTGCCGCATCCGGACGTGCCGCAGGCGCGGCAGAACATCCGCCAGCTCAGCAACGGCCTGCGCGCCGATGCGCAGGGGCTGCGTCTGACGCTGACGGCGCTGTCGCAGGCGCAGGAGTACCAGGACATCTCCGGCCAGCTGATCAAGCGCGTCATCACGCTGGTCTGCAATGTCGAGACCGTGCTGCACGAACTGCTGCGCGGCAGCGATGCCGAGTTCTCGGTGCCGGCCGCTGCGGTCGTGCCGGGCATGCTCGCCGGTCCGGCGGTCGAAGGCCTCGGTGCGCCGGCGGCAACTCAGCAGGACGCCGACGCGCTGCTGTCGGAACTGGGGTTCTGATCCATGAGTTCGATGGTCGACGACGACATCCGCAGTGACTTTCTCGCCGAAGCCGGCGAGCTGCTCGAGCGCGTGTCCGGCCAGCTCATCGAGCTGGAGGCACAGCCGCAGGACGCCGAACTGCTGAACGCGATCTTCCGGGCCTTCCATACGGTCAAGGGCGGCGCCGGCTTCCTGAATCTCGCGGTAATGGTCGATCTGTGCCATGCGACCGAGGATGTCTTCAACGCGCTGCGTAACGGTCGCTGCACGGTCAACGCCGCGCTGCTTGACGCAGTGCTGCAGGCGCTCGATCAGGTGCAGGCGATGATGGCCGCGGTCACCGCACGGGCGGAGCCGCAGGCAGCGCCGCCGGCGCTGGTGCAGCGTCTGCATGATCTCGCTGCCGGAGTCGCCCCCGTCGTCGTTGAAGCGCCGAAGCCGGCCGCCGCGTCCGCATCCGACACGATCAGCGAAGACGAATTCGAAGCGCTGCTCGATCAGCTGCAGGGCAAGCCCGGCGCTGCATCGGCGCCGGCCGCCGCTCCCGTGGCGTCGAGCGTTGAGGCGCCCGTTGCGGCCAGGCCGGCTACTCCATCGCCGTCGACCGCACCGGAAGCCGAGACGACGATCCGCGTCGACACGCATCGTCTCGACAAGCTGATGAACCTCGTCGGCGAGCTCGTGCTCGTCCGCAACCGCCTCAAGTCGCTGCGCGGCAAGAGCAGCGGCGAAGCCAATGCACGCGCCGTCAGCGAGCTGGACTTCATCACGCGCGGCCTGCAGGGCGCCGTGATGCAGATCCGCATGCAGCCGCTGCGCAAGGTGTTTTCCAGATTCCCGAAGCTCGCACGCGACGTCGCGCGCGGCCTCGGCAAGCAAGTCGACGTCACGCTCGAAGGGCAGGATACTGACCTCGACAAGAGTCTGGTCGAAGCGCTCGCCGATCCCCTGGTGCACATGGTCCGCAACAGCGTCGACCACGGCATCGAGATGCCGGAGGAGCGCGTGCGCCGCGGCAAACCGGCCGCCGGCCAGTTGAAGCTGTCGGCCCAGCAGGCCGGCGACCATATTCTCATCGTCGTCAGCGACGACGGCGCCGGCATGGATGCCGAGCGCATCCGCAGCAAGGCGATCGAGAAGGGCCTGCTCGATCGCGCGATGGCCGCGCGCCTGAGCACCGATGAATGCCTGCAGCTGGTCTGCCTGCCGGGCTTCTCGACCAAGGAGCAGGTGTCGGATCTGTCCGGCCGCGGCGTCGGCATGGATGTGGTCATGTCGCGCATCAAATCGCTGAACGGCAGCGTGCACATCCAGTCACGCCTCGGCCATGGCAGCGAGATTCACATCCGCGTGCCGCTGACGCTGGCGATCCTGCCGGCACTGATCGTCGACTGCGAAACGCAGCATTACGCCTTGCCGCTGAGCTCGGTGTCCGACGTGTTCCAGCTCGATCCGTCCGCGGTGCAGAAGCTCGACCGCTGGGATGTCGTGCTGACGCGCACCGACACGCTGCGCCTCGTGCCGCTCGATCCCTGGCTGTCGGCCCTCGATCGCGACGCACCGCGCCATGTCGTTGTTGCCCAGGTCGGCGACGAGCGCTATGGCTTCGTCGTCCGCGAAGTGCGCGGTCGCGAAGAGATTGTCATCAAGCCATTGGGCGCAAGCCTTCGTGGTCTGGCCGGCGTCGCCGGTGCGACCGTGATGCCGGATGGCCGGGTTGCGCTGATTCTCGACTTCGCCGGTCTGGTCGAAGCCTGGAAACGAACTTTGGGGATGCAGCATGGATAAGCTTTCTGTCATTGGCGTGGTGCTCGCCTTCATTGCGCTGATCGGCGGCAGCATCCTCAAGGGTGCGGGCGTCGGCGCGCTGCTGTCGCCGGCCGCGTTCGTCATCGTGCTCGTCGGCACCGTCGCGTCGATCCTGATTCATACGCCCGCCTCGACGTTCAAGATGGGCATGAAGATGGTCAAGTGGGTCTTCAAGCCGCCGCAGCAGGACTCGCATGCGCTGATCGAGCGCATCGTCGGCTGGAGCGGTACCGCCCGCAAGCAGGGCCTGCTTGCGCTGGAAAGCAGCGTCGAAGGCGAGTCGGACCTGTTCATCCGCAAGGGCCTGCAGATGCTCGTCGACGGCGCCGAGCCGGACGCGATCCGCAACGTGCTCGAAGTCGAGGCGCAGACGCGCGAGCACGAGGAAACCCAGGGTGCCAAGGTCTGGGAAGGCATGGGCATCTATGCGCCGACGCTGGGCATCATCGGTGCCGTGCTCGGCCTGATGTCGGTCATGCAGAACCTTGCCGACCCGAGCAAGCTCGGCCACGGCATCGCGGCGGCGTTCGTCGCGACGATCTACGGCATCGCCTCGGCGAACCTGTTCTTCCTGCCGATGGCGTCCAAGCTCAAGGCCGTCGTCGCCGGCCAGAACCGCGTGCGCGAGATGATCATCGAAGGGCTGATCTCGATCTCGCAGGGCGAGAACCCGCGCAACATCGAATCCAAGCTCAAGGGCTATCTGCACTAGAGGCCCGTCATGGCGAAGAAACACAAGCACGAAGACCACGTCAATCACGAAGCCTGGGCGATTCCCTATGGCGACCTGATCACGCTGCTGCTGGCGTTCTTCGTCGTCATGTATGCGGTGTCCTCGGTCAACGAGGGCAAGTACCGCGTGCTCGCGGATTCCTTGTCGCAGGCTTTCGGCGGTCCGCCGAAGTCGATGAAGCCGGTGCAGATGGGCAACCGCCCGGAGAAGGGCGCGTCCAGCGATTCGATGTTCAGCGCGGTGAACCTGCGCGGCTTCGAGTCGGAGCAGCCGGTGCGGCACATGCAGAGCCTGCGCGCGGTGCATACGCGCGAAACGGATGGGCAGGTCAGCACTGCGGACCAGCCGCAGAGCGAGGGTGAGCAGCGCGCCGCCGAATCACTGCGGCGGATGTCCGACGAAGTCGAGCTGGCGATGAAGGATCTGATCCGCGACCGTACGATCGTCGTCCGTCGCACCGCGCACTGGCTGGAGATCGAAATCAGCACCGACATCCTCTACGCCAGCGGCGTCGCGACCCTGGCGCCGAACGCAGTGCCGGTATTGAACCAGCTCGCGTCCATCCTGCGTCCGTTCCCGAATCCGATCAGCATCGAAGGTCACACCGACAACGTGCCGATCGCGACCAGCACGTTCCCGTCGAACTGGGAGCTTTCCGCCGCACGCGCGGCGAGCGTCGTGCACCTGTTCATGGGCGCCGGCGTCGCGCCGCAGCGCATGACCGTCATCGGCCTCGGCGAATACCGGCCCACCGCGTCGAACAGCGTTGCAGAGGGCCGCAACCGCAACCGCCGCGTCGTCGTCATCGTCATGGCGCATCCGGAAGATCCGGACCTGCCCGGCGGCCCGGCGGAAGCCACCTTGCCGGGCGCCGGCGAGGAGATGGCCACCGTCGTCAGCCCCGGCAATCATGTCGACACGATCGTCGTTCCTAGCGGAACCCTGAGCCTCATCAATGGAGCCATGCCGTGAGCGCGCAAGCGATTCCTGCTGCGACTGACCGCTACTTCGAAGCCCGCCGCCGCGAGGATCGCCTGTCGAGCTGGGTGTGCTTTCCGGTCGGCGAACAGACCTACGGCCTGCCGATCAGCTGCGTGCAGGAAGTGCTGTCGGCCGTCACCGTCGAGCCGGTGCCGGGAGCGGCTGCCGTCGTCGTCGGCGTCATCAACCTGCGCGGCAGCGTCGTCACCGTGCTCGATCTGCGCCTCTGCCTCGATCGCGAGGAAGGCCCGGCCGGCAAACGGGACATCGAAGCCAGGTACTGCATCGTCGTCCTCGACCTCGGCGGCGAGTTGTTCGGGTTGTGCGTCGACGGCGTTGCCGAAGTGCTCAAGCTGCCGAGCGGCGCGATCAAGCCGGCGCCCCGTGTCGGGGACGGCGACAATTCGGCACGTACACAGGGTTTGGTCAGCCGCGATGACCGGCTGTTGACGTTGCTCGACCCGGATTCACTGGTCGACGGACTGCGCTTTCTGGCTTGAGCGGTACTGCGCTCAACTAGTAAAGGTCGGGTGCTGCCCAGACGAGCGAATTACAGCCTATTCACAAAGCCCTCTGGCGCCAACTATGCTGCCGTGTCTTTTGGGTAATGTGATTCCATGTGCAGTTCCATGTTAGCTGTCGGCCCCCCATGCAACGCCTTGTTCTCGTGGGCGTTGGGACCATCTGTTTCGAGTTATTTGGAAATGCCGCCGGATTATGCGGCGTTCCATGTTCCTTCTATTTGGCGTTGGGCCGCAAAATGACCATGAGTTACGAACAGATACTGACTCTAGCTTCCAAGGAAGCTGACGCATTCAGTCTCACGTGGCGGCAAGAGTTTAGGTTCTCGAAGAAAGCGGCGCACATCGAGAAGAAACTGAAGCCGCACCAGCGTAACGAACAGATCACATCCAGTTGGCCTGGCACCGATCTAGTTGGCAGCACTGCTTTGGTAAGAACCTACGGCCTCAACGAGGCAACGTTAGCTGTGCTGTCCGAGGTGCCCGGGATATTCAGTTGGCTGGCACCCCACTATCCGGAGGACTTGGCGTTTTACAATAACGGTGCGGTGGTTTTCTGGTCCATCGCTCACGAGAAAGAAGCCGGGTTCGCGGCCCAACCAACGGTCCACGGGTCGACGCCTCCGCCTTCGGCGGAGCCGCGCCCTTAACCTGGGCGTTCGGCGTCATGACACGGTTCGCCGAACCCACTCTCAGGGCTCGCCAGTTGTTTTTCTTGGCAGCCATCTTGTTGGCGGGGGTAACGCTCCTCTTAAGCCGCCTCAATCAGCTGCTTCCGCCGCTGAGCAGCGACCTTTCACTTCTTGCGGATCAGGTCATTAATCGCGCGTTTTGGTCTGCCGTGGCTAGTACCACACTCGTTGCGGTGCTTTCGTTCATTGCAGTTCACTATACGCAGCGTGCTGCTCGGTCTGGACAATGGCCGCCTCCAGGAATGGCTGTGCCATTTCGCGTAAAGATAGTGGAGATCAAGAAGCCTGCGGTCGCGTGGCTGTATCTTGCCGTGCTGTTGGCGCTGTTTGTAATTCAAGCAGCGTTACCTTGGTACAAGTACTCGCGATTGAAAGAGGTCGAAGCGTTGGTCAGCAGTGTCGGCCACCCAAGGGTTCAAGGGCCGACGTCTCCACTGTCGGCGGAGCCGCGTCCTTAACCCGGGCGTTAGACCCCATGCGCATTCGTCCCGCAACGGCAGAGGACATTCCAGATTGTGTGGTCCTGCGCGGGCTTACTCGCGAGAACGCCGTCTCGCCTGGGCGTCTTGCGGAAAAGGGGATCACCGTTGAATCCTGGGCCGGCGAAGTCGCGTCCGGCACATTGCCCGGCTTCGTTTGCGTCGACGCGGACTCCATCGTCGGCTACTGCTTCGGGAATAGAACCACCGGAGAGGTTGTCGTCCTCGCGCTGCTGCCGCCATACGAAGCCAAGGGCATCGGCAAGCAACTACTGGACCTTGTAGTGGACCTCCTTGTAGGGGCTGGGCATAGACGGCTGTTCCTCGGGTGTTCTTCGGACCCGGCAGTGAGATCACATGGTTTCTATAGACACCTTGGCTGGGCTTCTTCCGGTACATTCGATCTCTCGGGAGACGAAATACTGGAGCTCTTTCCTCGGAGGAAGAATGAAGCCTGACAGTTCATTCAACTCCGATGTCCAGGCCCTCGGAGTGGCCGCGGGTTAATTTGGACCTCGGGTTCGCTATGCCGGAACTGTATTTCAGGCATTACAAAGGGACGCGGCAATGAACTTCAGAAAGTTCGTTCCCATTTGCTGAGTTGATGCTATAGCTCTGCCCGCGTTTCTGCCTTCGCTTCTCTGCGGCGGAAACGCAGCTAAGCTAAGGCAGTGGTCGAATGTGAAAGTCTTGAGTCAGCCAGGAGCGCCAATTGTTCGAGCACCGTGATCAACCGCTTCTCCCTCGACCGCAGTTCTTCGCCCGGCTCGCGAGAAGTGCGGGTGTCGCGTCCGTACTCGTGATGGCCTCACTCGGAGTAGGTATGCTCGGCTATCGCCTGACTGAGAACCTCAGTTGGGTGGATGCATTCTTGAATGCGGCGATGCTGCTGGGTGGCATGGGGCCGGTGAATGCGCCGGTGACGCTGGGGGGCAAGCTGTTTGCGGGCATCTACGCGCTCTACTGCGGGTTGGCGGTCATCATGATTGCCGGGCTTCTCCTGGCGCCATTGGCTCACCGTCTCCTGCATCGCTTTCATCTGGAAGGCCGCAAGCGGTGACGTCGCCGCTGAACTGCCGTGTCGGGCAGCGTAGCGTCCTCGTTGTGCGGGAACTTTGTCGCATCGAGGCGTGAAACGCCAAGGAGAACATCTTGACGGTCAAGCGTATGGACAACGTCGGCATTGTCGTCGCCGACCTCGATGCCGCGATTGAGTTCTTCACCGAGCTCGGCCTCGATCTGGAGGGGCGCGCCCCTGTCGAGGGAGAGTGGGCCGGCGGTGTCACTGGACTGCGCGACATGCGCGTCGAGATCGCGATGATGCGTACGCCGGACGGTCACAGCCGGCTTGAGCTGTCGCGCTTCCTCGCGCCGCCGGTGGTTGCCGATCACCGCAACGCGCCGGTGAACGCGCTCGGGTATCTGCGCGTCATGTTCACCGTGGAAGACATTGACGACACCCTTGCCCGGCTGATCAAGCGCGGCGCGAAGCTGGTTGGCGAAGTCGTCCAGTATGAAAACATGTATCGCCTTTGCTACATCAGGGGCCCCGAAGGGATTCTCATCGGCCTTGCGGAGGAGCTGGGGCAGCATCAGTCCCGAGTGAATCCGATGAAGTCATAGCATTGATTGCCTAAGGAGCATCGCATGTCGGACTACGCAGAAGTCTTCGAAGCGCTGAGCAAGATTCTCCGGAAGCAGTCGAAGGGGCTCACGGCGAAGATCGACAGCAGCGACAATCTTTACCTTGAAGCTGGCCCCGCGGCGCCGAAGGGCAAGCCTGAGTTCTTTGGGGCGGTCCAGATCAAGAAGTCTTATGTGAGTTACCACCTGATGCCGGTCTATTCCAAGCCGGAGCTTCTCGACGGTGTGTCCGTGGAGCTCCGGTCCAAGATGCAGGGGAAGTCCTGCTTCAACTTCAAGGTGGTAGATGCCCAGCTTTTCAAAGAACTCGATGCGCTGACCAAGGCCTGCCGCGCTACGATCAAATGAGGCACTCCCGCGCCTGGCAATTTTCTGAGGGCTGACCGGGCATGGACACTCCGCTGCTATGGCACATCCCGCTGTCGCACTACAACGAAAAGGTGCGGTGGACGCTGGACTACAAGGCGGTTTCGCATCGGCGCCGGGTGTTGGGTCCGGACTATCTGATTCGGGCATGGCGGGCGACGGGGCAGGGCAAGTTGCCGATCCTGTGGCTTGACGATCGGGCGATCGCCGATTCGACGCGGATCATCGCGGCGCTGGAGGCGAGTTACCCGCAGCCGGCCTTGTACCCGCGGGACGCAGCTGCGCGACAGCGTGCGCTGGCGCTGGAAGATTATTTCGACGAGACCTTGGGGCCGGCCGCACGTGCGGCGATCGTGACGCCCTTGTTCGCGAGCGATCCGGACATCGGCTTGCGGGTGTTGATGACGGGAATGCCGGACCCGGCGTATCGGACGATGCGGCGCTTGCTGCGGGTCTTTCCGGCGTTCTATCGCTTCCGCCACAAGATCAGCGCGGCGGATCTGGAGAAGGATCGTGCTGCCGTCGTCGCGGCGCTGGACCGGATCGAGCAGGAGCGGCAGGGTCGCGAGTATCTGGTGGGCGATGCTTTCACGGTGGCGGACCTGACGGCCGCCGCCTTGATGGGGCCGGTGCTGCAGCCGCCGGAGATTCAGTATCCGCTGCAGGTCGAGTTGCCGTCGTATGTAGAGGACTATCGCGCTGGCCTGCTGCGGCATCCGGCGGCGCAGTGGGCGGCGGGAATCTATCGCCGCCATCGGGGGCAATCCGCGGAAGTTCGGCGGTCTGATATCGGCGCCTAGCCGGCGTTGCCCGCAGTCTCGACCTTCGTTTGTGCTTGAGGTGCTGTTCCCGGATTGCATCCGGGCTACGTTGACTTGAGGTGCTGCTCCCGGATTTCACCCGGGCTACGTTGGGTGGTTTGTCGGCTTCCTGACGCCCGTACCGGGCTATCCCATGGCTCTTTGCCGTTTGGCGGTCTGGATGGCGCGTTCATCCGCTGTCGGCTTTGGACTACAAGGGCCGCGCCGAAACCCTCGCAACGGAACTGACAACGGGACCGGGTTTTGCACCAGCCCCGTTGAGGTTCAGAACCGTCAAACAGGGAGCGCCGCCATGCCGCAGGTTTCTCAGTCGTCCGCCAGTCCGCACCATTTTCATCTGCCTGCGGAGCTGGGCATCGAAAACGCCAGCGATACCTACAGCCAGCTGCTGAGTCATGTCGATGACGAGGCGCCGGTGGTGCTGGATGCCGCCGACGTGGCGCGCGTGCATACCGCCGCGCTGCAGCTGTTCTGCATGTTCTGCCAGGACCGCCGCAACATCGGCCGCGAGACGCATTGGTCGCATCCCTCCGAGGCCCTGAAGAGCGCCGCCGCGCTGCTTGGGGTCACCACGCTTTTGCAACTGGCACGGGAGCAGGCATGACCGCTCGCATTCTGGCTGTCGACGATTCTGCCTCGATGCGGCAGATGGTCAGCTTCACCCTCAAGGACGCCGGCTATGAAGTGGCCGAAGCCGAAGACGGTGTGGCTGCGTTGAATCTCGCGAAGCGCGAGAAATTCCGCCTCGTCCTCTGCGACGTCAACATGCCGAACATGGACGGCATCACGCTGGTGCGCGAGCTGCGCCAGCTGCAGGACTACAAGTACACGCCCTTGCTGGTGCTGACGACCGAGTCGGGCTCCGACAAGAAGGCCGAGGGCAAGTCGGCCGGCGCAACCGGCTGGCTGGTCAAGCCCTTCAATCCGGAGCAGCTCATCGCGACGGTTCAGCGCGTCGTCGGCTAGGAAGATCGCTCATGTCGATGGACCTCAGCCGCTTCCATCGCACCTTCTTCGACGAAAGCTTCGAAGGGCTCGATGCGATGGAGTCGGCCCTGCTGAGTTTCGACGTCGGCAGTGCCGATGCCGAAACCGTCAACACGATCTTCCGGGCCGCGCATTCGATCAAGGGTGGCGCCGGCACCTTCGGGTTCTCGGCGATTGCCGCGTTCACGCATCATGTCGAGACGCTGCTCGACCGCGTGCGCAGCGGAAAGCACTGCATTTCCCAGGCGGATGTCGATCTGCTGCTGCGCGCGGTCGATGTCGAGCGGGCGATGCTCAAGGCGGCATCCGACGGCGGCGAGTTCGATCCCGCGGCGGCTGCGCTTGTCGAGCGCGAGCTGGAGGCCTGCCTGGGCCTGGTCGCGCCGGCGAAGAAAGTCGAAGCCGCTATGACCGCATCCGCCGGCTGGCTGATCCGCTTCACGCCGAAACCCGAACTTTTTTCCAGCGGCAACGATCCGCTGTGCATCCTCCGCGAGCTGGCGGGTCTGGGCCATGCCGAGATCGTCTGCGACGCCGAGCGCCTGCCGGGTCTGCGCAGCGCCGAGGCCGATCTTTGCTATCTGGCCTGGACGATCCGCCTGCAGGGCAGTGCCACCGAGGCGCAGGTCCGCGAGCTGTTTTCCTGGGTCGAGGACGAGTGCCGTCTCGACATCGAGCCGCTGAGCAGCGCTGAAGCGTCCACTATTGCGGTCGCGGAATCCGTGGCCGCCGAACACACCGAAACGCCGCCGCCGGTCACCGGCGGTGCAAAGCTCAGCGTGGTCGAAGGTGGCGGCGACCGCAATGCCGCCGGCGGTTCGATCCGTGTCAGCACCGAGAAGATCGACGCGCTGATCAATCTGGTCGGCGAACTGGTGATCACGCAGGCCATGCTGATGCAGCAGGCCGGCCAGCTCGATCCGGTGCAGAACGAACGCATGCTGCAGGGTCTGTCGCAGCTCGATCGCAACACCCGCATGCTGCAGGAAGCTGTGATGCTGACCCGCATGCTGCCGATGGATTTTGTCTTCAGCCGCTTCCCGCGCATGGTCCGCGATCTGTCGGGCAAGCTCGGCAAGCAGGTGCGCCTGACGACCGTGGGCGAGAACACCGAACTCGACAAGTCGGTCATCGAACGCATTGCCGATCCGCTCAACCATCTCGTGCGCAACGCGCTCGACCACGGCATCGAGACGCCGGAGGCGCGCATTGCCGCCGGCAAGGATCCCTGCGGGACGATCCGCCTGTCGGCTGCGCATCAGGGCGGCAGCATTCTCATTGAAGTGGTCGACGACGGCCGCGGTCTCGACCGCGAGCGGCTGATTGCCAAGGCGCGCGAGCGCGGCATCGACGTTGCCGACACGATCAGCGATGCCGAGGTCTGGCAGCTGATCTTCGCGCCGGGATTCTCGACGGCCGCGGCGGTCACCGATGTATCCGGCCGCGGTGTCGGCATGGATGTCGTCAAGAAGAACATCATGGCGGTCGGCGGCCAGGTCGACATCACGACCCAGCCTGGTAACGGCATGAAGGTCAGCATCCGCCTGCCGCTGACCTTGGCGATCCTCGACGGCATGTCGGTCGATGTCGCCGGCGAGATCTTCATCCTGCCGCTGTCGTCGGTGCTCGAATCTCTGCAGCCGCAGGCGGAGCAGATCAAGCGCGTGGCCGATGCCGGCAGCGTGATCCGCGTCCGCAACGAATACCTGCCGCTGATGGACCTGCGCGACTGGTTCGGCCTGCCGGGCGAACGCCGGCTGCCGCAGCAGTCGATCGTCGTCATCGTCGAAGGCGAGGGCCGCAAGCTCGCCGTGCAGATCGACGATCTGGTCGGCCAGCAGCAGGTGGTCATCAAGAGCCTGGAGACCAACTACCGCCGCGTGCGGGGTGTCTCCGGCGCCACCATTCTCGGCGACGGCCGCGTGTCGCTGATTCTCGATGTTGCCTCACTGGTGCGCCTGTTCTCGCAGAGCAGCGTCGCGCTGGCAGCCTGACGTATTCCCAGGACCGACCCATGAACAGTACCCACCCGATCACCGACCCGCGCAACGGCAGCAACGGCGCGCCGCCGAACGAGTTCCTGACCTTCACGCTCGGCGACGAGGAGTACGGCGTCGACATCCTCAAGGTCCAGGAGATTCGCGGCTACGACACCGTGACGAAGATTCCGGATGCGCCGGATTTCATCAAGGGCGTAATCAACCTGCGCGGCACGATCGTGCCGGTCGTCGACATGCGCATCAAGTTCAAGCTCGGCCGCGCCGACTACAACGACTTCACGGTGATGATCATCCTCAACATCGCGCGGCGCGTGGTCGGCATGGTCGTCGATGGCGTGTCCGATGTGATGCAGCTGCTGCCCGAACAGATTCGCCCGGCGCCGGAATTCGGCGCCGCGCTCAACACCCGCTACATCACCGGCCTCGGCACGCTCGACCAGCGGATGCTGATCCTGGTCGACATCGAGAAGCTGATGTCCGGTGCCGACATGGCGCTGATGGATGCGCACGCCCAGTCCCTGCAGTAAGCCCAGCGCCAGAACCCTTTCCGCAATCGTATCAACCACAGGCAGCCCGCCATGAAAACCGCCAAGTCCGCGAAACCGGTCAAGTCCTCGAAGTCGAAGAAGCCGACGGTCAAGGCCGCCGCGAAGAAGCCCGCCAGGAAAGCCGTCAAGGCAGCGCCTGTCGCAAAACGCGTGGACAGCGGCGCCACGCTGCGCGCCGACCTGGAAGGCCAGATCGCCGCGATCAACCGCTCGCAGGCGGTCATCGAGTTCCATCTCGATGGCACGATCATCAAGGCCAACGACAATTTCCTGAATACCGTCGGCTATACGCTCGACGAGATTCGCGGCCAGCATCACTCGCTGTTCGTCGATCCGGTCTACAAGGCCAGCGCCGAATACCGTGCGTTCTGGGACAAGCTCGGCCGCGGCGAGTTCGACTCCGGCCAGTACAAGCGCTACGGCAAGGGCAGCAAGGAAGTCTGGATCGAGGCGAGCTACAACCCGATCTTCGATGCCCAGGGTAAGGCCTTCAAGGTCGTCAAGTACGCGACCAACATCACCGCGGCGAAGATGCATGCAGCGGATGTCGGCGGCCAGCTGTCGGCGATCTCCAAGGCGCAGGCCGTCATCGAGTTCACGCTCGACGGCAAGATCATGGTCGCCAACGACAACTTCCTGGCGACGGTCGGCTACAGCCTCGACGAGATCCGCGGCCAGCATCATTCGATGTTTGTCGATCCGGCTTATCGCGCCAGCAACGAGTACCGGCTGTTCTGGGAGAAGCTCGGCCGCGGCGAATACGATGCCGGTGAGTACAAGCGTTACGGCAAGGGCGGCAAGGAGGTCTGGATCCAGGCGAGCTACAACCCGATCATGGACATGAACGGCAAGCCGTTCAAGGTCGTCAAGTACGCGACCGACATCACCGCGCAGAAGGTCCGCAGCGCCGACTACGAAGGCCAGCTGGCGGCCATCTCGAAGGCGCAGGCCGTCATCGAGTTCACACTCGACGGCCGGATCACGCATGCCAACGAGAACTTCCTCGCGACGCTCGGCTACACGCTCGACGAGATCCGCGGCCAGCATCATTCGATGTTTGCCGAGGCCAGCTATCGCGCGAGCAACGACTATCGGCTGTTCTGGGAGAAGCTCGGCCGCGGCGAATATGACGCCGGCCAGTACAAGCGTATCGGCAAGGGCGGCAAGGAGATCTGGATCCAGGCCAGCTACAACCCGATCCTCGACATGAACGGCAAGCCGTTCAAGGTCGTCAAGTACGCGACCGACGTCACCGAGCAGGTCAAGGCCTCCGAGGTGCTGCGCGATGCGGTGGCGCAGACCCAGCAGGTGGTCGTCGCGGCGAAGGATGGCGATCTGACCAAGCGCATTGTGCTCGACGGCAAGACCGGCTCGATCCGCGATCTGTGCTCGGGCATCAACGACCTGGTCGACAACATGGCCAGCGTGGTCGGCCGCATCAAGGAAGCGACGGTGGCGATCAACACCGCCGCGCGCGAAATCTCCACCGGCAACAGCGATCTTTCCGCGCGCACCGAGCAGCAGGCGGCGTCGCTGGAGGAGACCGCTTCGTCGATGGAAGAGCTGACCTCGACGGTCAAGCAGAACGCCGAGAACGCCAAGCAGGCCAACCAGCTCGCGGTCGGCGCCTCGGATGTCGCCCGCAAGGGTGGGCACGTCGTCAGCGAGGTAGTGACGACGATGTCGGCCATCAACGAGTCGAGCAAGAAGATCGTCGACATCATCAGCGTCATCGACGGCATCGCCTTCCAGACCAACATCCTCGCGCTCAACGCGGCGGTCGAGGCGGCACGTGCCGGCGAACAGGGCCGCGGCTTCGCGGTGGTTGCCGCCGAGGTGCGCAGCCTCGCGCAGCGCAGCGCCGGCGCGGCGAAGGAGATCAAGAGCCTGATCAGCGATTCGGTCGAGAAGGTCGGCAACGGCTCCAAGCTGGTCGAACAGGCCGGCAAGACGATGGAGGAGATCGTCACCAGCGTGAAGCGCGTCACCGACATCATGGCGGAGATCAGCGCGGCCTCGCAGGAGCAGAGCCAGGGCATCGAGCAGGTCAACCAGACGATCACGTCGATGGACGAGGTCACCCAGCAGAACGCGGCGCTCGTCGAGGAGGCTTCGGCATCGGCCCGCTCGCTCGAAGAGCAGGCACAGGGCCTCAACAGCTCGGTCAACCGCTTCAAGGTCGACGACAGCGCGGTGCGCAGTGCCGATCCGGTCGTCGAGAGCCGGCCGGCGACGCGCAACGTCACCGTGATGCCGGCCCGTGCGACGCGCACCGCGGCGGCACCTGCACGCAAGGCGGCGGCCAACGGCCACGCCGTGAAGCAGGACGAGCAGTGGACCGAGTTCTAAGCCAGGCCCATCGCCCAATACTCGCCCAACATGTCAGCCAGCAGCGTGGAATCCGGACAGCGGGAGTTTGTGTTCTCGGCACGCGACTTCGGGCGCGTCCGTGAGCTGATTCACGGCCGCGCCGGCATCGCGCTGGCTGACAGCAAGCAGGACATGGTCTACAGCCGTCTGTCGCGGCGGCTGCGCGCCCTGGGCCTGAGCTCCTTCGGCGAATATCTCGGCCGTCTCGATCGACCCGACGAGCCGGAGTGGGAGGCCTTCACCAACGCGCTGACGACGAACCTGACGTCGTTCTTCCGCGAGGCGCATCACTTCGAGCAGCTGCGCGAGCTGCTGCTTTCCAGCAAGGCGGCACAGCCGCTGCGCCTATGGTGCTCGGCGGCGTCGACCGGCGAAGAACCGTACTCGATGGCGATCAGCGCCTGCGAGGCCTTCGGCACGCTGACGCCGCCGGTCCGCATCCTTGCGACCGATCTCGACACGCAGGTGCTCGAGACCGCGGCGCGCGGCGTCTATCCGCTGGAGCGGGTCGAGCGCATGGCGCCGGAGCTGCTGCGCAAGTATTTCCGCCGCGGCGGCGGTTCGGCGTCCGGCCTGTGCCGTGTGCGCGACGAACTGCGCGCGCTGATCGAGTTCCGCCAACTGAATCTGCTCGATGCACGTTATCCGATGCGCGGGCCATTCGAAGCGATCTTCTGCCGCAACGTCATGATCTATTTCGACAAGCCGACCCAGCGCGGTGTGCTGCAGCGGATGATGCCGCTGCTGGCGCGGGAAGGCCGCTTCTTTGCCGGCCATTCGGAAAGCTTCTTCCATGCCGTCGATCTGGTCGCGTCCTGCGGGCGCACCGTGTATCGCCATCCTTCCGCTGCGCAGACGAGGAGCGCCTGAGCATGGACGGTCAGGGTTACAGGGCTCGCGTCACCGAGAGTAGCCCGGGTGAAACCCGGGACGGCAGCGCCCGGGCGGCGACATCCCCGGGTTTCACCCGGGCTACGAAGACGCGCCTCGCTGAGCAGGGCGGTGCTGATGGCGGCTACTACGACAACCGCTTCCAGGCGACGGCCGTCAAGGTCCTGCCGGGCGAGTACAAGGTCACCAGTGACGACGTCATGCTCGTGACGGTGCTCGGCTCCTGCGTGTCCGCCTGCATCCGCGATCCGCATGCCGGCATCGGCGGCATGAATCACTTCATGCTGCCGGAAGGCGAGTTCTCGACCGGCGTATCGTCGGCCCGCTACGGCGGTTATGCGATGGAAATGCTGATCAACGATTTGCTCAAGCGCGGTGCCGCGCGTCAGCGACTCGAGGCCAAGGTGTTCGGTGGCGGCAACGTGCTGCCGGGTTTTCATACCGTCAACATCGGCCAGCGCAATGCCGAGTTCGTCCGCACGTATCTGCGCGGCGAGGGCATCGCCACCCGCTGCGAGGATCTCGGCGGCCAGGCTCCGCGCCGCGTGCATTACTTCCCGATCGACGGCCGTGCCTTCGTTAAATGCCTGCCGGTGGCGCAGAAGTCCAGCGTGGTCGCCGAGGAGTCTCGTTACATCCACCGTCTCAAGCAGGAGCCCGCCGCGGGTTCCGTGGAGCTTTTCTGATGCCGCGCCTGCGCACCCTGATCGTCGACGACTCGGCGCTGATCCGCAATCTGCTGAGCGAGATTCTCAGCGCGGACCCCGATATCGAAGTCGTCGGCACCGCGCCCGATCCGCTGATTGCGCGCGAGAAGATCAAGCTGCTCAAGCCGGATGTGCTGACGCTGGACGTCGAGATGCCGCGCATGGACGGCCTGACCTTCCTTGAAAACCTGATGCGCCTGCACCCGCTGCCGGTACTGATGGTTTCCACACTGACCGAGCGCGGTGCGGAGACGACGCTGCAGGCGCTGGAACTCGGCGCGGTGGATTTCGTCACCAAGCCGAAGCTCGATGTCGTCGCCGGCCTGAACGACTACGCCGAGCTGCTGCGCGAGAAACTCAAGGCGGTTGCGCGGTCGCGCCCGCGGACGGTCGGGCAGGTCGCGATACGGGCACCGACGCTAGTCTCGCCGCGACGCAGCCTGCGCACGACCGACCAGATCATTGCGATCGGCGCATCGACCGGCGGTACCGAGGCGATCAAGGCGGTGCTGGAGCAGATGCCGCCGGACGCGCCGGCAATCGTCATCACCCAGCACATTCCGGCGATGTTCTCTGCGCCGTTCGCCGCGCGCATGGACCGCAGCTCCGCAATGTCGGTCTGCGAAGCCCAGGACGGCCAGCAGATCGTGCCGGGGCATGCCTACATCGCGCCGGGTGGCCGCCATCTGCGCGTCGAGCGCAGCGGTGCGCGTTATCTGTGCCGGCTCGGCGACGACGCGCCGGTCAACCGGCACAAGCCGAGCGTCGACGTGCTGTTCCGTTCGGTTGCGCAGAACGTCGGCAGCAATGCCGTCGCGGCGATCCTCACCGGCATGGGCGACGACGGCGCGCGCGGTTTGCTCGAGATGCGCGGCGCCGGTGCCCGCGTGCTGGCGCAGGACGAAGCGAGCAGCGTCGTCTGGGGCATGCCGGGTGCCGCGGTGAAGCTCGGTGCGCCGGAGCAGGTGCTGCCGCTCGGCAGCGTTGCCGGCCAGCTGCTGGCATGGGCAACGTGATGAACGGTCTCAAGTGCCGACCATCCGCGCCGATAGCAGCTTCAAGCAGAACTTTGCAGTGCCCATTTTCAAGGCAAGACCCAACGCCATTCCCCTGGAGCTGATCGTGGCAGACAAGATCTGGAAACCGTTTCTGATTCCGAGCTTCGCCGTACTGCCGCATCTGGCGGCGATTGGCGCGGGCACCGGCGGTGTGTTCCTGTGGGTGACAGGATTGATCGCGGTTGCCGCACTCGGCTGGGTCGGTTACCAGCAGCAACGCGAGCTGGCGACGCTGCGCAGCGAGAACCAGCGCCATCGTGCGCAGTCCGTGCGCCAGCATCACACGCTCGGCGAACTGCGCAGCGGGCTTTCCGCAGAAGCGGACGGTGTGCGCCAGGAAGTCGAGCGCGTCCGGACGCTGATTGCCGAGGCCGTGCGGCATCTGGGCTCGGCCTTTGAAGACATCACCCGTCAGTCGAAGACCCAGGAAACCGCGATGGCGCGCCTGCTCGTCAAGAACGGCGAGTCCAGCGAGGGCATCAACGTCCGCCGTTTTGCCGAAGCGGCGGCGGGCCTGATGAACAAGCTCGTCGACTCGCTCGCGCAGGTCAGCCGTCAGAGCCTGACGACGGTCCAGCAGATCGACGCGATGGTCAAGCATCTCGACGCGATCTTCGATCTGCTCGGCGACGTCAAGACGATCGCCGACCAGACCAATCTGCTCGCGCTCAATGCCGCGATCGAAGCGGCGCGAGCGGGCGAGGCGGGTCGCGGCTTCGCGGTCGTCGCCGAGGAAGTGCGCAATCTTTCCGAGCGCTCGACGAACTTCAACGAGCAGATTCGCAAGCTGGTCTCGAATTCCAAGGAAGCGGTCGCCTCGGTGCGCGACACCGTCGGCACGATGGCTTCCCGCGACATGAGCCTCAGCGAAGACGCACGCGGCGAGGCGGGGCGCCTGATCGGCCAGGTCGACGAGATCAACCGCGGCCTCAGCAGCGGCATCCAGGATGTTGCCGCCGCACGCGAGCAGATTCATCTCGCCGTCGGCCTAGCCATTCGCTGCCTGCAGTTCGAAGACATCTCGACGCAGGCGCTGGCAACGGCGCAGAAGCATGCCAAGCGTATCGACGCGATCAACGCCGAAGCGGTGGCGCTCGATCCGCAGTCCGATGCCGGCGCGCAGCCGCTCAGTGCGCCGCCAAACCCGGAGCAGGAAGCCTGGCGGGTACCGCCGCATCGCCCGGTTGCCCAGGTCTCGATGCAGTCGGGAGCGGTGGAGTTGTTCTGACTGTCGCGGGGGCGCCGCTCAGGCGCGCGTCCTAAGCGGGAAGCGGATGGCAAGATCGACGCCGCCCTGCTCGATCTCGGCGAACGACAGCGTCCAGCCGCAGTGCTTCGCGAGCTTGGAGATCAGGGCCAGGCCAACGCCGCCGCCATGCCTGCCGCCGCCGCGGGCCAGCTCGGTGTATCTGCGGCTGAGCTCCTTCGCATCGATGCCGGCGCCGCGGTTGATGATCCGTACGGTGCCCGGCGTGTCGAGGTGAATCAGCACGTCGCCATCGTGCGAATGCTCGATCGCATTCCTGATCAAGTTGCTGATCGCGGACTTGATCATCTGCGCAGGCCCGAAGACCTGGCTTTCGATGCTGGTCTGCGTCTTGAGGGTCAGCGACTTGGTTTCCGCCAGCGGTCTGAGCGCTTCGGTACATTCGGCGATGACGGCATTCAGCGAAACATCCTCGCTGGCATCGACGACGCGCTTGGGATTCTTGGCGAGCATCAGCAGCATCGCCATCAGCTCATGGACATCCGCGACCGTCTCGCGCACTCGCCGCAGCCGCGTGTCGACAGCCTCCGGCAGGCCGGGTTCGTCCAGCGCCAGTCTGACTGCACCATCGATGACCGATAGCGGCGTGCGCAGTTCGTGGCTGGCGGTGGTGACGAACTCGCGCTCGCGCTCGATGAACATCTCGATCTGTTCGCTGTAGGCGTTCATGGCGTCTGCGATGACGGCCAGCTCGGCGCTGGAATGTTCGGGCAGGCGGATGCGCTGGTCGAACTTCTCCGGACTCAAGGCGAGAATCTGGTCGGCCATCTGCTTGAGCGGGCGGGTCAGGCGCGCAACGCCCCAGGCCGCAAGCAGCGCGAGGGCGATGGCGGAAACGAACGCGGCGATGAAGACGGCGCCCCTGATTCTCGACTCGCCCTGTTCCAGCTCGGTGATGTCGAGCGCCAGTGCGTAACGGACGCCATCGGTGCCTGGCTGCACGAGCACCACGCGCTCGCGCCCGTCGATCATGATCTCGTCATGGACTCCAGGCGGCAGCGCGCGCAACGCGGGATGCGTGTCCTTGCCCGGTTGCAGTTCATAGAGCTCGTGCACTGCCGTCGGCAGCCACTCATGGCCGGGGTCGGCGGCGCGCCGCGACAGGAAATGCTGCATCTCTCCTTCCAGCAGCGATTCCCAGACCAAGCTCTCGGCGCGTTCGTTGACGTACATGTCGTTGCCGAGCACGCCGGCCGTCAGCAGCACCAGATAGATCACCAGCCCGGCGACGATTCTGCGCCGCAGGCTCCATCGCCTGCGCCTGCCGGAGTCGTGATTCTGCGTTGGGCTCATGGAGACGCGATGCGATAGCCGCAGCGCGGCACCGTCTGAATCAGTTTGAGTTCATAGGGAGCGTCTACCTGCCGGCGCAGCTCGTGGATGTACGAGCGCAGGCGATCGCTTTCCGGCGGATCGGCGCCCCACAGCCGCTCTTCCAGTTGCTGGCGGGTGACGATTTCCGGTGCGGATTCCATCAAGGCCTGCAGCAGCGTCCGACAGGCCGGGAAGAGGTGGATGCTGTCGGTGCCGCGTGTGACCTGCTGGGTGGACAGATCGAAACGCAGATCGCCGACTTGCAGCAGCCTCTGGCGGCGCGGCCTGGTGACCCTGGAGACGAGGGCATGCAGGCGCAGCTCCAGCTCTTCGTACTCGAAGGGTTTCGTCAGGTAATCGTCTGCGCCGGCGCGGAAGCCCTCAACCTTGTCCGCGAGTTCCGAGCGGGCCGTGAGCATGATCACCGGCGTCTCCAGGCCTTTCTCCTCGCGCAGCTGCTGCAGCATCCGGTAACCGTTGAGTCGCGGCAGCATGCAGTCCAGGACGATGGCGTCGTAAGACTGGGTCGAAGCCAGCCATTTGCCGACCACGCCGTCCGGAGCGGCGTCCAGAACATGGCCACGTTTCTCAAAGTATTCAAAGAGATTGGCGATCAATCTCCGGTTATCTTCGACGATCAGCAGACGCATCTTTCACCTCTGTTCAGCCGGCCCCGGGGGAGGTCGGACATGAGGGGGCGGTGGGAGGCATTCGGACAAAAATCGGACATGCCATTCGGTAACTTTTCCTGGATGGCGCGTCGGCAAGGTATTGCAGTTCCCTCCCAGCAGGCTGTCGTCGGTCAAAGATTTGCTCGGATTCGGTAATCCTTCTCATCCTCATTCTTATATAGATTCACGTTAGGAGCAATTTGCAATGACGCATCACACCTGGCTGAAACTGCTGGCCGCGGGCTCGATGGCCTGTCTGGTCACCGCCTGCAGCGACGACAACAACGGCGGCCCGTCCGGCGAAATCACGGTTGCTTCCGACAACGTCACCGCCAAGGCGAACGACCTGCGCGGCGTGACGTTTGCGCGCAGCGGCAAGATCTACGCCGCCGGCCATACCGACGCCGACGCGGCCGATCGCAAGATCGTCGTCGCTCGCTTCAACGCGGATGGTTCGCCGGACACGACCTTCAGCGGCGACGGGTTTGCCGAGCTGAATGTCGTCGAAGGCGGCATCGAGCAGACCTTGAGCGTCGTCGAGCTGGCGGGGGGCGATGTCGTCGTCGCCGTCAATGCCGGCGACAAGAATGGCGGCCAGGCAATCACGCCGAGCGACAATCCCGCCGGCACGCCGGGCGTGCGCGCCGACGGCACGAGCATCTATCTGGTCCGCTTCAGCAGCGACGGCACGCCGGTGACCACCTTCGGTACGGGCGGACGCGTCGAAGTGGTGTTCGGCTGGAACAATGCCGACAACGGCGAATGGCCGGTACCGACGTTCAGCACGACCGAAGGCTTCTCGCACGCAGGATTCCCGACCGATACCGCCTACGACCTGAAGGTCGACGAGAGCGGCGACACCGAGCGCCTCGTGGTGTTCGGCTTCGGTTCGGCCGCCAATGCGGCAACGGGTACGCAGCGCGTCGATGTCGACCGTTACGTCGCTCGCGTGCTGGCGAGCACTGGCGCCGCCGATCCGGCCTTCAACGCCGGCAAGGCCTTTACCTGGTCGACGCCGGGCACGCTGAGCGACAACGGTCGCCGCGGCATCGTTGAAGACGACGGCAAGATCACCGCTTGCGGCTACACCAATCTGGGCAGCGAAGCCGGCGGCAACCATGTCGTGATCTTCCGCCTGACGGCGGCCGGTGTGCTCGACACCACGTTCCCGGGGCTTGGCCTGACGCCGGTGCAGCCGGGTGTTGCGGTCTTCAATCCGCTCAAGGCTGATGGTGGCGTTGCCGAGTGCTATGGCGTTGCCAAGCAGAGCGACGGCAGCTACGTGACGACCGGTTACGGCTCGGCAACCGGTGGCGCAGACACGCCGTCGACGCTTGGCTTCCTGCCGACGCAGGGCCCGGATCTGGTCAGCTTCCGCCTCGTCAACGGCACACTGGACACCAGCTGGGGCAACAACGGCAATCAGGTTCTGCAGAGCGAAAGCCTCGGCCGCACGAGCAAGGAAGAGCGTGGCCGCCAGATCATCGGGCTCAGTGACGATCGCACCGCGCACGTCGGCTTCTTCGGCGGCGTTCCTGCCATCTACGTGCTGACCGCCGACGGTGACCTGGATACCAGCGTCGATGGCGACGGCATCCTGGAGTTCCCGAGCACGACGGTCGTCCAGCAGTTCTTCAACGTTGCGTTGTCCGCGGATGGCAAGCGCCTCGCCGTGACGACGTCGACCGATCCGAACGGCGCGCGTCTGGTGCTGCTGGATATCGATGCCTAAACGCTGAACGAAGGTTCAAGCGGTTTCGAGCAGCGCACCGGTTCGCAAGGGCCGGTGCGCTGTGCTGCTAACAAGGAAAGTTTGATATGAAACAGATTGCGCAAGCCTCGACGGTGTTTGTCCTCTCCTTGCTGATCGCGGCCTGTGGCGGCGGTGGTGGAGGCGGGGGTGGGAATCCGACGCCAACGCCGACGGCTACGCCCACTTCGGGTCCGGTCGTCGACGACGATGCGCGGCGTGCGGTACTCGCCAGCCTCGGTGAAGACGTCATCCTGCCGGCGCTGCGCGAGCTGGACAGCCAGGCCGAGATCCTGGTGACTCGTGTGGATGCATTGGCGGCAGCGCCGAGCGACAACGCGGTGCGCGATGCCGCGAAGGCGGCCTGGCGCACGACGATGACCGCGGTCGAGCGCGCCGAATTGCTGCAGCTGGGTCCCGCCGCACGCTCGATGGAGCCGGGTGGCCAGGGTCTCCGCGATCAGATTTACGCTTTCCCCCTACTCAATCTCTGTGGCGTCCATCAGGCCGCTTATGGAGATGTCACACCCACTGCAGCGACGCCCATCGACCGTACCGGCATGGGGTCTCTGGAGTATCTGTTGTTCGATGACACCGAAAACCCGGCCTGCGCGGCGCCGGCAGGCGTCGACGGCAAGACCAAGCGCGCGCAGTACGCGGCGAAGCTGGCGCGCCGCGTCTCGGCCGTCGCATTGCAGTTGCGCGATGCCTGGGAACCGGCCGGCGGAAATTTCCTGCGGACGTTCTCGACGGCGGGTGCGGGCAACACCACCTACGACATGCCGCAGGACGCGCTCGATGCGATTTCCACCGCGGTCTTCTATCTGGAAAAGGAAACCAAGGATCGCAAGCTCGCGAATCCGATCGGCATCGGTGCAACGGGTCTGCCGCCTTGTGCGACGAACAGCTGCCCGGAGCGTGTCGAGTCGCGCTATGCCCGAATCTCGGGCGTGCACGTCGGCAACAACCTGCGCGCGGCGCGGCTGCTGTTCGCCGGTGCCGACGGCGGTCTCGGCCTGAACACGCTGCTTGAGGGTGTTGACCGCGAAGATCTCGCCACCAAGATTCTTACGCAGATCGACGCGGCGATTGCCGCATCCGATGCGATCGAAGCCGAGTTCGAGAACAAGGTTGCGGCAATTTCCAATCGCGATGCCTGCATCAACGCGTCCGCCGCCCGCAATGGCGAGCCGGTGGCTTGTTCGCTGCACGGCAAGGTCGACGCTGCGACGGATACGCTGCGAGTGGAAATCACCTCGGTGCTGAACCTGCGCATCCCCGACTCGGCCGCGGGCGACAATGACTGAGCAGACTGCCTCTGCGTCCGCCGGTTGGCGCGACGCTGTCCTGCAGTTCTGGTTCAAGCCGCTCGATATCGCCGCGCTCGCGGCGTATCGGGTGCTGTTCGGTCTGCTGATGTTCTGCGGCACCTTGCGCTTCATGGCGCAGGGCTGGGTCGACCGGCTCTACGTGGAGCCGACGTTCCACTTCAAGTATTGGGGCTTCGAATGGGTGCAGGTGCCGGATCAGGCCGGCCTGTATGCGCTCTACACGGCGATCGCGGTGTCGGCGTTGATGGTGGCGCTGGGACTGTTCTATCGCGTCGCCATCGTCAGCTTCTGGTGCCTGTTCACCTACGCCGAGCTGATGGATGTCACGACCTATCTCAATCACTACTACCTGGTTTCGCTGCAGGCACTGATCCTGTGTTTCCTGTCGCCGCACCGGATGTGGTCGGTCGATGCCTGGCTGCGTCCCGGCATTCGCGTCGAGACCTTGCCGGCGTGGCAGACGTACTGGCTGCGTTTCCAGGTCGGCCTGCTGTATTTCTATGCGGGCCTGGCGAAGTTCGAGACCGACTGGCTGCTGCATGCGCAGCCCTTGAACATCTGGCTGCCGGCACACACCGGACTACCGCTGCTCGGACCGTTTCTCGGCCAACCCTGGGTGCACTTCGCGTTCTCCTGGTTCGCGTTCCTGTTCGACACCTTCATCATCGCGTTCATGCTGTGGCGGCGCGCACGGCCGTACGCCTTCGTCGTGATCCTGGTGTTTCACCTGTTCACGCACCTGTTCTTCAACATCGGCCTGTTCCCGTTCATCATGGTGATCGGAGTGCTCAACTACTTCGAGCCGGATTGGCCACGGCGTCTATTGCCCTGGCTGCGTCGGCGCATCGCGCCAGCCGGCGGCGCGGCGCCACGCTGGACGCCGCGCAGAACGGCGCTGGTCGCCGCCGTCGGCACCTTCTGTCTGTTCCAGTTCCTGATGCCGCTGCGTCACTGGCTGTATCCGGGCACCGTGCTGTGGCATGAGCAGGGCATGCGCTTTTCATGGCGCGTGATGCTGCGCGAGAAATCCGGGGCGCTGGATTACCGCGTTGTCAGCCGGGATGGCGTCAGCGAGATCGTTTCGCCGTACAGCTACCTCACCGATCAGCAGTATCGGGAAATGGCCGCGCAGCCCGACATGATCCTGTTTCTCGCGCACCGCATCCGCGACGACTACAACGCGCGCGGCGTCGGGCCGGTCAAGGTGTTTGCCGATTCGGTCGTGTCCTTGAACGGCCGTTCCGGCGCACGCTTGATCGATCCCACGGTCGATCTCGCCCAAGTCAAAGACGGCCTGCGTGTCGCCGCGTGGATCACCGCGCCGCCAGCCGAGCCGCCGCCGTTGATGTCGCGTTTGCGTCTGTCGCTGGCCGACAACTCTCAGCCTTCCCACTGAAGTCGATGAACTATCTTCGTTCCACCGTTGCCTTGACCCTTTGCCTCGCCTCGACGCCGGCCTTCGCGCAGATCGAGCCGCAACCGTCGCCGACGCCGGCAGCCACAACCGCAGCGCCGGCGAAGAGCGATACGCCGGTGCAGCTGCCGGCGCTGACCATCATCGGCGAGCGCGAAGGCTTGCCGCGGGTCTCCGGCTCCGCACATCTGGTCGATGAAAAGACCCTGACCCAGTACGCCTACGACGACGTCAATCGCATTCTCAATACCGTGCCCGGCGTCTACATCCGTGAAGAGGATGGCTTCGGCCTGCGGCCCAACATCGGCATGCGCGGCGGCGCCGCCGATCGCAGCCAGAAGGTCACGCTTCTCGAAGACGGCGTGCTGTTCGGTCCCGCGCCGTACACGGCGCCGGCCGCGTACTACTTTCCATTGATGGTGCGGATGACCGGCGTCGAGGTCTTCAAGGGGCCGGCGGCCATCTCGCAAGGCCCGCAGACGGTGGGCGGCGCGATCAACTTCCTGACCGCGCCGATTCCCGAAGAGACAGCACTCGATGTCGACCTCGCGACCGGCACCGATGCTTACCGCCGCGCTCATGCGCGCGCCGGCGGCCAGGCCGGCGGATTCGGCCTGCTCGCCGATGTGGTTCATGTCGGCAGCGACGGCTTCAAGGAACTCGACGGCGGCGGCGATACTGGATTCGAAAAGAATGAGGCGATGTTCAAGGCCTCGCACCGGATCGGCAAAGGCCTTCTGGAAATGCGTCTGGGCTACGCCGATGAGTCGTCTGACGAAACCTATCTGGGCATCACCGAAGCCGATTTCCGCGCCAACCCGGTGCGTCGCTACCGCGCCAGCGCCCTGGATCATTTCGACTCCGATCGCAACGATCAGCGCATCGACTGGACGCAAGGACTGTTCGGCGGCACCTTGGTCGCGACCGCGTACTCGCATCAGTTCGATCGCCTCTGGCGCCGCTTCGACAATCTCGGCAGCGGTACGATCGGCGATGTGCTGAGCAATCCCGACGAAGGCTTCAACCGCCTGCTGTACGGCGTGCTGACCGGTGAAGAGAACGGCGATCCGAACTTCGAGGGCGACGATCTGCAGATCCGCACCAACGATCGCCAGTTCCGTTCGTCGGGAATCCAGGCCCGGCAGAACTGGACCTTGTCGGGCTATGGCGAACATCGCCTTGAAGTCGGCGCGCGCCTGCACAGCGACCGGGCGCGCCGTCTGCACACGATGTACGCCTACGAGATGTTCGAAGGCAACCTCGTGCGCAACGACCTGCCGCCGCAGATCAAGGACAACAACCTGGGCCGCAGCCTGGCCTTCGCCAGCTGGATTCGCGACGAAATCACCGTCGGCCAATGGACCTTTGCGCCCGGCCTGCGCATCGAGCAGATCAGCTCGGAGTACATCAACTATGCGACGCAGCGGAGCCGCGACAACGATTACGTCATCGTGCTGCCGGGCATGGGCGTGAACTACGCCGTCACCGAGCGCCTGAATCTGCTCGCCGGCGTTCACAAGGGTTTCTCGCCCGCCGCGGTCGGACCGTCCGCCGACGCCGAGCCGGAGGAGGCGATCAACTACGAGCTGGGCGGCCGCCTGATGACCTCGTTCGGGCGCTTTGAACTGATCGGCTTCCACAGCGACTACAGCAATCTGACGATTGCCTGCACCGGTTCCAGCGGCTGCGGTGAACTGGACACGCAAACCAACGCGGGGCGTGCAGTCACGCAGGGAGTGGAAGCCGCCTACGAGTACACGCTGGCGCTTGGCGCGGGGCTCAGCATTCCGGTGAATCTCAGCTATACCTATACCGACGCCGAGTTCCGTGAGCCGTTCGTGTTCCGCGATCCGCAAGGCGGCGATATCGATGTCGAGTCGGGTTACGGGCTGGCGTACATTCCGGCGCAACGTTTCAATCTGCGCACCAGCCTTGAAGCCAGCGCCTGGTCCACCGGTGTCTCGCTGACCTATCAGTCGCAGATGCGCGATTTCACCGGCAGCGGCCCGATAGAACCTGGCACCGGCAGCGATTCGTTCACGGTCGTCGATCTGTTCGGCCGTTGGGACTTCACGCGCAACTGGGCGTTCACGGCGCGAGCCGACAATGTGCTTGACCGCGAGTACCTCGTTTCGCGGCGGCCGTTCGGCGCGCGGCCCGGGCGGCCGGTGGCGATTCAGGTCGGTGTCGAATACAGCCTGTAGGGTTCAGGCTTCACTCTTGGAAACGGAGATCAACGATGATCAGAATGACTGCAGCAGCGCTCGCACTGGCCCTGGCGCCGGGCCTGGCATTGGCCGACGCCGATTGCGTGGCGAATCCGAAGGCCGAATGGAAGAGCGAGGCGGATGCCCGCGCCAAGTTTGAAGCCGATGGTTACAAGATCAAGAAGTTCAAGGTCGACGGCAACTGCTACGAGATCTATGGCTTCAACAAGGACGGCAAGAAGGCCGAGATCTATTTCGACACCAAGACACTGGAAATCGTGAAGTCGGAAATCGACGACTGATTCATCGGGAATCCTTGAGCACGCTCAGGCAGGTCTGGACGCTGCCGGTGCGCTTGGCGCACTGGGCGGTGGCGGCGCTTTTCGTCTACGCGATGCTCAACGATTCCGGCGACAAGCTGCATCGCTATGCGGGTTATGCCGCCGCGGCCGTCGTCGGCCTGCGCATCCTGTACGGCCTGCGCTCGTCCGCGGGGCCGGCGCGCATCCATCTGCCGTGCCTGTCCGCCGGACTGTCGCATCTGCGCGGGATGCTCTGCGGCCGGGTCGCGCGTCCGTACGGACATAACCCGCTCGGCGCGGCGATGGGCCTGCTGCTGTGGGTGCTGGTGTTGCTGCTCGCGCTCTCGGGCTGGGTCAGCCGCTGGGACCGCTACTGGGGCGAGGATTGGCCGGTTGCGGTCCATGCGGTGTTGGCCTACGGCATGCTGGCTTGCGTCGCGATCCATCTGCTGGGCGTCGCGGCCAGCAGCATCCTCGAACGGCAGAACCTGATTCGCGGCATGCTGTCCGGCGACAAGTACGTCGACGAAGACCCTGAATCCTGAGTCTCGCTCAGAGAGCCCGTGCGTCAGGCCGCCAGAGAATCGCGCCGCATCAACAGCTTCAGCAGCTGCTCCGGCGGCATCGCCTTGTGGAACAGCCAGCCCTGCGCATGATCGACGCCTAGCGAGCGCAACACCGCGAGCTTGCCGGGCTCGTCGACAAACTCGGCGACCGTGCGCTTGCCGGTCGCCTTGGCGACCTGGTGAATCGCACGGACGATCTCCTGCGAGACCGGATTGCCGACAATGTCGTGGATGAATCGGCCGTCGATCTTCACCTCATCGACCGGCAGTGAATGCAGGTAGGCGAAGGAGCACAGCCCGGAACCGAAGTCATCGAGGCTGAAGTTGCAGCCGATCGCCTTGAAGTCGGCGACCAGCGCGGCGGCGATGTCGAGACGATCGATCGCCGCGGTTTCGGTGATTTCAAAGCCGAGCTTGCCGGCCGGCAGGTGCAGGCTGCGCACCTCGTTGTAGAGATCGTCCATGAAATGACCGTCGGCGATCGAGCGTGCCGACAGGTTGAGGCTGACGCCGTCCAGATGACGCAGCAGCTCGGGGTTCTGGTCCAGCCAGGCGAACAGCGTCTGCACCGAATGACGGTCGAGTTCGGTGGTGAGCCCGAAGTATTCCAGCGTGTCGATCGTTCCCGGCGGCAAGGGCACGGCGCGATCGCCGATCTGCATGCGGGTCAGGAATTCGGCTTTCGCGAGGCGCGGCGTCGGCGTGCTGATGTCCATGATCGGCTGCGCGTGCAGCGTCAGCCGGCCCTGGTCGCGCAGCGATCTGAAGTTCAGCACATGGCTGGCGTTGACGAGGGCGCTGCCGTCGACGCTCTGACGCTGGTCCTTGGCGACGATCTGATTCAAGCCGCGATGCTTGGCGGACTCGCAGGCTTCGGCGGCGTCGTGGATAAGCGCCTCCCAGTCCTGACTGCCGGCGTTGACGACCATCAAGCCCATCGACACCGCGACGCGGCTGCTGCCGAGTGTGGATGGATAGACGATCGCCGTCAGTTCGGCGCGCAGCGTCGAGGCCTGATCGACGGCGCTTTCGCCGCTGTCGATCGATTTCACAGCGACGAACTCATTGCTCCACAGCCGGTAAGCGAAGCCGGCGCGGCCGGTCCAGTTTTCCAGCACCGCGAGTGTCTGTGCGATCACCGCATCGCCGGCGCCGGAGTCGCCCAGGCGATTGATGCTGCGCATGTGGCGCAGATCCAGATAGACCAGCATCGCGCGCGGATAAGGCTTCCACGAGGCGAGCTGACTGAGGAGGCGTCCGAGGCTGGACGCAGGACTGGCCGCGGGCGGGATCGATGGAGGCTGCATTCAATTTTATCGGCGGCACGCTTGCCGACTTGATCGTCCGGCGCTCGCCGGCCTTGCCGGTGAATCCCCCGCGGGCTACCGCTGGTCGTCGCCGTGGCGGCTCAGGCGAAGCCGAAGCGACGGCTGCCGAAATTCTGGCTGACGCCGGAGCGGCCGTAGACCGCGGCGCCCTGCGGCGTGTTGTCGTAGCCGCTGCGCAGCACTTCGAGCCGGCCGCGGACGGCGCGCGTGCGCGTATCGAGCAACATGGCATTGGTCTTGTTCGCCAGCTGGCATTGCGCGGCGAGGGTTTGCAGGCGCGCCCACAGCGCGGGTTCGGCGCGGGCGACGTTGGCGGCCGGCGGCAGTTCGCGGCCGAGCAGATTCAGATGATCGGCCGTCTGTGCCTTGGCCTGGGTGATGCGTTCCAGCTCCGCCACATCCTGTGACTGCAGGGCCTGATTCTCTTCCTGCAGCAGGTCCACCAGCAGCTGCAGGCTCGCGCAATGGCGGTTGAGGTTTTCCTGCAGCGTGGTACTGGCGGTGAATGCGTTCATGGGCTCGATAGTTGCCATTCAAGTTGGAGCATGCGGCTGGCCACCGCCGCGGCGTTGACGATGTAGCTGCCGCTGTCGATCGCCCGGCGCACGCTACTGACGCGCTGCGTATCGAGCTCGGGATTCTCGCGCGCGGCCTGGATCACGCGCGTCGCCAGACGGGCCTGGTCGGTCACCTTCAGGGAATCGCCCGCACTCGACTTCGCACTTTCGGCGGTGCGGCCGGCGGTGCCGGACGCCGGGCTGCGAACGCTCGCGAGGATCGGCGAATTGCGGCTGGGTTCAATCTTGTTGCTCATGGCGGACTCCTGCGGGCATCGGTGCCCTGGCAGCTTATCGGCCATGTCCGGAAAATCTTTACGGTCGAGCCGCTGACGGCGCTCACATCGCGACCTCGACGACGCCGGGCGCGCTGACCATGCCTTCGATGACGCGCTTCGAATTGCGATTTTCGACGCGGATGCGCTGGCCGGCGCTGCCGTCGACCAGGGCCTTGCCCTCGGCGCGGACCTCGATGCCGCCGGCACGGCTCAGGACTTGCACCAGCTGGCCGCGCTTGACCCAGTTCGGCGCCGTCAGGTCGGCCGGCGAGGGCGTCGAGCCGGCCGCGAGGGCGCGCTTGAACTGCATGCCGCGCGCGGCTTCGAGATCGTCGACGAATCCAAATGGCAGCAGCGCGACATCGCGCTCCTGCACGGTGAACAGCTCGTCGCCGGCGGTCTCGCCGGCGCGCACGGCGCGCGACAGTACGAGCACCGTGCGCGGATCGCGCAGGCGTACCGGAACATGCACGGTCCACTGGCTCGGCGCATTGCAGCGCACCGCGACGGTGATCGTGCTGCCGCGCAAACTGGCCGGCGGCTCGGCCAGCGGCGGTTCGGCACAGGCGGGCAGGCGCAGGCGCGGATCGAGGTTGTCTGCGCTGAGCTGCGCGGTCGGCGCCGCCTGGGCGGCGACAGCCGCGGTGGCGGCCTCGCGGATGCGCTCCAGCGCCTCGTCGTCGGCCAGCGCCGGCGCGAGCCAGCCCAGCAGAGCGACGGCGAAAACGGCGTGACGGAACCTGTTCATGGCGGGGCTCCTACAAGTCGCGTGCCAGACCGCCGGTCGGCGGGCATTCAAGGAATGCCGCGCGGCGCCGATAGCGCTCGCATCAAGCTTCATCACGCGAAGGACGCGCCCACCATGGCTATCGGATTGCTCGAGAGTATCGACCGCAGCACGCAGCTGGCCGGCCACAACCGCCTGGCGCTGCTGCTGTTCCGCCTGGGGCCGCGTCAGATTTTTGGCATCAACGTCTTCAAGGTGCAGGAAGTCATCCGCCGGCCCGCGCTGTCGCGCCTGCCGGGTGCGCATGCGCACATCAGCGGCGTGGCCGATATCCGCGGCCAGATCATCCCGGTCATCGACCTGCAGCTGGCGATCGGTGCGCAGAACCTCGGCGACAGCGCCGGCGCGCATGTGATCGTCGCCGAGTTCAACCGCTCGGTGCAGGGCTTCCTCGTCAGCCATGTCGACCGCATCGTCCATGTCGACGTCGCCCAGCTGCAGCCGCCGCCGCTGGCGGCGACCGAGGGTTATCTGACGGCGATCACCCGCTACAACGACCAGCTGGTCGAGATCATCGACGTTGAGAAGGTGCTCGCCGAGGTCAACGGCAGCCCGCCGGCGCTCGACGACAGCATCCGCGAGCAGGCCCAGGAACTGCAGGCGACCGGTCTCAAGGTGCTGGTCGCCGACGACTCGCGGGTGGCGCGCAACCAGATTGAGCGCGTGCTCGGCGAGATGGGCGTCGAATGCATCACGGTGGCCGACGGCCGCGAGGCGCTGCAGCAGCTGCAGCTGCTCGCCGAGGGCGGGCCGATCACCGACAAGCTGCTGATGGTGCTGTCCGACGTCGAGATGCCGCATATGGACGGCTATACGCTGACGACGGAAATCCGGCGCAACCCGCGCCTGCGAGATCTGTATGTGATCCTGCATTCCTCGCTGTCCGGCGTCTTCAACAATGCGATGGTGCAGAAGGTCGGCGCCGACCGCTTCATCGCCAAGTTCGGTGCCGACGAGCTGGCGAAGGCGGTGCTCGATCAGCTGAAAAGCGCCCAGTCGTCGGCCATGGCGGCCTGAAAGCGCGCCAGCCGGCCATGCTGGCACAGGCCTTGTAGGTCCTTCCTCGAACCCCGGCGCAGTCCGTCGGGCAGAGGAGGCAGCACATGGCCGCAACCGATGGACTTTTCGGCATCCAAGCCCAGGCGATGGATCTCCAGCGCCGGCGCATGGAGCTGATTGCCGCCAATCTGGCGAACGCCGACACGCCGAACTTCAAGGCGCGCGATCTGGATTTCCGCGAGGTGCTCGCGCAGGCCGCGGCCGGCGCGAATCCGGCGGCGACGCAGCAGGCCAGCGGCGGCGCGACGACCGACGCCGCGATCCTCAAGTACCGCATTCCCAATCAACCCAGCGCCGACGGCAACACCGTCGACGTGCAGACCGAGCAGGCGCAGTTCGCCGAATCGGCGCTGCGCTACCAGGCCAGTCTCGGTTTCCTCGACGGACGCATCCGCTCGATGATGACCGCGCTGACCGGCCAGTGAGGCACTGAACCATGTCCTCCCTGCGCATCTTCGATATCGCCGGCAGTGCCATGAGCGCGCAGTCGGTGCGCCTCAATACCGTCGCCAGCAACCTCGCCAATGCCGATGCCGTCGCCGGCAGCGCCGACGAGGTCTACAAGGCGCGCCTGCCAGTGTTCAAGGCAATGGCCGCGCCGGGTACCGACACGCCGTCGGTGCAGGTGCTCGGCATCGTCGAGAGCACGGCCACGCCAGAGAAGCGTCACGAGCCGGGCAATCCGCTCGCCGACGCCGAAGGCTATGTCTACGCTCCCAACGTTAATGTCGCCGAGGAGATGGTCAACATGATCTCCGCCGCGCGCTCGTACCAAAGCAGCGTCGAAGTGATGAACACCGCCAAGGAACTGGCGCTGCGCACGCTGACGCTCGGCAAATAGTCGATAACTTTCCGGTGATCTGAAATGACCGTCGCAGCAACCAATCCCTATGCCGATCTTGGCCTCGCGCTGAAGGCGCCGTCGACCAAGAAGGAATCGCTTGGCCAGGAAGCCTTCCTGACGCTGATGACGACGCAGCTGAAGAACCAGGATCCGTTCAAGCCGATGGAGAGCGGTGAGTTCCTCGGCCAGATCGCCCAGTTCAGCACGGTGTCGGGCATCGAGCAGCTCAACGAAGCCTTCGGCAGCCTGTCGTCTTCGCTGACCGCGAACCAGACTTTGCAGGCCGCGCAGCTCGTCGGTCATGCGGTGCAGGTCGAAAGCGATGTCGCACCGCTGCCCGAGGAAGGTTATCTGCTCGGCGCGGTCGACGTGCCGTCGTCCGGCCAGGTGTCGGTCGAGATGGTCGACAGCAGCGGCCAGGTCGTGCGGCGTCTCGACTTCGGCACGCTCGCCGCCGGCAACCAGCAGTTCGCCTGGGACGGTCTCGATGCCAGCGGCCAGCGCGCCGCGGCCGGCAACTACACGATGCGCGCCAGCATCGTGCAGGGAAACACCACGACCGAACTCGATACCTCGGCGATCGTCCAGGTGCGCAGCGTCGCGCTTGGCGCCAACGGTCTGACGCTCGAACTCGATGGCCTGCCGCCGGTGGCGCTGGCCGACATTCAACAGATTCTCTAAGGAGGCTGCCATGCCCTTCCGTATCGCACTTTCAGGTCTCAACGCGGCGTCGTCCGATCTCAACGTCACTGCCAACAACATCGCCAACGTCAACACGACCGGCTTCAAGGAATCTCGCGCCGAGTTTTCCGACCTGTTCCCGATCTCCTCGTACGGTCTCGCATCGACCGCGACCGGCATTGGCACCAGCATGTCGCGCGTGTCGCAGCAGTTCGAGCAGGGGCCGATCACGACGACCGGCAATTCCTTCGATCTCGCGCTGTCCGGCGAAGGCTTCTTCACGCTGTCCGACAACGGCAGCACCTCGTACACCCGCGCCGGCGCCTTCGGCACCGACCGCAACGGCTACGTCGTCAATGCCGCCAACCAGCGTCTGCAGGTGTTCCCGCCGGTCAACGGCGGTGCCAGCTTCGACACCGCGCGGCTCGCCGATCTGCAGCTCGCGACCGGCGACAACCCGCCGAACGCGACGACCACGCTGAATGCCAACCTCAACTTGCCGGCCAATGCGACGCCGCCGACGGTCACGCCGTTCTCGGCGACCGATCCGAACAGCTACAACAAGACCACCTCGGTCACCGTCTACGACTCGCTCGGTGTCGCACACGCCGCCGACCTGTTCTTCATCAAGGGCGCGACCGCGAACACCTGGGACGTGCAGGTGCAGATCGACGGTGCCGCCGTCGGCACGCCGACCACGCTGACCTATTCCGACACCGGCGCACTGCTGACGCCGGCTGGCGGCCAGATTGCGCTTGCCGGCTACACGCCGACGACCGGCGCGGCACAGATGAACATCAATCTGTCGATGTCCGACTCCACGCAGTTCGGCAACAGCTTCGGCGTTGCGAGCCTGCGCCAGAACGGCTACGCCACCGGCCGTCTGACCGGCGTCGAGATCACCGACGAAGGCGTCGTGCAGGCGCGCTACACCAACGGCCAGGCGATTCCGCTCGGCCAGCTCGCGCTCGCCAACTTCCCGAATCCGCAGGGTCTGCAGCAGCTCGGCAACAGCAGCTGGGGCGAAAGCTTCGCGGCGGGCCAGGTCGTCCGCGGCCCGGCCGGCTCGACCAGCTTCGGTCTCGTGCAATCCGGCGCGCTCGAATCCTCCAACGTCGACCTGACCGAACAGCTGGTCAACATGATCACCGCGCAGCGCAACTTCCAGGCAAACGCGCAGATGATCTCGACTGCTGATCAGGTCACGCAGACGATCATCAACATCCGCTAAAGATTCCAGGGGTAACCCATGGACCGCGCTCTATACATCGCAATGACCGGCGCCACGCAGACCCTGCGTGCGCAGACCGCGAACAGCCACAACCTCGCCAATGCATCGACGACCGGCTTTCGCGCGCAGCTGCTGACCGCCGCATCGGCCGAAGTGCAGGGCGGCGGTCTGCCGTCGCGGGTCAACGTCACCGCCGCCGATCAGGCCTGGGATGCGCGCAGCGGCGCCTTCCAGCAGACCGGCCGCGATCTCGATATCGCACTGCGCGAAGACAGCTGGCTCGCCGTGCAGGCCAGCGACGGCAGCGAGGCCTACACCAAGGCCGGCGATCTGCAGCTCGACGCCAGCGGCCAGCTGCGCACCGCCGGCGGTCAGCCGGTGCTGTCCGATGGCGGCCTCGTATCGATTCCGCCCAACGGCCGCCTGCTCGTCGGCAGCGACGGCACGATCTCCGTCGTGCCGCTCGGCCAGGGCGCGGAGACCATGAGCACGGTCGCCCGCCTCAAGGTCGTCAGCGCCAGGCCCGACCAGCTCACGCGCGGCACCGACGGCCTGATGCGCGGCAAGCCCGCGGATCCGCCGCTGCCGGCCTCCGGCAATGTGCTGACCTCCGGCATGCTCGAATCCAGCAACGTCAACCTGCCGGAGACGATGGTCAACATGATCAGCCTCGCGCGGCAGTTCGAGTTGCAGGTCAAGCTGATGAAGACGGCGGAGGCGAATGCGCAGGCGTCGTCGTCGCTGCTCAGGATGAACGGCTAAAGGAAATCTCCCTCTCCCCGCGCGCGGGGAGAGGGTCGGGGTGAGGGGCGCGCTGTCAGACGACGCAGCTTCGTTCGTTTAATACCCGTGCTGCCCCTCACCCCAGCCCTCTCCCCGTTGAAACGGGGAGAGGGAGCATGAAGTGAATTTCTTGACACCCCCCCCTGGCCCAGAACTTGTAAGCCTCCACCCAAAGACGGTTTTCCGTCGTGGAGGCAGCAATGAACCAAGCACTGTGGGTCGCGAAGACCGGACTCGATGCGCAGCAGACGCGCATGTCGGTGGTCTCGAACAATCTCGCCAACGTCAACACCACCGGTTTCAAGCGCGGCCGCGCCGCCTTTGAAGACCTGCTGTACCAGACGGTCCGCCAGCCCGGTGCGCAGACTTCGCAGCAGAGCCAGGCGCCGACCGGCCTGATGCTCGGCACCGGCGTGCGCGTTGTCGCGACCGAGAAGCTCTTTACCCAGGGCAACATGCTGCAGACCAACAATCCGCTCGATCTGGCGATCAACGGTCGCGGCTTCTTCCAGATCCAGATGACCGACGGCTCGGTCGCCTACACCCGCGACGGCGGCTTCAAGCTCGACGCGCAGGGCCAGATGGTCAACAACGCCGGCCTCGTGCTGCAGCCGGGCATCACCGTGCCGGAGGGCGCGCAGAGCCTGAGCATCGGCGCCGACGGCATCGTCAGCGCCAAGCTCGCCGGCGAATCGGCGCCGCAGCAGATCGGCCAGCTGCTCGTCGCCGACTTCATCAACGTCGGCGGCCTGCAGCCGCTCGGCGAGAACCTCTACGCGGAAACCGCATCGAGCGGCACGCCGCAGACCGGCGCGCCGGGCCAGTCGGGCCTCGGCTCGATGGTGCAGGGCTCGCTCGAATCCTCGAACGTCAATGTCGTCGAGGAGCTCGTCAACATGATCGAAACCCAGCGTGCCTACGAGATGAACTCGAAGGCGATCTCGACGACCGACCAGATGCTGGCCTACGTCAGCAACAACCTGTGAACGCCGTCCGCGCTTCCATCATCCTGCTGGCGCTCGCACTCGGTGCCTGCGCGTCGCGCGGTGCGACCGTCGACGACCAGTACGAACTGCCGCTCGAAGCGCAACTACCGCCGCAGCCGATCAGCAGCGGCGCAATCTATGCGCCGCAGCAGGGCATGTCGCTGTTCGAGGACCGCAAGGCGCATCGCGTCGGCGACGTGCTGACCGTGCTGCTGATCGAATCGACGACGGCGCAGAAGAAGGCCAATACCTCGACCGCGCGCGAATCCAGCGTCGGCATCAACAGCCCGACCTTGCTCGGTCGCCCGGTGACCGCCGGCGGCGTGCCGATCCTCGACACCGAGTTCGGCGCCGAGAGCAAGTTCACCGGCGGCGGCACCAGCTCGCAGTCGAATGCGCTCAGCGGCAGTATCGGCGTGATGGTGGTGCGTGTGTTGCCGAACGGCAATCTCGTCGTCCGCGGCGAGAAGGAACTGACCTTGAACCAGGGCAGCGAAACCGTTTCGGTCGAAGGTCTCGTGCGGCCGGAAGACATCCGCGCCGACAACAGCCTGACGTCCGACCGCATCGCCAATGCGCGCATCCGCTACGCCGGACGCGGCGCGATGGCGGATGCCAATTCCGCCGGCTGGCTGAGCCGCTTCTTCAGCTCCGTTGTGTTTCCTTTCTAGAGAATGACCATGCGCAAGTTCCTCACTGCGGTCTGCTTGCTCCTGGTTCTTGCGCCGGCTCACGCCGATCGCATCAAGGATCTGGCCAGCGTCGAAGGCGTGCGCAGCAATCCGCTGGTCGGCTATGGCCTCGTTGTCGGTCTCGACGGCTCGGGCGACCAGACCACCCAGGCGCCGTTCACGACGCAGAGCCTCAAGGCGATGCTGAGCCAGCTCGGCGTCGTGCTGCCGCCGGGCCAGAACCTGCAGCTGAAGAACGTCGCGGCGGTTGCGATCCACGCCGAGATTCCGCCGTTCGCCAAGCCGGGCCAGACGATCGACATCACCGTGTCGTCGATCGGCAACGCCGGTTCGCTGCGCGGTGGTGCATTGCTGATGGCGCCGCTGAAAGGCGCCGACGGCCAGGTCTATGCGATCGCGCAGGGCAATGTCGTCGTCGGCGGCTTCGGCGTGTCCGGCAAGGACGGCTCGCGCGTCGCCGTCAACATCCCGAGCGCCGGGCGCATTCCGAATGGCGCGATGATCGAGCGCGTCGTGCCGAACGCCTTTGCTGAGGGCGGCGACATTCGCCTGAACCTGCATACGCCGGACTTCACGACAGCGGCGATGATGGCCAACGGCATCAACCAGTTTCTCGGCAGCGAGCATGCGCGCGCGGTCGATGCCGTCACGGTCGCGGTCAACGCGCCGGGCGACGGCAACCAGCGCGTGATCTTCCTCGCCGCGCTGGAGAACATCGAAGTCACGCCGGGCTCTGCCGCGGCGAAGGTCATCGTCAATGCGCGCACCGGCACGATCGTCATCGGCAGCCAGGTGCGCGTGCTGCCGGCCGCGGTGACGCACGGCTCGCTCGCCGTGACGATCTCCGAAAAGCCGCAGGTCAGCCAGCCGAATCCGTTCAGCCAGGGTGAGACCACCGTCGTGCCGCGCTCCGAGATCACCGTGTCGCAGGAAGGCAGCGGCCGCATGTTCGTGCTCAACGCCGGCGTCAGCCTTGATGATCTGGTGCGTGCCGTGAATCAGGTCGGCGCCGCACCGGGCGACCTGATCGCGATCCTCGAAGCCTTGCGCGAAGCCGGTGCGCTGCGCGCGGAGCTGGTGGTCATCTGATGAACACGCTGAACCGCCCGGACCTGGTCACTGATTTCAATCAGTTCGCCGGTCTGCGTGCGGACGCCCGTGCGCAGACCCCGGAAGCGCTGCGCAAGACCGCGCAGCAGTTCGAGGCGCTGATGACGCAGCAGATGCTCAAGAGCGCGCGCGCCGCGAGCCTCGGCGATGACGTCATGGGCGGCGGCCAGACTGGCTTCTATCAGGACATGTTCGATCAGCAGATGGCGGTGCACATGTCGAGCGGTCGTGGGCTTGGTATTGCCGATCTGCTGGTGCGTCAGCTGCAGGGGCGTCAGGCGGCGAATGCGAATACGGCGCCCGATGTTTCGCGGCTCAATCCGCTGCCGCAACGTCCACCCGCTATGGATACATCGTCATTCCCGCGTACGCGGGAATCCAGGGCGGAGAGCGCCGCTGTGAATTCCCTGGATTCCCGCGTACGCGAGAATGACGGTGAATCTATGAAGAAGTCCGGTATCCGCGCCCGCAGCGCCGCCGAATTCGTCGCCGCCGTCCGCCCGCATGCCGAAGCCGCAGCCGCCGAATTGGGCGTGCCGGCGCGCGTGCTGATCGCGCAGGCGGCATTGGAAACCGGCTGGGGTCGCAAGGCGATCCGCAGCGACGACGGCGGTTCCAGCAACAACCTGTTCGGCATCAAGGCCGATCGCCGCTGGAGCGGCGCCAAGGTCGAGCGCATGACGACGGAATACAGCAATGGCGTCGCGCAGTCCGAATCGGCGCGCTTCCGCAGCTACGCCTCGGCTGGCGAGTCGTTTGCCGACTACGTGAAATTCATCAAGTCCAATCCGCGCTACGCCGAGGCCCTGCGCCATGGCGGCAGCGAATCGAACTATGTCGCCGGCCTGCAGAAGGCCGGCTATGCCACCGATCCGGCCTACGCGCAGAAGATCATGCGCGTCGCGCACGGCCCGACGATGACCGCCGCGCTTGCCGCCGTACAGGGCAGCGAGCGCGCCGCGCCGCGTCAACTGAGCGTCTGAGACTGCCATGAGCGACATGCTTTCCATCGGATCGTCGGCGCTGCTGGCCTATCGCCGCGCGCTCGACACGACCAGCCACAACATCGCCAACGTCAACACGCCGGGCTACACGCGCCAGCGTGTCGAACTCGGCGCCGCACCGGGCTTCAACAGCGGCGTCTCGGTGCAGAACGTGCGCCGCATCGCCGACGGTCTGGTCAATACGCGCTTGCAGGGCGATACCGCAGCCTATGCGCGGCTTGAAGTGTTCGCCGGCTATGCCGGTCGCGTCGACAGCCTGCTGTCGAACAGCGACAGCAATCTGGCGGCGCCGATGCAGAACTTCTTCAATGCGGCGAACACGCTGGCGCAGAACCCGAGCTCGACGGCCGCGCGCCAGTCGCTGATCGGCACGGCGCAGACGCTGGCCGCGCGCTTCAACGAAACCCAGTCGCAGATCGACCAGATGGCGACCGATGTCGACTCGCGCATGCGCTCGACGGTCAGCGAGATCAATCAGCTGACGACGTCTCTGGCGCAGATGAACGAGCGCATCGCGCTCGCGCAGGGCCAGATGGGCGGCCAGGCGCCGAACGATCTGCTCGACCAGCGCGACCAGCTGCTGCAGGATCTGGCAGGCCGCATCGGCATCTCGACGGTCAGCCAGGACGACGGCAGCCTCAACGTGTTCACCAGCGGTGGCCAGTCGCTGGTGCTTGGCAACAAGGCGACGGCGCTCTCGGTGGTCGGCGACAGCTACAGCACCGACCGCGTCGAGATCTCGCTCGGCGGCACGGCGATCGTCACCAACCAGCTCAGCGGCGGCAGCCTCGGCGGCCTGCTCGATGTGCGGCGCGAGATCATCGATCCCGCACGTAATGAACTCGGCAAGCTCGCCGTCGGCATTGCCGAGACGGTCAACGCCCAGCACGCGCAGGGCATGGATGCGAGCGGCAATCTCGGCGGCCTGTTCTTCGCCGAGCCGACCAGCAAGGGCCTTGCCGCGACCGCCAATACCGGCAACGCGACCGTCACGGTCGGCTTCGGCGACGTCAGCGCGCTGAGCGGCAACGATTACGAACTGCGCTATCTGAGCGGCGGCTGGCAGCTGACCGACAAGAGCAGCGGCGCCAACGTCGCACTCAGCGGCACCGGCACCGCCGCCGATCCGCTGCGCGGCGCCGGGCTTGAACTGACGATCGCCAATACCCCGGCGGTTGGCGACCGTTACGTGCTGCAGCCGACTGCGTTCGCCGCCGGCCAGCTGCGCGTCGCGGTCAGCGATCCGGCCAAGGTCGCCGCGGCATCGCCGCTGCGCGTCACCGGCAGCAGCGGCGTCACCGCGGCCACGCCGACGGTGACCGATGCCACGAATGCGAATCTGCTGGATCCGGTCACGATCACGTTCAGCAGCGCCAACACCTACCAGATCAACGGCAGCGGCAGCTACGCGTACACCGCCGGCACGCCGATCAGCGTCAACGGCTGGAGCGTCGCGGTCAGCGGCACGCCGGCCGCCGGTGCGCAGTTCACGATTGCGCGCGGCACCGCCAACAGCGGCGACAACGGCAATGCGCAGGCGCTCGCCGGGCTGGCGAGCCGCGGCGTGTTCAGCGGCGGTAGCAGCCTGACGCAGGCGCAGACGGCGATGGTCACCAGCGCCGGCCTCGATGCGCAGCAGGCGCTGACGCGCCGCGACGCGCAGGCCGCGGTGCAGTCGCAGACGCTCGCGGAACGCGAGTCGGTATCCGGTGTGAATCTCGACGAGGAAGCCGCCGACCTGATCCGCTTCCAGCAGGCCTACCAGGCTGCGGCGCGGGTCATGCAGGTGGCCGACACGATCTTCCAGACCCTGTTGCAGGCGACCTCAAGATAGGGACGATAGCCATGCGTATCTCGACCAACATGCTGCACAACCAGGGCGTGACGGCGATGCAGCGCCAGCAGAGCCAGCTCGCGCACACGCAGAACCAGCTGTCGTCGAACCAGAAGTGGTTCAGCGCCAGCGACGATCCGGTCGGCTTCGGCGCGGCTCAAGGCCTCGATCGCCAGCTCGCGCAGATCGGCCGTTACCAATCCAGTGCGGATGCAGCCAATCATCGGTTGTCGGTCGAGGAGGGCGCGCTCGCCGAAGGCATCGATGTGCTGCAGCGGGTGCGCGAACTCAGCCTGCAGGCCAACAGCGCCGGCCAGTCGGCGCAGTCGCGCGCCGCGATCGGCGTCGAGCTGGAAGCGCTGCGCGAGCAGATGCTCGGCATCGCCAACCGCGACGACGGTCAGGGCCGCTACATCTTTGCCGGCAGCGCCGATGGCAGTGCGCCGTTCTCCTGGACCGGCAGCGTCGCCAGCTACAGCGGCGACCAGCAGGTGCGCAATGCGCAGATCGGTGCGACGCGGATGATCGCCGAGGGCGATGCCGGCGACACGGTGTTCCTCAATCTGCGCAGCGGCAACGGCACGTTCGCGGTCGCCGCCGCGGCGACCAACAGCGGCGGCTCGCAACTGACCGCGAGCAAGGTCGTCGATGCCGCCGCCTGGGACGGCGGCGCATACAGCATCGGATTCAACAACGGCAGTTACGAAGTCCGCGACAGCGGCAACAATCTCATCCAGAGCGGCAGCTACACAGCCGGCAGCGCGATCCGCTTCCGCGGCGTCGAAGTGTCGTTCAGCGGGTCGCCGGCCAACGGCGACAGCTACAACCTGGCGCCGAGCCAGTCGCAGGACGTGCTGGCGCTGATCGACAAGCTCGCCGGCATGATGCAGACGCCACAGGACAACGCCGCGCAGCGCGGACAGTGGCAGACCGCGCTACAGCAGGGTTTGAGTGAACTCGACAACGCGCAGGCGCATTTCTCCGATCTGCGCGCCGGTGTCGGCGTGCGGCTCAACGCCGCCGAGCAGGCGTCGAACCAGCTCGGTGCGCAGGAACTCGATGCCAAGGAAGCACTGTCGGATCTGCGCGATCTCGATTACGCCGAAGCCGCGACGCGGCTGCAGATGCAGCTGACCGCGCTGCAGGCTGCGCAGCAGACCTATACGCGAGTGCAGGGGTTGTCGCTGTTCGACTATCTGCGCTGAGCCCGACTCTCCCTCTCCCCGCCTGCGGGGAGAGGGCCGGGGTGAGGGGCAGGGTATGCAGCGCTGAGGCGATGGATCGCTGCAGCTCATGAGAAATATCTCCTGACGAGAAGAGCGTTCAGTCCTTCGACTGAAAAGACGCCCCTCACCCCAACCCTCTCCCCGCACGCGGGGAGAGGGAGGAACTTCACCTGATGTCTGCACTCTCCGTTCGTCTCGAGCGGCGCGCCTTCTGGCGCGCTGTATCGAGAGACCGCAGCCGAACTATTTATTCTGTCTGTCGAACATAAAAAGCCTCAACGCGACCATTCATCCCCAATGCAATGACCGTTCGTCGCATGTAGCAAATTTCTCTCAAGTTTCGTCGACGTTCTCCCGATAAAGCCCTCAGCAGCGGCAAACCTTCCCTACCAGGGGACCGCTGAGGCGGGATCGGATCCAGAAAATCCGCCCCGGTTTTAGCCTCCCAAAATGGGATCAATCAGGAGAAGTCCATGCAAATCATCAACACCAACGTGAGCTCGCTCAATGCCCAGCGCAACCTGACGACCTCGCAGTCCTCGCTCTCCACTTCGCTGCAGCGCCTGTCTTCGGGTCTGCGCATCAACAGCGCCAAGGATGACGCTGCTGGTCTCGCGATCTCGGAGCGTTTCACGACGCAGATCCGCGGCATCAACCAGGCTGCCCGCAATGCCAACGACGGCATCTCGCTGGTGCAGACGGCGGAATCCGCGCTCGGCGAAGTCACCAACAACCTGCAGCGCATCCGCGAACTCGCGGTGCAGTCGCGCAACGCCACGAACAGCCAGTCCGATCGTGACGCGATGAACACCGAAGCCCAGCAGCTGATGTCGGAAATCAACCGCGTCGCCTCGCAGACTTCGTTCAACGGCGTGAAGCTGCTCGACGGTTCGTTCACCAATCAGGCTTTCCAGATTGGCGCGAACGCCGGCGAAACGATTTCGGTCGCGAGCATCGTGAATGCGAACAGCACTTCGCTCGGCTCCTACATCCGCGCATCTGTCACTGGCGCTGCCGCGACCACCTTCACGGCAGTCACCGCGGGTCACCTGACCATCGATGGCGGCAACGGCAACGGTGCGATCAGCGTCGGTGGCTTTGCGGCCGCTGCCTCGGCCACCGAGCGTGCCGGCCAGGTGCGCGATGCGGTGAACTCGGTGTCCGATCAGACCGGCGTCTATGCGGTCAACGACACGGCGACGACGGTCACCCTGGTTTCGACCAGCGGCACCGGCATCACGGTTGCGCATGCCGGCGGTACCTCGACGGCTGCGACGACCGGCCTCAGCGCCGCGACGACCGCTGCCGCGACCGCCACCGGCTTTGCCTCGCTCGATCTGTCCAGCGTCGCTGGCGCAGACACCGCGATGCAGTCGATGGATGCCGCGCTCAATGCCGTCAACACCGCCCGCGCTTCGCTCGGTGCCTACCAGCGCCGCTTCGAGTCGGTCGTGACCAGCCTGTCGAGCGCTTCGGAGTCGATGACCGCTTCGCGGTCGCGCATCCAGGATGCCGACTTCGCGGCCGAAACCGCCAACCTGTCCCGCGCGCAGATCCTGCAGCAGGCCGGTACGGCGATGCTGGCCCAGGCCAACTCGGCCCCGCAGAACGTGCTGAGCCTGCTGCGCGGCTAAGCCAAGCTTCAAACCGCGCCCTCTCTCCATGGATGGAGAGGGGGCCGGATCGGGGCACTGGTTCTCCGGTTCCCAGCTGCCCTGATCCGGTCTCCAATCCGTCGATGGTGAGAGGGATGTCGGCGAGATCAACGCACACTCAAAGACGCAGGTGCGGACATGATGCCCACCCTTCCAGCAGTCTCTGCACTGGTCGCACCGCAAGGTAGCGGCCATTCCGGCGTTTCGCCGGACGCACCATCCAGACATGAGCCGGCGCCGACGACCGCCGCCGCGAGTGCCGATGCCGAAACCGCGGGTACCGCCACCGCCGATCTGGCGGGTGCATTGCCCTGGCTGCGCGAAGCCGCCGAGCAGGCCGGCGTCGATCTGAGTTTCCGCATCGAGGAAGACCTCGGCCGCGTGGTCGTGACGGTGTCCGATCGTCGCGACGGGACCGTCGTCCGTCAGATTCCCAGCGAAGAAGCGCTGCGGATCGCCAAACATCTGCAGAAGAACGGAACGGCCGCCGGCGGACTGCTGGCGGCGACCGCTTAGGAGAGCGAGGCATGGCCAGCATCAGTTCCGCCGGAATCGGTTCCGGACTCGAAGTCAGCTCGCTGGTCAGCCAGCTGGTCGCTGCCGAGCGCCAGAATGCCGACACCCGGCTCGCGACGGCCGAGACCAAGGTCAATGCGCAGATTTCCGCGCTCGGCACTTTCCGCGCCGTGATGGCCGGGTTGCAGACCGCGGTCGCCGACCTCAAGAGCGGCGGTGCGCTGACCAAGCTCGCCGCAACCTCCAGCAAGACCGATCTGTTCGGCGCCAGCGCCGGTACCGGCGCGGTGGCGGGCAATTACAGTGTTGAAGTCGTCGCGCTGGCGCAGCCGCACAAGCTGGTGTCCGGCACCTATGCCGGCGCCGACACGGTGCTTGGCAACGGCGACGTCCAATTCACGGTCGGCGCCAAGTCGTTTACGGTCACGCTCAGCGACGGCGACAACTCGCTGGCCGCGCTGCGCGACAAGATCAATGCCGACGAGGACAACGTCGGCGTCGTCGCGACGCTGGTCAAGGACAACGGCAGTACGCGCCTGCTGCTGACGTCGACATCCACCGGTACCGCCTCGGCGATCACGGTGAACAGCAGCATTGCCAGCTTCACCGAGAAGCAGGCGGCGCAGGACGCGCATGTGCGCGTCGAGGGCTATGACCACTATTCGTCGAGCAACAGCGTCAGCGGCGTCATCGACGGCCTGACGCTGAACCTGGCGAAGGCCGAGCCGGGCACGGTGGCGAGCCTCAGCGTCGCCAACGACAGCAAGACCGCGACGACCGCGATCGAGTCCTTCGTCCGCGCCTACAACACCGCGATCGCCGCGATCAGCACGCTGACGCGCTACGACCCGGTCAAGAAGGAAGGCGCGGCGCTGGCCGGCGATTCTCTGGCGCGCGGCGCCGCGCAGGAAATCCGCGGCATCATCGGCAGCACCGTCAGCGGTGGCGGCGCCTTCGGCTATCTGTCCGAGATCGGCATCACGACCAGCACCGACGGCACGCTGAAGATCGACAGCACCAAACTCGGTACGGCGATGAGCAGCGATCGCGCCGGCGTGCAGAAGCTGTTCAGCGCGACCGACGGCTATGCAACGCGGCTTGCCACGGCGCTCGACCGCACGCTCGGCACCGGCGGCCGCATCGAGACCCGCGACAGCGCGCTCAAGTCGCAGCAGAAGAGCATCGACAAGCAGCAGGAAGCGCTCGACGAGCGCATGGCGCGGATGACGCTGCGCTACCGCACGCAGTTCAGCGCGCTCGACACGCTGATGTCGAAGATGAACGCGACGAGCAGCTATCTGACCCAGCAGCTGGCGGCGCTGACGAACAGCAACAGCTGATATCCCGCACGTCCGGTCCGTAGGATGGGCCGCCAGGCCCATCAACCGCTTCTGGTCGCGCAATGATGGGCCTGGCGGCCCATCCTACGTCCAAAAAATGCACAGGGCCGAAGGCTCAAGAACCCCGCAAGTCCGCCGATAAAGATTTTAGTCCCCCAGCAGGTTGTCGCCGTGTCCTACGCCACCGCCGTCCGTCAGTACCAGAGCGTTTCCAGCGTCGGCGCGGCTGCCGATGCCAGCCCGCACAAGCTCGTGTCGATGCTTTACGCCGGCCTGCTCGAACGCCTCGCCGCGGCGCGCGGCGCGCTGATGCGCGGCGATGTCGCGACCAAGGCGCGCCAGATCGGCGGCGCGGTGGCGATCGTCGAGCACCTGCGCGTCTGCCTCGACCGCGAGGCCGGCGGCGCGCTGGCGAGCAACCTCGACGCGCTCTACGAGTACATGACGCGGCGCCTGGTCAAGGCCAATGCCGACAACGACGAACAGGCGCTGGAGGAAGTGATGCGTCTCAGCCGCGAAATCCAGTCCGGCTGGGAAGGGATCGCCCGATGAACGGCCAGGCGCAGGCCGGCGTCGCCGAAGCTGCCGCCGCGCAGCCGCTGCACGAACTGCTCGGCTATCACGACCACATTCCGCTCAGCTGGACGCCGCTGACGACGGCGCCGGCGGACCGCCAGCTTGCCCACTGGCATGACCACAACCTGCGCCTGCTGACCGCCGCGACGCTGCTCGACGAACGGCCGCGCCGTGCCGAGCCGGACGAGCCGGTGACGGCCGAGATCGAGCGCCTGCATCACAAGATGGACATCGTGCTGGAGCTGCTGTCGGCGTTGCTGAGCCAGGCACAGCCGCTGCCGGCGGCGGTGGCGGCGCGGGTGACGCCGGCCGGTATCAGCTGGCAGGGCGGCGAATTGCCGGCCGTCGGCAGCCGGGTCCTGCTGCGCATCCATCTGCATCCGGGGCTGCCGTCGCCGCTGCTGTGGCCGGCGCAGATCCAGGCGCCCGGCGAGGCGGTTTTCCAGGTGCTCGGCGAGGCCTGCGCGCTGGAAATGGAGCGCTACGTTTTCGTCCGTCACCGGCGGTCGGTCGCCGACGCACGTTCGCCGGCTGGCCGCGAGATGTCCTAGTACTGGGCAGTAGCATTCCGGCCATCACTCACCGGGGTAGCGCACATGCGGGTAGGTCTGGCGGAGTCTCAAACACTGGTACGGGCCGGCCTGCGTCACCTGATTGAAGTCCACTCGCACGGCGTCGTCGTCGGCGAGGCTGACAACGGCCAGGCCCTGCTCGAACTCTGCGGCCGCCTGCGCCCCGACGTGGTCCTGACCGAGATCAACCTGACCGGCATGACCGGTCTCGAAGCCCTGATCCAGATCCACCGCCATTACCCGGAAGTCGCCGTCATCATCCTGACCGGGATGACCGACGGCCAGCACGTCCGCAGCGCGCTGCGCCAAGGCGCCGCCGGCTTCATCGCCAAGGATGCGGAGCCTGACGAGCTGGGTGCCGCCCTGCGCGCGGTCGAGCGCAAGCACATCTATCTGAGCCCGTCGGTGTCGCACAAGGCGGTCGAACGCCGGGCCGGCCAGCGCATGGAAGACGGCGTCGATCTGACGCCGCGCCAGCGCCAGGTGCTGCAGATGATCTCGCGCGGCAAATCGACCAAGGAAATCGCCGGCCTTATGGGCGTCAGCATCAAGACCGTCGAGACCCATCGCGCGCGTCTGATGGAATCGCTGGGTCTCTACGGCACCAATGCGCTGATGCGCTATGCCATCCGTACCGGCCTTGATTTCGCGACGGTCTGAGACGCTTCCATGGCGCAGAAACTCGCAGCGGCAGCTTCGGCCCGAGGAATGGCAAAAAGCCGACACGACTCAGGGTTTCCCTTACTCGTTGTAAGGATCATCCTGCTGTGTCAGGTAGGCCGCCATCGTCAAAGTAGTTTCCAACACGCCACGCGCGGATAGAGGAATCCAGCCGATGAAAGCACAGCTCAAGACGCAGATGGGACAGCACCTGGCGATGACGCCGCAGCTGCTCCAGTCGATCCGCATGCTGCAGCTCTCGAAGCTGGAACTGGAGCAGGAACTGCGCCAGGCCCTCGAGACCAACATGATGCTCGAAGACGCCGCCGACGACGACGCCGACGACGAGGTCGAAGCACCGGCCGAGCCGGAACCGGCCGCCAATGCAGAGCGTCACGACGAAGTCAGCGGCATGGATGCCGGCGCGCACGCCGAGGTCGAAGCCGATTTCGAATGGAGCAGCGCCGACAGCTGGTCGGGCGGCGAGCCGCTCGACGAAGACGGCGAGTCCTGGGAAGCCCGTACGCCGATGGCCGCCGTCGAAGACGCCCGCATCGCCGCGCTCGAACAGCTGCAGATGGTCGTGCGCTCCGCCCGCGAGGCGCGCCTGATCGAGGTCATGCTCGACGCCGTCGACGACAACGGTTACCTGGTGCAGCCGCTGAGCGGCATCGCGCTGGAATGCGGCCTGCAGCCGGTGCCGGAAGAAGCCGAACTCGAAGCGGCATTGAACCTGCTGCAGTCGGTCGAGCCCTGCGGCTTCGGCGCCCGCAATCTCAGCGAGTGCCTGCAGCTGCAGCTGCGCTCGCACCCGCTGCAGACGCCGGGGCTGAATCTCGCCCAGTACATCGTCACGACCTGCCTTGAGCGCGTCGCCACCGGCGATTTCGCCGAGCTGCGCACCGCGCTGGACGTCGACGCCGAACAGCTGCACCAGGCACTCGATCTGATCCTGTCGCTGAACCCGAAGCCGGCCGCCGCGCTCGCCGCGCCGGCGCAGGCGGTGATCCCGGACCTGACCGTCAGCGGCCGTCGCGGCGCCTGGCTGGTCCAGCTCAACAACCGCTCGTTGCCGCGGCCGCGCATCAACCGCATGTATGAGCGCTCGGTGACGCAGTCCAGCGGCGCGACCGCGCTGCGCGACCAGCTGCAGGAAGCGCGCTGGCTGGTGCGTGGCCTCGAGATGCGCCACGACACGCTGCTGCGCACCGCGCGCGCGATCTTCGAGCGCCAGGCGCAGTTCCTCGAGAAGGGCGAAGTCGGCATGGCGCCGCTGACCCTGCACGAGATTGCCGACGCGATCGGCATGCACGAATCGACGATCTGCCGCGTCACCTCGCAGAAGTGGGTGCAGACGCCGTGGGGCATCTACGAGCTGAAGGCCTTCTTCCCGTCGCTGATCGCGGGCCGCAGCGCTGGCGAAGCGGAAGTCTCCGGCACCGCCGTCAAGGCGATGATCCGCAAGATCCTCAACGAAGAAAGCACCCGCGCACCGCTGTGCGATGGCGACATCACCGCGATCCTCGCGCGCAACGGCGTGCATGTCGCACGCCGCACGGTGGCGAAGTATCGCGAGGCGATGCACATCGCCCCGGCGAAGGAACGTTGCGAACGTCCGCGCGTCTCGCGGATCAAGGTCAAGAGCTAAGCCATTCCAGATGCACTACCGGCACGGTGAAATCATGAAGACGACAAACATGGTTCAGACCCAGCACCCGACGACTGCGAAGGAGCAGGCCCATGGCTGAAGCCCGCGTCCTGATCGTCGACAACGATGCCGAGCGTGCCGAAAGCCTGCGGTCGGTGCTGGAGTTCATCGACTACCGCGCCGTCGTCTACGAAAGCCCGAACCAGATCGACGTCGACAAGCTGCGCTCGGCGGGTTACGCCGCGATCGTCGTCGGCCGCACCGAAAGCGAGCCGCTGATGGCCTTCGTCAACTGGCTGCGCCGCGACCGCATGCATCCGCCGCTGCTGGTGCTGCAGCCGTATCACGAAGCCGTGCAGGCCAACTGCCGGCTCGATGCCAGCGCCTGCCTGATGCTCGAGACGCCGGTGCGCTATAGCCAGCTCAACGATCTGCTCAGCCGCGCCTGCCGCCTCAACCCGGAACCGGCGCCGCGCCAGCCGGCGCTGAGCGGTCCGACCGGCCAGTCCGTCGCGGTACGCCGCCTGCGCAAGATGATCGAGCAGGTCGCCAGCTTCGACACCACGGTGCTGGTCACCGGCGAATCCGGTACCGGCAAGGAAGTCGTTGCCCGCGCGATCCACGAACAGTCCAACCGCTGCGACCGCCCGTTCGTCGCCGTCAACTGCGGCGCGATTCCGCACGAGCTGCTCGAGAGCGAGCTGTTCGGCCACGAGAAAGGCGCGTTCACCGGCGCGATCACCGCGCGCCGCGGCCGTTTCGAAATGGCCGACGGCGGCACGCTGTTTCTCGACGAGATCGGCGACATGCCGCTGCCGATGCAGGTCAAGATTCTGCGCGTGCTGCAGGAGCGCAGCTATGAGCGCGTCGGTTCCAACCGCAGCTCGCACTGCGACGTTCGCATCATCACCGCGACTCACCGCAATCTTGAGGAAGCGATTCTCAAGGGCACGTTCCGCGAAGACCTGTTCTACCGCCTGAACGTGTTCCCGATCGAGATGCCGGCGCTGCGCGATCGCCTGGAAGATCTGCCGATGCTGGTCGACGACCTGACCAAGACGCTGGAGCGCGGCGGCCGCGGCAAGGTGCGCCTGGCGCCGGACGCAATCAACGCGCTGCGCCGCTATCACTGGCCGGGCAATGTCCGCGAGCTGTCCAACCTGATCGAACGTCTCGCCGTGCTGCATCCGCAGCAGGCGGTCGGCGCCGCCGAACTGCCGGAGCGCTATCGCGTCGCGCTGGCGGCGAAGCCGCTGGACGAATCGACGATCTTCGAAGCGCCGCAAGCGGCGGCCTCGCCGAACACGGTCGTCAGTCTGGTGACGCCGATGATCATCGATGCCAGCTCGGCGATGCCGATCCCGGTGTCGACGGCTGGCGACGCCAAGAACGCCGAGCTGCCGATTGACGGCATCAACCTCAAGGATCACATCGAAGGCATCGAGCTGGAACTGATCCGCCAGGCCATGCTGCAGTCCGGCGGCGTCGTTGCCCACGCCGCCAAGCTGCTGTGCACGCGTCGCACGACGCTGGTCGAGAAGCTGCGCAAGTACGGCCTGACCCGCGACTACCTCGACGAGCCGCAGAGCGCGTACAACTAGACGCCGAGTCGCGCGCCGCGCAGATCCCGGACTGGCGCAGACTGTACTCTGGTCTCAGACTGTGGCCCTAGGCACGCGGTTTCACGTCAGATCGCCAGGGGATTCGGTTGGCCAGCAAACTCAGCAAGTCGCAAGTCGCGGTCATGACCTGGATGGGTCAGGGCTGGAAGGCCTACGTCGCGCGCGGTACGCGTGTCGAGGTCAATGGCCATCCGGTGTGTACCACCGCCACCATGGCCTCGCTGGAGAAGCTCGGCTTCGTCAGCAAGCTTGGCGCTGCCGCATGGGAAGTCACCGAAGCCGGTAGGCTCTGGCGTTCAGCCTAGGCCGGTCGATTCCGCGGATGGACGGCGGTCGGCTACACTGACGGCATGTTCTCCCGCTCGTTCCGCGTGCTGCTGTCGATCTGGCTCCTGGCCGGACTCGGCAGTGCGCAGGATCATTGGCACGAACATCAGCATGACAATGATGCCGCTCCGGCGCATGTTCATGTGGTCAACGCCTACGACGCCGATCATGCCGATGCGCACGCCAGCGGCGCGGTCGACGTCGATTGCAACGACGATGGTCTGATTTCCCGATCGCAGCTGAAGGCGGACCAGAGTCCGGCGCTGGCGCAGTGTGTGCCGGTTGTCGAAACGCTGACACCGACGCTCGCCATTGGCTATCTGCGGGAAATGCCCGGTCACGGACCGCCCGCACACCTCAGGCCGCCCAGCCAGGCACCGCCGGCTCCTTTCGCGTTCGCATAGCGCGCAGCGTCCTCCTTGGGCGCGGCGCAGTTCCGCGTTCCCGAAATGAGGATTCCCCGTGGTTTACCGTTTGTATCGCCGCCTTGCATGGCGGTCTGCGCTCGTCGCATCGGGCCTGCTGTTCGCATGGCCGGCAATCGCCGCTGAGCCTTTGACCTTGGCCGGTGCGCTGCAGCGCGCCGCCGAATCACATCCCGATCTGCAGGCCTTCGGCGCCGAGCTGGACGGCGCCAGTGCCGAACGCCGGCTCGCCGGACGCGCGCCATCGGGCGAAGCCGGCCTGATGCTGGAGGACGCGCTCGGAAGTGGCGCCCGCAGCGGCCTCGATGCCGCGCAGTGGACGTTGAGCTTCGTCCAGGCGCTGGAGCTCGGCGGGCAGGGCCGTGGACGCCTGCAACTCGCCGATGCACGCACCGATGCGCTGAAGGCCGATCAGCTGCAGCGGCGCCGCGCCGCCTATGCCGAAGTCACCCAGCGCTTCATCGAAGCGGCCGTCGATGCGCAGCGCCTGCAACTCGCCGAGGCCTCGGTTGCACTGGCGGAGCAGACCCTGGCGAGCGCGAAGGAGCGGGTGGCCGCCGCGCGCTCGCCGCTTGCCGAGCGTGCCAGGGCCGAAGCGGCGCTGGCGCAGGCGATGCTTGAGCGCGAGCACGCGGAGCATGAAGAGGCGAGTGCGCGCGTTGCGCTCGCAGTCAGCATGGGTGTGCGTACGCCGGACTTCGGTGTCCTGCAGGCGAATTTCTTCGAGCTGCCGGAGGTCCGTCCGCTCGAGGAGTTGCGCGAACGCCTGGCGCAAAGCCCGGCGGCGCAGGCGCGTCTCGCGCAGGCGGCGGCACTCGATGCCGAGCGGCGTGTTGCGCTGGCCAGCGCCGGCCTGCGGCCGACCTTGACTGCCGGCATGCGCCGCTACGAGGACGGCGACGATGTCGGCCTGGTTGTCGGTCTGAGCCTGCCGTTGTTCGCCGGGCGCCGCGCTACCGATGAGGCGGCGATCGCCGCGGCGCGGTACGAGCAGAGCAAGGCCGAGGGCGGCGCCGCCCTGCTGCGTGCCGAGGAGTTGCTGTTCGACCGCTATCAGGAGCTGCACCACGCGCGCGAGGCGCTGCAGCTGCTCGACACGCGGGTGCTGCCGGCGCGCGACGAGGCGCTCAAGCAGACGCAATACGCCTATGAACGCGGCCGTTACGGCTATCAGGAACTGTCGCAGGTGCTGCTGGAACGCGCATCTGCTTTACGCGAACGGGTCGACACCGCGGCGCGTTTCCATTCATTGCTCGCCGAGCTGGAAAACATCAGCGGCGAGAATCTGGTCATCGGGAGCACGCCATGAACCGTCTGTCTGTCTTTACGCTGTTGCTGTGTGTTCTCGCGCTGTCTGCCTGCAAGCCTCACGCCGACGACGAGGCCGCGCATGACCATGGGCATGCGGCCGAGGAGAGCGAAGAACGTGGACCGCATCGCGGGCGACTGCTGCGTGATGGCGACTTCGCGCTGGAGCTGCAGATCTTCGAGGACGGCACGCAGCCCGAGTACCGCGTCTACCTGTTCCGCGTCTACCTGTTCCGCGACGACCGACCGCTGCCGCCGAGCGACGCGCAGGTCACCGTCGAGCTGACGCGTCTGGGCGGCGCTGTCGACCGGATCAGCTTCGTGCCGAAGGATGATTATCTGCTCGGCAACGCCGCGGTGGCCGAACCGCATTCGTTCCAGGTGAGCGTGACCGCGACCGAGAACGGCAAGACGCATCTCTGGAACTACGACAGCTTCGAGGGTCGCACGACGATCGCTGCGCGCCAGGCCGAGGAAGCCGGCGTGAAGACCGGCATTGCCGGCGGCGCGGCGATTGCCGATACGCTGACGCTCAGCGGTCGCGTCGTTGCCAATGCCGAGTATCTGCGCAGCGTGACCGCGCGCTTTCCGGGTGCGATCCGCGCGGTCTACAAGACCGCCGGCGAGCGCGTCGAGGCCGGCGAGCGTCTGGCGCTGATCGAGAGCAGCGACAGCCTGCAGAGCTATGCGCTGACGGCGCCGATTGCCGGCCTCGTTCTCGAACGCCATGCGAATCCCGGCGAGATGGCCGGCACCGAGCCGCTGTTCGTCGTCGCCGATTATCGGCGCCTGTGGCTGGAGCTTTCGGTGTTCCCGCGCGATCTGCCGCGTGTGAAGGTCGGCCAGTCGGTGCGCGTCGTGCCGGTCGATGGCGGCGGCAGCGAAGGCAGCGGCCGCATCGTGCGCATCGCGCCGGTCGAAGGGCCGGCGCATGGTTCGCTCAGCGGCGTCTACACGGCGCGTGTCGATCTCGACAACACGGCGGGACACTGGACGCCGGGGCTGTTCATGCGCGGCCTGGTGCAGATTGGCGAGACCGCAGTGCCGCTGGCCGTGAAGCGCAGCGGGCTGCAGAGCTTTCGCGATTTCACGGTGGTCTACGAACAGGTCGGTGAGACCTATGAAGTCCGTAGGCTCGAACTGGGTCGCCAGGACGAAACCCATGTCGAGGTACTGGGCGGTCTGGCGCCGGGTGCGCGCTACGTCGTCGATAACAGTTATCTGATCAAGGCCGACATCGACAAGTCCGGCGCCGGCCACGATCACTGAGAAATCCAATGCTCGAACGCATTCTTCAGATTTCGATCCGGCAGCGGATTCCGGTGCTGCTGATCGTTTTCGCTTTCGCGCTGTTCGGTGTCTGGAGCTACCAGCAGCTGCCGATCGACGCGGTGCCCGACATCACCAACATCCAGGTGCAGATCAACACCGAGGCGCCCGGTTACACGCCGCTCGAAGCGGAACAGCGCGTCACCTATCCGGTCGAGACCGCGATGGCCGGACTCGCCGGCCTGCAGTACACGCGCTCGCTGTCGCGCTACGGCCTGTCGCAGGTGACGGTGATCTTCAACGAAGGCACCGATCCGTATTTCGCCCGCCAGCAGGTGGCCGAGCGCCTGCAGGCGATCTCGTCACAGCTGCCGTCGCGGCTGGAGCCGCAGATGGGGCCGGCGGCGACCGGCCTGGGCGAGATCTTCATGTACAGCGTCGAAGCCGCCGCCGAGGCGAACAACGCCGATGGCTCGGCGATCACGCCGACCGATCTGCGGCTCGCGCAGGACTGGATCGTGCGGCCGCAGCTGCTGCGCGTCGCCGGCGTCGCCGACGTCAACTCCATTGGCGGCTACGAGATGCAGTACCTCGTGCAGCCGGACCCCGCGAGCCTGCTCGCCTACGGCATCACGCTCGGCGATCTGGCCGCGGCACTGGAGCGCAACAACGCCAATGCCGGCGCCGGCTACATCGAGCGCTACGGGCAGCAGATTCTGCTGCGCGTGCCGGGGCAGGTCGGTAGCGCCGCGCAGGCGCTCGACGATCTGCGCGGCATCGTGATCCGCACGATCGCCGGGGCGCCGCTGCGCGTCGGCGATGTCGCGACGGTGACGACGGGTCCGGAACTGCGCACCGGCGCGGCGACCGAGAACGGTCGCGAGGTCGTGCTCGGCACGGTGATGATGCGCGTCGGCGAGAACAGCCGCGCGGTCGCCAGTGCCGTCGCGGCGAAGATCGCGGCGATCCAGACTTCGCTGCCGCCCGGCATGGAGATCGTCACGATCTACGACCGCACCGGCCTGGTCGAGAAGACCTTGCGCACGGTGCAGAAGAATCTGGTCGAGGGTGCGCTGCTCGTCATCGTCGTGCTGTTCCTGCTGCTCGGCAACATCCGCGCGGCGCTGCTCACGGCGATGGTCATTCCGCTGACGATGTTGCTGACGATCAGTGGCATGGTCCGCAGCGGCGTGTCGGCGAATCTGATGAGTCTCGGCGCGCTGGATTTCGGCCTGATCGTCGATGGCGCGGTCATCATCGTCGAGAACTGCCTGCGGCGCCTGTCGCTCGCGGCAACTGGCGACGGCCGGCGTCTGCCGCTGGAGCAGCGCCTGAACATCGTCTTCGAGGCGACGCGCGAGGTGATGCAGCCGGCGCTGTTCGGCGTGTTCATCATCACCGCCGTCTATCTGCCGATCTTTGCGCTGTCAGGCGTCGAGGGCAAGATGTTCCATCCGATGGCGCAGACCGTCGTCATGGCGCTCGTCGCGGCGATGCTGCTGTCGGTGACCGCGGTGCCGGCGGCGGTCGCGCTGTTCGTGACGGCGCCGCGCGCGCATGCGGACACCTGGTTCGCGCGCATGACGGAGCGCCTCTACGTGCCGGCACTGCGCTTCAGCCTCGGCGCACGCGGCCTGCTGGCCTGCGCCGCCGCGGCCCTGGTGCTGCTGATGGGCCTGCTCGCGACGCGCATGGGCACCGAGTTCATTCCCAACCTCGACGAAGGCGACATCGCGATGCATGCCTTGCGCATTCCCGGCACCAGCCTGACGCAGGCAGTCGCGATGCAGACGCAGCTCGAAGCCGCGGTGAAGACGATGCCGGAGGTCGACCGTATCGTCGCGAAGATCGGCACCGCCGACATCGCGACCGATCCGATGCCGCCGTCGGTCGCCGACAACTTCATCATTCTCAAGGACCGCAGCGAGTGGCCCGATCCGCGCAAGCCGAAGGCGCAGCTGGTTGCCGAGCTCGAAGCGGTCGTGCGGCCGGTGCCCGGCAACAACTACGAGTTCACGCAGCCGATCCAAATGCGCTTCAACGAGCTGCTGTCCGGCGTGCGCGCCGACGTCGCGGTCAAGGTCTACGGCGACGATCTCGAAGTGCTCGGCGAGATCGGCGAGCGCATCGAGGCGATCGTCGGCAGCGTCGCCGGTGCGCAGGACGTCGCGATGGAGCAGGTGACCGGCCTGCCGATCATGAGCCTGCAGCCGGACCGCGAGGCACTGGCGCGTTACGGCCTCGATGTTGCCGCGCTGCAGGATGCGGTCGGCGCCGCGTACGGCGGCCTGACGGTCGGTCAGGTGTTCAATGGCGACCGCCGGCACGATCTGGTGATCCGGCTTGGCGAGACGCTGCGCAGCGATCTCGATGCGATCGCCCGGTTGCCGATCCCGCTGCCTGGCGGCGGTTACGTACCGCTCGCCGAAGTCGCGACGCCGCTACTGGCGCCGGGGCCGAACCAGATCAACCGCGAGAACGGCAAGCGGCGCGTCGTCGTCACCGCCAACGTGCGCGAACGCGATCTCGGCAGCTTCGTCGCCGAGCTGCGCAGCCGGGTCGATGCGCAGGCCGAGCTGCCGCCGGGCTACTGGCTGTCCTACGGCGGCACGTTCGAGCAGCTGCAGTCGGCCAGCCAGCGCCTGGCGATCGTCGTGCCGCTGACGCTGGCGCTGATCGTCGGCCTGCTGTGGCTGGCGTTCGCGTCGCTGCGCGATGCGCTGCTGATCTTCACCGGCGTGCCGCTGGCGCTGACCGGCGGTATCGCGGCGCTGATGCTGCGCGACATTCCGCTGTCGATCTCGGCCGCGGTCGGCTTCATCGCGCTGTCCGGCGTTGCCGTGCTCAACGGTCTGGTGATGGTCAGCTTCATCCGCAGCCTGCGCGAGGGCGGCATGGCGCTCGATGCGGCGATCGTCGAAGGTGCACGCACGCGGCTGCGGCCGGTGCTGATGACAGCGTTGGTCGCGGCGCTCGGTTTCGTGCCGATGGCCTTCAACACCGGCATCGGTTCGGAGGTACAGCGACCGCTGGCGACGGTCGTGATCGGCGGCGTCATCAGCTCGACACTGCTGACGCTATTGGTGTTGCCGGCGCTATACCGGCTGCTGCACCGGCGCGCGGCCTGAGGTTTCCTGAGGTTTCCGTCAGCGCGGCGCGCGTGCGCGCCGCAGCTGGCGGACGCCGACGATCAGCGGCAGCGCGGTCAGCACGAAGCCGGCGGCGTCGCCCCAGGCCGAGCCAGCGAGCAGCATCGTGACGAGGCCGATGATGCTCAGTACGGCAAGCACGCCGACCAGCGCCAGCGGACTGCGCGGGGCGGCGCTCATTCGGTGACTCCGATCACTTCCATGACCTCGGTCGTGCGCTTGCGACGACGGCGCCGGTCCCACCACAGCCAGGCACCGTTGGCCGTGATGAACAGCGTCAGCCAGGTGCAGGCCGTCCACAGCAGCTTCAGCGGCAGGCCGCCGTAGTCGCCGAAGTGCAGCGGCTCGGAGATGAAGATCGCCTTCAGATACAGCGGGAATTCCGGCGCGGCGGCGATCTCGCCCGTCGCGGCGTCGACGATTGCGACGCGCAGCATGCGTTCCTCGGCGCCTTCGGCACCGACCAGCAGCGCGGTGTAGTGACGCGGCGTCGAGAAGTCGGTGCCGGGGAAGATCACCGAGGCCACGCTCCAGCCCGGCGGCGCCGTCGTCAGCGCGGTGGCGAACACGCGGTCGACATCGACCGGCGGCCGGTCGGCGTCGACCGGTTCGAGGCTGTTGGCGTGCGCGCGCAGCTCGGACAGCTCAGTGTATTGCCAGAGGCCGAGCGCGACGCTGCCGAAGCCGAGCATGAAGCCGGTGACGGTGACGACCAGTGCCCAGCCGAGCACGAGCGCGCCGATGAAGTTGTGCAGATCGAGCTGCAGCAGGCGCGGTCCGCGGCCTCGGCGCAGCACGCCGAAGGCCACGCGCTTGACGTAGGGCGCGTAGACGACGACGCCCGACAGCAGCGACAGCAGCACCAGCAATGCGATCAGCGCGCCGATCAGCTCGCCGACCGGACCGAGGAACCACTGCGCGTGCAGTTCGAGCAGAAAGCCGGTGAGGGTCTTGGCCGGATCGGATTCGCCGATCAGCTGGCCGGTCGCCAGTTCGGTGAAGCGCAGCTGCGCGTTGTCGAAGCCGGTTTCGCCACGCGCCGCGGTGACGACCAGCTGCACGCCCGGATGGTTCTTGGCATCGATGCCGACGCTGAGCACACGCTGGTCCGGATACGCCGCTGCGACGTTGGCCACCGAGACCGACAGCGGCTGCTGCGGTGCATGCGCCGAACGCGCGCCGTCCGGGATCACGCCCATTGCGTAATCGATCTCCTCATGGAAGATCAGCACGGTGCCGGTCAGGCACAGTACGAGGAACGGCAGCGTCGCGATCAGGCTGGTCCAGCGATGCAGCCAGAGGTTGGTGCGGAACCAGCGCGTCGGTGCCTTCGGATGGGTCGTCGACATGGTGTCAGTACATGTTGTTCTTGTAGTCGTGCTGCAGGCCTTTCTCCATCAGGCCCGGCACATTCAGCGCCGCGCGGGCGATCGTCGCCTGCAGGCCGCGCGCCTTGCTCTCTTTCACATGAGCAACAAACATCGCCGCCGGATCGATATCGGCCGGCGCCGCGGCGGCCGGCCAGGGGCGCACGCGGGCGAGGGCGGCGCTGTCGCGCAGTTCGAGACGCGGCTGCTGCACGCGGGTGACGATCTTCGGCACGCGCTCACCGACCGCGAAGGCCTCGCGCATCGTCATGCCGGTCGTGATCTGCGCCGCGCCGTGCAGCACTGCAACACGCGTCGAACCGGGAATCAGCACCATCGCCGCGAGATTGGGTTGCGTGATCAGGTTGCGGAAGCTGTCGACGCGGCGGTTGCCGGGGCGGTCCGCGTACCAGGCCGCGCCGTCCTGCAGCTTGAGCATCGCGCCCGCCGGATCGCCCTTGGGACTGACATCGGCGCGGCCGTCGCGGTCGATCGTCGCCAGTGCCATGAAGCGGCTCTCCGCGATGAAACCGGCGGCATCGTCCGGCCCGCCATCGAGCGGCTGCGCGGCCCAGAACTTGGAACGCATCAGCGCCTTTGCGCAGTGCAGATAGCACTCGTCGATCGCGATCTCGATCGCATCGCCATCGGCCGCCACAACCCGGCCATTGATGCGCAGCGTCTCGTCGATGCCGGGCGCCAGGAACAGCGAACCGAAGCCGCGGCCAGGGCGGGCGAACTGCGGGCTGTCGAGCAGCGCCCGCGGCAGACGCAGGCGCTTCGGATCGGGCGCCTGCGCGAAGCCGGGCGCACCGCCGGCGGCGCTGATGTCGATGCTGCCGCTGTCGCCGAACGACGCAAACGCCAGCGGCGACACCTGCAGCCAGCGCAGCGCGCTGGCGTCGAGGTGATCCATGACCTTCATGTCCAGCGAACCGGGCACCTTGCCGACGGTGGCGACCAGCGCTTCGACGTCCTCGATCAGTTCGGTCATGGGGGATTCCTGGATGGCAGGCGAGGATTCTAGAACTTGAACTCGACGCCGCCCACCAGCCGCCGGCCGTAGCCGAGCGCGGCGAGATCGCCGCCGAGCGCCGCCTTGATCGCGTCCTGGCGATAATTTTCGTCGGTCAGATTGCTGCCGTTGAAGAAGAAGCCGATCCGGCCCGGCTGCCAGCGCACCGACAAATTCAGCAGCGTATAGGCGTCCAGCTGGTAGGCCGGTCCGGCGTTGACCTCGGCGTTGCCGACCTGGGCCGGGGTCGAGCCGATCCACTGCGCTTCGGGGCGGATCAGCAGGTCCTCGAACGGCGTCCATTCCAGCGCCAGCGTCGCCGAATACTCCGGCGCCTTGGGCAGCGGATAGCCGCTGAAATCGCCGGTCGTGCTGACGAACTCGATGAAGCGGCCGTGGGTGACGCCGGCGCCGGCGATCAGGCGTAGCTGATCGACCAACAGGCTGCGGATTTCCAGCTCGCCGCCGCGGATGCGCGACTGGCCGGCGTTCTCGATGTACGAGTCCAGCAGCTCGCCGACCTGGACCTGCATGTCGTCCCAGTCCGTATGGAACAGGTTCAGCGCCAGCTGCGTGCGCCACTGCGGCAGCGCGGTCTTGAACGACAGCTCGACGTTGCGCGTGCGCTCGGCATCGAAGCTGTAACGGCGGCCGGAGCCGAAGTTGTAGCCCTCGCCGCCGGGGCGGTAGCCCTCGGTGTAGGCGGCGCCGACATAGCCGCCGTCGTAGATCTCGTAGCTGGCCGCGACCTTCGGCAGCACCGCGGAGAAGCTGCGGCTGACGTCGGTTTCGCCGTTCTCGCCGAGCACGCCGGCGTTCTGCAGCGCGAACACCGCGAGCTGGGCGAACGGCGTATCGCCGTCGATCTCGCTGACCACGTGGCGGCCGTTGCGCTCGCGATCGACGCGCAGGCCGGCGGTCAGGGTCAGGCGCTCGGTCGCGTCCCAGTCCACTTCGCCGAACGCGGCATAGTTCTCGAAACGCGCCGGCGCATCGGCGACGACGGTGACGTTGCCGAGCGGCAGGGCTTCGCAGACGAGTTCGACCGGGCACAGCCCGACGGCATCGATCAGTGCGGACACCGCGGTGTCGCCGGACGAGGTTTCGCCATCCTTGCCGCGGAAGTAATACAGACCCAGCGTGCCGCGCCAGTGGTCGTAGTCGAAGCTTGCGCGCAGTTCCTGCGAGAACGAATGCGAGTTGGCGATCTGCGCGATAAAGCCGTTCTGCTTGGCGCTGTAGTCGACATCGAGCATCAGCTCCACCGTGGAATCGGCGTAGGCACTGATCGCGCGCAGGTTCCAGTGATCACCGAGGCGTAGTTGCTGCTCCAGCGAGGCGAGCCGCGCCTGATTGTCGACGGTGCTCTCGACGTCGGCAGTCGCGACGCGCTCAGCCTCGCGCGACTGCTCGACGTAGCGGTTGCCGCTGTTGCGACGCAGTTCGCCGGCCGTGACGAGTGCCTCGTAGTCGCCATCGGCGCCGAAGGGCGTAAGCCGCGCCCGCACGCGGGTGCCGTGATTGCTGTCGTGCGCCCATTCGTCGTCGTCGCGCGTGACGTTCGGCAGATCGCCATCGTCGGCGCGGTGATCGGTGGTCACCCGCAGCGCCAGCACGTCCGGCCACAGCGTCGCACCGGCGGCCACCGCGCCCTGGTAGGCCGAATCGCTGCCGCCCGCCAGGCGTCCGCGCAGTTCCGGCGCGAAGCCGCCTTCGACGGCGGGTTCGGCCGTGTTGATGATGACCGCGCCGGCCATCGCGTTGCGGCCCTGGCTGGTCGACTGCGGGCCACGGAAGACTTCGACCTGGCTCAGGTCGAAGGCGGACAGATCGGCGAAGCCCATCGCGCCGCGCGGCAGCGCGACGCCGTCGACGACGATCGCGGTCGCGGTGCCGTAGATCGTGCCGGCGCCGATCTGGCTGGTGCCGTAGCTGCCGATGCCGCGCAGCGTGATGCTCGACAGGCCCAGTTCGCTGTCGTGCCAGCTGGCATTGGGCGTGGAATTGATGACGTCGTAGACGTCGAGCGCGGTGCTGCGTTCGATCTCGGCGCCGGTGTGCACGCCGACGCTGGTCGTCGTGCGCTCGGCATTGCGGGTCAGCAGCTCGCCGGTGACGACGATGGTTTCGAGCTGGGAGGCCGTCGCGGACGGCGAACTGATGTTTTGCGCAGGCAGCTCATCGGCCGTCGACGGCACGGCGATCGTCGGGACATCCGCCGGTTCCGTTGTCGTTTCGCGCTGCGCGAACGCGGCGCTGCTCGCCAGCATGCCAGCGATGAGAGTTGCCCAACCTGTGCGCAGACGCATCCAGCCCCCGATACCGCGGTCGTTACTGTGAGAGGCGTGGCTGTACTGCGATGGCTGGCGCTCGTGAAGGCCAAATTGTGCGGTTGCACAATGACTGCGTCAATTGACTGAGGCTGGTTATTCCGGCTTACGGATCGTGACGCCCATGCGTTCGAGCATCAGTTGGACGTCGGCGGCGGCGACGTAGGGTCCGTCTGCGCCGGTCGAGACCGAGACGTGACGGACGCCGGACTTCAGACCGACGAGCGTGTTGGCCAGGGCCATCGGCCCCGCGCCGGGACGCAGGCCGACCGCGGTGCGGCCGACGATGCCGGCAATCGCCTGGATCGTCAGGCGCACCAGCAGCGGATCCGCGGCGGCGGCCGCGTCGTCGAGGATCAACAGCGCCGGTGCCGCGGATTCAAGGGCGCCGCGAACCCGCGCGACGATGCGCTCGATGTCGTCCGGCTGCTGCCGGTCTGCGCCGAAGGCATTGTCGATGACGACCGCGCCGGCCTCGGTGCCGGCGGTTGCGACCGTCGCCGCATTCGCCAGCACATCGGCGAACTGGCCCCAGGAGCGCGAGTGATAGAGCAGCGGCGCGGCGGTCTTGTCGATGCCGGCATCGAGCACCTCGCCGACGAAGATCGTATGGTCGCCGCCGTCGTAGCTGGCCCAGATGCGGCAGTCGACCCAGCCCAGGGTCTTCGGCAGCAGCGGTGCGCCGGTGACGGCGCTCGTCACTGCAACGCCGTCGAACTTGTTGGTGACGCCGGGCAGCATGCCGGCGAAGCGCAGGCCGTCGTCGACGTTGTCCTTGCTGAGGATGTTGACCGCGAAGATGCCGGCCGCGGCGAGGCGCGCATGCATGCCCAGATGCCGCGCGACGCAGATCGACACCAGCGGCGGCGTTAGCGACACGCTGGAGAAGCTCGACGCGGTCATGCCGGCATGGCCGTTCGCGTCGGCCGTCGTGACGACGGTGACGCCGGACGGCCACTGGCCCATCACCGCCTTGAAGGTTTCCGCATTGACGCTCATGGCAACTCCGCAACGGCTGCGGCGGGACTGCGCAGCTGGCTGACCGCCCAGGCGACGATCAGCAACGCGGCGATCGCGCCGCCGATCCAGGCCCAATGGAATCCGAACTGGCTCAGCAGTGCGCCGGCCATCAGCGGCCCGAACACGCGGCCGAAGGCCGAGAACGAACTGGTCGTGCCCATCATGCGGCCGCGCAGGTGCAGCGGCGTGCGGTTGGCGACCAGCGCATTGAGCACCGGCGTGCAGACCGTGCCGCCGGTGATCGCGACGAAGAAGCCGGCGAGGATCGCGACCGGGCCGCTGGCCGTCGCGGCGATGAGGAAGCCGACGCTCATGGTCGCGGCGCCGAGCGCCAGCAGGCGCAGTTCGCCGAGCGTCCGTACCAGCGTGCCGATCAGGCCGGCCTGCAGGACGACCATCGCCAGGCCCTGCACGCCGAACACCATGCCGACTTCCTTCGCGCCCCAGCCGAGCAGGCTGCCGACCCACAGCGGAAACAGATAGCTCACCGCGGTGTGGCAACTGTTGCCGAGAAAGTACTGGCCGGCGAGCAGCGTATTGCCGCTGTCGCGCAGCATCTGCAGGATCGACCCGCCGTTGCCGTGGCGCGCCTGCTGTGCCGCATGCTCGGCGCGCAGGGCCGGCGTCAGCGATTCGCGCAGGAACAGCATCGCGGCGAGCATTGCCAGTGTTGACAGGCCGGCGGCGAACAGGCCGGCGCGCAGGAAGTTGCCGTGATCGTCGGCGAGGATGCCGCCGAGGAAGGGGCCGATGACCATGCCCAGGCCGAACGCGGCGCCGATCATGCCCATCAGCTTCGCGCGGTTCTGCGGGGTGCCGATGTCGGCGACCATCGCCGACGCGACGCCGAAGTTGCCGGCCATCAGGCCGGCGAGGGCGCGCGACACGAACAGCATCTTCAGCGTCGTCGAGAAGGCCAGCAGCACATAGGACAGCGCGGCGCCGGCGAGGCAGATGATCAGCACCGGCTTGCGCCCGAGCCGGTCGCTGAGCCGGCCCCAGAACGGCCCGACCAGCGCACCGCAGACCGAGTAGATCGCGATGATCAGCGCGATGTCGAAGTGGCTCGCGCCGAGCGGCGGCGCCATGAACGGCAGGATCGGGATGATGATGCCGAAGCCGATCAGGTCGATCAGGACCGTCGCGAACAGGATCGGCATCAGTGCTCTGCCAGCAGCGAACCGAAGCCCTTGATGCGATCCGGAATGCCGTTGTTGCGCAGTGCATGCCAGAACGTGATCGCGTTGATGGCGAGGACTGGTTTGCCGAGTTCCTTCTCGAGCTGGTCGGCGAGCTCGACGAAGTACAGGTTGGTGCCGGCCTGCAGGATCGCATCGACACCTTCGCCGTCGACCTGGCGCACCAGCTCGCGCGTCTTCGCGAAGCTTTCGTGGGCGATCGTCACCGGGCTGTTCGAGCGATGTCCGGCGATGCGCACGACCTCATAGCCGATGTCGCCGAGGAACTTGATGACCTGGTTGTCGCCGACCGGCATGTACGGCGTGATCACGCCGAGGCGCTTGACGTGTGGATAGCAGGCGAGGGCGTCGAGGATTGCCTGCGCGCCGAAGGTGATGTTGCAGCCGCCGGCCTGCTGGGCGATCTCGTTGTATTTGCGGAACTCGCGGTCCGAGCGTTCCTTGCCGTCCCAGAACGTCTCGGCCGAGTAGCCGAAGATCACGTGGTCCGGCTGGCAGGTCAGCGCATCGCGCAGGCCCTGCTCGGTCGCCGCGCCGATCGCCTTGACCATGTTGACGAAGTCGTCCTCGGTCTTGACCGAGAACGGCGGGATCACGCAGGCGCGCGTCGCGAGCACGACGCCGGCCGGGCACATGCGGTGGTATTCGTTCTCGACGGCGGTGTTCGTCGAGGGGACGAGAACGGCGAATTTCTTGCGGTAGCCGTAGTAGTCAGCCATGCGTTGTTCCGGAATCGTGTGTCACGAACGGGTCGTGGTTGTTCAGCTGTAGTACTCGTCTTCCATCCGTCCCATCGACCGCGAACGCACCGGCAAAATCGGCAGCGGCGCCATCGCATGCGGATATCCCGGCCCCCAGTTCACCGGATCGCCCTTCATTTCCATCTTGGCGTTGTCGGTGTACCAGTCGACGAGGTCGCCGTCGCAGCGCAGCAGCCAGACAGTGCCGTCGTCGCCGGCGGTGAAGTCGCCGTGGCGGACCAGCGCGGGGCGGAAGAAATACGTGCCCGGCCACATCTTGCCGAAGTTGTAGTGGAAGCTGCCTTCGAGGCAGTAGGCCTCTTCGTAGACCGGATGGTGGGCGAGCGGATGTTCGCGCCAGTTCGGCTTGGCCTTGATCAGGCGCGTGTAGAAGCCGGTCTTCGCATCGCGGAACAGCAGCTTGATGTAGAGGCCCGGCACCGGCGTGCCGCCGAGGTCGAAGCGCATCGGGCTGCCGTCGACGACGTCGATCCAGTCCATCTTGCTGCTGTGCATGACGACCAGCTTCTGGTCCTCGCGCACGCTGTCCCAGTTCTTGTCAGTGACCTCGAAGCGCCAGTCGCCGTATTCGCGGAAGTACAGGATCTGCGTGCCGGCCTTGACCGCGAGTGCCGGTGCAACGACGCCGGCCGGCGTCATCCAGTAATCGCCGGCGACCAGCACGGCGTCGCCGAGCTTGACCTCGCCTTCAAGGATGTACCACTCGGTCTGCGCGACATGGACGCCGGCCGGGCGGGTCCAGTCGGTGTCGAAATGGATCTTCGCCGAGACCGAGCCATCTTCCTCGTCGTAGGCGAGATTGCGCTGCTTGGCCGTGCCGTTGCCGCCGACCAGTTCGGCGACATGCCAGATCAGGTCCTTTTCATCGATCAGTTCAACATGAGGGCGCATGGCGGTTCCTGAGGCGGTACGGTTTGCATTGCGAAGTTGATATAACAATAATACAACCATCGAGGCAACGAGTCACTACCGATGGCGGCGACGAAGCGGGACAAGGGCAATACGGTGCGGGTCGCCGCGGCGCAGTTCGCGGTCGGCACCGACGTCGACGCCAATCTGCAGACCTGCCTGCACTGGCTGCGCGAGGCCGGCCGCTGCCGGCCGGATCTGGTCGTGCTGCCGGAGTTCGCCAACCATGCGTCCTGGTATGACGACGGCGAGCACTGCTACCGCGTGTCGGTCGAGCTCGACGGCCCGTTCGTCCGCGCGATCGCCGAGGCCGCTGCCGAAATCAGCGCCTATGTGGTCGTCAACTGCACGGTGCGCGGGCCCAACCAGACCTGCACCGGCACCAGCCTGCTGATCTCGCCCGACGGCAAGCTGCTGGCGACCAACGACAAGCAGGTGCTGATCGGCCACGAGAACCTGTTCCTGCAGCGCGCCCGCGCGCCGGGGCCGATCGTCGACACGCCGCTCGGCCGCCTCGGCTTATACGCCTGCATGGACGGCGTCGTCGCCGAGACGCCGCGCTGCCTGGCGCTGCGCGGTGCGCAGATTCTCTGCAACAGTCTCAATTCCTTCGCGACCGACGAAGGCTCGCTGCACATCCCGGTGCGCGCCGCCGAGAGCCGCGTCTTCGTCGTCGCCGCCAACAAGGTCGGCGCGCTGATTCCCGAAGCGTTGCTCGAACCGGTCAGCGCGCAGACCGGCATTCCAGTGCGCTTCCTCAACGGCGCCGGCGACAGCCAGATCGTCGCGCCGGACGGTACGGTGCTCGCGATGGCGTCGAGCGACCGGGCCGAAGTGATCTGGGCCGACATCGACGTCAGCGCCGTCGCCCGCGCGCAGCGCCCGGACGGTACCGATGTGATCGCCGCGCGCCGGCCGATGCTCTACGCCGAGATCGCCGCCGATCCCGCGCAGCAACCGGAACCGAAGTTCTCCGGCGCCGAGTCCTTGAAGGTTGCCGCGCTGCAGTTGCCGGGTGTCGGCGCCGGTGCGCTCGAAGCCGCGGTGACTGCTGTGCGTGCGGCGGTCGCCGATGGCGCCGCGTTCGTCGTGCTGCCGGAACTGTTCTTCGCCTCGCCGCGCGACGGCGCCGAGCCTGCCGCACTGGCCGCCCTGTCACGCGAAGTCGTCAGCGCACTGAGCGCAGCCTGCGGCCATGCGCGCGTCGCGCTGAACATCGTCGAAGCCAACGGTAGCGGCCATGCGCTCGTCGCCGTCGTCGTCGACCGCAACGGTATCCAGCTGCGTCAGCCGCTGCTGCATCCGAGTGCGCGTTATCAGTGGTCGGTGCCCGGCACGCAGCTGCAGACCCTGCAGCTCGGCGATGCGCATGTCGCGGTGCTCAGCGGCGACGATGCGATCTATCCCGAACTCGGCCGCCTGCTCGCGATCCGCGGCGTCGACCTGCTGCTCGTCCCTTGCGCGCCGCTCGAAGCCTGGGAGCTGCGCACCGGCCTCGTCGAGCGCGCGGCGGAGAACCGCATCAATCTCGTCGCCGCCTGCCAGCCGGGCGCGCTCGGCACGAGCCTGATCGCCGCGCTGCAGAAGGACTTCACGGTGCTGACGCCGTGGGCCGAACGGCCGTTCGACGGTCTGTTGAGCCAGCCGGTGCTGACCCGCGCCGCGCCGGTGCCCGGGGTTACGCTGGCGACCGTGCACCCGGCCAATGCCACGAACAAGATCGTCTCGGTCGGTACCGACATGGTCCGCGGCCGCGCGTGGTGGCTTGCCGGTCCGATCGTCAAATCCAATCACTAAAAAACCCCCGCCATGAGCACATCGCTTTCGCAGCAGCTGCACGACCAGACCCTGACGCGCATCGTCGAGCGCCTGAACCTCAAGGAGGTGCAGGGCAGCGGCGGTGGCGCCTGGCTGCCGCTGATCAGCCAGGTCCCGCTCGCGCAGGGCCAGATCGGCCAGGTGCGTCTGTACCGTGGTGCGCCACTGACGCAGCTGATCAGCTGCACGATCATCGTGCCGGCGATCGGCCTCGACTCGCACATGCTGTTCGCGTTCACCGACACCGAAGGCGCGGTGCCGCATTTCACCGTCGACTCGGTGCGCAATGGCAAGGACTACGCCTTCCACCTCGACCTGATTCCGCGCCTCGACCTCGCGGTCGAGCTGGCATACATGGACGAAGTGCTCGCGCCGCTGACCGCACAGTTCAAGCAGCACCGCGAGCTGCCGGGCCTGACGCCGGCGCAGCTCGATCCGCGCCAGTACGCGGTGATGTCGCCATGGATGCTCGTCAATCGCGCCGACGAGACGGCGTTCCGCGCGACCTTCGACGCGGTGGCCGCCTACCTCGATCACTGGTTCGGCGTGCTCGAACGCGGCGTCTCGCCGGCGGCCCTGGGCGCGACGACGCCGGCACAGCGCGCCGCGCGCGACGCCGGCCATCGCGCGGTGCTGTTCAACCCGGACGTCGACAAGGTCTGGAAGCAGATCGCGCCGCTGATCGGTGCCGATGCGGTCGAGAAACTGATTGCAGCGCTGCGCAACACGCGCGGCTGAAGATGATGCAAAAACCAACTTCTCGTCATGCCCGCGAAAGCGGGCATCCAGGGTTAAGAGGCGCAGTGGTCTCGGCCCTGGATTCCCGCTTTCGCGGGAATGACGATTCCATTTTTGAGCTGGGACGCGAATGAGCAAACTCACTGCCGAAGCACTGATCGACGACCTCACCCCCGCGGAACGCGCCCGCGCCGAGCGCGTCGAAGCGATCCTGCCGGTGCTGCGCGAACGCGCGACGAAGATGGACCACGACGGCTATCTCGACCCGGCGAACATCAGGACGCTGAGCGACGCCGGCCTGCTCGGCCTCGTCGTGCCGGAAGCCTACGGCGGCCTCGGCGGCGGCCTGCGCGACTGGGCGGCGGCGGCGTTCGCGATCGGCACGGTCTGTCCGTCGACCGGCCTGTGTTACTTCTTTCACAACACCTCCGCGTCGCGCGGCACGCTCGCGCTCGCCGCGCTCGATGCCGGTCTGTTCAATGCAGACGAAGCGCCGGTCGTGCGCGCGTGGGCCGAGAAGGTACTGAACCTGATGGGCCGCGAAGGCCTGTGGATGGCGAACTTCACGTCGGAGGAAGTGAAATCGGAGAAGGCCGCGATCACGATCGAGACGGTCGCGAAGAAGACCGACGGCGGCTGGCTGCTCAGCGGCAGCAAGTCCTTCGGCTGCGCGACCGGCATCGCCGACCTGTATCTGGTCACCGCCAGCCTCGAAGGCGTCGACGACGCCAGCGGCCTGTGCAACTTCATCGTCCGCCGCGACGCGCAGGGCCAGCGCCCGCGCATGAAGTGGGATTCGCTCGGCATGCGCGGCACCGCGACGGAAGGCCTGGTTCTTGAGAATGTATATGTCGCCGACGCCGACGCGCTGGCGATGCCGGCGGCCTTCACGCGCAGCTGCCAGATGAGCCGCACGTCCTTCGTCGGCAATCAGGTCGCCGCGTCGGTGATCTATCTCGGCGGCGCCTACGAGGCTTACCGCTCGGCGATGCATCAGGTCACGACGAAGAAGTTCGCCGACACCGGCCGGCCGCTCGGCACGGGCCCGTTCCAACAGCAGCTGATCGGCCAGATGTATGCCGACATGCAGACCGCGATCCTGTGGGCGCAGCGCATGGTCGCGCTGGAGTCGGGTGCCATCGCGGGCGCGCAGAAGCCGGACATCAACCTGTTCTGGCGCACCGCCAAGGGCCAGATCGCCGAGTACTCGTTCAAGGTCGCGCAGAGCGCGCTGAAGATGATGGGCACCTCGGGCACCGGCTTCTCGATGCCTGCGTCGCGCGCGATCCGCGATCTGGCGATGGGCCTGGTGCAGGCGTTTCCCGCCGAGCGCGGCCGCCTGCAGACCGCGGCGCTGCTCGTCGAAGGCGCCGAGCAGCTCAGCTTCGGCGTGGTCGGGAAGAACTAGTGGCGCTGTCAAACTACATCGAAGGCCGCTGGCAGGCCCCGGCGCTCGAACTCGACCGCGCCGTCTGCGATGCCAACACGGGTCGCGAACTGTTCCGCCAGCGCGCCAGTTCGCCGCAGCAGATCGAGTCCGCGATCGCGCTGGCGACGGCGACGCACGCCGACAACGCCTGGCTGCGCCTGCCCGCGCAGCAGCGCGCCGCGCAGCTGGAGCGCGTTGCCGATGAGATCCTCAAGCGCGCCGAGATCATCGCGGCGGCCGATGCCCAGATCACCGGCGTCGTCGTCAGCCTGACCAGCAAGTTCGTCCAGGTTTGTGCGGGTGCGTTCCGCCAGGCCGCGCAACTGGTGCTCGCGCCACCGGCGCTGCCGCAGCGCGAAGGTCCGCACGGCGCACTGGCGATCGAGCGCCTGCCGCTCGGTCCCGCCGCGGTCATCGCGCCCTGGAATGCGCCGGCCGGCATCGCCGCGCACAAGGTCGCTTCGGCGCTCGCGGCGGGTTGCCCGGTGCTGCTCAAGCCTTCCGAAGCTGCGCCGCTGTCGGCGCAGCTGATTGTCGATGCGGCCTGCGCCGCGGGATTGCCGGCCGGCATGCTGCAGCTGCTGCATGGCGGCGCCGAAACCGGCGCGGCGCTGGTTGGCGATCCGCGCGTGCGTGCGGTGTCGTTCACCGGCGGCCTCGCAGCCGGCCGGGCCGTCGCCACCGCTTGCGCAAAGGACATCAAGCCCGCGCAGCTGGAGCTTGGCGGCAACAACCCGCTGATCGTGCTTGCTGACGCCGATCTGACCGCGGCGATCGATGGCGTCGTCGCCGCGCTGACGACGCTCAACGGCCAGTGGTGCAGGGCGCTCGGCCGTCTGCTCGTGCATCGCTCGCGGGTCGACGAGTTGCTGGCCGGCGTGCTCGCCAAGCTGGCGACGCTGCGCATCGGCAGCTCGATGGATCTCGCCAGCGAAATGGGTCCGCTGGTCTCGCAGGCGCATCGCGATCTCGTCGCGCAGCAGCTCGCGCATCTGCAGGCGCTCGGCGGTGTCGTGCGGCAGTCTTCGACCTTGCCGAAGCTGCCCGGCTGGTTCCTCGCGCCGACGCTGGTCACCGGCCTGGCGCCCGAGCAGACGCTCGAAGAGATTTTCGGACCGGTCGCGACCGTGCATGCCTTCGACAGCGACGACGAAGCCGTCGCGCTCGCCAACCAGACGCCGTTCGGTCTTGCCGCCTACGTCTTCGGCGCCGAAGACCACGCCTGGCGCGTGGCCAGCCGCGTGCGCGCCGGCCTGATCAAGCTCAATGCGGTGACGATGCTCAACCTGCATCCGCAGGCGCCGCGTCCGGCCTGGGGACTGTCGGGGCTGGGCGACGAGGGCACGCTGGAAACCTTTGAATTCTTCCGCGGTACGCGCGTCACCGGCGTCGCTGCGCGTCCTGGAGCTTCCGCATGAAACACGGCCTGCTGCTGATCGATGGCCGCGATGTCGCCGCGGCGAGCGGCCAGCATTTCGATGTCCTCGCGCCGGCGACGGAAACGCTGTTCGGCCACGCGGCGCGCGCCGGCGCTGCCGATGTCGATCTGGCGATTGCTGCTGCCCGGCGTGGCTTTGTCGTCTGGTCGCGACTGGCGCCCAAGGAGCGCGAAGCGGTGCTGCTCAAGGCCGCCGATCTGCTTGAGCAGCGCGGCGAAGCGGAGATGCTCGATACCTTGATCGACGAGTCCGGTTCGACGATCACCAAGGCTCGCTTCGAGCTGCGCTACTCGGTCGACCTGCTGCGCACCGCCGCCGGTGAAGCGCGCCGGCTCTACGGCGACACGTTCCCGAACGACAATCCACAGCGCCTGTCGATGGTGTTCCGCGAGCCGGTCGGCGTCGTTGCCGTCGTCTCGCCGTACAACGCGCCGCTCGCGCTGCTGGTCAAGATGGTGGCGTTCCCGCTCGCCGCCGGCAATGCCGTCGTCATCAAGCCCTCCGAGGAAACGCCGCTGATCGCGCTGGCCTTCGCGCGCCTGCTGCTCGATGCCGGCCTGCCGCCGGCGGCGGTCAATGTCGTCACTGGCTTTGGTGCCGAATGCGGCGCGCCGCTGGTGGCGCATCGCGGCATCGACGGCATTGCGCTGACCGGCTCGACCGCGACCGGCAAGGCGATCGGCGCGCAGGCGATGCAGCGCATGCTGCGCGCCCAGCTCGAACTGGGCGGCAAGAGCGCGCTGCTGGTGCTGCGCGATGTGGATGTCGAAAAGGCCGCGCGCGTCGCCGCCGCCGGCATGTTCAACCACGCCGGCCAGATCTGCATGGCGAACTCGCGCATCGTCGTCGAGCGTCCGATTTATGAAGATTTCCTGACGGCCCTCCGCGGCGCCTGCGAGGCCTTGCCGCTCGGCGACCTGCGCGATCCGGCGACTGCCTACGGGCCGCTGATCAACCGCCGCGCGCTGGAGAAGATCGAGAAACACCAGAACGATGCGATTGCCGACGGCGCGACGCTGCTGACCGGCGGTCGTGCCGTGCGCGGCCTGACCTATGCGCCGACCGCGCTGCTCAACACCGCTCGCAGCAGCACGGCCTGGTGCGACGAATCCTTCGGCCCGCTGACGTCGGTCGTTGCGGCCGCCGATCTCGACGATGCGATCGCGATCGCCAACGACTCGGAGTACGGCCTGTCCGCGGCGGTGCTGACGCGCGACTATCAATGGGGCTTCCGGGCGGCGCGCGAGATCAAGAGCGGCGCGGTGCACATCGGCATGCACAGCTTCCAGAGCAATGCGCTGGCGCCGGTCGGCGGCACCGGCCTGTCCGGCCTCGGCCGCTCCGGCGGCCGTTACAGCATCGAAGAGTTCACCGAACTGAAATGGGTGTCGCTGGAGCTTGGGGACGCACCTTGAGTTCGCGTCGCGCCTACGTCGACCTGCCGACCGGCCAGCTGCACTATCGCCGCGCCGGCCCGCGCGGCGCGCCGCTGCTGGTGCTGCTGCACCAGACGCCGAGCACGTCGGCGATGTACGAGCCGCTGATGCAGGCGCTGGCGGATCGCTTCGATCTGATCGCGTTCGACACGCCGGGCTTCGGCAATTCCGATGCCTTGCCCGGCCGTTTCTCGATTGCCGTTGCCGCCGCCGCGCTGGGGGCGGGGCTTGCCCAGCTGCATCAGGGGCCCTGCGACTGGTTCGGCCATCACACCGGCGCCGCCCTGGCGCTGCAGCTGGCGCATGATCGCCCGGCCCTGGTCCGGCGTCTCGCACTGTCCGGCCCCTGTCTGCTCGACGATGCACTGCGCGAGCGTCTGCCGCAGGTTTCAAATTATCTGGCGCCGGATGCCGAAGGCAGCCACCTGCTGCCCTTGTGGCAGCGCATCGCCGCGAAGGATGCCGACGCCAATCTGCAACTTCGCCAGCGCGAATTCCTTGCCGGTGTCGCCGCCGGCACGCAGTACGCCGAGGCCTATCTCTCTGTGATTGCCACCGACACCGCCGCTCAGCTGCGCGCGCTGCGCTGTCCGACACTGGTTTTCGCCGGCACCGCCGATCCGCTTTACGGACAACTTGACGCCACCCACAAGCTGCTGGCCGACGGCCGCAAGGCCGAGATCGCCGGCGCACGCACTTTTGTCTGCGAGCGGCAGACCGCGCAAGTGGCCGCGTTGCTGAAGGACTTTCTGGGAGATGACCGTGGCTGATCTGGCGCGCAACAGCCTGGGCCTCGGCCAGCGGCCGGCCCTCCTGCTGGTGGACATGGTGCGCGGCTTCACCGATCCGGCCTGTCCGCTCGGCAGCGCCTGCCCCGACGTGGTCGCCGCGAATGCGCAGCTGCTGGAGGCCTTCCGCAAGGCCGAGCTGCCGGTGTTCTTCACGACCGTGATCTATCGCAGCGAAGGGCAGGCCCGCGTGTTCCGCCAGCGCATCGGCGCGCTCAACCTGCTGACGCCGGATTCGCCGTGGGTGCAGGTCGACGCCGCCCTGGCGCCGCGCACCGATGAGCCGGTGATCGAGAAGCAGTGGGCGAGTGCGTTCTTCGCGACGACGCTCGCCGAGCAGCTCAAGGCCGCGCAGGCCGATTCGCTGGTCGTGACCGGATTGACCACGTCGGGCTGCGTCCGCGCCACGGTCGTCGATGGCCTGCAGCACGACTATCCGGTCATCGTGCCGCGCGAGGCGGTCGGCGACCGCAATGCCGACGCCCATGCCGCGAACCTGTTCGACATGCACGCGAAGTATGCCGACGTGCAGAGTCTGGCCGAAGTGCTCGGCGCGATCGGACGCCTGGCCAAGCCGATCTGCTATCCCCTCTGAGGCCCGTTACAATGACTGCACAATCAGGCAAGCCGCGGATTGCAGCCGTAGTCTCTGGCATCGCCGGTGCGAACGGGCTGCATTCATTGGGCGGCAGCCTCTACGGTGCGGGGACTGTGCCCGCCGGCTCAGGGAGCGAAAAGCCTCACATGACCTCAATGACGGATTTGTTCAGCAGTCGGGAAATGCAGTCCTTGCAGGACGAGGCGCCGACGCCGCTGTATTTCCAGCTGTTCACGCTGCTGAAGAACCGCATCCTCAACGGCTCGATCTCGCATGGCGAGCAGATGCCGACGGAAGAGGAGCTGGCGAAAGGCTTCAACGTCTCGCGCATCACCGCCAAGCGCGCGCTCGACGATCTGGCCGCCGCCGAGCTGGTCGAACGCCGCCGCGGCAAGGGCACCTTCGTCACCTATACCGCGACCTTCGAGTCGGTGCATGCGCCGCTGGTCGGCGAACTCGAGAAGCTCAGCAACGTCGCCAAGCAGACCCACGTCAAGGTCATCGATGTCGGCAAGCAGCTGCCGCCGGGCGACGTCGCCGCCGAAATGGGCCTCGATCGCGGCGAGCTGGCCTGGCGTGCGACGCGCATCCGCTACACCAAGGACGACGTGCCCTACGGCCATCTGATCAGCTGGACGATCGGCGTCAGCAAGGGCTACACCAAGCGCGATCTCGAACGCCGCGTGCGGCTCGACATCCTGCGCGAGAACGGCATCGAGATCGCCAAGATCGAACAGATCATCAGTGCAGTGCCGGCGCGCGACTTCTTCGCCACGGCCTTGAACATGGACATCGGCGAGCCGACGCTGCTGATGGTGCGGCGCATCTTCGACAAGCAGAACCGCCTCGTCGATATCCTCTACTGCCATCACAATCCGCGCCGCTTCCATTTCCGTCTGGAGCTGGATGCCGAGGAGTATCACGGCTAACGGCGTCGCAGGCCCGGAAATCAAAATGCAGCAAACGACATTTGCAGAGCGCTATGGGCCCTGGGCGCTGGTTGCCGGAGCTTCCGAAGGCGTCGGCCGCGCGTTTGCCGAGACGCTTGCCAGCCGTGGCTTGAATGTCGTCCTGCTGGCAAGGCGCAGGGAAGCGCTGAGCGAAGTGTCCAGCGCCATCGCGCACCAGTACGGGGTGCAGACCCGTATCGTGACAATGGATCTGGCGAACACGGACGCGGCCGAGCGCATCGTTGCCGAGCTGCGTGACGTCGAGATCGGGTTCTTCGTCTACTGCGCGGGAGCCGATTCGAACTACAAGCCCTTCCTGTCGTCGCCGCTGGATGTGGCCGAAGCGATGGTGCATCGAAACTGCACGGTGCTCATGCAGCTCTGCCATCACCTCTGCGGGCCGATGGCGCGACGCGGTCGCGGCGCGGCGGTGATCTTCGGGTCGGGAGCCGGGTTTGCCGGCACCCGGAATATGGTCGCGTACTGCGCGACCAAGGCCTTCGACATGGTCTTTGCCGAAGCGCTGTGGTGCGAGCTCAAGCCCAAGGGGGTCGACGTCCTTGGCTTGATCCTCGGAGAGACCGACACACCGGCATTGCGGCGCCTGCGTCATGAGCGTGGCCTTGCCCGCAGTCCGGATGAGCCGGTCAAGGGTGCAGAGACCCCGCAGGCGGTGGTCGACGATGCCATCGCCCATCTGGAGAAAGGCCCGATTCGTCTGGCCAACAGGACGATGCGCCGCGGGCTGAGGTTGCTCTATCCGTTCTCGCGCAACTTTGTGGTCGGCCTCATGGCCAAGGCCAGCGAAAAGCTCATGGGCAAGGATTGAAGGCATAAGTCCGGCCGAAGACGCCACGAACCTGCTGCTGCGCTAGGCGACCGGTATCTGCGCGCGTTTCCGCGAAGGCTGCCGGCTGGTGCCAGCAGGGCCTAGCTTGCTGCGCGAAAGCCCTTCGGCAGTCCGGCCTCGGCCGTAAAGCCATACAACTCGACATCGGCCGGCAAGGCAGCTCGCACGAGCTTGCGAACATCGAGCAGCTTGTCGATGTCGATGCCGGTCCGCAGGCCCATCGCTTCGAGCATGAACACCAGATCCTCGGTGACGATGTTGCCCGACGCGCCCGGCGCGAACGGACAGCCGCCGATGCCGGCCAGCGAAGCGTCCACCGTCTTGATCCCCAGTTCGACCGCCGCGAGTGCGCAGGCCAGGCCCTGACCGCGCGTGTTGTGCAAATGAATGCCGGTCAGCCTGTCGCGACCGAACGCATCCCAGATGCCGCGCGTCAGCTCGCGCACGCTGCGTGGATCGGCATAGCCGGTCGTGTCGGACAGACCGACCTCGTCGCAGCCGGCAGCCAGCAGTTGCTCCGCGGCCTTCAGCACCTGAGCCTGGGTGATCCGGCCTTCCAGCGTGCAGCCGAAGGCGGTCGACAAGCCGCCTTCAAAATGCGGCCTTTGTTGCGGCGGCAGGGTCTTGATCAGCGCGGCGATGCGCGCGACTTCCTCGAACATCTGCGCGTGCGTGCGGCGCACGTTCTTCTGGCTGTGGGTTTCCGATACCGACAGCGGAATCGTGATCTTGTGCGCGCCGGCGGCAATCGCGGCTTCGGCGCCGCGCAGGTTCGGCACCAGCACGGCGACCTTGAGGCCGGGAATCGTCAGTGCGTACTCGACCAGTTCGGCGGTGTCGGCCAGCTGCGGCAGCACGCTGGCCGGAACGAAAGACCCGACCTCGATCTCGGGCACGCCGGCGGCCGCTTCGGCCGCGATCCAGGCCTTCTTCGCGGCGGTCGGCATGATCGGCTTGATGCTCTGCAGGCCGTCGCGCGGACCGACTTCGCTGATTTCGACATCCACGCTCGACATGCGGCTCTCTCAAATGACCTATTGATATATCATATACCCAAGACCTGTCCGCCTGCGGGAATGCCGTGACTTCTGCGCCTCAAGAACTGCCGCTTGCCGGTCTTCGCGTCATCGAGTTCAGCCACATGGTCATGGGGCCGGTCGTCGGCCTGATCCTCGCCGATCTCGGCGCCGAGGTGATCAAGATCGAACCGCCGGGCGGCGACAACACGCGGCGCCTTGGCGGCTCGGGCGCCGGCTACTTCCCGATGTACAACCGCAACAAGCGCAGCGTCTGCCTCGATACGAAGACCGAGGCAGGTCGCGAAGTCGCGCAGCGGCTGTGTGAGCGTGCCGACATCGTCATCGAGAACTTTCGCCCCGGCGCGCTCGACAAGCTTGGGCTCGGCTATGCGGCGCTGTCGGCGAACAATGCCGGGCTGATCTACTGCTCGCTGAAGGGTTTTCTCAATGGCCCTTACGCACATCGCACCGCGCTCGACGAAGTCACGCAGATGATGGGCGGCCTCGCTTACATGACCGGCCTGCCGGGCAAGCCGATGCGCGCGGGCGCCTCGGTCGTCGATGTCACCGGCGGCATGTTCGGCGTCATCGCGATCCTGTCTGCTCTGGAGCAGCGCCGCCGCAGCGGTCGCGGCCAGCATGTGCAGAGCTCGCTGTTCGAGACCACCGGTTTCCTGGTCGGACAGCACATGGCGCAGCACGCGGTCACCGGCAAACCGCTGCAGCCGATGAGCGTGCGCACCTCGGCCTGGGCGGTCTACGACATCTTCGACACGGCCGACGATCAGCAACTGTTTGTCGGCGTTGTCAGCGATACGCAGTGGCGGCTGCTTTGCGAAGCCTTCGGCTTTGCAGCATTCACCGCTGATCGCGGGCTCGACGGCAACAATGCGCGCGTCGCGCGTCGCGACGAGATACTGCCGGTGATCCGTGCCCGCTTTCGCGAGTTGAGCAAGCAGGCGTTGATGGACACGCTGGAACACACGGGCTTGCCATTCGCGCCGATCGCGCGGCCCGAAGACCTGTTCGACGACCCGCAGATGAACGCTGGCGGGCTGGTTGAGATCACGTTGGCCGATGGTCGGCGCGCGAAGCTGCCGGCGATGCCGCTGGCCTTCGGCGATCAGCGCCTCGGCCTGCGCCAGGATTTGCCGACGGTCGGCCAGGATGCCGACGATGTGCTCGCCGAATGCGGCTACGACGCCGCGGCGATTGCGCGTCTGCGTGAGGGTGGCGCGGTTTCCTGAGCAGATTGCCCGCTGCGTGTCGATGGGCTTAGCCTAAGCCGGCCTGTCCCTCCACCTGTGCCTTGCGGAGAATCCTTCATGAACCGACTTTCCATCGCAATCCTTCTGGCCTTCTCCGCAACGATTGCTCAGGCCCAGGACCTCAAGGAAGGTCAGTGGGAATACCAGACCACGATCAACGGCGCGGGCGGCGGTCCGCAGCTGACGCCGGAGCAGCGTGCGCAGATCGAGGCCGCGAAGGCGAAGATGCCGCCGGGCGTCAAGATGCCGGGCATCGAGTTCGGCGCCGGCGGCGGCATCACCAGCACGTTCAAGAAATGCGTGACCAAGGACGACCTCGTGCCGCCGCAGCGCGAGGAGCCGGGCGTCAAGTGCGACGTCACCAAGCAGGAGCGCAGCGGCAATCGCGTCGAGTTCGCCGCGCACTGCAAGGGCAAGGATACCGACATGACCAGCGAAGGCTGGGCCGAGTACAGCGGCAGCAGCATGAGGAGCGAAGTGAAGGCGCGCGGCACCACGCACGGTCATCCGGTGGACATGTCGATCAACACCAGTGGCAAGTACCTCGGCGCCTGCGGAAAGTAGCGGGTGGTAGCGCTCCGCTACTGCTGACGGTCTTCAGCGGTAACGGACTTCCATGACGTCGTGCGCGGCGTCGAGCTGCAGCACCACATCTGCTGCCTGCGGAACGACTGCCAGTGCATGCGCGGTCAGGCGCTGGTAGTGCTGCAGGAAACGATCCAGCTCGGCATCGCTGCGCAGCATGCTGATGCCGGAATGCTGCGCAGCGGTTTCGCGCTCCTGCTGCGCACGCCAGGTGCGTACCTGTTCCCAGCCGGGTACCGCGAGATGGATCAGGGCATCCAGCGCGGAAAACCACTGAGCGTAAGGGCCGGCCAGTTGCTGGTTGACATAACGGCGCCACGATCCGGACGCGTCGTATCGACGCTCCAGCTCGTTCACAGGCGGGCCAAGTGCTGGGTCGGATTGTGGCGGTGTGCCGACGCACCAGCCTTCGAACAGGATCAGGTCCGGCGCTTCAGCGATCACGCGATCATGCGCGGATTCGAGCGTGTCGTCCTTTGCCTTGGAAAATGACGGCAGCCTGCAGTGCCGACCCGGCCGCAGTGTGAGCAGCTGGTGCAGACACTCGATGCCGCGCTGCACGTCATGCGTGCCCGGCACGCCGCGGGTGATCAGCAGCGGGTGCACGGTATCGGCAAGCGCAGCGCGCGCGATGCGTCCGAGGTAGAAGTCGTCGAGGGAGACAGCCACGACGCGCAGACCGTGGACGGTTTTCAGCTCGTTGACCATGAAGCTCGCCAGCGCACTCTTGCCGGAGCCCTGTCCGCCGTTGATGCCGAGGACTTTGATTCCGCGATCTCGGTGTTGCGTCGCCAGCCAGTGAGCGAGCGTGCTGTAGGCCGACCGCGTGCCTGCGCCGAACGGGTCGGTGGCGGTCACGGCTGGCGCGGCTGTAGCCAGGCCCAGGGCCGTTGCGCGCGGTCGCGGGCGACGTGGGCGTCGATCCGCGCGCTGTCCTTCAGGGTCAGGCCGATCGCGTCCAGGCCTTCGAGCAGCATCATGCGGTCTGCCGTTTCGAGGCTGAGGCCGTAAACCATGCCGTCCGGCGCGATCAGCTGCCTGCTGCCGAGATCAATGTTGAGGCGCGCGTGCTGCGGATCTGCTGCGACTTGCGCCGCAATCGCCTTGATGACGGCATCGTCGAGTACCAGCGGCAGCACGCCATTGCGGATGCAGTTGCCGTGGAAGATCGTGCCGAAGCTCGGCGCAACGATGCAGCGGATACCGTACTCGGCAAGCGCCCACACCGCATGCTCGCGCGAAGAGCCGCAGCCGAAGTTGGCGCCGGACAGCAGGATGCTGGTGCCGGCGTACTCGGGCCGGTTCAGCACAAAGCTGGGATCCGGCTCGCGACTGTTCGCCTGCAGGTAGCGCCAGCCCGCGAACAGGCCGTCGGACAGGCCGCGCTTGGAGACTGACTTCATCTCACGCGAGGGAATGATCGCGTCGGTGTCGACGTTGATCCGCAGCAGCGGCGCGGCGATGCCGGTATGACGAGTGAAGGCTTGCATCGCTACGCCAGCTCCTTCGGTTCGCCAATGCGGCCGAGCACGGCGGATGCGGCGACAACGGCCGGGCTCGCCAGATGACTGCGCGTCTCCGGACCCTGACGCGACTCGAAGTTGCGGTTGGTCGTCGAGATCACACGGGCGCGTAAGCCCATCGATTCGCCGCCGGCGTAGAAGCACATCGAGCAGCCGGACTCGCGCCACTCGAAACCGGCGTCGACAAAAATCCGGTCGAGGCCTTCGGCTTCAGCGGCACGTTTGACGCTGCTCGATCCGGGTACGCAGATCGCCTTGACGCCAGCCGCGACCTTGCGGCCGCGCAGGATGTTGGCAGCGACGCGCAGGTCGGATAGGCGTGCGTTGGTGCAAGAGCCGATGAACGCTGAGTCGATCGCCAGCTCGCGCATGGCCTGGCCCGGCTGCAGGTCCATGTAGGCGAGGGCGCGGTGCATGGCGCTGCGCTGGTTTGCGTCCGCCACCGCGGCGGGGTCCGGCACCGCGCCGCTCACGGTGGTCGTGTGCTGCGGACTCGTGCCCCAGGTCACCGTTGCCGAAAGTGCAGCGCAGTCGATGCGCAGCTCGCGGTCGAAGCGGGCATCGGCGTCGCTGCTCAGCGTGCGCCAGTATGCGGTGGCACTGTCCCAATGCTCGCCCTGCGGCGCATACGGGCGGCCGCGGACGTAGTCCTCGGTCTTGCGGTCGGGTGCGACGAGGCCGGTGAATGCGGAGAACTCGACGGCCATGTTGCACAGCGTCAGCCGTGCTTCGATGTCGAGCGCCTCGATGACCGGCCCGGCGAATTCCATCGCATAGCCGCTGCCGCCGGCGGCGCCATGCAGACCGATCAGGTGCAGGATCAGGTCCTTCGCGCTGAGCCCCGGCGGCAAACTGCCGTCGAACCACACGCGCATGTTGCGCGGCTTGCTGACGCGCAGCGTTTGCGTTGCCAGCGCGTGCTCGGCTTCGCTGGAGCCAATGCCCCAGGCCAGCGCACCCAGACCGCCGAGCGTGCAGGTATGCGAATCCGGACAGACCATCGTGATGCCGGGCAGCGCGATGCCGAGTTCCGGGCTGACGACATGGGCGATGCCCTGCAGCGGATCGTCGAGATCGAACAGGCGGATGCCGGCGGCGCGCGTCGCGGCGCGTGTGCTGCGGATGAAGTCGCCGCCGCTGGGCATGCGTGTGTCGTCGTTGCGGCCTGCTGTCGTGTCGACGATGTGGTCCATCGTGCAGAACACCGCGTCGACGTTGCGCACGCCGCGGCCGGCTTCGGCGAGGCTTTCCAGTGCGACGGCGCCGGTGCGTTCGTGCAGGAAGATGCGATCGATCAGGATCAGCGTGCTGCCGTCCGCCAGCTGCGCAACCGTGTGCGCATCCCAGATCTTGTCGAAGAGCGTTGTTCCGCTCACTGCTGCGCCGTGAAGCTGTCGAGGATGCCAGCGGCCGGCGCGCTCCAGACCTGCGGCTGCGCCATGATGTATTCCAGCGCCTGCTCCAGATACTTGATGCGATGCGGCTGGCCGAGCACCCAGGGATGCAGGCTCAGCGCGAGGATACGGCCACCCTCGGTCTGCGCTTCGGCGAGCAGGGCGTCGCAGGCGTCGATCACCTGTTCGGCCCAGGACGCGGCCGGATGCAGGTTGTCCATCAGCACGAAACGGTCTTCGAGTTCGGTCGACAGCGGCATCGCCCACAGCGGGCCGTTCGCTGTGTTGAAGCGATAGGGCATGTCGTCGTTGACCCAGTCGCTGAAGTACTCGATGCCTTCGGCCTTGATCAGTTCCGGGGTCAGCGCGCTTTCGATCTTGCCGGGGCTGAGCCAGCCGCGGATGTTGCGACCGCTGAGTTCGCGCAGGCGACCGATCGAGCGCTTCACCAGCTCGGCCTCGGCGGACGGGTCGAGTCCGCCGGCATGCGCGGTGTCCATGCTCCAGGAGTGCGCGCTGATCTCGTCGCCGCGTTCGACGATCTCGCGCAGCAGGCGCGGATAGCGTTCGGCAAGGCGGGTGTTGAACGAGAACGTCGGCTTGACGCCGTAACGGTCGAAGGCCTGCAGCAGACGGAAGATGCCGACGCGATTGCCGTAGTCGCGCAGGCTGTAGTGGCGCAGGTCCGGATACGGCATCGTCATGTTGCCGGCGACCTTGAGCGGTTTGCCCTGCGGGTTCATCGGGAAGAACTGCATGCCGACGTTGACCCACAGTGCCAGCTTCTTGCCATCCGGCCATTGCACCGGATTGCGCTGGCCAAGCATCGACCATTCGTAGCGTTCGTGGTCCATGCCGTAACGGCGCAGCGGATAGTGCAGGGGATCGCTCATGCCGCCTGCTCCGCGATATCTGCCGTTGCCGCGGCGTAGTGATGCTGCAGATAGTGCTCGGCAATCTCGCGGCCGGTCGTGACCCAGACATCGGAATGGCCGGTGATGTATTCCAGCGCTTCCTCGAAGGCCTTCAGCCGATGCGGGCAGCTGACCTGGTAGTTGTGCGTCGGGATGCACATCACGGTGCCGGACCCGGCGCCCTCGGCGTAGAGCCGGTCGAAGCAGTCCTTGAGCATCTGGCCGTACAGGCGCGGCTCGACCTTGTTGACGACATAGGCGATCGTGTCGTTCATTTCTAGCGAGTATGGAATCGACACGAAGGGCTTGCCGCTGCGCACCTTCAGTGGCGTCGGCTGGTCGTCATGGAACAGGTCGCAGGTATAGAGGCCGCCGAGTTCGGCGAACAGGTCGATCGTGACTTCCGAATGCGACAGCGCCGGCGCCAGATAGCCGGCCGGCTTCTGGCCGGTATGGCGTTCGATGGTCTCGATCGAGTCGAGGATCATCGCGCGCTCCTGGTCTTCGCTCAGGCCGTAGGTGTAGCGCGTGTTGTAGATGCCGTGTGAGAAGAACTCCCAGTGGCGCTCGCGGCACATCGCGATGATCTCCGGATGGTGCTCGCACAGCGCGGTCGACAGCGAGATCGAGCCGCGGATGCCGTACTTGTCGAGCAACCGCATCTGGCGCAGGTGGCCGACGCGGTTGCCGTAGTCGCGGATGGTGTAACCGGGTACGGATGGGTAGGGCGTCGGCCAGGCGGCGCGATGCTTGTTGGCCGGCGGATCGAGCTCGTAGAACTCGATGTTCGGGGCGACCCAGAATGCGACGCGCGCACCGCCGGGCCAGGTGATCTTCGGCCGGTGCTTGTACGGCCAGTAGTCGTAGTAGCCACTGTCCTCACGCATGGCTTTGCTGTTCCAGCCAGGCCAGGGGTTCGCTGACATCGACGACGTCGGCGTACTTGAGCATCAGGTCGGTCAGGTTCGCAAAGTGATAGGACTCATGCTTGTCGGCGACGCACTGCTCGGGAACGATGGTGCGGTACCCGCGCGACAGCGAGTCGACCGCCGCGGCGCGGATGCAGCCGGAGGTCGAGCCGCCGGTGATGATCACGGTATCGACCTGATGCCAGACCAGCAGCGACTGCAGCGGCGTCTCGAAGAACGGCGAGGGCATGCGCTTGCAGTAGACGACATCGCGCGAGCGGTCGATCTCGCAGCGGTCGTCGAACTCGGCGCGGCGCGAACCGAACTTGATGTTCTGCAGCGAGTCCGGCGTGTCGGTGCGCGTGCCCCAGACGCCAGCGTCCTCGGCGGAGTCCATGTACGCGACGTGGGTCCAGACCACCGGCCAGCTCAGCTTGCGGAAACCGGCGGCGAGTCGATTGACGTACTCGATCTGACGCGGATCGGTCTCGTAGGCGGTCTTGAATTCATCGACCTTGGTATAGGCCTTTTGAAAATCGATATTGACCAACGCCGCCTTGCGGCCGTAGCCGAAGCGCGCACGGTTGGGGTTGGCTTTGACGTCCTGCCAGATCTGGCGTGCGGTCTTGTCGGAGAGTTCCATGAGTGCTCTGCAGCGCTTTGTGGGGAGATGCTAGTGAACGGGGCGATCGATTGTCACTGCGCGGGTGGCTGCAGTTCCTGCTTGAGCGCGGCGGCGGTGCCGACATGGCGCAGTGCCTTGATGCGGCCCTGTTCGAGCTCGATCAGCGTGACCTGGTCGGCGACGAAGGGAATCGACGCCTTCGCCGCACCGTCGTTGTCGAGCCAGGTCGCGTAGCTGCGGTCCTTGAGGCTGGAGCGGATCAGGTATTTGACGAAGCCGGGTGCCGCACTGATGTCGGCGACGACGACCGCGTGCTGGGCGTCGAGCGCGGCCTGGCCGCCGTCGAGCAATGCTTCCTTGAGCAAGGCATCCGCCGCGCGATCCGCACTCGCATAGACGCGCATCACGCTGTCGCCGACGCTGCGCGGCTTGCCGTCGCTGCCGACCAGGGCCAAGGCCGGCAACGGATCGCCGATGCCAGCGGGCAGTACCAGCGTCGGCATGGCCAGCAGGGCCAGCATCAGCATCGCGATTCTGACAAAGGATGAATTCATGCTCGGTCCTCACGCATGCGACGCGCCAGCCCGATGCAGCCGATCGCCAGCATCGTCTGTGCTGATAGGTTGACGCCTTCCTGGATCCACGCGCTCGCTTCGCCGGGCGGCAGGCGCGCGAGTCCGCTGAGCGTCAGCGTGGCGGCGAAGTTGTAGATGAAACAGGCCGACACGCCCCAGTGCAGGCCGGCGCGCCGCGATGCGACGACGGCGTTGACGATCAGTGCCGCGTTGGCGACGGTCGTGATTGCCAGCAGCCAGAAGAACCACAGGCGTGAAGCCGGCATCAGCGTCGCCGCGAGCAGCGCGCCACCGGCCGGCAGCGCGAGCCACAGCAGCAGCCGCGGCAATGAAGCGGGTGCGCTGCCGGGAACCAGCCAGGCGCGGCGCGCGTGAAACAGGCTGAACGCCATCGCGACGAAGCCGGGCGCGAGGCAGATGAACAGCATGTTTTCGAGCCACTGCAGATCCTGCTGCTGCAGTGCCATGTTCAGTTTCCAGCTCGCCTTGCAGAAGCCGCCGAGCGGAATGATCAATGCCGCGGCCCAGCTGACCGCCGCGAGTGCGGGCAGGCGCACCGCAATGGCGCGCGCCAGCGGAATCATGCCCGCTGCCAGTGCAAACACCGGCAGAAAATCGAAAATCGCGACGCTGATCGAGTAGCTTTCCAAGGTTCAGATCCGCTGTTGTCTAAATGACATATTATTAGTACATTATATCAAGACATCTGTAGGCGAGGTGTCCTGGATCGCAGGCAACGGTGCGGGGAAAAGGCCCGGTGCTTGCTTCGACAACGCGAAGAATTGACGGCGCTCATCGAGGGGCTCCTTATGTCGAAGTATTTGGGAACAACGCTCTGTTTGGCCAGCGCGTTGGGGCTGGGAACGGCGATCTGGTCCGCTGCTGCGGCAGCCCAGGATGCAGCGACGCCGGACGAAGCGATCGTCGACAGCCTCTTTGCAGAGCCTGCGGAGTCCGCGACGGCGAGCGAGCCCGCTGCCGAGCCGGTCATCACGGAGGAAGCACCGGCTCCGGCAGAAGCCTCCGCCGAAGCCTCGGCCGAATCCGGGGAGGCTGGAATCGGCACCGTCGAAGCCTCGATCCCGGTCGACCAGCTCAAGGCCGAAGCCAAACCCGACCTGCCGGCGGAGCCTGCGCATGCGCGCTCGACGCAGCTCGAAGAAATTGTCGTCACCGCGCGCAAGCGCACCGAGTCGCTGCAGGAAGTGCCGCTGTCGGTCACTGCGTTCGGCGCCGGCGAGATGGAACAGCGCGGCTTCACCGGCCTTGATGACATCGCGGCGGCAACGCCGGGTTTCACCTTTGAAGGCTTCGTCACCGGCGGCGCACATGGCAATCCGGTGATCCGCGGTCTCGCGCAGACGTTCACCACCTCGCGCATCCAGAACGTCTCCTTCTTTCTCGACGGCGTCTACCTGCAGCGTCAAAGCATGCTCAATCTGGGCATGGTCGACATGGAGCGCATCGAGGTCGTCAAGGGTCCGCAGAACGCGCTGTACGGCCGCAATGCTTTCGCCGGCGCGGTGAACTACGTGACGCTCGCGCCGACCGATACCTTCGAGGGCTATGTCTTCGGCGGCGTAGGCGACAACGATCGCGCCGAGTATCGCGCCAGCGTCGCCGGGCCGATCACCGGCAGCGGCACTTTGCTCGGCAAGGCGACGATCGGTGTCAGCAGCTACGACGGCGCGACGCCGAACAACCACCCGGTCGCCAACGCGAATCCGGAAGGGCCGAACCTGCGCGGCAATCTCGGTGGCAACGACGACATCACCTACAGCCTCGGCCTGCTGTACGAGCCGAACGGCATCTATAAGGTGCGCGCCGGCTTCTATCACAGCAAGCTGGAGCACGAAGCTGGCCCGGGCTACTCGATCTCCGGCGTCAACGCGGCGCGCTTCGGCCTGCGCTTCGACGATCAGAACGATCTGAACTGCAACGTCGCGACCGTCAACGACATCTCGCCGTTTCCGCCGCGCACGCATACCGGCTTCTCGGCGTGGTGCGGCGAGCTGCCGAACTACGCGTCCGACGTCGCACCGCGCACGGTCAACGGCATCGTCGTCGATCCGCGCGCGATCGGCACGATCTCGGAAACCGATGCGCTGACGCTGTCGACCGACATCAATCTGTCGGACACGATGAGCCTGCACTACCTGTTCGGCTGGGCGGACCACAATTCCTATACCGACGGCGGCCCCAGCGACGAGGATCCGCTCGCCGGTCGCGGCATCGCGACCAATGCGCTGATCACCACGATCGACAACCAGAATCCGCTCGGCTACAGCTTCGCCAACACGGCGAGTGGCCGGCCGAATACCGAGCTGTCGACCAGCTCGCACGAGCTGCGCTTCGACTGGGTGCCGGAAGGCGACTTCCGCGCCAGCGCCGGTGCCTACTACTCGGTCGTCGAGGACGAGGAGTGGACCACGCTGTTCATCGCCGACCTCTGCAACGCCGACACGCCGCAGAACATCGAGAACTGCAACACGCCGCTGTCGGCACCGAACACGCTGGCCGAGCGCACCGTCCTGACCGCGGCCGCGGCGTATGACCAGTATGTCCGCCAGCATTCCACCGCGCGCAGTGAGTGGACCGGCTACGACGAGAGCATCGCCGCGGTCTTCGCGACCGCGAGCTACAAGTTCACGCCGGCACTCGAAGGCACGCTTGAAGCGCGCATGACTTACGAGGACAAGGACGTCTACCGCTACACCGATTCGTCGGCGCTGGCGCCGGGCGAGAGCATCACCTATTCGCTGCCGGGCGATCCGGTGCTGCCGTTCGGCAACACGCTGGCAAGCCAGATTGCGGTGCCGTACGACAATGCCAAGTTCGAGCAGTTCACGCCGCGTGCGATCCTCAACTGGGCCTATGTCGACGATCACAGTGCCTATGTGTCGGTGGCCAAGGGCGTCAAGTCCGGCGGCTTCAACAACGCCAACACCGAGGCGGAGCTGACCTACGAGGACGAGGAGAACTGGACCTACGAACTCGGTTCGAAGAACCTGTTCCTCGATCGCCGCTTGATGCTCAACGGTGCGGTCTACTTCATCGACTGGACCGGCCTGCAGGGCGGCATTCCGCCGACCGTCGCCGGGCTGTCGACCTCGGACATCATCGCCAACATCGGCGGAGCGACGAGCCTTGGCGTCGAACTCGAATCGCGCTTCATGTTCACCGAGGCCTTCTCGGTGGATGCCAGCGGCACCTACAACGACGCGCAGTACAAGGACGACACCAAGTACGCCGCCGGCGACCACGACACCGGCAGTTTCCACTGCGACGGCGTGACCTGTCCGCTCGACGGCGACATCGGCGGCAACCAGCTCGCCCGCACGTCGAAGGTGCAGTACAGCTTCGGCATGAACACCGATCTGTTCGTCGCCGGCTGGATGATCAGCGGCCGCCTCGATACCAACTACCAGTCGAAGCAGTTCGTCGAGCCGCTGAACCTCGGCTGGGTGCCGGAACGCCAGCTGACCAATGCTTCCGTGAAATTCGTCAGCCCGGACTACCACTGGGAGATCAGCGCCTACGGCAAGAATCTCACCGACGAGGACTACGCCGCGAACTCCTTCGTGATCGGCGTGTTCAACCAGTACATGGTCGGCAAGGGGCCGGGCCGCACCTGGGGCGCCAACCTCAAGTACAAGTTCTTCTGATCGCCATGCGCCACGCCCGCCGCCTTGCGCTGGGTCTGACGCTGGTTGCCGGCGCGCTGGCCGGCTGCTCGGATGACGAGTCCGCCTCACCGTCGGGGGGCGGTGAGGCGCGCTATGAAGCGCTGACCGTCAAGGACCCGCAGCAGTCGGCCGCGTTTCTCGCGGTGGAGGATCTCGATGGCGACGGCCGCCGCGAGATCGTGCTGTCGACCTTGCTGGAGCGCACGCCGCCCGGTCCGCCGACCCCGCTGTCGCGTGGCGCGCTGCGCATCTTCAGTACCACTGGCGATGCGGCCGGTCCCTGGGAAGAGCGCGTCGTCATCTCGGCGCTTGATCCGACCGGCTATCCGTTCATCAACACGCCGCAGGTCTTCGACATCGACGGCGACGGCCATCGCGACCTGCTGGTGCAGGCCGGCTTCCTCAGCACGCTGGGCGGCGCGCAGTTCTGGATGCCGGGGCCGGACTTCAACGAGCGGCGCCCCTTCGCGCCGCAAACGACGCGCTACCGGACCGGCTATTTCTGGCACGAAGCGGGGCAGGCGGACATCGACGGCGACGGCCTGCTCGACATCGTCAGCACCTCCGCGCAGACGCAGGACCTGATCAACAACCCGACAAATATTTTCGGCAGCCCCGACGGCAACGAGAAGCTCAAGGTCGAGTGGTATCGCCATCTCGGCGGCGGCGAGTTCGAATATCACGAGATCGCGACCGGCGTCGGCGGCGTGTTCGTCAAGCTGCACGACGTCGACCGCGACGGCGATGTCGACATCATCCTCAGCCAGTTCTTCGGCCCGCCCGCGGTACCGGCGGTGGTCTGGCTGGAGCAGGTCCAACGGCCTGCCGCCGGCAACGACCGCAAGGGCGTCTGGCAGCAGCATGCGATCGACTCGACGATCGGCTACGGCTACCACATGGAAGTCGTCGACCTGAACGGTGATGGCCGCACTGACCTCGTCGTCGGCGCGCACAGCCACCAGGACAACGAGGCGCTGGTCGATCCCGACGGCAACCGGGTGCTGCCGGGCCTGTACTGGTTCGAGATTCCGGACGATCCGAAAGCAAGCTCGCAGTGGACGCGCCATGTCATCTCGCAGCGCTTCCGCGTCACGCTGGCAGGCAGCGTGCGCGCGCAGGGTGTTCCGGGCATCTTCAGCGTCGGCGACATCGACGGCGACGGCCGCCTCGATCTCGCGGTGCCGGGCGACGGCAACGACGAGCTATACGCGTTCCGCCAGCGCGCCGACGGCAGCTTTGCCGAAGATATCATCGAGTCCGGCAACAAGATGTATGGCATGGCAGTGGTCGCCGACATCGAAGGCGACGGCCGCAACGAGATCATCGCGACCCAGCACAACAGCAACGACGGCGGTACCAGCCTGCCGCCGGGTTTCCTCAAACTCTATCGATACAAGACGGACTGAAATGCGACAGGCCGCCGCCGGAGCGTACTCGCCGCGACGGGCCTGGCGGCGTGCCGGCGTCTACTTCGCTGCCTGCGTGCTGATCGCCGGTCTGTCCGGCGTGCTGCAGGCGCTGCTGTCGGCACCGCTGTTCAGCGGCGCCCAGCTGCGCGATCCGTACTGGCTGGCCTTCACGGCTCTCTGCGTCGCCGTCATCGTCGTCGGCTATGCCGTGATCTGGCCGCGCGGCACCTTCACCGACGGACGCGAGCGCCATCCCTTGCTGGCGCCTACGTTCGGCGCCGCCTGGGGCGCCTGCCAGGGCCTGCTGTTCCTGTCGATCTGGAGCGCCATCGCGCGCAGCGGACTGGCGGCGCCGTGGGTGGCCGTGCTCAGCTACTTCTGCATCGGCGGCTACAACGCGCTGTGGCATCGCGCGTACTGGGATATCCAGGTTTCGCCGCCGCACAACTACAGCGAATGGAATGTGCGCAAAGTGCTGCTGTGCCACACGCCGAATCTGATCTGTTGCCTGGCCTACCTCGCGCTGTACAACAACGCCGGCATCTTCGTGCTGCTGCAGGCAACCGCGCTGGCCCTGTCGGCATTCTTCATGCGCTTCCCGGCCTGGTGGGACGACTACAGCGCCGAGCCGGGGCTTGAGCGTAGCCTCGGTGTAAGTCGCTGAAGTGCGATCTTCTGTGTTTCGTGCGGATGGTTTGGTTAGATTGACCGGCAGCTATCAGCCCAAAGCGGAAGTACGTCTGCGTGGAATTAGCGCCCGAAAGCGGTCGTTCGAATACCTAGGTTAAGCCGCGGCCGCGCCAGCGACTGTTACCCAAGTCTCCGGACTATTCTGTTACCTATGTTCCCGGTCGCTCACATGCGGATTGAGCTCGACAATCTGACGCGCAAGCCCTGCTGTAAACACGACGCCACAAGAGGAGCAAATGCCATTGCTGGTAGGGGAACCGCATTTTGGGCAGAAGAACTGACCGATTGAGAACTGCGGCGGCATTGTCCCTTGTCCAGGACCACGCAGGGTCAGTGCCCGAAGCTGATCGCTCACGGAACGGCTGAAAAGTGAGCCGATGGCTGTGCAGCGGAGCTCGCCCTCTGATGCCTCCACCAACTCTGCGTTGCAGTATGGACAGTGGATCTTCATGTTGCCCAACGCCCAGGTTCAGGGGCGGCTCCGCCGAAGGCGGAGACGTCCCACTGGAACCGATTGTTAGGCCTGCAGCGGTCCACGAGATAACTCCACAGTTCCTGGAAATGTCTCTTGAAGCGATTGGGCCATTGCATCTACCTCTTCAATGGGTCGCCATATCTCCACGAGCACGCCGTGCGATCGGTACTCCGATTTAAACCATTGCTCATCCTCAGCATCGCCGCGACGCCACATGGGATCTTTATTGAGGTAAACCGTTACATGGGGATAGTGAGCTTGACCGTGTAGAAGATACGGCCCCTTATACCCGCTGTCGTGTGGCTTAAACACAAGCCCGAAGGCCCTCTTGAGATGAGCAGCGACGGCCTCCATCGACTCCGATGGCACTGCATACTCGGCGAAATGCTCTGTCATTTCTTTGTGGCCTAACAGCTAATAGCCGGACCGCAGGGCGGCATATGCAGGCGACACCGTATGGCGGTGGAAGCGGACAGCTGATTGATCATGTTGAGGTGATCTCCAACGAGTCGACATATGCACGGAAGGCAATGCCCGACTGATGTTGCCGTATTTAGCGAGCCATTTCACCTGCAGATTCTGAGTGCTGGGCTGCCCGAAAGCAGCCGCTCGTGACGGCCCGCTTCTGGCACTTCGCTGCCATTCCCTGTATCAGCGTTTAATCCAATGGCGTCTCTGGCTTGGTCAGACCCGAACACGCTGCCCGGTCGTGGCGATCGGCCAATGCAGGAAGTCCGCGTGGGCAATGTAGCTGCCGAGTTCGACCTTCCATGCGCCCTGCGACGATGGCCACACATAGCGCTGCAGAAATCCTTGCGGATGCAGCCAGCATTCGCAGCCGGCGTCGCCGTACTCGCCGCCGCGATAGCGATACTGATTGGCGCCAGACTTCGTCGCTTGACGTTGCGATAGCAGCGGCTGGAGGAACGCGGCGGCATCCTGCGGATTGTGCAGGCATGGGACGACGACGGTGCGTTCCGTGCCCAGAGCAGTCAGCAGCGGACCGGTGGCGGCGCGCAGCAATGGATAGAGCAGGCTGCCGGTCGGCAGCGGCAAGGTTTGCGTGCGCTGTGCCTCGGTCCATTCGAGATGGTCGCCGCGATGCAGATAGCTGATGCTGTGCGCGCCTGTGGCTTCGTCCGGCAGCCAGATGAGCTGCATCGAGATGCACAGTGAATCTTCGTAGCGCGCTTCGACGGACAGCATCAGCCTGTCGTTCACCCAGCGCTCGCCGCGCAGCAGCAGGCCATCGGCGTTGCGAACGAGGCACCAGGGTTCACGGATGTTCTGCAGTTCGCCATCGCGCCAGTACGCGTAGCTACCGCGCGCCAGCTCCGTCACGCGCGGGTCTCGACGAATTCGATCAGCAGGCCGGCGGTGTCTGCCGGATTGAAATAGGCCATGCGCGAGGTCGGCAGTTCGATGATGCCGTCCGGTGTCACATGGCCGAGCCGGACGCCGGCGGCGGCCATCGCGGCCACCGCGGCGCTCAGGTCGCTGACGTTGTAGCAGACGTGATTCGCGCCGCGGCTGCTGTTGAGAAGAATCTCGCGAAAGCGCGCAGACACCGGTTCGATCACCTCATACGGCGTGCCGCCGATGCTGAAGAACGCGAAGCGGGTCTCGCTGGCTTGGCCAGCCGCCGGGACCCGGAGGATCTCGCCGTCGACAAGGCCGAAGATCGCCTGCAGGCGGGCCAGCATGGCATCGAGATCGTCGGTGATGACGCCGACATGGCGCAGGCCGAGCAGATACTGGCTGACGCCCGACGGCACGGCGCTCATGACTGCACCTCCGGGTTGACGCAATGCGGCATCCGCTCACCGCGCAGGCCGGCGATCAGGTTGTCGACCGCCAGCTGCGCCATCCGCGAGCGCGTGCCGAGCGTGGCGCTGCCGATGTGCGGCGCGACGACGACGTTTGGCAGCGTCAGCAGCGGATGATCGGCGCCGATCGGCTCGCGCTCGAAGACGTCGAGCCCCGCAGCCGCGATGCGGCCGCCGCGCAACGCGGCGATCAGTGCGGATTCGTCGACGAGGCCGCCGCGTGCCGTGTTGATCAGCACCGCATCGCTGCGCATCTGCGCCAGCGCCGCGGCGTTGATGATGTGGCGCGTCTGCGCAGTCAGCGCCAGATGCAGGCTGAGGAAGTCCGAGCGCTCAAGTACGGCGGCAAAGCCGAGCGACTCGACGCCGGGCACGCTGCGGCCGGAGGGCGTCCAGCCGACGATGTTCATGCCGAAGCCGGCCGCGCGGCGCGCGACCGCCTGGCCGATCGCGCCAAGGCCGATCAGGCCCAGCGTGGCGCCGCGCAGATCCTTGCCGAGCAGGAAGTCCGGCTCCCAGCGCCGCGCCGGCGTCCAGCCCCCGTCGCGCATGAAGCGATCGCCTTCGGGCAGCCGCCGCGCGGTGGCGAGCAGCAACGCGAATGTCAGGTCGGCGGTCGCATCGGTCAGCACGTGCGGCGTGTGGCCGAGCGGAATGCGGCGCCGGCTCAGCGCGGCGACATCGACGTGATCGACGCCGACCGAACAGCTCGATATCACGCGCAGCCGCGGTGCCGATGCCAGCAGTGCATCGTCGATCGTTTCAGTCAGCGTGCACAGCAGTCCGTCGCAGTCCTGCAGCGCGTCGCGCAATTGCGCAGGTGAGGGCGGCTCGCGCTCAGGCCAGCAATTCATGTCGACCTGCTGCGCTAGCTGAGCCAATGCGCTGCCGGGCAGATTGCGGGAGACGAAGACCTTGAAGTTCATGTCGCTGTGCGCTTACCAGGGATAAGCCTGCTCGTCGCGGAAGAATCCGCCGCTGGGTCCGCCCGCCGGCAATGTTGCCAGCCATACCGGGGTGCGTGCACCTTCGGCCGGTGTGCGCGGTGCGTCGTCGCCGCCCAGCTCGGTCCTGACCCAGCCCGGTGCGGCGGCGTTGACGAGAATGTCCGGCTGGTCCTTGAGTTCCAGCGCGAGCAAGCGGGTCAGCATGTTCAGCGCAGTCTTCGAAATCCGGTACGCGGCGCTGCCGCCCATTGCGCTGCCGCCGATGGATCCGAGCTCGCTGGACAGGTTGACGATGCGGCCATGACCTTGCGCGCGCATCGCCGGCAGCAGCAGCTGGCACAGGTGCAGCGCGCCATAGAGATTGATCTCCAGCGTCTTGCGCAGCACGTCGATATCGAGCTGTTCGACCTTGATCCACTTGTCGAGCGCGACCCCGGCGTTGTTGACCAGGATGTCGATGCGGCCCTCGCGCTCCAGCAGCGTCCGCACTGCGCGTTGGCGACTGGTCTCGTCGGAGACATCGAGCGCCACGGCGCCGGCATCGAAGCCGTCCTCGATCAGCTGCTGGGCGACCGCCGCGCCATGCGCAGTGTTGCGCGCGCCGACGATGACGCGGATGTCCTGCGCGGCGAGCTGGCTGGCGATGGCCAGGCCGATGCCGCGGTTGCCGCCGGTGACAAGCGCGATGCGTTTCATGTGCGGGAACGACTCATCCGATGATCAGATATATTGGTATAGGAATAGTACAACTGGAATTCGCAAATGTCCCATGCCGCCGCGCTGCGCCGCGCCCTGTCCGAACCTCGTTGCCTGCGCGCCCCCGGCGTGTACGACGGTCTGACCGCCCTGCTCGCCGAGCAGGCCGGCTTCGAACTGGGCTTCGTGTCTGGGGCCTGCATCGCCTTTGCGAGACATGGCCGCCCGGACATGGGCCTGGTCTCGATGTCCGAGGTTGCCGACACCGTGGCGCTGTTGCGCGAGCGCGTTGCAATGCCGTTGGCGGTGGACATCGACACCGGCTTCGGTAACGCCTTGAACGTGCAGCGCACGGTGCGCGTGTTCGAGCGGTCCGGTGCTTCGGCGCTGCAGATGGAAGATCAGGTGATGCCCAAGCGCTGCGGACACATGGCCGGCAAGCAGGTGATTCCGACGGCCGAGATGGTCGGCAAGATCAAGGCCGCGCTCGATGCGCGTCACGATGCGGACACGCTGATCGTCGCGCGCACCGATGCACTCGGCGTGACCGGCTTCGACGATGCGCTCGAACGCGCCGAACGTTATCTGGAAGCGGGCGCCGACGCGCTGTTCATCGAGGCGCCGAAGAGCTTGCAGCAGATGCAGCAGATCGCAACGCGTTTCGCGAGCCGAAGTCCCTTGGTGCACAACCTCGTCGAAGGCGGGCAGTCGCCGGTCGACACTGCGGATGAGCTGGAACGCCTCGGCTATCGCATTGCCTTGTATCCGGCGGCGCTGCTGCATGCCTTCGTGCCGCAGGCGCAGGCCTTGCTGGCGCATATCCGTGCGCAGGGCAGTACGCGTGAGTGGCCTGGGCTGATCGACCTGAACCGCATCAATGCGCTGCTGGGGGCGCCGGAGTTGTTGGCGCAGTCGGAGCGGTATCAGGGCTGAGGTTCGTGGTGGTCTCTCGATACACCGCGCTAACGCGCGGCGCTCGAGACGAACGGAGTGTGTTTGTCTCCGCGCACCACAACTCGCCGTTCGTCTCGAGTGCCCGCGAAGCGGGTGTATCGAGAGACCGCAAAGAAAAACTCAGCGCGCCAGCGCGTAGTCGATTGCGGCGCAGATCGCCACGCACTGCGCCGTAACGCACTCTTCCGGATTCGTCCGCGGACTGTCGGGATAGACCTCGGTCGTCGTCCGGTATTTCGCGCCGCTGATGCCGGCACACAGGCCGAGTTTCTCGAGCGGGTACTGGATGACGCCGGGTGCGACGACCGGCGAGCCGATGATTTCGCCCTGATCGTCGGCGGGCGCGATATGCGTGACCTTGGCGACGGCGGCAATCACCGCGTTCTGGAAATCCGTCTGCGGGTGCTCGGTGTCGTCGACCAGATAGAAGCCGTCGGGAATGAGGCCGGGCAGGTATTCCTTGCCATCGCGCGCGGCGACGGCCGGGCGGAACTCGGATTCGTCGGTGTCGGTCGTCTCGTGCAGATCGATGTGCATCAGCACGCGCTCGCGCAGCGGGGTCACCAGATCGAGCAGCGCGGCGGATTCCTGCGCCGCGCGATTGCCGAACGAGCGATTCGGATCGACCGCATGCATGTTCCAGCGCTGGATCGTCTCGTAGGCCCAGGGGCTCACGCAGGGCGCGACCAGCAGGTTGATGCGGCCTGCGTAGTTGCCGGCATGCTGTTCCAGAAAGCGCAGCGCGCCATGCACGCCGCTGGTCTCGTAGCCATGGACGCCGCCGGTCACCAGCACGACCGGCAGATCGCTCTGCCAGCTGCGGCTGCGCAAGGCGAATAGCGGATAGCGCGCCGCATCGAAATCAAGCTGCCCGTATTCCTGCACGTCGAAATGCGCGCGCAGGTCGTCGATGCGCGTCAGGACGTCGATCTGGTAGCTGCGCTGGCGTATTTGCCGGGCGAGCCATGCGGCGCGCTCGGCGTCTCCCCAGGGCGTGCCGGGGGTTCCGACGGGATAGGCTGTTGCTTGAGACATCGGGCGACCTGCGAGGTGGCGGGACGCCGATTGTAGTGTAGTGCCTGCCAGCGCTTAGCGGTGTATCGGGAGCCAGGCGCCGAGCTAGCGATGCCTGAGGATCGCGAATCCGCCGGTCAGCGTTTCCAGCGGCGCTGCGTCGAAGTAGCCGCGTGCGGCAGCATCGTCCCTGACGAAGGCGTCGAGGAACGTCACCGCCGTTGCATTGACCATGCGCAGCGCATCGGTCTGCGGCGCTTCCTTGCGTTCCGGCCGGCAGATCAGGTTGCCGAGATAGTGGTCGGCCCCATCGACGACCAGCGACCAGTTCAGCCCTGGCTGGGCGGTGTCGTAGGACAGCAGGTGCGCCCGCCAGTCCGGCCAGAAGTGCGCGTTGACGTCCCAGGTGCCGGTCGTGACGAGCATCGGCTGGTCGACGCCGAGCCAGGACTGGTCGTTGATCAGGCCGAACATCGGGCCGGGCGGCGAAATCGCGACGACGGCGCGCACGCGCGGATCGCGGCCGCCGATGCGCACGCCGCTTTCGGGGTCGACGGTTTCGGCGCCGGAGAACTGCTGCGCGGTGAAGGCGCCGAAGGAGTGGCCAGCCACAGCGATGCGCTGCGGGTCGACGCGGCGGCTGAGGCCGGGCTCGACGGCATCGAGATCACCCAGGTGATCGAGAATGAGGCGGATGTCGTCGACGCGCGCCGCGATCAGGCCTTCGTTGCCCTTGCGCAGGCTGTTGAAGATGCCGCGCGCCATGCCGCCGCCGTCGGCATGGTAGGGCGCGACGACCAGATAGCCATGGCTGGCCCAGTGTTCGAGCAGCGCATCGTACTTGTCGATGTCGGACCAGTTGCCGTGCGAGAAGATCACGAGCGGGAAGGGGCCGTCGCCCTGCGGCGCGATGATGCGCAGCCGCAGTTCGCGATCCGCGACCGCCCAGATGAGCGGCGCGCTTTTCGACACCGCCGCATCGCCGTGCTGCAGATTCGGAATCGCCGCAAGCTGCTCCGCGCCGGCCTGCAGCGGCTTGGCCGGTGGCAGCACGACTTCGTCGGCGCAGGCGCTCAGGCCGAGCGCCAGCAGCAGGGCAGCCAGTGTTCTCATGGGGCTTCGATCGCCTGCAGGAAATTCAAGGTATCCGCCGCGCTCTCGGCAGGTCGTTCGACGGGTAGCAGATGGCCGGCGTCCGGATAGATCTTGCGCTGCACGCTGCGGGCGGCTTTCAGCTTCTGCTCGAATTCCGTCGCCAGTGCGACCGGCAGCTGCGGGTTCTGTTCGCCCCACAGGATCAGTGTCGATGCGGTGATCGAAGCGAGCAGCGCGTCCGGATCGCCGGTCTCGAACTGACGCAGGCGCTCGATCTCCGCCTGCCGGTTGCCTTTGCGGCGCCACAGATCGACGAAACGGGTTTTCAGCGCCTTGGTGATAACGCGATCGTCCGCGGTCATCCAGTTCAGGAAATGGTGCAGTGCCAGCGGCGGGATCAGCGGCAGCACCTGATCCGCCCAGGCCGGAATGGCGCGACCGCTGCCGCGCTCCGGCTTGTCCTTGCGCTTGAGTCCGCCGGAGTTGATCAGCACCAGGGCCTGCACCTGCTGCGGATGGATGGCTGCATAGGTGAACGCGATGTTGCCGCCGAGGCTGGAGCCGGCCAGCGAGACCTTGTCGATCTGCAGCTTCTTCAGCAGGCCGGCGAGCAGCGCCACGTCGCGCGTGACCTGATAGTTGCCGCGCGGGTCGGGGCCGGTCAGGCCGTGGCCGGTGAGGTCGTAGCGCAGCACGCGGTAATGCGGCGCGAAGACCGGAATCCACTGATCCCACATGCCCATGTCGAGGAAGTGCGAATGGATCAGCACCAGCATCGGCGCCTGCGGATCGCGCGAGCCTTCGAGGCGGTAGCGGATGACGGCCCCTTCGATATAGGCGGTGCGCAGGTCGGAGCCGCCGTACTTCTGTTCCAGCGTCTCCGCGGGAATATCGCGATACGCGAAGCTGGCATAGGCAACGTAGACGATGACCGCGATGGCCACCACCTGCAGGGTGCGGAACAGCCAGCGCAGTAGGCCGAGCATGGCCTTATGCAACGGCCAGGCTGTCGCGAACGCAGTTGATCATCGCGCGTTCGAGAACGAAGGCCTTGGCCTTGACCGGATCGGCCGCGGTTTCCATCAGCATCTTCTGGCGCTTGATCTGCACGTCGGGGTCGGTCGATTCCATCAGCTTCTTGTTGTTGATCGTGTGTTCCTGCACGAATCGTACCGCGAGTTCGCGGCGCTGGCGGTCGTAGAGCGCGAGACGATCGGCGGCATCGGCATCCTCGTGCAGGATCTCGATCAGCTTGCCGGCGAGATTGTGCGCGTCGTGGATGCCGCCGTTCATGCCCATGCCGCCGAGCGGATTGTTGATGTGGCAGGCGTCGCCGGCGAGCACGATGCGGCCCTTCACATAGGTTTCCGAGACGCGCTGGTGGACGTTGTAGAGCGTCCGGTGGCCGATCTCGTACGGCACGTCGCGCGCGTACAGATGCTGCAGGCGCGCCTGCACATGTTCGTCGGACAGTACCCAGGCCTCCGCTTCCGGCGTCTTCGGGAAGACCGGGAACAGCACGCGCCAGATCTTCTCGGTGCGCAGGATCACGCACCATTCCTGCGGATCGCTGACGTAGTTGACGTAGGAAAGGTTGTCGAAGACCTTCTCGAAGGCGAACGGGGTGCTGACGACGAGGAACTTCTCGTCGTAGGTGAAGCCGCCAAAGCCGATCCCCGCCGCCTTGCGTACCGCGCTGCCGGCGCCGTCTGCGCCGATCAGGAACGGCGTGTCGATGACCTTGTCGCCGTCCGGCGTGCGAACGCTGACGCGGACCGAATCCGCAAGCTGTTGCGCGCCGATCACCTCATGCTGGAACAGCACCTGCGCGTGCGCGGATTCGCGCAGCTTTGCGTTGACGATATGCGTCATCTCGTACTGCTCGAGCTGCAGGCGGAACGGGAATGCCGTCTCGCCGGCGATCACGTCCATCCTGAACTCGGCGACGTCGCCGCTGCGGCGGTCGCGGTACTGGTAGCGATCGACGATCAGGCCCTGACGGATCATCGCCTGTGCGACGCCGAGCTCATCGAGCATCTCCAGGCTTGGCGGGTGAAAGGTCGACGCGCGCAGATCGCGCGGCAGGCTGGGGTGCTTCTCCAGCACGATGACCGGAATGCCGTGCTGGGCGAGGCGCAGCGCCAGCACCGAGCCGCAGGGGCCGGAGCCGGCGATGACGATCGGTTGCAGGGTCTTCATGCGCTGGCCGGTGCGATGTCGGTGCGCCGGCGCAGGATGAGCGCGCCGGCGAAGACGACCACATTGATCAGGCCGAACATCACGAACGGCGAACTGGGGCCGAGACTGCGGAACAGCACGCCGCCGAGGCCGGAGCCGACGAGAATGCCGACCGCGCCGGCGACGCCGAAGAAGCCGATGATCACGCCGCGCAGCGCCGCCGGCGCCTGCTGGCCGATCAGGGCCTGGCTGCTGACGAAGGCGCTGATCTCGGCGATGCCCATCAGGCCGAGCAGGCCGAAGACCCAGGGTGCAGTCGGATCCTTGACGAAGAACAGCGACAGATAGACCGCCGCGGTCAGGCCGGTCGAGATCGCAACCGCGGTGACGCGGCGGATACGGTCGCTGAGAAAGCCCATCAGCAGCGCGCCGACCATGGCGCCGGTGACGATGACCAGCACGCGCGGCATCGCCAGCTGGCTCATCGCCTCGCTGCCGCTCAGGCCGAGCTGGCCAGTGCCGTACTGGATCAGCCACAGGCTCATGAAGGCGCCGGTGACGGCGAGCACGCCGCGCGATGTGAAGGCGGCGGCACAGGCCAGTGCGATGGCCGGGTTACGGGTGCTGCGCAGGCCTTCGACCAGCAGGGCGCGCAGCGGCGGTTGCGCCGCCGCGGCGATCCGGCCGGCCTGCTTCGACAGGCCCGTCGCGGCGACGATCGCAGCGAACACGCCGAGGCTGCCGGCGACCGCAAAGGTCGCCTGTTGCGCGCTCAGCTGATCGTGCCCCTGCGCCGCGAACGCCGCCGGCAGGGCCAGCAGCATCGGCGGGATGAAGGCGCCGAGCGTCGCGACGACGCCCTGCAGGCCGTTGGCCTTGCCGCGGTCGGCTTCCTGCGGATAGTCGGCGATCACCGTCACCATCATGCCGACGACGGCGGCGCTGCCCAGCGCGACGATCAGGCGCATGACAACGAGCATCTCGACCGAGCCGGCCTGGGCATACAGCGCGTAGCCGGCGCCGGTCAGCAGCAGGCCGACCGTATAGACCAGGCGCCGGCCGACGCGGTCGGCCAGCGCGCCGATCGGGCCGAGCAGGACGATGAACACCAGCTCCTGCAGGACCGCGAGCGAACCAGTCAGCGTGGCCTGCTCGCCGGGCGGAATTTCCAGCGCATGCAGCAGGCCGGGCTGTAATACCGATAGCGCCCCGGCGTAAGCTGACGAGATCACGGCGACCAATAAGTAAGCCCACAGATGGACGGGGCGGACGCCGTGGACGAGTTGGATGCCGAGCGTGCGATGCGTAGTCATGTTGGCGTCGTGGGTCAGGCAGGCGTTGTCGGGGATGTTGTATCAATGATATAACATTATGAAGAATCAGAAACGGGGACAGTCATGCAGGATGTGTTGATTCTTGGTCTTGGCCATGTCGGCAAGGCCCTGGCGCGCGAGTTGCGCGCCGAAGGCGTGTGGGTGAAGGGGACGACGACGACGCCGTCCAAGGTGGAAGAGCTGCGCGAATTCGCCGACGAGGTCTATGTGGTGCGCGGCACCGATTCGGCCCGCATCGCCGAAATTGCCCGCGGCAGCGACGCCATCGTGTCGACCGTGGCGCCGAATGTCCGCCAGGCGCGCAACCGCGAGGAGCGCGAGGCCACTTACCGCGACGCGCTGGTTGCCAGCTGCGAGAGCGCGGTCGCGGCAAACCCGCGCGTGCTGTTCCTGTCTTCGTTTTCGGTCTATGGCGACGGCGGTGCGGGCAGTGAGCCGATCACCGAGAACACGCCCGTCAGCAATGTCATCGAGCCGTCCGCACGTTATTACAGCGAAGCCGAGAAATCCGTGCTGGCAAGCGGCAAGGGTTGCGTGCTGCGCCTGCCGGACATCTACGGCGCGCCGGGCGACATGAGCTACGCGCAACGCGTCAAGCTGGCCCACGAGATCATGGGCGGCAAGGGCCCGTTCAGTGCCGACGCCCGCCTCTACGTCATTCATTATCTGGATGTGGTCGGCGCCGCCCTGCATGCGCTGCGCAAGAACCTGAGCGGCATCTATAACGTCTGCGACAACCAGTGGCTGCCGCAGACCAATGCGGAAGTCTTCGACGCGCTGTGCGAGCGCCAGGGCCTGACCAAGCTTGAGTTCCTCGGCCAGATCAAGGCGCCGACGCGGGCGATCTCCGCGCAGAAGCTGTTCGATACCGGCTTCGCCCCGCAGTTCACCGACCCCGACCACCCGCTGCGCTGAGTCCATCCATGACGACGTTCGTGATCACTGGCAGCACCAAGGGTATTGGCCATGCACTCGCCAAGTACTGCGTCAGCCAGGGCCATGACGTCGTCATCAGCGGTCGCGGTGCGGATTCGGTCGCGCAGGCGGCAGCGGCCATCAAGGCCGCCGGCAAGGGTCGGGTCCACGGCGTCGCCACCGACGTCAGCGAACTGGCGCAGGTCGAGGCCTTGTGGAAGGAGGCGGTGGCGCAATTCGGTCGCGTCGATGTCTGGATCAACAACGCCGGCGTCGCCAACACGACGCGGCGCATCGTCGACACGCCGGAGACGGACGTGCAGACGATGGTCGCGACCAATGTGCTCGGCACGATTCACGGCAGCCAGGTTGCCGCGCGCGGTTTCGTCGCGCAGGGCGGGGGTAAGCTGTTCAACATCCTCGGCGGCGGCTCGGACGGCGAGTATTTCCCCGGCATGGGCATCTACGGCACGACCAAGCGCGGGCTCGATTACCTGACGACGGCGCTCGCCAAGGAGCTGGCCGGCAGCGGCGTGCTGGTCGGCAAGGTGCGTCCGGGCCTGCTCGTCACCGAAGGCGTGCTGCGTGAGATCCAGGCCGATCCGGCGACGTTCGCGAAGAGCCGCAGGCTGATGAACACGCTGTGCGACCTGCCCGACACCGTCGCGCCGTACCTGGTCGAGCAGATGCTGGCGATGAAAAAGTCCGGCAGCAAGATCGCCTGGCTCAACGGCGGCAAGATCGCCAAGCGTTTCCTGATGGCACGCATCAAACCGCGTGCCGACCTGTTCCAGACCGTAGGCCTCTGATCACACAAAGCGCATTCCATGACGACCGACACCAAGACGATTCACGAATTCCTCGCCGAAAACCCCAACGTTGATGTCAGCAAGGCCTGGGAGCGCTGCTTCGGCATCCTCGGCGGCATCAAGGACCGCATCGCCGCGCGTCTGCCGGTCGAGCGCCATCCGTCCTGCGCCGGCCGCGAGTACTACACGAGCCCGGACGGTGCCTTCGAAGGTTCGTTCAACGCCTACAGCGGCGCCGGCGCCGAGTGGCTGGTGCATTCCTGGCTCGGCAACCGCAAGGCGTCGATCCTCGACATGAACGCGACCTGCTTTCTCGGCCAGGACACCGACACGCCGCACCTGATCGTCATCTTCGGCACGATTCCCAAGCTGTTCTTCTATGCCGACTACGTGCCGCGTCGCGATCTGCGTACCGACACGGAGTACCTGGACAAGTACTACGGCGGCGAAGCGAACGAGGACTTCCTCAAGCTGCGCGGCGATCCAGCCTTCCACTGGTCGGTCAGCCACGGTACCTATATGCGCGCGCTGCTGTCGCCGCTGGCGCTGAGCATCGCCGGCGATCTCAACGACGCCAACATCGACAAGCTCGAAGCCTATGCGCAGCGTTTCGTGTCGCGCTGGCTCGGCTGGCTCGACCAGTCGCAGCCGGTGGCGGCCGGCGAGCGCGTCGCGCTGCAGAAGTACGACCACCGCGTCCGCGCGCTCGGCTATCAGCGCGATCCGATGAACAAGCTCGCCGAGAACGTGTTCGGCGCCGGCCAGGTCGAGAACATGATCCGCATGCGCATGGGTGCGGCGCAGATGGAAGCGAGCCGCCAGTACTGAAGTCCTCATGAAAACCATCGTCATCACCGGCAGCACCCGCGGCATCGGCCGCGGCCTGGCGGAATCCTTTCTTGCGCGCGGTTGCAATGTCGTCGTCAGCGCACGCGATGCGGTCGCGGTCGCCCGGGTGGTCAAGGAGCTGGATGCGCGGCATCCGGGCTGTGTTGCCGGCGCGGCCTGCGACATCACCGAGCTGACGCAGATCGAGGCGCTGTGGCGGCTCGGCTGCGCGAAGTTCAAGGGCGTGGATGTCTGGATCAACAACGCCGGCATGAGCATCCGCCGCGGGCCGCTGCACGAGGCCAGGCCGACGGATATCGAGGCCATCGTCGCGACCAATCTGACCGCTGTGCTGCTGACCCATCGCGTGGTCATCGCCAACATGCTGGCGCAGGGCAGCGGCCAGGTCTGGAACATGGAAGGCTTCGGCAGCAACGGTGCAACGCAGCCGGGCATTGCCGCCTACGGGGCGACCAAGCGTGCGATCAATTATCTGAACCAGGCGCTGCAGAAGGAGCTGAAGGGCGCGCCGGTGCAGGTCTGCACCTTGAGCCCCGGCATCGTCGTCACCGACCTGCTGGTCGGCGACTACGACCAGAGCTCGGAGGAATGGGCCAAGGCCAAGCGCATCTTCAATATCCTCGGCGACACCGTCGAAACCGTCACGCCGTGGCTGGCCGATCAGGTGCTGGCCAGCAGCAAGCCCGGCGCGAAAGTGGCGTGGCTGACCAATGGCAAGGCCTTCGGCCGCTTCATGACGGCCGGCTTCAGGAAGCGCGATCTGTTCGCTGGCGCCAACACTCACTGAGATTGAAGATGGACAACTACCAGGTCGCTCATCGCGCGCGCATCGGCGTGCTGATTCCCTCCACCAACACCGGCGTCGAGTACGACCTGCAGAAGTTCGGCCTGACCGGCGTCAGCTGGCATCCATCGCGCTTCTGGATCGAGCTGAAGAACTGGGCCGAGGAGGGCAAGAAGACCGGCGATGACGAGAACACCATCTTCGAGCGTTTCCTCGACATGATGCGCGGCGAGATGCCGATGGGCATCAAGAACGTGCTGAGCGCGAAGATCACGCACCTGATGCTCGGCATGTCGGCCGAGACGTTCTGGGGCGGCATGGAAGGCAACATCGCCTTCGAGCAGGACATCCAGTCGCAGATCGGCGATCTGGGCCTGACCACCGGCGCCGCCGCCTGCCGCGACGCGCTGCACCTGTTCAAGGTCAAGCGCATCTCGGTGATCACACCGTATCCGCCGGTCGGTGACGACAATGTGCGGCGCTTCTTCGACGAGATCGGGTTCGAGGTCAAGCACATCGCCGGACTCAACCGGCCGTCGGCGACGGCGATTGCCGAGACGACGATCAAGCAGGTCGTCGACGCGGTGAAGGCGATCGACGGCGACGATGTCGATGCGATCATCCAGTGCGGCACGAACCTGTCCTGCGTCGATGTGTTCCCGACCCTGGAGCACTGGCTGGAGAAGCCGCTGATCCCGATCAACGTCGCGACGATCTGGCATGCGCTGCGCGCCTGTGGCATCAAGGATCAGGTCATCGGCAAGGGCCGCTTGATGGAAGAGTTCTAGACCGTCATTCCCGCGAAGACGGGATGCGACGGTGAATGGGTCGCTGCGGTTCTCTGCGGTCCCAGTCTATTCACATAGCGCTGAATGGCTTGTTGCTGCGGCAGCCGCGGCGCTACGCTGCTGAAAACAATGGCAGGGGGAGAACCACGCCATGCAATCAGCACAGTCCGCCATCCTGATCGCGGTTGCCAGCGCCTTGCTCGTCGCCTGCGGCGGCAGCGGCGAGTCAGGGTCGTCCGCGCCCATCCCCGACAACACCAGCATCGCCACGCCAAAAGCCGCCTGCGGCCCCGGCTCGCGTCCGGAGATCGGCATGCAGGGGCGCGTCACCGCCGAGGAGCAGGCCAGCGGCCGCGCCGCGGAGGGCTATACCTGCAATACCGAGTTGATCGGCGCCTATACGACGGAGAATCCGATCGGCAGCGTCGCCGGCTACAAGGTCGAGCGTTACGTCGACAAGACGGGCCGCGAGTGCGCCTATTACGACACGACGATCCTGTTTCCGACCAGCGCGCTCGAAGGCATCGGCGTCAACGTCATGGACATGAGCGATCCGGCCAACCCGCAGCTCAGCACGCGCCTGATCACGCCGGCGATGCTGTCGCCGCATGAGTCGCTGGTCGTCTCGCAGCAGGCCGGCGTGCTGGCGGCGGTGATGGGCAATTTCGTCACGTATCCCGGCATCGTCGACGTCTACGATCTGTCCGAGGATTGCCGCTCTCCGCAGCTGCGTTCGTCGGCGCTGGTCGGCGTGCTCGGCCACGAGAGCGGCATCGCGCCCGACGGCAAGACCTTCTATTCGTCGTCGATCGGTACGCCGACGCTGACCGCGGTCGACATTTCCGATCCCTCGCGACCGCGCCGTCTTCTGACGACCAACTACCAGTCGCACGGCCTGTCGATCAGCGCCGACGGCAATCGCGCGTATCTGGCCTCGGGCACCTACACGAATACCGGCCTGGTGATTCTCGACGTCTCCGACATCCAGGCGCGCAAGCCGAATCCCGAGGTGCGCGAGATCTCGCGGCTGGTGTGGGACAACATGAGCATCCCGCAGAACGCGATGCCGTTCAGCCGCAACGGCAAGCCTTATCTGCTGGAGATCGACGAGTTCGCCAGCAACAGCGACCGCGGCCTGCCGGCGCCCAACGGCATGAACGTCGGCGCCGCGCGCATCATCGACATCAGCGACGAGACACAGCCCTTCGTCGTGTCCGAACTGCGGCTTGAAGTACACCAGCCGGAGAATCGCGAGATCACCAAGGATGATCCGGGTGCCGGCGGGACGATCGGCGGCTATGCAGGTCATTACTGCAATGTGCCGACGACGGTCGATCCGGACATCGCCGCCTGCAGCATGATCCTGTCCGGCCTGCGCGTGTTCGACATCCGCGACGTCCATCGTCCGCGCGAGGTCGCGTACTTCAACCCGGCGGTGCTCAGCAACGGCGGCAACAACGCCGTGTCGCGTCCGGCCTTCGCGCCGGAGCGCAAGGAGATCTGGTACAGCGACACCAAGAGCGGGCTCTACGTGATTCGCGTGACCAACGGCGCCTGGTAGCGCGAGGCGCGCTTACCCCACCTATCCTTGATAGGCGCGCTGCAGTGCCGCGATATCGAGCTTGATCATCTTCAGCATCGCTGCGCAGACCCGCTGGACGCGTCCGGTATCCGGGTCGGTCATCATCGTCTCCATCAGCGCCGGGACGATCTGCCAGCGCAGGCCGTAGCGGTCGATCAGCCAGCCGCAGGCCTGCGTCTGTCCGCCGTTGGCCAACAGCGCGTTCCAGTAACGGTCGAGTTCGGCCTGGTCTTCGCAGAGCACGACCAGTGACATCGCATCGTTGAACGGGTGATGCGGTCCGGCGGTGATCGCCTGGAAGCGTTGCCCGAGCAGCGTGAAATCGACGATGACAACCGAGCCGGCCGGGCCACTGGGCGTGGCGGCGGGCAGCGGCGTGATGCGATCGATCTGCGAGTCGGGGAAGATGGAGCTGTACAGCCGCGCCGCCGCTTCGGCGTCGGCGCGATACCAGAGATGGGTAAAGATGCGGGATCGCGAGGCGAGTGCCATGATCGGTTCTCCTGTCGGCTGGAAGGATTCCATGCTTCTAGTCGAGCGACTCATGCTCAATTCGACACACGCCAGGAGCGTCCTATGAGCGGCAAGACGGCGGCGCGCAAGCTCGGCTTCGGATTCTTCAGCGCGGTGGCCGGCGGGCTGGTCCTGCTGAAGCTCACCGGCACCATTCACTGGCCCTGGCTGTGGGTGCTGTCGCCGTTGTGGGCGCCGTTCGCGATCCTCGTCGTGTTCCTGTTCGGCTTCTTCGCCCTGGTCGGTTTCTCGGCGAGCAAGGGCAAGCCTTAGCGCTGGTTACTTTTCGCCGAACAGCGGGCGGTATTCGGCATAGCCTTCGGCGGCGAGCTTGTCGACCGGTACGAAGCGGATCGCCGCGCTGTTGATGCAGTAGCGCTTGCCGCCGCGATCCTTCGGGCCGTCGTCGAAGACGTGGCCGAGATGCGAATCGCCGACCCGGCTGCGCACCTCTGTGCGCGTCATGCCGTAACGGGTGTCGCTGTGGTACTTCGCCACTTCCGGCACGATCGGTCGGGTGAAGCTCGGCCAGCCGCAGGCGGAGTCGTACTTCTCGTTCGACGTGAACAGCGGCTCGCCGGTCACCACGTCCACGTACAGGCCGGGCACGTAGTTGTCCCAGTATTCGTTGCCGAACGCGCGCTCGGTGTCTTCTTCCTGCGTGACCGCGTACTGCGCCGGCGTCAGCGTCTTGCGCAGGGTCGCGTCGTCCGGCTTGCGGTATTTCGACGGATCCACCTTGACCTTGGACGGCGGCACCGAGGCGTTGGTCAGGCTGGAGAAATCGGTATGGCAGTAGCCGTTCGGATTCTTCTCCAGATAATCCTGGTGGTAGTCCTCGGCGAGGGCGAACTGCTTGAGCGGCTGCAGCTCGGTCACGATGGGTTTGGACCACAGACCGCGTTGCGCCTTGACGACCGCCTCGGCGACCGCGAGATCCGCCGGATCCTTGTAGTAGATGCCGGTGCGATATTGCTTGCCGCGATCGTTGCCCTGCTTGTTCAGCGACGTCGGGTCGATGATCTTGAAGAACATGCCGAGCAGCTTCTCGAGGCTGACCCGCTTCGGGTCGTAGCGGACGCGCACGGTCTCGGCGTGGCCCGAGCCGTCGATCACATCCTCGTAGCTGGGTTTCTCGGTGGAACCGTTGGCATAGCCGGAGGCGGCATCCGCAACGCCGTACACGCGAGCGAAGTAGGCCTCGACGCCCCAGAAGCAACCGCCCGCCAGCCAGATCTCCTTGAGCTCCGACTTGCTGTAATCCACGCCGATATTCGGGTTGGGCGGGAAGCGTGAATTCGCATGCGTCTTGGCGCCCTTGGCGTCGTCGAAATGCGCAAGGATCCAGTCGTTCGAGACCTGTCCGGTGTGCACGTCGAGCAGCTTGCCATCCGCGCCGATCCACGCGCCCGAAGGATATTTGTCGATCCCCAGCGACGCGGCGAAGGCACCGCCCGAATCGACCAGGATGGGAACGGCGAACTTTCTCTTCTTGGCCCAGGCTTCGAACTCTCCGGCCGGCATCTCGCCGATGTATTCCGGTGAAGCGACGGTGAGCACCTCCACGTCGTCGCTCTGGTTGGCGGCCAGGGTCTCGACCTCGGACATGCCGGCCAGGCAGATCGGGCACCAGCTCGCCCAGAACTTGATGTAGACCTTCTTGCCGCGGTAGTCGGCGAGCTTGACGGTCTTGCCGCCCAGCTCGGGCAGCGACATCTCGACGGGTTTGCCGGACGCAGCCTGCTCGGATGCCGCCGCATTCTTGCTCGACGAGTCAGAGCCCGCGGAGCAACTCGCGGTGAAGATCATCGACAGTGCCGCGATGGAGATCCAGGCCAGCTTCTGCAGGTTCACGGTTTCACCCTCTGAAAGTCCGGCAATCCTTGCCGTGATGCTGCTGATACGAGGCAGCGACCGGGTTTAGACGCGCTCCCGCGCAAAAAGTGCCCTGCGGATCAACTCAAGCGCCTGAGCCGGAAGAAGTTGACCGAGCCGATGATGACGCCGATCGCCGAGATCGTCATGAACAGGCTATACGTTTCCGTCTTCGCCAATGTGATGCTGAGCACAGCGGCGCCGAGTGCCATCGCGGCGCCGACGCTGCCCATCAGCAGGCCCAGCACGGTGCTGTAGATCTCGATCGGAAAATAGCGCGCGGCCAGGTACGTCAGGATGTCGCCCTCGACGCCATAGGACATGCCGAGCAGCAAGACCGCGAAGCCGATCAGATAGATGTCGCTCGCGGTCGACGCGAGGATCAGCAGGCCGAACAGCGGCATGCCCATACCGACCGCGGCGACCAGATACGCCGGCCAGCGGTCGAGCGCCCAGCCGGACACGATGCGCGCGAAGATCACGCCGGTCGCGAACACCGACACCATGAAGCCGGCTTCGATCGACGTCAGGTTGCGGTCGGTCAGCATCAGCTTGAGCTGCGAGGCCGACAGCGCATGCGGCAGGCTGCACAGCACCGAACTGATGACGATGATCCTGAAGGCCGGCGAGCGGACGATCGCGCGATAGTCCGCGCCCGCACGACGTGGTGTCTGCGCCGCGCGCTGGGCGAAGAGCGGATTTCTCGCCGGCATGACGATCAGCGCCGCGAAACCCAGCGCCGCGCAGAACGTCGAGATCGCCAGATAGCCGGAACGCCAGCCGACCGAGTCGATGAAGCCGGTCAGCAGCGGACTACCGACGGCGCCGACGATAGCCGGGCCAGCAGCGATCAGGCCGAGCGCGAGCCCGCGCCGGGCAACGAAGTTCTCCGCGATCAGGCGGCTGTAGACGGTTGCCGACGTCGTCGTGCACAGCAGCGACTGGATGATCAGCATCGCGAAGTACAGGCTGATATCGCCTTGCATGCCGGACAGGATCAGGAAGCTGACGGGAAACGCGACGACACCGACGGCCGCGACGCGGCGCACGCCGAACAGGTCGGTGCAGCGCCCGACCAGCGGGATGCACAGGATCGTCAGCAGGGTCGCCGTACTCGCCAGCGCGAACTGGCTGCGCGACCAGCTGAAGTCGGCAAGCAGGTATGGCGCGATCACGCTGTTGACGTAGCCGATGATGCCGATGCCGGCGCTCATGCCGAGGCTGGCCGCCAGCAGCGCGCGCCAGTTGACCAGAAGTTCGTTACGACCGATCGCTGTGGACATGCCCGCTGCTCGCTGGTTCAGGAAATGGGAACAAAGGATTCGAATGCAGCTCAGTGGCCCGCACGCGCCGCGGCTTCCGGCGAGAACATCGGCGGCGACATCGGCGTGTTGAGGCGCCACCACTGCTTGCTCTCGTTGACGAGGTAGCCGACTTCGTAGGCGCCCGAGGTCAGGTCGTGGTAGATCGACACGCCGCGATGCCAGGTGCCGGATTCCTGCGAACGGAAATAGGTGATCAGCGGCGTGCGCGTCAGCATGCCGGTCTGGTCGTAATTGTCGCCGAGGCTGGCGAGCCAGCTGTCCTCGTCGGCGTAGACCGTGCGCTTCGCGTAGATGTGGCGCAGACCCGGCTTGAGCGTGCCTTCGATGACCCACACGCGGTGCAGCTCGTAGCGGAGGTAGTCGGGATTGACCGTGCCCTTGCCGAGCAGGTCCTTGTACTTCACCGCCGGATCGTTGATGCGGAAGTTGTGATACGGGATGTACATCTCCTTCCTGCCGACCAGCTTCCAGCTGTAGCGCTCGGGCGAGCCGTTGAACACGCAGTCGTCGTCGGCGGTGCGCAGGCCGGCCGGCGGCACCGGATAGTCGAAGCCGACATTCGGTGCCTGCCGCACGCGACGCACGCCGGGCAGGTACTGCCAGGACTGCGTGGCGTCCTTCGAGTAGTCGTTCGGCTGGTAGCCGACCGCGGTGAAGCCGCGATCGCGCTCGGGCAGCAGATAGCCCTGCAGGAAGTAGGAGTTGATGCGGTCGCGGTAGGAGCCGGCCTTGTCCGGATCGTTGGCCGGGGTCATCACCTTGAAGTTGATGCGGCCCCAGGCGGTCGAGCCATTGCCATAGACGTCGGCGATGTCGCACTGCGCGGTCTGCGTGTAGACGCGCAGCGCGTTGGCGACGTTCCAGATCGCTTCGAGGCCGTTGGCTGGAAACGGAAACGGAATCGCGCCGGTCGTGCCGTCGACGGCGCGACCATCTTCCTGCACGACGGCTTCAAGGGCGTTCTTCTTGGTCCGCTCGCAGACGCCGGCCGAATCACGGAAGTCGCGGTGGCTCGGATAGACGTCCATGCGGAATTCGTCCGGGTATTTCTCGAACAGCGCCTTCTGGCCGGCGCTGAGGTGCGCTGCATGTTCCGCGACGTTCTTCGCGGTGATGCTGAACAGCGGCTTCTCGGCGGCATAGGGGCCGGGTTCGTAGCCGTGCTTCTGCGTCACGCCGGGCCAGGTCGCCTCGTACTTGCCGCTGAATTCCGGAATGCCGCTGGCGCTGCCGGCGCGCTCGGCGCCGATGCAGCTGTATTTCGGTCCGTCGAGTTCGGCAGCCTTGTCGGCCGCCACCTTGGCCTGCGCGTTCTGCGCTGCCATCGCGACGCATGCAAGGCCGCCGACGAGCCACCAGGCTTGAAGCTTCATGCGACAAATCTCCTCGAGGATTCGCGTCCGTGCCGGACCTGCGGTCCGGCCGGCGCTTTGTTTGGTTTCAACGCTGCTTCGTGCGGACGATTGTAGAGCGTGCGGGCCGTCGGGAAAATTGTTGTTGCACTGAGGCAATCGATCCCGATGCCGCCGCGCGGACGATGCGGCCGAACTTCGGACATTCCATGTGACTGGGCGCAGGGCAGGCGGCGGCATGGCGCAGGCCATCGCGCAGTACACCGAGCCTGCGGATCGTCGCGTCGAGTTCGTCTGCCTTGGCGGCCAGCAGCCTGCGGTCGATGCGCGGCTTGCCGTCGGCGCCGAACATGCGGGCGATCTCGTCAAGCGTGAACCCGGCGCTGCGGCCGAGCGCGATCAGCGCCAGGCGTTCGAGCACGCTATCGTTGAAGATGCGTCGCAGGCCCTTGCGCCCGATGGAGCGGATCAGGCCCTGCTCCTCGTAATAGCGCAGCGTCGAGGCCGGCAGGCCGGAACGTTCGGCGACGGCGGCGATGTCGAGTTCCTGCATGCCCTTGACCTCAAGTCGACTTGAAGTTGCATGCTGCGGCTTCCGGTATCGGAAAGACAAGTGGAGACAGCGATGAATGCATTGAGCGTCAATGAGCAGGCGGCAGCCTGGAACGGCAGCGGCGGCAATGCCTGGGTCGATGCGCAGGCCCTGCTCGACGGCATGTTCCTGCCGTTCGAACAGCTGTTGCTGGCGGCTGCGGCTGCGCGGCCGCGCAACGGCGTGCTCGATATCGGCTGCGGCACCGGTGCGACGACGCTGGCGGTGGCGCGCAAACTCGGTGCGCAAGCGCGCTGCGTCGGTGTCGACATCTCCGAGCCGATGCTGGACGCCGCACGTGCCCGTGCACGGCGCGAAGGCCTGCCGGCCGAGTTCGTCCAGGGCGATGCGCAGACTTATCCGTTCGAGCCGGCCGGCGCCGATCTGATCATGTCGCGCTTCGGCGTGATGTTCTTCGCCGATCCGCTCGCGGCGTTCGGCAATCTGCGCCGCGCGGCGAGGCTAGGCGCGGACCTGACGCTGATCGTCTGGCGCGGGCCGCAGGACAATCCCTTCATGACGGCGGCCGAGCGCGCCGCCGCGCCGCTGCTGCCGAAGATCGAGCAGCGCGAGATTGGTGCGCCGGGTCAGTTCGGCCTCGCCGATCCGCAGCAGGTCCGTGGCATCCTGCAAGGCAGCGGCTGGGGCGACATCGACATCGCGCCGCTCGATACCGCCTGCAGCTTCCCGGAGTCGGAACTGCTGATGTATCTGAGCCGGCTCGGTCCGCTGGGCCGTGCGCTGCCGGAGATCCAGGAGCCGCTGCGTTCGGAGATCATCAGGACCGTCCGCGCCGCGTTCGAGCCCTACGTGCAGGGCGATCAGGTGCGCTTCAACGCGGCGTGCTGGTTGGTCAGCGCGCGGGCGGGGTAGAACACTCTTGGCCCGTAGCCCGGGTGCAACCCGGGTTTCACCCGGGCTACGAGGAGCGGTTGTTGCGCTGCGCGTACCAGGCCACTGCGTCCTTGATCGTCTCGGCAATCGGCCGCGGCGTCCAGTGCAGCTCGCGGCGCGCCTTGCCGTTGTCCATCGCCTGGAAGGCATTCGACAGGAACACCGCATCGGTGCTGATCAGGTAATCCTTGCGGCCGATCAGCTTGAAGATCGTCTCGGCGATCAGCGCAACGACATACGCGAGCGAGCGCGGAATGATCTTCGGCGGCAGCTGGCCGCCGGCGGCGGCGGCCTGGCCGTAGAAGTCGCGGTTGCTGATGAACTCGTTGGCGATGATGTAGCGCTCGCCGAGACGGCCGTGCTGTTCGGCGAGCAGGGCCGCTTCGGCGACATCGCGGACGTCGACCGTCGGCGCGCCGGCGTTCATCGCTGCGCGCGCCTTGCCGCTGGCGACCTGCCACACCATGTTGCCGTGCGGCGTCGGCTGATAGTCCTCGGGGCCGTAGGTGTTGGCGATGCACAGCGCGACGCCGGGCAGGCCCTTGTCGCGGCAATACGCCAGGAAGCGGTTCTCCGCCTCGACGCGGGCGAGGATGTAGCCCGAGGCGCGGTCGCGCCAGTTGAACGGAATGTCTTCGGTCACCGGCCCGCCGGGATTGAAGCCCAGCGTGCCCATCGTGCTGGTGAAGATGAAGCGGCCGACGCCGCAGGCCAGCGCGGCGTCCATCGCGTTGACCAAGCCGTCGACGTTGTTGCGGTACAGCGGTGTTGTATCGGTGAGCCAGAAGCGCGGATCGACCACGCTGTGGAAGACCGTGCCGCAGCCCTGCATGGCTTTCTGCAGCGAGGCCGGGTCGAGCACGTCGCCATAGTGGATCTCGACGTCGAGGCCTTTCAGCGCGTCCTGATTGCTCGACTTGCGCAGCAGTACGCGCACCTTGCGGCCGCGCTGCACCAGGAGCCGAGTGATATGGCTGCCGACGAAACCGCTGGCGCCGGTGACCAGGACCGGCTGGTCTGTAGAGCTGGGCATGAGCGGATTCTAGGGACGCGGCCCTGGCAACGCATGACCAGAACTGCAGGCGATCTTGCCTGCCATGACTGGGGTGTCAACCGGCGACAGGCCGTTTGTTAATGTCCGCGCGTATGGATGACCTCACGACACTGCGCGAACTCGAAGCGCTCAAGCAGCTCAAGGCGCGCTACTGCCGCAGCCTCGACGCCAAGGACTGGACCGCCTGGCGCGACCTGTTCACCGACGATTTCGTCAGCGACACCCGCGCATCGGGTGGCAAGCTCATCGAGGGCGGCGATGCCTTCGTGGCTTTTGTTCGCGGCATCCTGGGGCGGCCGTCGCGCACGACGGTCCATCATGTGCATGCGCCGGAAGTGTCGCTGACCTCGGCGACGACCGCGAACGGCATCTGGGCGATGGAGGATCTGGTGCGGCTCGCGCCGTTTTTCACGCTGCGTGGCTATGGCCACTATCACGAGACCTACGAAAAGATCGACGGCATCTGGCGCATCAAGTCCTCGGAGCTGACGCGCCTGCGCATGGATCTGCAGACGCCGCTGTTCTCGGTGCGGATGCCGGCCGGGCGCCGCTAGGCGTCAGCACGTAGCCCGGGTGAAACCCGGGATCTGCACCGGCAGGGAATGCGCGAACCCGGATTGCATCCGGGCTGCGGATGTCAATCAGCGCTTCCCTGGCGCTCTCCGCGGTTCAGCAGCAGCGCCCACACCATCATCACGAGCGCCAGCAGGCCGAAGACCACGAACGGCCCCGGCTCGCGCCAGTGATCGAACAGCCAGCCGCCGGCGACGCTGGCGACGAGGATGCCGACTGCGCCGCTGAGGTTGAAGGTGCCGATGATCGCGCCGCGGTTGTGTTCGGGACTCTGCTGCGAGATCAGCACGCCGCTGGTGATGATGCAGCCGACTTCGCCGAGGCCGATCAGCATCGCGCTCGCCATCATCAGTCCGCCGAAGGGATCGTGGACGAAGAACGTGCTGCTGTAGCCGGTGCCTGAAACCGCGAGCGCGACGGCGAGTGCCTTCACGCGGTCGACGCGGTCGGCGAGGATGCCGAACAGCGGCGCGCCGAGCAGCGCCACGCCCTGCGCCATGCCGACCAGCATGCCGGCCTTGGCGAGCGCCGCGGCGCGATCGAGACCCAGCTCGGTCGTGCCGTGATTCGCACCCCACAACGCCAGGAAGGTGCCGACGATCGCCAGGTTGCCGCGCGCGATGAACGAGGCGCCGTAGGCGAGCGCAATGCGTGGATCGCGCGCGGCGCCGTAGCCGGCGCGCAGGCTGTCGATGAACGGCAGGCGTGCCTCGACGGCGGCCTGCGGGCGACCGCTCTTGAGGCCGAACAGCATCATCACGCCGGCCAGTGCGGCGATGCCGGCGACCAGGTAGTAGGTGTCGGTGCCGGCTTCGATTGCGGTGGCGCCATTCTTCTGGAACATCGCCGGCAGGCGGAGCAGCAGGAACACGGCGACGACGGCGCCGAGGCCGTTCATGATGCCCTGGTAGCCGGCGGCCTTGCCGCGGCTCTGATCGGCGACGTAGTCCGCGAGCAGCGTGACCATGATGACGATGACGGCGGCGACGCCGACCGCGAAGACGCAGCGATAGGCGAGCAGTTCGCCGACCGTGCTCGCCTGCGGATGCAGCGCGATGCCGAGTGCCATCAGCAGGAAGCCGGCGGCCATCAGCGGCTTGCGGCCCCAGCGGTCGGACAGCGGCCCGACGACGGCGACGACCGCGATGATGACGATCTCCTGCCAGAAGTTGAGCATGCCGCTGACGCGGCCGTGACGTTCCTGCGGCAGCTGCAGGAACTCGCTGAACAGGAAGGCCTGCATCTGCGGCAGGAATGACGACAGCATGATCGCGGCGAAGCTCGCGATCAGGAAGTGGCTGAGGTGCAGGCGACGGATGTCGGTCTGCAGCTGCAGGCCGAGGAATCGCAGACCCCTGGTGCTGCGAGTCATATCTGCTGCATGCATCGGCTCATCCTCCATGCGCAATGTTTGGGTCGTCATTCCCGCGAAAGCGGGAATCCAGAGCGTGCCATTTCTCTGGCAGCGCCAACGCGTGCTTCAGCGCACGCGTCCCGCTTTCGCGGGAATGACGATGGTTGATCAGTTGCTCGGGAACAGCGCCGGGATCGCGGCGCGTAGGCCCGTCTCCATTTCGTCGAGCACCTTCGCAGCCGCCGGCGCGGCGCTGCTGCGCTGCCACCATTGCTGCGTCAGCGACAGTCCGTCCAGGCAATCGGTCTTGCCGAAATGGCGGACCAGGACGCGCGCGTACCAGACGATCGGCAGCAGCGCCGCGTCGGCGAGGTCGATCGTCTCGCTGCGCGGCTTGGCCGTCGACAGCAGTTGTTCCAGCGTCTGCAGCTGCGTCTGCAATGCGGGCAGGGCCTCGGCGATGCCGTCCGGACCGACCGCGCCGCGCAGCGCGCGGAACAGCGGGAACAGCGCAGTGGCCAGATACAGGTCGGCGAAGCGCACCAGCGCCTGCAGCTGTGCCTGGCCGAGGGCATCGGCCGGCCGCATCGGCGGCTGCGGGTGCGTCGCCTCCAGGTATTCCATGATCGCCCAGGACTCGGCGAGCGAGCGGTCGCCCAGATCGAGTACCGGAATCTTGCCGATCGCGTTCTTCGCCTTGATCGTGTCGGAGCCCATGCCGCCCGGCGGCGCGACGATCTCGACCGGCAGATCCTTGTGATAGATCTGGATGCGGCAGCGCGCGGCGTACGGCGAGAAGGCGGAGTTGTACAGCTGCATGGCGCGTTCCTTTTACAGATTCAGCAAATGGATGCCGAAGGCGGCGTTGACGATGAGGCCGATCCAGATCAGGTAAACCGGCGGCCGGCAGCGGGCGAGGGCGCGGCTCAGCGTCTGCTCGACCTCAGGGCTAGAACCTTTGCCCATCAGCTGGCCGAACGCCGCGACAAAGGGCTTCAGCTGGATGCGGATGTAGATGCCGCAGGCGACCAGCGCAGCGAACACGAGCAGCTTCGCGGCAACCCAGTCGGCCTTGATGAAGCTGTCGGCGAGCAGCGCATGCACGCCGGCGGCGACCAGCGCGATGACGATCAGCACGCGAAACCACAGGTCGATCTGCGCGAGCCGTGCCTTGGCCTGCAGGTTCTGCGTGAAGTACAGGTAGTTGACGTTGGCGAACCAGACCAGCGCGACGATCCAGACGCCGGCGTCGACGAAGCCGGGCACGTCGATCAGCCGCAGCTGCGTCGACATCGAGAAGCCGAGTGCGAAGATCAGCGGCATGCACAGTTTCGGACCCTGGTCGCAGCCGAGCATGATCTTCAGCGCGGTGTGGCGCTGCGCCGGGCTCAGCTTCGGATCGACGACGAAGCGGCTGGAGAAATAGGTGCCGAGATCGCCGCCCAGCCAGTAGACCATCGCGAGGATGTGCAGCAGCTTGAGCGTCAGGTAGTAAGTCATGGGCTCGTCATGCTCGCGAAGGCGGGGCAGGATCGATCGTGCAGCGCGCGCCGTCCTGGATTCCGGCTTGCGCGGGAATGACGGCTGGTCGCACTACGTCGATGTTCAATGAAACTCTCGCACGTCGACCAGATGGCCGCTGACGGCCGCCGCCGCCGCCATCGCAGGACTGACGAGATGCGTACGGCCGCCGGCGCCCTGGCGGCCTTCGAAATTGCGATTGGACGTGCTGGCGCAGCGCTCGCCCGGTGCCAGTTGATCGGGATTCATGGCATTGCACATCGAACAGCCGGCTTCGCGCCACTCGAAGCCAGCGTCGGTGAAGATGCGGTCCAGGCCTTCGGCCTCGGCCTGCGCCTTGATCAGGCCCGACCCGGGCACGACCAGCGCGCGGGCAACCCCGGCAGCGCGTTTGCGGCCACGCACGACCGCCGCGGCTGCGCGCAGGTCTTCGATGCGCGAGTTGGTGCAGGAGCCGATGAAGACCTGATCGATCGCGAGTCCGCGGATCGGCTGGCCTGCTTCGAGGTTCATGTAGCGCAGCGCCTTCTCCCAATCGGCGCGTTGCACGGCATCGCTCGCGTCGCCGAGCTGGGGAATGCGGCCATCGATGGCGATGACCTGATCCGGCTTGGTGCCCCAGGTGACGAGCGGTGCGACGTCGCCCGCATCGATCGCGATGCGACGGTCGAACTGCGCGCCGGGGTCGGAATGCAGATGCGCGCGCCAATGCGCGCTCGCCCGTTCCCAGAGCTCGCCCCGCGGTGCCCTGGGTCTTGCGCGGACATACGCTTCGGTGACGGCGTCATAGGCGATCAGCCCGGTACGGGCACCGGCTTCGATCGTCATGTTGCACAGCGTAAAGCGCCCGGCCATGTCGAGCGCACGCACCGCCGCGCCGCTGTACTCGATCGCGTAGCCGCTGCCGCCGGAGATGCCGAGCACGCCGATGATGTGCAGTGCCAGATCCTTCGCCGTGACGCCGGCCGGCAGCGTGCCGCCGACATCGACCTGCAGGCTGCGGCATTGCTGCTGCAACAGGCATTGCGTCGCCAGCACATGCTCCAGCTCGGAGGTGCCGATGCCCCGTGCCAGGCTCGCCAATGCGCCATGCGTGGAGGTATGCGAATCGCCGCAGACGACCGTCATGCCGGGCAGGCTGATGCCCTGTTCCGGGCCAACGACATGAACGATGCCTTGCCGCGCATCGAGCAACTTGAACTGGTCGATGCCGTAGCGATCGCAGTTGTCGTCGAGCGTCTGCACCTGCAGGCGCGCCATCGGATCGGCAAAGCCGGCCATGCCGCGCGCGCGGTCGGTGGTCGGCACCTGGTGATCGGCGACTGCGAACAGGCTGCGGCTGCGCCAGGGTTGGCGATCGGCCATTTGCAGGCCGGCGAAGGCCTGCGCGGAAGTCACCTCATGCAGGATGACGCGATCGATGTAGAGCAGGCTGTCGCCATCCGCGCGGCTGCTGACGACATGCGCATCCCACAGCTTGTTGTACAGCGTGCGTGGTGGGTTGAACTGCCGCATGTCCCTTACTGACCCGGAATCCGCGCCGTGTTGCGCGACAGCCAGGCCATCGAGCGGCCGCCGGTCGTGGTGCCGGTCAGTTCGCCCGCGAGTCTGGAGGCGTCGAGCAGTTTGTCGATGTCGATGCCGGTCTCGAAGCCCATCAGCTTGAGCATCATCACCAGATCCTCGGTCGCGACATTGCCGGTCGCGCCGGGTGCGAAGGGGCAACCGCCGAGGCCGCCGATCGACGCATCGAAGCGGCGGATGCCAGCCTCCAGCGCGGCGTAGGCATTGGCAACGCCCATCGCCCTGGTGTCGTGGAAATGGCAGGTGAGTGCGGCGGCGCCGACTTCGCCGGCCAGGCGCTGCATCAGCTTGCGCACCTGCGCCGGATTCGCGGCGCCGATCGTATCGGCGACGACGATCTGGCTCGCACCGTCGGCCAGCAGGCGTGCGGCGAGCTCGGACACGCGCTGCTGTGGCGTCGGTCCTTCAAAGGGGCATTCCCAGGCCGTCGCGATGCAGGCTTGCACGGCGAGGCCGTCGGACTTCGCCTGCGCGAGCACCTCCGTGCAGACATCGAGCGCACCGGCCGTGCTCATGCGGATGTTCTTCTGGTTCATCGTGTCGCTGGCGGCGACGACGAGCACCATGGAACGGATGCCGGCGGCACGCGCCAGTTCGTAACCCTTGCGGTTCGGGATCAGCGCCGAGTATTCGGCACGACCGGCCGGCAGTTGTGCCGCCAGCTCATCGGTGCCGGCCATCGCCGGCACGGCCTTCGGCGAGACGAAGGAACCGACTTCGATGTGCCGGATGCCGGCAGCGAGCAGCGCGTCAATCAGCTGCAGGCGCTGGGCCGGCGCGAGGATGCGCGGCTGGTTCTGCAGGCCGTCGCGCGGGCCGACGTCGTTGACGATGACGGACTCGGCCATGGCGTTCAGCGGATCGTCTGCTGTTCGCGCAGCGCGCTGATGCGTTCCGCAGGCATGCCGAGCAGAGACTGCAGGACCTCGTCGGTGTGCTGGCCAAGCAGAGGCGGCGAGGAGAACGTCTCCTCGTTCGTGCGCGAGAACTTCAGCGGACTGCCCGGGGCCTTGGTCGTCTTGCCGTTCGGATGCTGCAGCTCGACGACCATGTTGCGATGGACCACCTGCGGATCGCGCAGGGCCTGGCCGAAATTGTTGATCGGCGCGCAGGGGATGCGCTTGGCGTCGAGCTGGGCCAGCCAATGTTGCTGCGTGTTCGTCGCAAAGATCTCGCCGAGTTTCGTATCGATGAAATCCTTGTCGGCGAGCCGGCCCGGCTGGCGGTCGTACTTCGGGTCGGCGAACGCCGCGACGTTCACGACTTCCTTGAGGTTGTGCCAGAAGTTGTCGGTGATGACGGCGACGATGATGAAGCCGTCCTGCACGCGATAGCTGTTGTACGGCACGTGGACGAAATGCGCGTTGCCGATCGGCAGCGGATTCTCGCCGGACAGGAAATGCATCGTCGCCATGTAGTTCAGCAGCGAGATCTGGCAGTCGACCATTGAGATGTCGACGTCCTGGCCCTTGCCGGAGCGCTCGCGTTCCAGCAGCGCGGCGAGGATGCCCATCACCGAAAAGGCGCCGCCGCCGAGATCGCCGATCGGGATGCCGGCACGCACCGGCGTCACCGCATCGATGCCGGTGATCGACATGCCGCCGCCGACCGCCTGCGCGACCTGGTCGAAAGCCGGGCGTTGATGGTTCGGGCCGCTGGAACCGAAGCCGGTGATCGAGCAGGTGATGATGCGCGGATTGCGTGCCGCGAGGCTTGCATGATCGATGCGCAGCCGCTGCGGCACGCCGGCGCCGAAATTGTTGATGACGATGTCGCTGTGCTCGACCAGTTGATAGAACAGTTCGAGACCGTCGGCCGACTTTAGATCGATGCAGACGCTGCGCTTGTTGCGGTTCAGCGTCAGGAAGTAGGCGCCCATGCCGTCGATGGAGTTGGCCGGATCGCTGGCGAGCAGTCTGCGTGTGCCTTCGCCTTCGAGCGGCTCGACCTTGATGACGTCGGCGCCGAGGTCGGCGAGGATCATCGCGCCGTAGGGGCCCGACAGCATATGCGTCAGGTCGAGGATGCGGACTCCGGCCAGTGGTTTGTTGGGTGCGGACATCCGGATCAGCCCAGGTACTTCGGCTTCAGCACGTCTTCGCCTTCGGTCCAGTCGAGCACGCCGAAGGTGTTGTACTGCTCCTTCTGCGATTTCATGAACTGCCAGTAGCAGCACAGGCTGAACTGGTCGTCGATCAGCGTCTCGCGGCTGTCGAAATGCTCGGCCTTGCCGAGGAAATGCCCGCGCGAATAGCAGTAACGGCCGAAGGACATGCCGTTGCCGAAGACATCCGGGCCGTGGAACTGGTGGTGGTTCGATTCGCGCGAACGCAGGTAGCTGTACTTGCGCTCGATGACGCCCGTGATCGTCACATCGATGCGCGCGCGCAGCAGGTCCAGCGGCAGGTAGTCGATGACGACATTGTTCGTGCCGACGTATTCCTGCTCGCTGTTGTAGACCGCCATCTCGCCGCGCCACTGGCCGCTGTGCTTGACCGGCAGCACGAACGGCCGCTTGGCGTTGAGGCGCTCGCTGGCGATGTGTGCCTCGACGCGCGCGTCGGTCTCGGGGCCCTTGTCGCGGGTGTTGATGTACAGGCCGTTGAACACGGCGACCTGGCAGTTGCCTTCGAACAGCTGCGACGAATACACCTGCAGGCCGCGGTCGGCGACGATGTGGTTGATCGTGCGCAGCTGCACGTTCCAGCCGGGGCTGAAGTACTCGGAATGCACCAGCGGACCGAACGGCCGGCCGGTGCCGTAGAAATCCGGCCCGGTATAGATGCGGTCCTTGTCGGAGTCGATGACGCCGAAAGCGAACTCCGGAATCTGGAAGCGGCTCGTGAAGACATCCGCGCCGTCGAAGTTCGTGTGCATGTAATACGTCGTGCGGCCGTTCTCGAACACGCTGGAACGCGTGACACGGTTGAACGCGACCTGGGTGCCGTCCGGCTTGAACAGCGCCGGCATGCCATGCCAGTCGCCGGTGATCAATTGCTGCCAGTTGCTTGGTTGCGCTGCCATGACGGACCCTGTTGTGATCTGTATTGTTATAAAACTATAACAATATGAGGTGAACTTGTCAGCGGCGCTGCCGGTGCGCGGTGATCGCGCTGTCGCTGATGTCCCGCTGCAAGCGGACGACGGCGGTCGCGTCGTCGGCGACGTAGGCCAGGCCGAACAGCGTGATCAGGCGCGCCAGGTCGCTGCGGATCTCGGCGTCCGGCCGCGTCGTCGGCCAGTCGAGAAAGGGCCGGCCGGTGACGGTGTCCGCCGGATAGGTCGGCGAGAAATGGTTGGCGCCGCGCAGGATTGCCAGATGGCAGTCGCCGCGGGTGCTGCGGATGCCTTCATCGAAGGTGCGGACGACCGGCCCGGTCGGATCGGGTTCGCTGTTGCCGCTCGTGCCGTAACGGAACGCGCTGGCGGCGATGACGCCGTCTTCACTGCCGCCGAGCAGCAGCGTCGGCAATGCATCCGGCAGCGCGAGCAGTGCGTTGTCCGGATAACCGAGCGCGGTCGAGGCCTTGCTGTGCGCGCCGTAGGCGAACACCGCGCGCAGGCCGGGGAACCAGTCGGGCCGCGCATTGAACAGCGCGACGCTGCCGCCGGCGGAATGGCCGCCGAGTAGGATGCGGTCGAGGTCGAGCAAGCCGGCGAGCGGACCGCTGAGGTTCTGCTGGCGCAGGTCGGCGATGACGGCGGCGAGCGCGGACGCCGACGGCCGGGTGCCGTAGTCGGCCGGTGACAGGGCGCTGATATCCAGGCCCGGACTCAGCGCCGTCATGCCGGGCATTTCCTCGACGATCCAGCCGTAGATCGTCGTGACGAAGCCGGCTTCGGCGAGCGCCGTCGCCAGCCAGCCGTAGGCCTCCGGGCTGACGTTGATGCCGGGCATCAGAATCGCGAGCGGGTACGGGGCGGCGGGCTTCACGGCGGGGATGCTGCCGGTATTGTTTTCCAGCGGCGTCGCGCCGTAGACGGCGGGGTAGTAGACCTTGCAGGACAGGCTGCCGGTCGGCATGGGCACCGAGCGGAACAGGGCGCGGATCATTGGGGTGCCGGACATCAGTGCATTTCCCCAAGCCGCGTGCACACACTCCGTTCGTGTCGAGTGCCGGCGAAGCCGGTGTATCGAGACATTCGCGCTGCGGCTGCGGCATCTCGATACACCGCGCGCTCCGCGCGCGGCACTCGATGCGAACGGGATTCTGTGGTCATCTCAAGCCGTCGGCCGCGGCAGCTTGCGGTCGCCACCCCACAGCTGGCGCACCAGCCGCTGGCCAAGCTCCTTCGTGAACAGTTTCTCGACCACGACGTTCGCCGGGTCGCGTTCGGTGATCGTGCGGCGGATCAGCAGGTCGCGCTCGGCCAGCGCACTGCGCTCGGCGCCGCTCATCGGGGTTGCGTCGTCAACCAGCTTGAACCAGTTGTCGAGATGCGCGTGCGCGGCCTTGCGGATCGTCGCCAGGTTGTCGTCATTGACGACGGCGCCGTAGCACAGGCTTGCCGGGCTCTGCGCAACGCGGGTGTAGAAGTCGCGGCTGATGAAGGGCCGGAACGAGGGGTTTGCCTGCAGCGCGAGGTAGGCCTGGTTGGCGGCGCCGTAGTATTTGTCGCAGTAGTCCGGCCGCGTCCACAGGTCGCGGCGCGGCAGGTAATCCATATAGACAAAGAAGTCCGGCGTGGTGCCGAGCGCGAAGCCGAGGTGCGGCGCATCGATGTGGGCGCCGAGGCCGACCGTCAGGTGCATGTTGGTGAACGTCGCCTTCGGATTGCCGGTCCAGGAGTGCACCAGCCAATCGATCTGCGGGCCGCTGTAGCTCGCCAGGTAACCGCCGGCACCGTCGATGCCTTTATAGGGCATCAGGTCGTCGCAGCTGGCATCGCGGGTCAGCGCAAAGCGCGACTGCACGCGGTCGAACAGCTCGCTGGTCAGCGCCCACAGCTGGTCGAACGTCGACTGGCGATCCAGCGCGGGGGCGGAATCGACCATTTCCTCGATGGACGTGAGGATGGTGTCACTCATTTGCTGGCAGCTCCGTGGGCAAACATCGGATCGTCTGGACTTGATCGCCTAATGATATATGTATGATACATTTAAAGCCTGCAATTGACCACCGCGCCGCCGGACCCGATGCTCCGGTCGCGCAACGCTCCAGGAATCAACATCGATGCTCGTGAACTTGTGGTACGTGGCCGAGTGGTCACACGCGGTCAAGGACAAGCCGGTCAAGGTCAAGCTGCTTGGTCAGAACTTCGTGCTGTTCCGCGACAGCAAGGGCAAGGTCAACTGCCTCAGCGATGTCTGCCTGCATCGCGGTGGCTCGCTGGCCGGCGGCAGCGTGCACAAGGATTGCGTCGCCTGTCCGTACCACGGCTGGCGCTACAGCGGGAAAGGCGAAGTCACCTTCATTCCTTCGCGCGGAGAAGCCGGCCCGATCCCGCAGCGCGCGATGATCGACGCGTATCCGACCGAGGAGCGCTACGGCATGATCTGGGTGTTTCTCGGCGATCTGCCGGAGAACGAGCGGTACCCGATCCCGCCGTTTCCCGAATACGGCCAGTCCGGCTGGCGCAAGCTTGAGAGCGAATTCACCTGGAAGGCCTCGGCCGCGCGCGTCGTCGAGAACGGCATCGACATGGCACACGCTTCGTTCGTGCATCCGGTATTCGGCCACCCGAGCACCGCCGCGAAGAACTTCATCGAGAGCGAGCATCGCGAGGAAGCCTGGGCGACGCATACGGTTGTGATGCATCCGCCGCAGTTCAAGGGCATCGTGCGCCAGTTCGTCCGCAAGGAGCGTCAGCCGACGCGCGTGCACCCGACGTATTACCTGGCGGGCTATGCAGTGCGCCTGCAGGTCGACCTGCGGCCGGGCTGGAGCACGATCGTGTTCGACGCCAACACGCCGGTCGATGAATTCACGACGCGCACCTTCGCGGTACAGCTGCGCTCGTTCTTCCGCGCGCCGATCTTCGACAAGGACTCCAAGCGGCGCCTGATGCAGATCTTCGAGCAGGACGCCGCGATCGTCGAACAGTCGCAGCCGAACTGGCTGCCGGAGACGCTGGAGAACGAGTTGTCGGTGCAGCACGACCGCTTCATGAGCGGCTGGCGCGCGACGCGCCGCCGCCACATCGAGGAGTTCGGCTGGCAGATCGACAGCGCGGCGCTGCGCCCGCACGAAGGCTTCAAGACCTTCACGATCCCGTCACCGGGACGGCGCGAGCACCCCGAGATCAAATGGGTGCTCGACACCGTGCCGCTGAAGCCGGCGACGAAGAAGAAGCGGCCGTTCAAGGACGGCGCCGAGGCCGTCGACGGCGCTGCCGCGACGACGCCAACGGCCGCCTGAGGCGGCCCTAGCTGCAGGCCTTCTCGAACGCGCCCGGCAGTTCCTCGGGGCTCACATCGCGGATGTGCGTCGCCAGCGACCAGCTGTGGCCGAACGGGTCTTCGACGACGCCGTAGCGGTCGCCCCAGAACATATCCTGCAGCGGCACCTTGACCGTCGCGCCGGCCTTGGCGGCCTGGGCGAACGCGGCGTCGACGTCCTTGACGTACATGTGGATCGTCACCGGCGTGCCCTTGAGGGTCTTGGGCCCGATGACGCCGTGCTCGGGCATCTCGTCGACCAGCATCACGCAGGAATCGCCGATGCGCACGCTGGCGTGCATCAGCTTGCCGTCCGGCCCCGGCAGGCGCGATTCCTCGATAGCGTCGAAGGCGATCTTGTAGAACTCGATGGCCTGCGCGGCACCGGCGCAGACGAGGTGTGGCGTAATCGTGTGCATGCCGTCCGGAATGGGTTTGGGCTTGCTCATGTCCTGCTCCTTTTTTGCGGATTGCAGCCCTGGTCGAACCGCCGCGAGCGATTTCGACAGGGCAGAGCCATGGTCCGCACGTATCATGGCTGCAGCATGAACCCCGGCCTCCGATCCGCACCACGATGACGCTTTACAAGGGCTACGCCGCCGAACTGGCGGCACTGATCGAATCCGCTGCGCTGAAGCCGGGCGAGCGCCTGCCGTCGGTGCGCGAGGCGAGCCGCCATCGCGGCCTCAGCGCGGTGACCGTGCAGAAGGCCTACCACAGCCTCGAAGCGCGTGGCCTGATCGAGGCGCGCGAGCGGTCCGGCTACTACGTCAGTCGGCGCCTGCCGGCCTTGCCGCAGCAGCCCGCGGCGTCGCGGCCGGTCGCGCAGTCGACGGCGGTCAGGAAAGGCGAGCTGATCTTCGAGGTGCTCGACGCCGTCCAGCAGCGCCGCGTCGTGCCGCTGGGCTCGGCGTTCCCGAGTCCGCTGCTGTTTCCGCTGCCGCAGCTGTCGCGCGCGCTCAACCGCGGCATGCGCACGCTCGATCCCTGGCGCACCGTCAGCGACCTGGCGCCCGGCAATGCCGAGCTGCGCCGCCAGATCGCATTGCGCTATCACATCGACGGCATGGACATCGCCGCCGACGAGCTGGTGATCACCGACGGCGCGATGGAAGCCCTGAACCTGTGCCTGCAGGCCGTCACGCGGCCAGGCGATGCGGTGATCGTCGAGTCGCCGACGTTCTATGTGGCCCTGCAGGCGTTGGAGCGCCTCGGCCTGCGCGCGATCGAGGTGGCGACGCATCCGGGCGAGGGCATCGATCTGGCCGCGCTGGATGCGGTGCTCCGGCAGCAGCGGCCTGCCGCGTGCTGGCTGATGCCGAATTTCCAGAATCCCACCGGCGCGCTGATGGCGGATGCACGCAAGCAGCAGCTGGTCGCGCTGCTCGAGAAACACGGCGTGCCGCTGATCGAGGACGACGTCTACGGCGAGCTGTACTACGCGGACCATCGGCCCAAGCCGGCGAAAGCCCATGATCGCAGCGGCAACGTGCTGCACTGCGGCTCGTTCTCCAAATGCCTGGCGCCCGGCTACCGCATCGGCTGGGCCGCGCCGGGACGGCATGCCGCCGCGGTGCGCCGACTCAAGCTGGGGACGACCTTGTCGGCGGCGATTCCGTCACAGCTGGCGCTGGCGGCTTATCTCGAAGGCACGGCCTACGACCGCCATCTGCGCCAGCTGCGCGAAACGCTGTTCCTCGAACGCGACGCGATGATCAATGCGATCGGCGAGTTCTTCCCCGCCGGCACGCGCGTGACACGGCCGCAGGGCGGATATTTCCTGTGGGTCGAGCTGCCCAGGGGCAGCGACGCGATGAAGCTGTACCGGCTGGCCCTGGCGCAAGGCATCAGTATCGTTCCCGGCGCGATCTTCTCGGCGCGCGAGCGCTTTGCGCACTGCATCCGCCTGAACTACGGACATCCGGAAGACCGCCGCGTCGTTCGCGCGCTGAAGACCTTGGGGCGCCTGGCGATCGATTGTGTTTAAGCCCGTAGCCCGGGTGAAACCCGGGACATTCGCGCGATTGGAAAGTGCAGGCCCCGGGTTTCACCCGGGCTACGACATCAGGCCGGCAGTGCGAGATGCAGCGCCAGGCGTGCCGCGCTGACGAACGCCAGCACCACGACCCCCGTCATCACGAAGGCCAGCACGATGAATTGCCAGGGCTTGCCGTAGGTGAAATCGCGGCGCCGGTTGCGCGAGTTCTGCACGCCGAAGAACGACCAGGCCACGCTGGCGGCCACCTGCCAGAGCGTCGGCGCCATCAGCGTCTCCCCTTGGGGATTCTGTTCCTGTCGCATGGTCCGGGCTCCGGTTTTCCGCAGGTCATCCTGCGAGCGCCAGTCTGCCGCTCTGCCGGGTCTGCGTTAAGCAGCAGATCGCGGCCAAAAACGCAGTACAGATCCGGACGTTGCGAGCCGACCGACGGTAACAGCGAGGCGCCGAGCAGCAGCGGCCGCAGATGTGACTTGCCGCAAACTTTGCGGCATGAATCCAGCGTGGCCCGCAGCGCAGACGCCAGCACCGCCCATCGAGCCGGTGGCGGTTCCACGCGTGCGCAGTTTCATGCTGATCCTGCTCGTCGCGGTGGCGTATTACCTGACCGGCCGGCTGGGTCTGTCGCTGGCGATCCCGCCGGGCTACGCGACCGCCGTCTGGCCGCCGTCCGGCATCGCGCTGGCGGCACTGCTGCTGTTCGGCAACCGCGCCTGGCCGGGCATCTGGCTCGGTTCCTTCCTGATCAATGTCTGGACCGCGCTGGATGTCTCCAGCGCGACGGCGCTCGGCGAATCGGTGCTGCTGCCGGCGACGATCGCAATGGGCGCGGCGGCGCAGGCGCTGCTCGGCGCCACGCTGATCCGGCGCTTCGTCGGTTATCACAACATTCTCGAACAGGAGTTCGACGTCGTCCGCATGCTGGCGCTCGGCGGGCCGGTGGCCTGCCTCACCGCATCGAGCATCGGCGTCGGCGTGCTGTGGCTGAGCGGCGCGATCGGCAACGACCAGGTGCTGTTCAACTGGTGGACCTGGTGGGTCGGCGACAGCATCGGCGTGCTGATCTTCGCGCCGGCGATCCTGGTCTGGTCGGTGCGGCCGTTTTCGGTGTGGCTGCGCCAGCAGCTGGCGATCACGCTGCCGCTGCTGCTGCTGTTCAGCCTGGTGGTCGCGGTCTTCGTCAGCACCAGCGCACGCGAGCAGAGCCGGGTCAAGCTCGAGTTCCAGGCGACCAGCGATCAGGCGGCGCAGCATCTGCGCACCGACCTCGACCGCTACGAAGTGGCGCTGTCGTCCGTCGCCGGGCTGTTCTCCAGCTCGCAGGAAGTCACGCCGCAGGAATTCGACAACTTCGCCAACACGCTGCTGCGCCAGCTGCCGGGGTTGTTCGCGATCAGCTGGAACGCCGTGGTCAGCGAGCGCGAGCGTTCGACGTTCGAGGCAGCGATGCGCGCCCGCGGCTATCCGAATTTCCATATGGTCGATCTGGGCGCGGACGGCCAGCTGGTGCCGAGCGCGAAGCGCGATCCGCATGTCGTTGTCACTTACATCCGTTATGCCGATGCCGCCCGGGGCGCGCAGGGCCTGGATGTCGAGTTCGATGCGGCGCGCAGCGCGGCCAACCGCCAGGCGGCGGCGACGCGGCGCTCGACCGCGACGGCACCGGTGCGTCTGATCGGCGACATCGAAGGAACCCAGGGACTGTTGCTGAACCTGCCGGTCCACGGCAGGGAAGATCAGTTGCGCGGCTTCGCGACGCTGGTGATCCGCCATCGCAATCTGGTCGAGCAGATGCTGAAGGACACTCGCCCCGCCGGCATCGAAGTGAGCGTCGTCGATCGTTCGGCGCAACCGGCGCAGCAGGTCTACGGCGAGACCGCCAACCTGGCGCTCGGCGATCTGGTCTACGTCGTGCCGCTGGAAGTCGGCCAGCGCCACTGGGAGCTGCAATACCGCTTGCCGGCGAGCTATCTGGTCGCGCACCGGTCGTGGGAAGCCTGGCTGGTGCTCGCCGGCGGCATGCTGCTGACGGCGCTGCTCGGCATGCTGCTGCTGGTGCTGGTCGGCCGCGCGGCGAAGATCGAAGGCCGCGTCGCCGAACGCACGCTGCAGCTACGCGCCAGCGAGGAGCGTTTCCGCGGGCTCGTCGAATCGGCACCGGACGCGATGGTCATCGTCGGCAAGCGCGGCCGCATCGATCTGGTCAACTCGCAGACCGAGAAGCTGTTCGGCTACACGCGCGAGGAACTGGTCGGCCAGCCGGTCGAGTTCCTGATTCCCGACCGCTTCCGCCACGATCATGTCGGCCATCGCGACGGCTACATCGGCGCGCCGCGCGCCCGCGCGATGGGCGAGGGCCGTGCGCTGTTCGGCCGTCGCAAGGACGGATCCGAGTTCCCGCTGGAGATCAGCCTGAGTCCGCTGCGCGTCGGCGACGAGGTCATCGTCACCAGCGCGATCCGCGACATCACCGCGCGCAAGCAGGCCGAGGCGCAACTGAACAACACGCTGTCGGTGCTGACCGCCACGCTGGAGGCGACTGCCGACGGCATTCTGGTGGTCGACCTCAAGGGCCGCATCGTCAGCTACAACCGCCAGTTCCTTGAGATGTGGAAGGTCCCGGAGGTCATCGCCCAGACCCGCGACGAGAAGCTGGTGCTCGCTTCGGTGCTGCCGCAACTGCGTTATCCGGACGCGTTCACGCGGCGCATCCGCGAACTGTACGACGAGCCGAACGACGAACATTCCGACCTGCTCGAGTTCAGGGACGGCAAGACCTTCGAGCGCTATTCGCGCAGCCATCGGGTGGCCGGCGAGGTGGTCGGCCGCGTCTGGAGCTTCCGCGACGTCACCCAGCGGCGCGCCGCCGAAGCGGCGCTGAAAGCCTCCGAAGCGCGTTACCGCGCGGCGGAGCAGACCCAGCGCGCGATCGTCGCCGGCGTGATTGACGCGATCATCAGCGTCGACGACCGCGGCGTCGTGCAGTCCTTCAACCCGGCCGCCGAGCGCATGTTCGGCTGGTCGGCGGCCGAGATGATCGGCCGCGACATCCGCCTGCTGTCGCCGGTCCAGTATCGCGATCGCGTCGACTTCGCCCAGCTGGGCGATGCCGACGTTGCCGGCCTGCGCCGCGAAAGCATCGGCCTGCGCCGCGACGGCAGCGAGTTTCCGATCGACCTCGCGCTGAATCGCATGCCGCATCCGGACCGCCGCGAGTACGTCGCGATGGTCGCCGACATCAGCGAGCGCAAGACCGCCGAGGCGCACATCCAGCATCTCGCGCATCACGACACGCTGACCAAGCTGCCGAATCGCGCGCTGCTGCAGGACCGCCTGAACATGGCGATCGTCACCGCCGAGCGGCAGAACCGCATGCTCGGCGTGATGATGCTCGACCTCGATCACTTCAAGCGCATCAACGACTCGCTCGGTCATCACGTCGGCGATCAGCTGCTGCTGACCGTCGCCGACCGCCTGCGCGACTGCATCCGCAAGACCGACACCGTCGCCCGCATGGGCGGCGACGAGTTCGTGATTCTGCTGACCGATGTGCAGCAGCGCAGCGACGTCGAGCGCATTGCCGACAACATCGTTCGCCAGCTGTCGTTGCCGATGATGCTCGGAAAACAAGAATTGGTGACGACGCCGAGCATCGGCGTCTGCGCCTATCCGGCCGACGGTCGCGACGCACTGACGCTGCTGAAGAACGCCGACACCGCGATGTATCGCGCGAAGGAGCTTGGCCGTGGCCGCCTGCAATGGTTCAGCCAGGACATGCTGCGCGCACCAGAGGAGGAACTGGCCTTGACCAACGCCTTGCACCGCGCCCTGGAGCGCGAGGAATTTTCGCTGCACTACCAGCCGCAGGTGGACATGGCGGATTGCAGCGTGATCGGCGTCGAGGCGCTGCTGCGCTGGGCGCACCCCACGCGCGGGCCGCTGGGGCCGAGCAGCTTCGTCTTTCTCGCCGAGGAATCCGGCGTCATCGCGCCGATCGGCGAGTGGGTCCTGCGCAAGGCCTGCTTCGACGTACAGCAGATGCAGGCGCAGCTCGGCCGACCGCTGTCGCTGTCGGTCAATGTGTCGCCGCGCCAGTTCCGCCAGGACGGCATCGTCGCCGCGGTGCGCCGCGCCCTGAAGGAATCCGGCCTCGCGCCGGAGCTGCTGACGCTGGAGATCACCGAAAGCCTGCTGCTGGAGAACCGCGAGGACACGGTGGCCACCTTGCGCAAGTTGCGCGACCTGGGCATCTGCATCGCGGTCGACGATTTCGGCACCGGCTATTCAAGCCTGTCCTACCTGACGCGCTTCCCGATCGACAAGATCAAGATCGACGGCTCCTTCGTCCGCGACCTGAGCGAGGACTCGGACGATGCCGCCGTCGTCAGCGCCATCATCGCGATGGGCAAGAGCCTGCGCATGACGGTCGTCGCCGAAGGCGTCGAGACCCTCGAGCAGCTGCAGTACCTGCGCGAACGCGGCTGCGACGAGATTCAGGGCTTCCTGATGTCCAAGGCGGTGCCGCTGGAGCAGTTCGCGAAGGTTGTCGGCGACATCCGCGATCGCCACGCCGGTCTGCCGCTGTTCGCCTCGCCGGCGCAGATCCGCCAGGCGGCGTAGCCGCGCGGTGACGATCAGCCCAGCAGACGGACCAGCTGCGCGCGGCGGGTCAGGCCCAGCTTGCGGTAGATCGTGTTGAGCTGGAACTCAACGGTGCGGCGCGAGCGACCCAGCTGTCCGGCGATCTCGTCGTTGCTCAGGCCGTCGACGACCCGCAGCGCAACGCGCCGTTCCGCCGGCGTCAGCTGTTGCAGGATCGGCGGGCCGCTGTCGTCGCTGCGCTCCGCCGGCGTTGCCCTGGCGCGTCCGGCAGCCTCGTTCAGCGTGACGACGTAGCAGGGCCGCTGTCCCGGCATCGCGGCCCTGGTGCTGCACTCGATCGTCGCCGTCAGGCCGGCGATGCGCGGGTGCCGTACGCTGAAGCGCGGTCCGTCGCCGGCATGTTCGCGCAGCAGTTGCGGAATCCGCTGCGGCAGCAGCAATGCAGCCTCATCGCCGGCGTGCAGGCCGCGGTTCCAGCGCGCGCGGAGCTGCTCGCACTCGCCGTTGGCGAAGAGCAGACGGCCGTCGTCCGCGACAAGCAAAGTGGCCACCGGCATCCGCCGCAGGCAATCCTCGTAGGCCAGCCGGCGCGTGCGGGTACGCTCGGCCGCGCGAATCCGCCGCAGCCCGGCTTCCAGCATCGGATGCAGCTGTTCCAGCAGTCCGCGCTCGTCACTGCTGATGCGTGGCTGGTCGGCTGCGCGGGTGATGCTGAACACTGCCTCCGGCCGCTCGTCGCGCCAGAACGCCAGATGGACGAACTCGTTCCACTCGGGATCGGGTTCCTGCTCGACGCGGCGGCGGCGGGCGTCGGGATCCTCGGAGACGATCTGCGAATAGGTGTACAGCGGCACATGCCGGTGCCGCGCGAGAAAGGGTGCCGAGATCGTCAGGCTGGTGGCCGGCCGGTAGCCGGGATTGCGCGGCGATTCGACGTGATGGATGGCAGCCGTCGGCTCGAAGTCGACGATGCCGAAGAACAGGCTGCAGCTGCGGTGCGGCAGCTGCTCCTGCATCAGCCGCAGGCTGCTGCGCCAGACGCTGTCGAGGTCCATGGCGCTCTGCAGGTCGATGACCGCGGTGTGAGCGTCGTCGGGATCGGCAATCGGGGGCAATGGCTCAAGCATCGGCAAAATCATAGCGAGGTTCGTGCCAGCGGGAGTCGGTGGAATCACCGGATCGGCGGTCAGCCGGCGGCAGACCGCGATGGCCGGGTCGCGTTCGGGTTATGGTCGTTTCAGTACTTTCTTGGATGTCGCGGCGCGGCCGCCGACGCACACTCGATACACACATCACCCGGATCTCCACATCGATGAACAGCCCCGTTCCCGCCGCCCTGACCACGACGCAGAAGCTCGACGAGCTGTTCAAGCCCTGGAATCGCAGCGACGTGCCGGGTGCGGTCGTGGCCATTGCGCACAAGGGACGCGTGATCTACCGCCGCGGCTTCGGTCTGGCAACGGTCGAGCACGGCATCGCCAACACGCCGGGCATGCGCATGCGCATCGGCTCGACGACCAAGCATTTCTGCGCCTTCGGCATCATGCTGCTCGCCGAGGAAGGCAAGCTCGACATCAACCAGCCGGTGCGCAGCTACCTGCCGGAGCTGGACAAGGTCTGCGGCGAGCCGACGCTGCTGCAGCTGATGCAGCACACCGGCGGTCTGCGCGATCCGCTGATGGCCGCTTTCATCATCAACCGCGGCACCTACGGCCACCCGCCGGAAGGATCCAGCCTGCAGCTGATGGCGCGCTTCAACGAGCGCAACTTCGCACCGGGGACGCGCTTTGCCTACAGCAACAGCGGCTATACGCTGCTGTCGCTGGTGATCGAGCGCCTCAGCGGCCTGAGCTTGGAAGCCTTCCTCGAGCAGCGCGTGTTCAGCGTGCTGGGCATGTCCGACACGGCTCTGCTGCGCAGCGACCATACGTTGGCAACGAACATGGCGACCGGGCATATCCCGCGCGCCGATGGCAGCTGGCGCCGCGGCCTCTATCCGTCGGACGAGCTGATGGGTTCCGGCGGCATGATCTCCACCGTCGACGACATGCTGTGCTGGATCGCGCACCTGCGCGCACCGGCGACCGACCGCAAAGTCGGCAGCGCCGCGACCTGGACCCGGATGACGGAACGGCCGCTCGCGCAGAGCGGCCTGAGCATGATCTACGGCCTCGGCCTGATGCGCGAGACCTATCGCGGTGTCGAGATCATCCATCACGCCGGTGCGACGATGGGCTTCCAGTCGCAGATGCTGACCGTGCCGCAGCACGAGCTGGACATCATCGTGATGACCAATCGCATGGACGTCGCGGCGCCCGCGCTGGCCTTGAAGATCGTCGACGCCGTGCTTGAATCCGACGGACTGGCCGGTCCGCGCCTGCCGGCGGCTGCCACCGGCCATCCCGCCGTGCAGGGCCGCTGGTACAGCGCGCAGTCGCGCACCCTGATGGAAATTGCGGCGCGCAAGATCAAGCCGGAACTGCCTGAAGTGCTGCTGCTGTCGACCTACAACGCGCCGGTCGCCGCGCTGTACGAAACCGATACCGGCCTGACGCTGCCCGAAGGTCCGGTCAGCATGTATGAAATTCGTCAGCGGCCGGAAGGCGAGACGCCGGCGGCGACGCTCGACGTCCACATCTGCGGCGACCTCGAGCGTTTCGAGCGCCTGCCGGAAACCGCGCCGACCACTGCCGATGTCGCGCCGGCGCTGTGCGGGCGCTACCGCTTCGCGGAATTCGGCACCGAGGTGGAGATTGCCCTCCGCGACGGCAAGCTGCAGCTCGACCTGTTGCCGGAGTACGGCCTGGCGCGCTGGGACGTCGAGCCACTGTCGACGGACGTTCTAGCCTGCGGCATGTTCCACACCGTGCCGCCGATGCCGCTGCCGAACCTGGCGACGCTGGTCATCGACCGTCGGGACGGCAAGGTGCAGGGCTTCTGGATCAGCAACGACCGCACGCGCGATATCCGTTTCGATCGTATCGATTGATGCACGGCGTCAACCCGGGTTGCACCCGGGCTACGGCGAGCCCGTAGCCCGGATGAAATCCGGGATCATCGCTCGCCGTAACTGATGCCGGTTGTGTCGTCGGCATTGCCGCCCCAATCTACGTCCAGTAATCCTTTCTGCACATAGCGCTGAAACGACGAGTGCGGCCAATCCTTCGTTGCACCGACCAGGCCATGCTTCACCGGGTTGTAGTGGATGTAGTCCACATGCCGCTGCAGATCGTCGTCGTCGCGGATTGTGTGCTCCCAGAATCTCCGCTGCCAGAGGCGGTACTCGCCGCGAGCATTTCGGGAAAGGCTCAGGCCCATCGCCAGCAGACGCATCGTGAAACCGCGTTTGATCAGACGTACTCGCGTAGAAAAATCGCCATCTCCTTCTGGCAATGCACATAGCCAATGCAGGTGTTCCGGCAGCACCGCAATCGCGATGGTCTGGAATCCGTAGCGCCGTTTGGTTTCGCGAAAAGCTTCCCGTAGCGCGCGGATGTGATCCACCAGCAAGGACGAGCGCCTGTCGCTCAACGTGAGCGTGAGAAAGTACGGCGCATTGACCGTCCGGCTGCGACGATAGAAAACCATGGCCTATCGTAGCCCGGATGAAATCCGGGATGGCGGTTCGTTGAGGGTGCGGGATTCCCGGGTTTCACCCGGGCTACTCCACTGCGACGATAGTCATCGTAGCCCGGATGCAATCCAGGATGGGCGGTTCGTTGAAGGCGCAGGATTCCCGGGTTTCACCCGGGCTACTTCAATTGCCGGTGAGCGGGTTCAGCTCAGCAAGCGCACCAGCTGCGCGCGGCGATTGATCTCGAGTTTGCGGAAGATCAGATGCAGCTGGTATTCGATCGTGCGCGCAGAGCGGCAGCGGTGCAGGGCAATCTCTTCGTTGCTCAGGCCGCGCGCGGCGAGCAGGGCGACCTGGCGCTCGGACCTCGACAGCTTCTGCAGCGCGATCCAGGCTTCCGGCGACAGGCCGGCTGAGTCGGCATCGTCCAGCGCATCTGCCGGCGCCTCGCTGAACTCGACGACGTAGGCAGCCTGCTGCTGCAGAGAAGGTGTGTGCCACTTGCGCTCGATGCCCGCAGTCAGCCCCTTGATCGCCGGATGGCGGATCTTGATCGCGCTGACGTCGGGTGCCGCGACCGCGAGTTCCTGCAGCAGTCGCTGCGGCATGTGCGCATCCGCAGCGCTGCGCGGCAGACCGCGGTTCCAGCGCTGACACTGCTTGTCGCCTTCGGCGGTGGCAAACAGCACTTCGCCATCGGCATCGAGCAGCAGCGTTGCGGTCGGCATCCGCGCGAGCAGGTCTTCGTAGACGCGCAGGCGCTGCTGCTCGGTCTCGGCGTCGCGAATTCTTCGCTGCGCGGCCGCAATCATCGGCCGCAGATACTCAAGCACGCCGCGCTCGTGTTCGGAGAGCGCGAGGCTACTGGCGGGCGCGTCGCCGGCAAGATCGGACGGCAGCTGCAGCGTGCGCCGAGGCAGTTCGTGCTGCAGGACCGTGCGTACCGCCCGCCAGAGATCGTCGAGTTCCAGTGCGCTTTGCAGATCGACAATCGCCGACCGGCTGACGGCGTTCAATTTGGGCACAGGCCACAGCGGTCGGTTCGTCGCGGCGTCTGTGCCCGGCACGGCCTTTACTCGTCTTCGTCGAGCAGCAGGTCGACCGCGAGCCGCGCCGCCTTGCCGATCGCCGCATCCTGCGCCGGGTGCTTGGCGCGGTATTCGTGGCTGCGGGTGAACACCGACACCGCGATGTGGCGTCCGTCCGGATAGCTGACCAGGCCGGCTTCGTTTCGGATGGTGACCAGCGTGCCGGTCTTGCCGGCGGTCTTGATGTCGTCTTCCGGGAAGCCGGAGGCGAGGCGGTGCGGCCAGACCTGCGCACCGAGGATGCGGCGCATCTGCGCGCAGCTTGCCGGCGATGCGGCGCGGTCGGTCCAGATCAGCTCGAACAGGCGCGAGATTTCGCGCGGCGTCGTGCGGTTGGTCGACGGTCCATGCAGCGCGCGCTGGCGGCTGAGCATCTCTGCGCTCGGTTTGGTCGTCAGTTCCGCAGTGCTCTTGACCCCGGCGTCCTGCGCCATCTGCGCAAAAAGCGCACGGCAATCGGCTTCGACGACGGTGCCGGGCAGGTCGAGGCCGCGCATCGCGGCATTGACCTTGTCCAGTCCGACCTTGGCGCAGATGAAATCGGTGGCCGCGTTGTCGCTGACGACCATCATCGACAGCGCCAGATCGCGCCAGGACAGCGTGACCGGGTCGAGCATCACCGACAGCCCGGTCGGGCCCGGTGCGCGATGGGCAACCGGCACTTCGACAGCCTCGCTCAGATCGATCAGTCCGGCATCGGCCTGGCGATACAGTTCGACCAGCACCGGCACCTTGAACACCGAGGCGGTGACGACCGGCTCGTCGGCCTGGTGGCCGATCTCGCGACCGCTGCGCAGGTCCTTGGCATGGACGTAGCCTGTGACGCCGGCGGATTGGAAGATGCTGTCGAAGGTGGTGGTCATGGCGCTGAGTTTTGGAGGACATCTCCAATGTAGTCCGCGGCGCGGCTGCGAACACCCATGAAAATACCGAAAACCCGATCCAGGCGGCGTGCCCTGCCGCTGAAAACCCAGTACTTTCACGAATAGTTGCTGCCTCCGCCGCGCCGCGAGCTCAGGCCGTGTTCGATGTCTCGCTCAAGGGGCTGCAATGATGCAATGGGCCAAGTCGGTATTGACGGTACTCAGCTGGGGCGTGACGACCGCCGCCTGGGCGCAGGAGGCCGCGCCGGAAGCGCTGCCGGAGCCGGCGCCGGTCGAGGCGACGCCGACGATCCCGGTCGAGCCGCTGGCCGATGATGCGAAGCCCGACACCGTCAGCGAACCGCGCAACGCCACCCAGCTCGACGACATCGTCGTCACTTCGACCAAGCGCGCGCAGTCGGTGCGCGACATCCCGGTCAGCATCACCGCCTTGACCGGCGACAAGCTCGAACAGATCGGCGCGCAGGAGCTGAAGGATTTCATTCACCTGGTGCCCGGCATCAATTCGCAGGACCAGGTCGCGGGCATCGAGCGCAAACTCAGCGTTCGCGGCGTCGGCCCGGACACCGGCACCAACCAGACGGTCGGTACGGTGTACGGGGATGTGCCGCTGTCCGATCCGTACGGCACGTTCTCGATTGCCGACCCGGGGCCCTGGGATCTGGAAACCGTCGAGGTCCTCAAGGGTCCGCAGGGCACGCTGTTCGGCGCGACCTCGCTGGCCGGCATGATTCGCTACGTACCGAATGCGCCGGAGCTGGGGCAGTGGAGCGGGCGCTTCTCGACGGACTGGATTTCGATCGAGGACGGCGGTGCCGAACCGACGTTCGGTGCCGTGCTCAACGCGCCGCTTGGTGACAGCGTGGCCGTGCGGCTGGCAGGGTCCTGGCAACACAAGCCTGGCGTCATCGACATCGAGAATCCGGTGCGCAACGAGGTCGATGCCGACGACAGCTATTCGCGCACCGGCCGCGCGATGCTGCTGTGGCAGCCGACCGACCGGCTGCGCATCAATGCCTGGCACGTTGCCGGCGGGCGCGAGTTCCAGGAGCTGGGCTACCTGACCAATGTTGACGGCGAGCCGGTGCGTGACGACGCGCCGCGGCCTTCGCCGGGCGACAACCGCTTCACGCTCAGCACGCTCGATGCGCGCTACGAATTCGATTGGGCCACGCTGGTGTCGGTGACCGGCTACCAGACCAAGTACAGCTTCAGCAACACGGATGTCTCCTACCTGGTCCACCCGCTGTCGCAACTGGGCGTGCGCACCGTACAGGCGCGGCGCACGGTCGATACCAGCGGCTGGCTGCAGGAACTGCGCCTGGTCTCGCCGGACGAGGGCCCCTGGAGCTGGCTCGGCGGCCTGTACGTCAGCACGTATACCGCCGACATCGCCTCGGCGCTGTACGTCAATCCCGATCTGCCGGGTTTGACGGAGCTGCTCGAACTGCTGCCGCCGGGCCTGCTGGGGCTGCCCTTCGATCAACATGGCGTCAAGGTGCCGGCCGTCAGTTTCCACCCGCTCGAGGCGAGCGAGAATGCCTTGTTCGGCGAAGTCACGCGCGCCTTCGGCGAGCACTGGAGCCTGACGCTCGGCGGCCGCCTGTATCAGGCCAATGTCGAGGGCAAGCCGGATGGCGACGAGACGAGGCAGGAGGTCGAGGGCAAGGGCTTCAGTCCGAAAGTCTCGCTGGTCTACAAGGTCGACCGTGACCTGATGTTCTACGCCACGGTTTCGCGCGGCTTCCAGTACGGCGGCTTCAATCTGGCCGTGGCAACACCGAACAGCGATCCGCGCACGTTCAAGTCGAGCACGCTGTGGAACCACGAGCTCGGCATGCGCTCCGACTGGCTGGACCGCACGCTGCGTTTCGACCTGACCGCGCTGTATGTCGTGTGGAAGGATCCGCAGGTGCGCCAGCCTTCGACGATCGGTGGCGTGCAGATCCCGATCGGCGGATTCACCGACAATGTCGGCGAGGTGCACAGCATCGGTGCGGAAACGACCTTGCGCTACCTCACACCGCTGCCCGGCCTGACGCTCGAAACCTCGGCCTCGTATATCGAAGCCAAGACAACGGTGCCTTACGTGACCTCGTCCGGCCAGACGATTCCCGAAGGCACCGAGATGCCGAGCTCGCCGAAGCTGCAGACCAGCTCGGCGCTGAGCTACGCCCTCGGTTTCGGCAACTGTATGACCCAGACGGCCTTGACGCACACCTATCAGGGGCCTGCCTTCAACACGATCGAGCATCAGGTGGAGGTCGGCGACTATCAGCTGCTGGGCCTGAGTCTGGCCGTTTCACGCATCGATCTCGCGTTCACGCCCAGTGTGAGCATTGGCGTGAGCAACCTCACCGACGAGCGTGCAGTGATTTCCGCGCTGGGCAATCCGAGCATTCCGCAGGCACCGGATCTGTCCGATGCCCTGACCACGCCGCGCCTGCGCATCTACACCCAGCCGCGGACGCTGCGGCTCAATCTGACCCTGAATTTCTGAGCGCCTGCGGCCGGAAAACCGGTGATTTCACGAGTGGCGGCCGGGTATGCGCCGCCGCAAGCTCGGGTCGGATGCGATTTTGCGTCATCTCCTGTTCAAGGGGCTGTAATGATCAAGTGGTCGAAGCCGGCGCTGGCGGCGCTTTGCTGGGGTGTGACGATGGCGGCCTGGGCACAGGACGCCGAAACGTCTGCGCCGGCCAGCGAGCCTCAGGACGCCGTGCCGGAAGTGATGCCGGAACCGCCTGCCGAGCCCCTCGTCGAGTCGGCCGGCGACGCCGCGCCCGCCGAGACGACGCCGACGATTGCAGTCGAGCCGCTGAGCGAGACCGCCAGGCCCGATACGGTCAGCGAGCCGCCGCGCGCCGCGCAGCTTGAGGAGATCGTGGTCACCGCGACCAAGCGCGCGCAGTCGGTGCGCGACATCCCGGTCAGCATCACCGCGCTGACCGGCGACAAGCTCGAGAAGATCGGCGCGCAGGAGCTCAAGGACTTCATTCACCTCGTGCCGGGCATCAACTCGCAGGACGAGATCGCCGGCGTGCAGCGCAAGCTGAGCATCCGCGGTGTCGGTCCGGATACCGGCACCAACCAGACCGTCGGCACGGTGTTCGGCGATGTGCCGCTGTCCGACCCCTACGGTTCGTTCTCGATTGCCGACCCGGGCCCCTGGGATCTGAAGACCGTCGAGGTGCTGAAGGGACCGCAGGGCACGCTGTTCGGCGCCACTTCGCTCGCCGGCGTGATCCGCTACGTGCCGAACACGCCGGAGCTGGGGCACTGGAGTGGCCGCGTGTCGGCGGACTGGGTGTCGGTCGAGGACGGCAGCGCCGAGCCGACCTTTGGCGCGGTGCTCAACGCGCCGCTCGGCGACAGCGTCGCGGTGCGGCTGGCCGGATCCTGGCAGCACAAACCGGGCTACATCGACATCGACAATCCGGCGTGGACCGCGGAGGACGTCGAGGACGCCTACTCGCGCACCGCCCGCGCGATGGTGCTGTGGCAGCCGAACGATCGCTTCAGTCTCAATGCCTGGCATGTGCGCGGCGGCCGCGAGGCGCAGGAACTCGGCTACCTCACCAACCCCGACGCCATCCCGGTGCGCGACGATGCGGTGGCACCGTCGCCGGTCGACAACCGCTACACGCTGAGCACGCTCGACGCGCGCTATGAATTCGACTGGGCCACGCTGGTCTCGGTCACCGGCTACCAGACCAAGTACAGCTTCAACAACACGGATACGTCCTACCTGGTGCGGCCGCTCGCCCAGCTCGGCATCCGCACGATCCAGGCGCGCCGCACCGTGGATACCAGCGGCTGGCTGCAGGAGCTGCGCCTGGTGTCGCCGGACGACGGTCCCTGGACCTGGGTCGGCGGTCTGTTCTACAGCACCTATACCGCCGACGTCAGCGCGGCGCTGTACGTCAATCCCGGCCTCACCGATCTGTTCGAGCTGCTGCCGCCGGACCTGCTCGGCCTGCCGATCGACGAGAACGGCATCAAGGTGCCGGCCACCAGTTTCCATCCGCTCGAGGCCAGCGAGCAGGCGCTGTTCGGCGAACTGACGCGCGCCTTCGGCGAGCACTGGAGCGTCACGCTCGGCGGCCGCCTCTACCGCGCCAGCGTCGACGGCACGCCGGACGGCGAGACCGAGGCCCTCACGTCGGAAGGCAAGGGTTTCAGCCCCAAGGTGTCGGTGTCGTACCGGCTGGACCGCGACCTGATGCTGTACGGCACGGTCTCGCGCGGCTTCCAGTACGGCGGCTTCAATCTCGGCGGCGTCGGCCCCAACACCGATCCGGCGACCTTCGAGTCCAGCACGCTGCTGAATCACGAGATCGGCCTGCGCTCCGACTGGCTGGACCGCACGCTGCGCTTCGATCTGACCGCGCTCTATGTGCTGTGGAAGAACCCGCAGGTGCGGCAGGTGTCGACGGTCAACGGCGTGACCAATCCGGCCGGCTCGTTCACCGACAACGTCGGCGAGGTGCGCAGCGTCGGCGCCGAGACGACCTTGCGCTACATCACGCCGATTCCCGGCGTGACACTCGAGACCTCGGCCGCCTACATCGACGCCAAGACCACGGTGCCGTACGAGAACTCCACCGGCGACACGATTCCGGCGGGCACCGACATGCCGAGTTCGCCGAAACTGCAGACCAGTTCCACGCTCAGCTACACGCTCGGCTTCGGCAACTGGATGACGCAGACCGCGCTGACGCACACCTTTCAGGGCCCGACCTTCAACAACATCGAGCACGATGTGGAGGTCGGCGACTACCATCTGTACGGGATCAACTTCTCGGTGTCGAACATCGGCCTGCCGTACGTGCCAAGCCTGAGCATCGGCGTCAGCAACCTGACCGACGAGCGCGCCGTGACATCGGCGCTGGGCGGTTCCGATACGCTGCCCGGCTTTCCCGATCTGTCGCAGGCGATCACGCCGCGGCCTTACGTCTTCACGCTGCCGCGCACCCTGCGCCTCAACTTCACGCTGAACTTCGAATGAGCATGAGCGAGAGCCCGGCCGAGACGCGCATCGCCGCCTTCGGCCCGACCCAGTTGCACTTCAGCGTCTCCGGCGCGCCCAGCGATCTGCCGGACATCGTTCTCGATCACGGCGGCGGCGGCAGCGCGGACGACTGGAACGCGCTGGCACCGCTGCTCATCCCGCATTGCCGCGTGCTGCGCTACGACCGCGCCGGCATGGGCAACAGCCCGGCCGACGGTCTCGGCTGCGGTGCACCGGCAGTGAGCCGGCGCCTCGCGCAGCTGGTCGAGCACGCCGGCATCCGCAAGCCCTTCGTCCTCGCCGGCTACTCGCTGGGCGGTCTGTACGCGCGCCACTACGCGCAGCAGTATCCGCAGGATGTCGCCGGCCTGGTGCTGCTCGACACGACGCCGACCGCCAACGAGATTCCGACGGACCAAATCCGCAAGGTCATGCGCCTGCTGACGGTCTTTCACTGGCTCGCACGTTCGGGCCTGGGCTCGCTGTACCTGCGCATCAAGGGCAAGTACGACGACAAGACCCGTCGCGCCGTCGCGCGCTTCGCGTCGCCGGACTTCGTGCCGAACATGGCCGCGGAGATGGATGCGATCGCCGCCGTGCAGGCCGAGGTCGAGCGCGTCGCGGCACAGCCGCGGCATCCGACGCTCGCGGTGCTCGCCGGCCTCAAGCCGCTGCGGATGACCGCCGAGGAGTTCGCCAAGGTCCGTCCGATGCACGATGCGCTTGCGCAGATCGCACCGGCGCCGCTGAGCCGGCAGGTGGTCGTCGACACCGCGCATCACGGCAATCTCGTCAACGATCCCCTGCATGCCGCGCAGCTGGCCGAATCCATCCTCGCGTTCGCGCGTAGCCTGAAGGCGAGGGCGTCGGCTTGAACACGCAGGCATTCATCGCGCCCCCGATCGGCCGCGGCCTGCTGATCCTGTTCGCGCTGCCGGCCATCCTGCAGGCCTTCATGCTGATGCCGGCCGGCGTCATCCTGCAGACCGTCTATGCGCAGGAGTCCGGCATCCTGCTGGCGACCCTCGGTGTCGCGATCATGGTCGTGCGGCTGCTGGATATCTTCAGCGACATCCTGATCGGCTATCTGTCGGACTACAGCGTGCAGCGCGGCGTCAGCCGCAAGGTCTGGATGGTCGTCGGCACTTTCGTCACGGTGCTGGCGCTGTGGTTCCTGTTCCGGCCGCCGGCGCCGGTATCGGTGTGGTACTTCGGCTTCTGGTTCTGGCTCGCCAATATCGGCTGGTCGCTGGTCGAGGTGCCGTACCGGTCGTGGACCATCGAGTTCAGCCCGGATGCGGCGCAGCGCACGCGCATCGTGACCTATGTGGCGATGTTCACCTTCCTCGGCGGCCTGCTGTTCTACAGCGTCGCGCCGCTCGGCAAGGCCGCGGGTCTGCTCGACAGCGCCGAATACAATCTGCAGATGCTCGGCCTGACCGCGATCATCGTCGTCATGTTCCTGCCGGCACTGAACTTCCTCAGCTTCGCGCGCGTACCGGACACGCAGTTTCCGCAGCCGCCACCGGCCCTCGAACGGCCCAGGGAAAGCTGGTCGCTGCTATGGAAGACGATCATCGGCAATCCGCTGCTGCTGCGCCTGTTCGGCTGCTACGCGATCGCCAGCCTGGCGCTCGGCCTCGGCGGCAGCGTCTCGCTGATCTACATGAGCAACTACCTGCTGCTCGGCAGCTCGGCGAACACCGTGATGGCGCTGAGCATTCCGCTGACGATGCTCGGCATCCCGTTCTGGGGCTGGCTGGCGACCAAGTACCCGCGGCAGAAAATATGGTCGATCGGTCTGGCGCTGAGCGGACTCGCCTACGGCGCGATGAGCTTGTATCCGCCGCAGCCGAATGTGTTTGCGTTTGCGCTGATGGTGTCGCTGATGGTGTTCTGCGTGCTCGCCGGCCTGGTGGCCGTGCCGGTGCTGCTCGGCGATGCGATCGACTACGGCAAGGCGAAGTTCGGCGTCGAATGCGCGGGCCTGTACCAGGCCTGCCAGGGCCAGGCGACCAAGGCGCTCAGGGCGGTCTCGGGCGGCAGCGGTCTGATCCTGCTCGGCTGGCTCGGTTTCGACGCGACCAAGTCCGGCGCCGACATCACGCCTCACGCCGAGCTTGCGCTGAAGTGGGTCGCGGCCTGGATTCCCGCGCTCGGCTTCCTGATCAGCGCCGCACTGATCTGGCTGGTGCCGATCGGCAGCGGCATGGAAAAGCCGAAACCGCGCGGCTGATCGCTGTGCATCCCGGGTTTCACCCGGGCTACATCATCCGTCGTAGCCCGGATGCAATCCGGGATGAACCTGCGGAGCGTGTGGCCCGGGACTGCAGCCGGGAATAACGCTCCCGGTATTGGCGCGCGCGGCGATTCTGGCGTACGGTTAGGCAATAAAAGACACACAAAAAACCGTAGGGAGAACCACAGATGAACCAGCCAGGAAATGCGTCCGTGCGGCGCAGTGCGACGGTTGCCGTCGCGATTTCACTGATGATTGCGTTGCCCGCCGCAGCCGCCGTGCCGGTCGAGCGGCTGGCGCAAATCGTCATGCCCAAGGTCGACATCGACGCGACGCTGCGTGCGGATCGCGAGCGTGGGCCGGATCAACCGTTCCGCTTCGCGGTCCCCATCGTCACCGCATTGACGCCGTCGACGGACGGGGTCTGGGAGACGCTCGCGGATGGCCGCGAGATGTGGCGCGCGAAGGTTCGTTCGGCCGGCGCCAGCTCGCTCAATTTCGGCTTCAGTCCCTACGTCATGCCGAGCGGCGGCACGCTGCGCATCTACGCGGCGGACGGCTCTCAGCAGCGCGGTCCCTACACGGACGCAAACAACAACGCCGCCGATCAGCTGTGGACGCCGCTGGTCGAGGGCGATGAGGCGGTCGTCGAGGTCATCGTCCCGGCTGCGAGCCGTGAGCGCCTGCAGCTGAAGATCGCCCAGGTCGGCCATGGTTTCCGCGGCATTCGGGCGAAGTCCGGCGTCTGCAACATCGACGTCGCTTGTCCGGAAGCGGATGCCTGGCGCAACGAGATCCGCAGTGTCACGCAATTCACGATCGCCGGGGTGCTGGCGTGCAGTGGGCAGCTGGTCAACAACACCGCGCAGGATCTGACGCCTTACGTACTGACCGCCAGCCACTGCGTGCCGAGCCAGGCCCTGGCGCCGACGACGGTGTACTACTGGAATTTCCGGACCAGCACCTGCGGCGGCACTCCGGACGGCAATCTCGACCAGTCCTCGACCGGCGCGGTGATGGTTGCCAGCTCGGTGCTGGCGACCGTGGCGGGCTCCGATTTCGCGCTGATGCGCCTGCTGCAGCGGCCCGATCCCGCCTACAAGCTGTTCTATTCCGGCTGGGACAACAGCGACAGCGCGCCGCGCGGCGTCACCGGCATCCATCATCCGAACGGCGACGAGATGCGCATCAGCTTCGACGACGATCAGCTGGAGATCGCGGCCTATGGCGGCGCGCCCGGCTCCGGCACCAGCCATCTGCGCGTCGGCAATTGGGAACGCGGTGTGACCGAAGGCGGTTCCTCCGGCTCGGGCATCTGGAACCGCGAGCACCTGCTGGTCGGCACGCTGTCGGGCGGCGAGTCTTCGTGCGAAGCCCCTGAGGGCTCCGATTGGTATGGTCGCTTCGAGCAGCACTGGACGGCTTTGCCGACGCCGCTGACCAGCGTTGCCAGCTGGCTCGATCCGGCGGGAACCGGTGCGAAGAAACTGGTCGGCATCAACGCGGACGGCACGCCGGCGACGCAGCCCGCGCCGGGTGCAGGCGGTGGCAACAACAGTGGCGGTGGCAGTGGCGGCGGCGCGATGAGCCTGCTCGCGATGCTGGCGCTGCTGCTGGTGCGGCCGCTGCGCGATCTCCACCCCACCCGAGTCAGGTAGGGCAGGCCGCCCATTCCTCACAAAGCGTAGCCCGGATGCAATCCGGGAGACACATTTTCCGAGGGCGTGGACCCCGGGTTTCACCCGGGCTACGCGGTTGCGCTCGTTCAGCCCCAGAACGCCGGCCAGGGCGGCTGCAGCGCGCCAAGCTCGTAGACGATGCCGCCGGGCCAGTCCTCGGCGAGCAGCCAGGCGCCGTCGAGATCGTTGATCTCGCAGAGCTGGCCGAGCACGACGGCCGGCGCCATCGCCAGCGAGGCGCCGGCCATGCAGCCGCTCATCAGGCGAAAGCCCAGCTGCCGCGCCGCCTGGGCGAGCTGCAATGCGGCCGTCAGGCCGCCGGCCTTGTCGAGCTTGATGTTGATGAAGTCGTAGCGGCCGACGAGTCCCGGCAAGTCGTCGAGGGTATTGACCGACTCGTCGGCGCACATCGCGATCGGACTCATGTCGCGGGTCAGATCACCGTCCTTGCCGGCGGCGAGCGGCTGCTCGAGCAGATCGACCTTCAGCGCGGCCAGTGCCGGGGCGTGACGCACCAGTTCGTCGAGCGACCAGGACTGGTTGGCGTCGACGATCAGGCGCGCCTGCGGTGCGCCACGGCGCACGGCGCCGATCGCGGCGACCGGATCGCCGGCATCGACCTTGATCTTGAGCCAGGGATGGTCGGCCAGCGCACGCGCTGCGCTCTCGTAGGCGGCGATCTCGCGGATGCCGATCGTGATGGCGCTCTGCACCGGTCCGCCCTGCGGTACGCCGGCGCGCGTCCAGGCGCGCACGCCGGTCTGCTTTGCTTCGAGGTCCCACAGTGCAGCGTCGATCGCGTTGCGCGCGCCGCCGGCGGGCAGCAGCCCGAGCAGGTCGGCGCGGCTCGCACCGTCCTCGATCGCCTGGCGGACCTGTTCGATCTGCGCGGTCATCGTTTCCGGCGTCTCGCCGCGATAGCCGACACCGCCGGCTTCACCGCGGCCGATGGACGCGCCTTCGCGCAGCTCGACCGCGAGCGCGACGGCGACCGTGCGGGTGCCGCGCGCGATCTTGAACGGTTCCTTGAAGCGCCAGCTGACCGGCTTGAGCGTGAGTTGTCGTTTCATGAGCGGCAGTGGAGCACTGCGCGGCGGCGGACGCCATCCGTGGAAGCACGGGACCTGGCGCGCGTGCCGGTACTTTCACGGATGACGCCAGAGCGGCGCCCTGTCAGATTGCGCGGACTACGAATGCCGGTGATTGATCCATGAAACTGTTCGTCGCGATGCTTGCCACCGAAACCAATACCGCCGGCGTGGTGCCGACCGGGCGGATCGATTTCGAGCTGCAGGGCGTCTACCGTGGCGACGCCGGGCTCAAGGACCCGACCGGCGTCGGTGTATTCCATGCCGAGATCCGCCGCCTCGCGGCCGCCGACGGCCATACGGTCGTCGAGAGCCTCAGCGCCTTCGCCCAGCCGTCCGGACCGACGCTGCGTGCGGTGTACGAAGACTACCGCCAGATCATCCTCGACGATCTGCGCGTGGCACTGCCGGTCGATGCGGTGCAGCTGACCCTGCATGGCGCGATGGTCGCGCAGGGCTACGACGACTGCGAAGGCGATCTGATCGAGGCGGTGCGCGCGATCGTTGGCCCGCAGGTGCCGATCGGCGTCGAGCTCGACCTGCATTGCCACACGACCGAGCGCATGCAGGCGCATGCCGACATCATCATCGCCTTCAAGGAATATCCGCATACCGACGGCATCGACCGCCTGCGCGAACTGTATGCGCTGCTGACGCAGCAGGCCGCGGGCCGCATCCGTCCGACGACGTCGATGATCGACTGCCGGATGATCGGCCTGTGGCACACCACGCGCGAGCCGATGGTGTCCTTCGTCAGGCGCATGCAGGACCTGGAAGGCAGGGATGGCGTGCTGACGGTGTCGCTGGGTCATGGATTCCCCTGGGGCGATGTCCCCGAATGCGGCGCAAAGCTGTGGGTCGTTACCGACAACGACCCCGCCAAGGCTGAGGCGCTGGCGCAGCAGCTCGCCCGCGAGTTCCGCGACCTGCGCATGCAGACCTACGATCCGCCGCTGACGATTGCCGCCGCGCTGCGGCAGGCCAGCGCGCCGGCACAGAAGCCCTATGTGCTGGCGGACATCGGCGACAACGCCGGCGGCGGTGCGATGAGCGACAGTACGTTCGTGCTGCGGTCCATGCTCGACGCCGGCATCGGCAACGCCGTGATCGGCTGCTTCTGGGACCTCGGCGCGGTCGCGCTGTGCCAGAGCGCCGGTGTCGATGCGCGGCTCAGCCTGCGCATCGGCGGCAAGTGCGGCCCGATGTCGGGCGATCCGATCGACGTCGATGTCACCGTGCGCGCCATCCTCGAACGGCACAGCCAGGAAGGCATCGGCGCCGAACGCCCGCTGGGCACGGCGGTGTGGGTGCGGACTGACGGCGGCATCGACATCATGCTGAACACCGTGCGCTCGCAGGTCTTCTCGAGGGACTGCTTCGAGAAGCTCGGCATCACGCTGGCCGACAAGCAGATGATCGTCGTCAAGTCCTCGCAGCATTTCCACACCGCCTTCGCGCCGATCGCGCAGGAGGTGCTGTACATCGGCACGCCAGGGTCGACTTCGCAGGCATTCTCGGAGTTGACGTTCACCCGGCGCGACAACCATTTCTGGCCGCGCGTCGAAAATCCCTGGGACTGAAGACAAGGCTCATGACGGATCGCGCCATCCCTGCGGCATTGAAGTCCGCCGCGCTCGGATACTCCGCCGACGAGGCCTATGCCTTGCAGCGCGATTACGCCCCGGCAAAGACGCCGCTGGGCGAAGACCAGACGCAGTACATGTACCTCAACATGGCGCAGTTCTTCCCGCACCAGACGGTCGCGCGCGACGGCGCGGTGCGCGAACTGCCGATCGCCGAGCCGGACCTCGGGCGCGAGATCGGCGCGCTGCAGATGACCACGCCGCTCGGCTGCCTGTCGCTGGAGCAGATGCTGATCGATCCGCGCGCGCAGGTGCAGGGGTATCTCGTCCTGCACAAGGGCCGCATCGTCTTCGAACGCTATCCGGGGATGCGGCCAACCGACAATCACCTGTGGTGGTCGTCCGCCAAGGCGCTGGCCGGCACGCTGGCGGCGCAGCTGGCGGTCGATGGCAAGCTCGATCCGGATGCGCCGGTCGAACACTATCTGCCGGCGTTCGCCGACAGCGCCTGGAAAGGCACGCCGGTGCGCGATGTCGCCGACCATTGCAGCGGCATCAATGCCGAAGAGCTGGATGTCACGTCCTATGTCTCGCCGCAGTCCGAGCTGAGCTGGCTGATCGCCGCGGAGAAGATCGCGGTGCCGGAGAGCGGGGCGGTGCCGGGCCACAACGAAGCACTGCTGAGCATGACGCGCAAGCGCCCCGCCGGCGAGCACTATGAATACTCTTCGGCGAACACCAACGTTCTGGGGCTGCTGATCGAGCGAGCGACCGGCCAGCGCTATGCCGATGTGTTGAGCGAACGCATCTGGTCGCGCATGGGTGCCGAAGGCGACGGCATGATGGGCCTGTCGCCGCAGGGCAACGCGATTGCCCACGGCATGTTCTCGTCGCGCCTGCGCGACATGGCGCGCTTCGGTCTGCTGCTGACGCCCAGCGGCCGTGCGAACGGCAAGCTGCTGTCCGACGAGACGCTGAAGATGATTCAGCACGGCGGCCGCCGCGCGCTGTACCCCGGCAACGCCAAGATGGACAAGTTCTCGACCTGGCTCGGCGAAGCGCCGGTGGCCTGTTCCTGGCAATGGGATGCAGTGTTCGACGACGGCGATCTGTGGAAGGGCGGTTTCCACGGGCAGAGCCTGTACGTGTCGCCGGGCCGCGACGTCGTCGTCGCGTTGTTCTCCGCGACCAACGAGCGCGCGCCGTTCTTCTATTTGCGCTCCGTCGCGAAGCTGGATGCGTTCCGCGCCTAGCGAGGCGAAGGCCGGGCAAGCCTTGTCAGCCGCGCGCGCCGTCCCGCTCGGGCTCAGGCGCATTCGCCGTCTGCGCTGCCGGCGGCATGCGCGACCATAGCAACGCGAGCAGCCCGCCGGTGATCAGGCGCCACACGCTCCAGGCGACCGCGATCACGGCCATCGCCCCCGAGCCGCCGAAGAAACTGAAGACGAGCAGCAGGCAGATGCCGGAGTTGGTGATGCCGGTGCCGATGGCGATGCTGCGCCGATCGGCTTCCGGCAAGCGGGCGAGCCAAGCCAGGCCGTAAGCGCCGGCCAGCGCGAGCGCGTTGTGGCCGATGACCCAGGGCGCGACCGCGAGCGCGTAGTCCTTGAGCACCGTGCCGTTGGTCTGCAGCGCGCCGAAGATCGCGAGCAGCAGCAAGCCGCCCAGCGCGGCCTTCAGCGGTCCGCGTATGCGTTGCACCGCGCGTGGGAAGAAACGCCGGAACAGCAGGCCCGCGCACAGGGGCAGCACGAGCAGCAGGAGCACTGTTTCGAGCACCAGCCGTGGCTCGATCTGCAGCGCACGATCTTCCTGCGAAAGACCGGCGAACGCGGTGCCGGCGGCAAACACCAGCGGCGTCAGCAGCGCCGTTGCCAGCATCGACACGGCGGTGGTGCTGACCGAGACGGCGAGGCTGCCGCGAGACAGCAGGGTCAGGAAGCCGGACGCATTGCCGCCCGGGCAGGCGGCCACGAGCAGCAGGCCGAGCGCCGGCCACAGCGGAATCTCCAGGATCACGATCAACGCCACCGTCAGCACGGGCAGCAGCAGCCATTGCGACAGCAGGCCGATCGCGACCGCGCGCGGAAAGCGGCGCGCTTCGCGCAAGGCGGCGCCGCCCAGGTACAGGCTGACGATGAACATCATCAGCGCCTGCGCGGCATTGAGCGCGCGCATCCCTTCGGGGGAGAACTGGACGACAGCGCTTTCGAGTCCGCTGAGCATGGTGCCGGGGCAGGAGGGTGGAGAGGCCGTGCAGTGATACGCGGTCGCGCCGGGCTTGTGAAATACCGCCGGGCGCTATCCAAATAACGACTGCAAGCTTCGAGCCAAATCCGCAGCATGCGGCCGGCACAACAGACACAATACGGCGTTCTTTTTTTCCAACCCAGCGTGGAGCACGCATGTCCGCACCCAGCCCTTCGTTCAGCCTCGTCACCGGCCCCACCAGCGGGATCGGCCTGGCACTCGCCGAAGCGCTGGCGGCGCGGGGCGATGCACTGCTGCTGGTCGGACGCCGCGCCGACGCTCTGGAGTCGGTGGCCGCGGAGCTGCGTCAGCGCCACGGCGTCGAAGTGCGGACCCAGGTCAGCGACCTCGGCAAACCCGCCGACGTTGAAGCCCTGCTCGAGTTCATCGACCGCGGATCGCTGCGCGTCGGCCTGCTCGTCAACAACGCCGGCTTCGCCACCAGCGGCGCGTTCGTCGATCTGCCCTGGGCCGACGAGCAGCAGGAGCTGCAGGTCAATGTCCTTGCGCTGGTGCGCCTGTGTCACGCCATCGGTGGCCGCATGGCGCGCGCCGGCGAGGGGCAGATCCTCAACGTGTCGTCGGTGTCCGGCTTCATGTGCGGGCCCTGGATGAGCAACTACGCCGCCGGCAAGGCCTACGTGCTGAATTTCTCGGAAAGCCTGCGCGAAGAGCTGGCGCCGCGTGGCGTCAAGGTGTCGGTGCTGTGTCCCGGCACCACCGCCAGTCCGTTCTTCGACAAGGCACGCATCGACGTCGAGAAGGCGGCGCCGGCGGCGCTGGTCATGCAACCGGCGGACGTTGCCAGAATCACGCTGGCCGGGCTCGCGAGCAATCGCGCGATCATCGTGCCGCGCTGGACCAATCGCGTGATGGCCTTCGTCCCGCGCCTGGTGCCGCGCCTGCTGCTGCGCAAGGTCGTCGGCAGCCTCTATCGCAGCGTCGCACCTGCGCCTGATTCCGCGGCAGCGGCGAAGTAAGCGGCACGCGTCCGCAGACTCAAGACATGGCCCGCATTCTCGTCACCGGCGCCTCCGGCTTCATCGGCCGGCATGTCGTGCGTGCCGTTCTTGCCGGCGGCGACGAAGCCGTTTGCCTGCTGCGCCCGAGCGCGGATCGCGCCGCGCTCGAAGCGCTCGGTGCGCGCTGCGTCATCGGCGACATGACCGATGCCGCGTCGCTGGCACCGGCGCTGCGCGGTGTCGATGGTGTGATCCATGCGGCGGCGATGCTCAAGGCGCCGTGGCGGCCGGCGTTCGCGAGCGCCAACGTCAATGGCACGGCGAATATCGCTGCCGCCTGCGCGTCCATGCCGACACCGCCGCCGCTGGTCGTCGTCAGTTCTCTGGCCGCCGCCGGACCCGCACCGACTGCGGCGCCGCGAACCGAGTCGATGCCGGCAACGCCGATCTCGATCTATGGCCGGGTCAAGCTCGACGCCGAACGCGCGGCAGCTGCCAGCGCCGCGATCGTGCCGATCAGCGTCGTGCGCCCGCCGATGGTCTTCGGCGAAACCGACCGTTCGGCCTTGACGCTGTTCCGTTCCGCCGGCGCCGGCTGGCATCCGGTGCCGGGCGGCAATCGTCACCGTCTGTCGATGGTGCATGCGGCCGATCTCGCCGAGCTGTTGCGGGCCGCCCTGCTGCATGGCGAACGCCTGCCGCCGCGCGGCGACCTCGAAGACGGGCAGGGCTACTACTACGCCAGCGCCGACGAGACGCCGACGCTGTCCGAACTGGGCGCAATGATCGCCACGGCGATGGAGCGTCCTGCGCCTCGCGTGCTGGCCGTGCCGCCGATGGTGCTGCGCATCGCGGGCGCGTTCGGTGAATTGAAAGGGCGCGTCACGGACCGGCCGCAGTTGATGAATCTCGACAAGGCGCGCGAACTCTCCAGCGGTCCCTGGCTGTGCTCCGCAGAGAAGGCGAAGCGCACGCTGGGCTTTGCGCCGGCGCCGCTGGCGCAGCGGCTGCGCCAGACCGCGGACGGCTATCGGCAACTGGGATGGCTGCGATGAGCGAGTTCTGGACATGGCCGGCCGGCGACATCGCAATCGCCTTTGCCGGCATCAGCCTGATCTATCCGATCTATCACTACTTCCTGCAGGCACCGCAATGGCGCCCGCGTCTGGCTCGGCGCCATGCGGGCGAACGTCTGGAAATCGCCAGCGTGCTGGCGCAGCGCGTGACCGGTGGCTTGTGGCTCGGCAGCGCCGCGGTCCTGGTCGGTGCCATCGTGAACCTGTCGCCCGCAGCGCTGGGTCTCGCCGTCGGCAATCCACTGCGCACGCTGATCTGGGTGCTGGCTGCGGCGCTGCTGTTGCTGCCGCTGATTGCGCGCGGCGCCGCGCAGCCGAAGCGGCATGCGCTGTATCCGCAGATGCGCCTGACGCACTGGAGCCGGCGCCGGCAGGTGCTGAACTCGCTTGCCTGGCTGGTCTATCTGTCCGGCTATGAGCTGTTCTTCCGCGGCCTGTGCCTGATCTGGCTGACCCGCGAGTTCGGCTTGTGGCCCGGCGTCTTCGCGAGCAGTGCGCTGTACGCCTACGCGCATCTGCACAAGGACGCCGGCGAGACCTTCGGCAGCGTGGCGATGGGCGTGCTGTTTGCGCTGATGACCCTGCACAGCGGCAGCCTCTGGGCGGCGCTGATCCTGCATTGGCTGATCGCCGTTACCGGCGAGCAGAGCGCGATTCACAGCAACCCCACACTACGCCGCGATTAGGCACTGGGACTTCTCCTTCTCCCCGCGTGCGGGGAGAAGGTGCCCGAAGGGCGGATGAGGGGCCGCTTTCGCTTGCGGCGCGCCCCTCACCCTGACCCTCTCCCCGCAAGCGGGGCGAGGGGACTAAGTGGCCAGCCAGCGCTGCACTTGCTGTGCCACCCACGGTCCATCGTCCAGCGGCAAGTCGTGCCCCGCGCCCGGATGCTCGGCGAGCGCGCAGTTCCAGGCCTGCGCAATACGGCGCGAACAACGTGGATCGACGAGGCGGTCGCCGGCGCCGACCAGCAGCAGCAAGGGTACGGCGGGCGGCGCCGGCGGCGCGCGGAAGCGCGCGGCAGCGATCAGCTGGCGCAACGCGTTGCCGCGTGACACCGGCGTTTCGCCGCGCCAGGCGATCCAGTCTTCGATGGCTGCGCCGGTACGTTCGGGATAGCGGCTGATCAGCTTCAGAATCGCGCGCTCGACCGTCCGCGCATCCGGCGCGGTGAACGCCATGCGCAGCAATGTCGGCCAGGCCGTCGGGCGCATGCGCTGCCAGAACGCGCTGTACGGCCGCAGGCTGGTATTGATCAGCACTGCGCCAGCGAGCTCCTGCGGATAGGTCGCCGCCCAGGACACGGTGACCATCGCACCCAGGGAATTGGCGAGCACGTGATACGGCGGCGGCACGCCGCGGCGGCGCAACTCCGCACGCAGGTATTCGACATTCGCCTCGATGCGGTCCGGACTCGGCTGCGCATTCAGCGCGCCGTTGCCCGGCAGGTCGAGCGTCAGCACGTCGGCGTCGCCAAGCTGCGTGCGGAAGATCTGCGGGAACTCGCCCCAGTGGCGCTGCTCGCGCATCAACCCGCGCAGGAAAATCCAGCGGCGTTGTGGCGCCGCACTCAAGACGGCGACCCGCCGCTGCGCTGATGCTGGCGGAACTTGCTGGCGCGAAACGCCGCGATCTTCGCGTACAAGGCCGGACTGATCCGATACAGCCACCACTCGGCGAAGGCGATCCACTGCACCGGAATGATCGCGCGATTCTTCGCGACGCCAACGAGAATTCGACGCGCGCACTCGTCGGCCGGCATCGGCTTGAACGGCACCGCGGCGCGCAGGCCGTCGCCATCCAGATTGCGGAAGGTCGTCGTGCCGAGCATGTTGCTCGCGATGTTGCCGGGGCAGACCACGCTGACGCCGACGCCGTGCATGGCCGCTTCGGCGCGCAGCGAGGTCGAAAGCCCCACGACGGCATGCTTGCTGGTCGCGTAGGGCACCATGAACGGACGCGGCCCCAGGCCTGCGCCGGAGGCCGTGTTGACGATATGGCCACGGCCTTGCGTGATCATGCGCGGATACACGGCGTGGATGCCGTTGATGACGCCCCACAGATTCACATCGAGGATGCGCCGCCAGTCTTCGCGCGGGGTGTCGGCGAGTGCGCCGGCCATGCCGATGCCGGCGTTGTTGAACAGGTAGTCGATGCGGCCCCAGTCCGCCGCGACGGCAGCCGCCAGTGCATTCACCGCTTCCGCATCGGCGACATCGACACCGTAGGCCTTGACCTGTCCGGCGGGAAATCCAAGTGCGGCGACGGCGTTCCGCGCAGCGGCCTCAAGCCGGTCGACCAGGGCAACGCGTGCGCCGGCGGCGGCGAGCGCCTCGACCAGGCCCAGGCCGATGCCGGATGCGCCGCCGGTGACGATCGCGACGTCGCCAGGGCGGATGCCGGTGCTCATTTCGCGAAGGCGGCCAGGCGTTGGTAGAACGGCGTCGGGCTGTTGGCGTGCTTGGGTTGGTATTTGCCGGAGATCACCGGGATGTACATCACGCGGCGGCGGCTCGGCTCGCCTTCGATGGTCGACTGCGCCACGCGATGCCAGAGCCGGCCATCGTGCACGGTCAGATCGCCGGCGGCGGGAATCACCGCGACCTCCTCGGGATCGACGCCGTGGTCGCGGAAGTAGCGCTTGCGGAACAGCATGCTCCACACGCTCTGCTGGTGCGTCGCCGGAATCAGGCGCAGGCCGCCGTGCTCGGGTCCCAGATCGTTGAGATGCACGCCGACGTTGAGCAGCGGCTCGAGGCGCGTACCGAGGAAGATGTCGCGCAGGCCGTCGGTGTGCCAGCCCAGGCGGCTGTGCACGCTGCCCGGCGTATGCACGTAATGGTTGATGACCAGGCCGTCCTTCTCGTCGCCGCCGACGCGCACGTCGGGCTTGCCGATCAGCGGGAACAGCAGCTTGAAGCGCGGATCTTCGAGGAAGCCGGCAAGCACCGGATGATGCTGGTTGGCAAAGGCGAAACGCTGCACGATCGGCTGGCCATCGAGGTCGACGCCATAACGGATCGGCACGCCGTTGACCTTCTGCACATCGTCCTTCAGCCACTGCTGCTGAACTTCGGTCGACGCCTGCACCAGCGTGCGAACCTGCGCGGCGTCGATGAAGTTCCGGAAATGCAGGAAGCCGAAGTCGCGGAAGTGTTCGATCTGCGCCTGGGTCAGTGCATCCCCGAGGGTGAAACGTGGATAGTCGGCCGTCATGGTGTGGAGCCCTTCAGCGAATTCGGTGGCGCTCATCGGAAGTTCGCGCGCACGGTCACGCCCCAGGTGCGCGGATCGCCGGCATAGGCGCCGTAGTCGCCGACGCCGTACAGCGGATAGACGCCGGCGATGTACTCCTCGTCGAAGATGTTGCGCGACCAGACCCACACATCCCAGGCCTGGCCGCTGTCGCGCACGCCGAGGCGCAGGCTGGTCAGCGTGTAACCGTCGATGTACGTGGAGCGACCGTGCTCGACCGTGCCCCAGTAGCCGCTGCGATACATGGCGTCGACGGCGCCATAGCCTTCAAGCCCGCTGCCGAAGAAATAGCCGTACTCGGCGCCGGCGGTGGCCGACCAGCGCGGTGCGTTGAACAGCGTTTCGCCGCTGAGATCGCGGTCGTTGTCGCGGGTGTCCTCGTTCGGCGCATTGTCGAAGTCGACGGTGATCGCGTCGCTGTAGGCGACGCCGCCGCGCAGGCGCAGGCCTTCGGATGCAAAGCCGAACGCGTCCAGCTCGATGCCGCGCAGGCGCACCTTGCCGACGTTCAGCAGGTTGATCTGACGCGGATTCGGAATGACCGTGTCTTCCTCGTCGAAGGTCAGCGCCTGGTAGTCGCGGATGTCGGTGTGATACAGCGCCAGCGACATCGACAGGCGGTTGCCGAAGAACTGGCCCTTGGCGCCGATCTCGTAGGCGGTGGCTTCTTCCGGCTCGAACGTCGGCTTCACCGATTCGCCGGTGACGCCCAGGTTGATGCCGCCGCCCTTGTAGCCGCGCGCCACCGAACCGTAGGTCATCAGGTTCGGCAGCAGCTTGTAGCTCAGCGCGACCTGGCCGGAGGCATTGCCTTCGTTGCGTTTGGTCGCGCGGTAATACGCGCCGCCGGCGATCGCGTCGAGCAGGCCTTCGACCGTCAGGTCATACAGCCCTGCGAGCTGCATGACCGGGTTGATGAGGTTCAGCGCCGTGCACTCCGGGCAACCGCCGGTGCGGGCGCGGCTGACCTCGGAGTCGCGCCACTCGTAGGTGTAGCGCAGGCCGGTGGTCAGGTCGAGCCGATCGGTCAGATGCCAGTTCACCGAGCCGAAGCCGGCAAGGCTGTCGGTGGTCTGCGTGTACGTCGTGTTGATCAGCGTGCCGTCCAGCGTGGCCGGCGGGATCACCAGATACAGCACCGGGCCGAAGGTGGTTTCGGTCAGCGGCAGGCCGGTGCGTTCGCGGATCAGGCCGCCGAAGGTCCAGCCGACCATGTCTTCGCCGAGCAGCACGCTTTCGTTGCCGTTGAAATCCTGGCGCAGGTAGAACAGGCCGAGCACGGTGTCGAAGCCGTCGAAACTCGAATCGAGGCGGAACTCCTGACTGAGCTGGCTGTGCTCGTTGAGCGTGCCGGTCGCGACCAGCTCCAGCGACGTTGCATCGTCGTTGGCTGGCAGGAAGTACCAGTCGCGCCACGCACTGATGCCGGTCAGGCGGTGATCGTCGCCGAGGTCCCAGTTGAACTCCGCGGACAGCGCCTTCTGCTGCATGTCGACATCCGTCACGTTGTCGGAATCGGTGACGCGGTCGTAGGGATTCAGCGACGGTCGCGTGTACTCCATGAAATCGTCGCGGGCCTGCACGGCGGCGCGCACCGGGCCGATCAGCGGATAGACGCAGCATTCTTCGTCGGTGCTGCCGTACTCGGCGATGAAGCGCCAGTTCAGATCCGACGACGGCGTCCACAGCAGCTGACCGCGCAAGCCCCACTTGTTGCGTTCATTGAGGTCATGGCCGTTGTAGACGTTGTCGATCATGCCGTCGCGCTGGCTGACGTAACCGGTCAGGCGGCCGGCGAGGGTCTGGTCTTCGAAGACCTGGCCGCCGACACTGCCGCGCAGCAGCTTGAGGCCGTAATCGCCGACCGTGCCTTCGAGATTCGCCTCGTACGCATGCGTCGGCATCTTGGTGACGAGGTTGATCGCGCCGGCCGTGGTGTTCTTGCCGAACAACGTGCCCTGCGGCCCGCGCAGGATCTCGACACGATCGAGATCGACCAGGTCGAAGAAGGACAGGCCCTGACGACCGAGGTAGACCCCGTCGAGAAACAGGCCGACGCTGCTCTCGATGCCGTCGTTGACCGAACTGGAGCCAAGGCCGCGGATCGTGTAGCTGGTCAGCCGCGGATTGGGCACCGTGACGACGAGGCCGGGAACGCGTTCCTGGATATCGGTCGCAAGCGTCAGGCCGGCAGCACCCAGCGCATCGCCATCGAGGACGGCGAGGGAGATCGGCACATCCTGCGCACGCTCCTCGCGGCGGCGAGCGGTGACGACGATTTCTTCCAACGCTGTCGCCGAAGGGGCTTTCTCCGCAAGGTCCTGAGGCGCTGGTGTGGCCTGCGGCAGCGGGATCGTATCCAGCAGCGGCTCGGACGCCGTCGCCGGCGCTTCGGCCTCGATGGCCGGCGTGCTTTCTTCCGCGTCGCCGGTCTCCGGCTGCGCGAACGCAAAGCTGGCCCACGTCGCGAGGCCTGCGGCCAGCAGCTTTCTTCCTGTATCGCTCAACATTCGATTTGCGTCTGCCTTGATTGCACCGGTCCGGTCGACGGGTACCGCTTGCCAGCGGTGTCCGACATGGCCGTGTGATCCATGCAGACGTTCCCCCGAGCCGCCTAAGGATGCAAGACACTGCCAATGGAATCCATATGCCGACCAAGAATATGTATCCATATGCATATGCCTTAAGGGTGACTACGCCACCGTACGCAAGGCCAGCGTCTGCGCCGAGAAGCGCTCTTCATCGGGACCGGACAACTGCCGCTGTGCGGCCGGCTTCAGGCACTCGCGCAACAGCCTGCGGTATTCCGTGCGAAAGGCGTCGTGAGTGCGGTTGCCGAACGTCGTATGCCCGCCCTCGTAAAGCTGCTCCTGATACTCGGCATGCGTGGTGCAGTAACCGAAGTAAGCATTGGCGTACGAAGAGATGAGCACGTGGCGCACGCCGGCCGGAGCGAGCAGTTCGGCGCAGAGTTCGCGCAGCTGGCGCCCGGCCTGCGTCGTGATCTCGCCGGGAAAGCCAATCAATGCCAACTCGCCGATGCGCAGGAATTGCAGCGGCAGCACGCAAGGCACCCAGGGCTTTTCTTCCAGCGCACCCGCGCGTTCCTGGCGTTGCATTTCCTGCAGGATGGGATCGAGTGCGCCCGGCAGGTTCTGCACTGTGTTCATGCCGAGCAGGCGGCCGATGCCGGATTCCGACACGATCAGCTTCGGCCACTGCGCACGCTGCTGAGCTTCGTAAGCCGCCTGTTGCGCTGCGTCCGCGCGACGCATGCGTCGATCGTCGCGCCAGCGCTTGCCGCGCGCGAGTGCTTTCAGCAAGGCCAGCACCGGCTTCGGTGCGCCGGGTCCGTCGATCGGCGATCCGCCGAAGAAGGCCAGTCCATGACAGGGCGCTGAAGTCCGCTCGCCGATGCGGCCGCCGGTGAAATCGGCATCGCACTCGACGTCGGACAGATCGCTGCGCAGCAGCGCGGCATCCAGCGTCGCATCCTGCAGGCCTTGTTCCTTGCGCAGCGCGCCGAGCAGGCGCAGCGCGTGATCGCTCTGCAAGCGGCCGTTGAAGCGCGCGCTCTCGTGATCGTCCTTGTAGCGGCCCTTGGGCCAGCCCTGCTTGCCGCTGCCTTGCGCGTTGGGCGATACATCGCCGGCGAACTGCTGCGCGAAGATGGCAACCGCGTCGCCGCCCAGCGCTTGCTCCACGGCCTCCGCGGCGTAGCCCTTGTTGTCGTAGGAAACCAGCGTGTTGCGATTGCCGACACTGGTGGGATGTACGCCAAACCAGTTGATCTGCCCGATCGCGCGGCCATCGAGGGCCTCCGCCTTGAGCAACCACATCGTTCGCTCGATCGCGCGATGGGTCTCGCCGGCCGGCAGCGGGGTCACGTCGGGGTTGCGATTGTAGGCAGCGAGCGAACGATTGAACGCAACATCGACATCGTCCGGGAAATCGCCATGGGTAAATCCCAGCACGGCCGGCTGCCGGCCTGTCCAGGCGCCGTCGAGCGCATCCGTCAGGCTCTCGACGATGGCATTGAAGATCTGCGGTCGGAAGCCGGGAATCGAAAAGTTGTAGAACGGGAAATGCGAGTAGCCGCCCGGCGCGCTATGCGTGTGCTGCGAGGCAAGCAGCACATTGTCGTCGCGGAAAACCCTCGCGCCGTGCTTCTGCTGCAACCGTTCCAGGACGGCCCGCTTGATTTCCGGAAAGACCATGCACACTTCGGCCTGGGCGAAGAACACCGCGGTGTCCGCCGTGTCCGCGAAGCAGAACGCGCGAGCGTACAAAGACGTTGCGCGGCCCTTGATGACATTGGTCGCCCGACCGTAGCCCATCATGCCGATGCCGTCGCCGGAGAAGACGATCTCGCGTTTGGCGGCGCCGACGCGCCAGGTCGTTGCGGCAGATTCCATGTTCTTGATCGCTGTCCTTGATAAGCGCTACAGCATAGTGATGGACGATGGCTGCGCCCATCAACCACTCACCGCCGGCAGAGCAGGCGCGCGAGTCGCCGCTAGGGTTCTTTGACAAACTCGAGCGCGGCGTCGCGATACAGCGGTTGCTGGCTCAGCGCTCGCAAGGCGTCCAGCGTCTTGAACGGCGAGCTGACCGACAGGCTGTTGATCAGTGAAGCGGGTACCGTGCCGCCGGGATCGGTAAATGCAAGCAGCTCGACGTCGACTGCGCCGCCCTCGGCCGGTGTTATCCGCCAGCTCTGGCGGGAGTCCACAATGCGGGTGTGGCCGTCCTTCAGCGGCAGGCCTTCGGTCAACGCAAAACTGCTGATGGTCACCGCCAGGGTTTGCGGATCCTGAACAATCTCGCATTGGTTGAGCAGGTCGCGCTTTGAAAACGGCCAAGGCGCTTTCAGAACCGAATACACCTGATAGCGCGTGCTGTTGTCGCGTTGTATCACCGTGGCCTCGGACACTGAGTCGCTGAGCAGCTGACGGGCGCCGATGTCGGTCAGCACGGCCACGACGCTGCTGAGGCGCGCGACCACCTGCATGTTGCCGCGGATCTCGCGGATCTCCTTGTTGCCGACGGGGCGCGTGTAGATCCGGATGTCGTCCCGGTCCCGCTCGAGGCGCCACTCGCCGGTGTTCGCCAGCGCACCGGGCATCGTCGCCGCGCAGAGCATCAGCAGCAGAGACCGCAGGATGCCCGACATCGGCCTTGGCGCAGCCAGCGCTGCGAGCGGTTTCGAGCAAGACAGCTTCATGCCGGTCCTTCGGTCAATCGAGATTCGAGGATGCTAGGAGTCCGCGGTTCCGGATTGGAAAGACTTTCGGGGCCTCTGCTTATTCCGCGGCGGGCTTCGATCCGCGGAGTGATGCCCATCGCCGCTGGCAAAGCGCCGGCATTATGGGTTCAGCCCGGTTTCCGCCAAGGTCGGGCGATGCTCGGTATCGTCTTCACGCTGTCGCAGCCAGGACATGAGCTCGGCCATGCCGCCACGCCCAAGGCCTTCGACCTGCCACAGCACCTGCTGGGGCACCGCGGCCACTTCCGCCCGGCTGGAGAATCCGTATCGCTTGAGCGCATTGGCCGGGCGAGCCGGCAGTCCGCGGGTCCAGTCTTCACAGCACTTGTCCTGATAACTTGCCAGCGAACGTGCAACGAGTTTAGGGCGCATATGAATCGAGATGCGGGGCTAAAAGCGGCCTGATCAGGAAGCCGCGTGCGGTGGCAGAAAAAGGAAGGCCAACGGGAACAGGGTCAGTCCCGTTGGCCAAGATACGACGTGCTGGAGGAGTTGCAGCCGGCTCGGCAACAAGCCGGAGTCCTTACTCTAGGCAGGCATTTATTCGAAATGAAGGAATCATTTCATCTGCACTTATTCCGAACTGGATATCGGGCGAGCCTTGTTGCGGGCCAAAGCCGTCACCCGACGAACTCGATCGCCGGACGCGCTGCGAAAAACAGATTCAGAACTGGCTGGGCGGCAGGCGCACGATCAGACCGTCGAGTTCTTCCTTGACGATCAGCTGACAGGTCAGGCGGCTGTTGTCTTCGACGCGCAGCGCGCCGTCGAGCATCATCACTTCCTCTTCGCTCTTCGCCGGCAGCTTGTCGCACTGCGCCGGATCAACGTAGCCGTGGCAGGTCGCGCAGCTGCAGCAGCCGCCGCAATCGCCGACGATGCCGGGCACCATGTTGTCGAGCGCGGTCTGCATCAGCGACTTGCCGATCTCGGCCTCGACGACATGTTCGGTGCCGTTGTGTTCGATGAAGAGGATCTTGGGCATGCGGGGCTCGCTCGAAATCGCGCTGGCGGGTTGGGGCGGTGCCGGGTCAGGCGCCGGACTTCTCGGTGATGTAAGTCAGTTTCGCATCGGCGTACTTCGGCCGCTTGACCAGTTCGCGCAGCTTGGTCAGCGTCTTGAACGGCGTGCTGACCGACATGGCGTTGATGATCGACGACGGAATCGGCCCGGCGGGATCGGACAGGATGTAAGACTCGACGAGCACGCCGCCGTCGGCCTGCGGCGTCAGCACCCAGCGCTGGGTCGATTTGACGATGCGCACATAGTCCTTGTTCGGCGGAATGCCGGCGGTGGTCGCGGTGTCGGTGATCGTGACGGCGAGCGTCTGCGGGTCCTGCACGACTTCGCGCTGGTTGACGATGTCGCGATTGCTGACCGGCCACGGCATCTTCATCTGCGCATAGATCTGATAGCGCGTATCGCTCTCGCGGTTCTGCACTTCGGAATGCTTGACCAGATCGGTCAGTTCCGGCGTTGCGGCTTCGTCGGTGATGGTCGCGACGACGCTGGGCAGGCGCGCGTCGATGACGACCTGGCCGCGTACTTCATGGATTTCCCAGCCGGCGACGGGGCGCGTCGAGATCTGGATGCCGTCCTTGTCCTTCTGCAGTTTCCAGCCGCCGGCGTCGGCGGCCAGCGCGGCGCCGGCGGTTGCCAGTACGAGCAGTGCGGTGCACAGCGGGCCTGCGATGAGGCGGTGACGGCGAAACTCGGTCATTCCATGACTCCGAAAACAGGGCGCCGGACCCTCTACCCAAGTCCGGAATTGCCGGTTAGACTGCCAAATATGATACAGATGGATCATAAGCAGCCGAGCGCGAAGACGTCAAACACGAAGACGTCGGATATCAAGGACGCCCGCATGGTGCGGTCGCGCGCCGCGCTGGGCGCCGCGCTGCTGGCGCTGATCGACCAGCGTGCCTTCGACCAGATCACGGTGCGTGAGATCACCGCCGAGGCCGGCGTCGGCTACGCGACGTTCTTCCGCCACTACGAGAGCAAGGAAGCGCTGCTCGACGACGTTGCCGGCGACCAGGTGCGGCAGCTGGTCTCGCGCTCGCTGACCGCGCTCGAGGATGTCGATACCCGGGCCGCCTGCCTGGCGCTGTGCACCTACGTCGACGAGCACCGCAAGGTCTGGGCGGCGCTGTTCAGCAGTGGCGCGAAGAAGGCGGTGCAGGAAGAGCTGGTGCGGGTCTCGATGATCGTCGCGTCGACCCGTTCGTCCGGCTGGATTCCGGCCGAGCTCGGCGTGATCGTCACCGCCAGCTCGACCGTCGAGGTGCTGTCCTGGTGGCTGCGCCAGCCCGAGCCGATGCCTGCAGAACAGGTCGCCAAGATGCTCGACTGGCTGATCATGTCGCCGCTGATCCGGCTCGGATCGGGGATCTGAGCACGGCCGTTCCGTCGCGAGGGAAATGCTGCGATGCCGCATTTTATGAGCTAAGTAGATCACGTTCAGATATTAGTGTCATACTTCTGACAGCAAAATTACAGGGGATTCGTCGTGCGCTTCAAAGCCAGCCTCAGAACGTCTTGCCGTGCCGCATTGCTGATCCTGCTGGGCATCTCGCTCGGCGCCCAGGCGGCGGACCCCGAGTCGCATCAGCGCGGTACCAAGTACTCGCCGCTGACGCAGATCAACAAGAACAACGTCGCCAATCTGGAACTGGCCTGGGAGTACCACACCGGCGAAGCGCCGCCCAAGGACAGCGTCGGCAAGATGATCGCGTTCGAGGACCAGCCGAGCCTGATCGACGGCAACCTCGTGATCTGCACGACCTCGCGCCGCATCATCGCGCTCGATCCGGCGACCGGTAAGGAACGCTGGGCCTTCGATCCGAAGGATCCGGTCGTCGGCATGCAGAAGTGCCGCGGCGTCTCGCACTGGGTCGATCCAGAGGCCGCAGTGGGTGCGGCCTGCCAGTCGCGCATCCTGTTCGGCACCGCCGACTACCGGTTGATGGCGATCGACGCACGCGACGGCAAGCGCTGCGCGGGCTTCGGCGACAACGGTCAGGTCGTCATGCCGAAGAGCAAGCCGGAAATCTTTGTCGGCGAGGTCGTCTCCGGCTCCAAGCCGGCGGTCGTCAACGGCGTGGTCGTCGTCGGGTCGGCGGTTGCCGACAACCAGCGCGTCGATGCGCCGAGCGGCCGCGTGCTGGCCTACGACGCGCGCACCGGTGCGCCGAAGTGGCAGTTCGATCCGCTGCCGCGTGATCCGTCGGACCCGGCGGCGAAGACCTGGGCCAAGGGCACGGCCGAAGGCTTCGGCGGCGGCAACGTCTGGGCCAACATGGCGGTCGATCAGGCGCTCGATCTGGTCTACCTGCCGACAACCAGTCCGTCCGGCGATTTCTTCGGCGGCACGCGCGCCGGCGACAACCGCTACTCGTCGTCGATCGTCGCGCTGAAGGGCTCGACCGGCGAGGTGGCCTGGCACTTCCAGTTCGTCCATCACAACGTGTTCGACTACGACACGCCGTCGGAGCCGCTGCTGATCGACTGGACGCTGGACGACGGCTCGAAGGTGCCGGCGCTGGTGCAGAACAACAAGACCGGCCTGATCTTCGTCTTCAACCGCGCGACCGGCGAGCCGCTGGTGCCGATCGTCGAGAAGCCGGTGCCGCAGGCCGGCAAGGTCGCCGACGAAGTGCTGTCGCCGACGCAGCCGTTCCCGGAAGGCATGCCGACGCTGGTCAAGCAGGGCTTCGCGCCGGACGACGCCTGGGGCTTTTCGTTCATCGACCGCTGGCTCTGCAAGCGCAAGGTCGAGGCGCTGAACTACGGCCCGACGTTCACGCCGCCGAGCGAGAAGGGCACGATCTTCTCGCCGTCGGTCGGCGGCGGCCCGAACTGGGGCGGCGGCGCCTACGATCCCGCGAGCGGGCTGATGATCGTGCCGTCGAACCGCGTGCCGACGATCGTCAAGCTGGTGCCGGTTGCGCAGGCCAAGGACAACAAGGGCCAGAAGGTCGAACTGGGCGGCACGATGGCGTTCGCCGCGCAGGGCGCGCCGTATGTCTACGAAATCTCGCCGCTGCTGTCGCCGCTCGGTTCGCCGTGCTCGGCACCGCCGTGGGCCGCGCTGACCGCCGTCGATCTCGCCAACAAGAAGATCGTCTGGGAAGTGCCGCTCGGCAGCATCGACAAGCTGATGCCGATGAAGCCGCCGGCATGGGCCAACTTCGACACGAACCTCGGCACGCCGGGCGCCGGCGGCCCGCTGGTCACGGCCGGCGGCCTGGTGTTCATCGGCTACACGCTGGACGACACGCTGCGCGCCTTCGATCTCAACAGCGGCAAGGTGCTGTGGCAGTCGGACCTGCCGGCCGCGGGCACCGCGGTGCCGGTCAGCTACGAGGCGAACGGCACGCAGTACGTCGTCATCGCCGCCGGCGGCCACACCATGTACCACTCGACGACCGGCGATTCGGTTGTCGCGTATCGATTGAAGCGCTGAGTCCGACCGTAGCCCGGGTGAAACCCGGGTTGCACGCGGGCTACAGGTTATGAAGCGCTGAACATCAGGCAGCAACGCACCGAAGGAAGAGAGAGCCGAACATGCAGATCACAGGCCAGCAACGCATTCCAGCCAGCCGCCAACAGGTCTGGAACGCCCTGAACGATCCGGAAGTGCTGCGCCGCTGCATTCCCGGCTGCCAGTCGCTGAGCAAGGAATCCGATACGCGCATGGTGGCGACGGTCGAGATCAAGATCGGCCCGATCGGTGCGCGCTTCAACGGCGCGGTCGAGCTGGCTGACATCGTCGCGCCGGATTCGTACACGCTGATCATCGAAGGCCAGGGCGGCACGGTCGGTTCGGTCAAGAGCATCGCCAAGGTCAAGCTGTCGGACGGCGGCGACGGCGTCACCGTGCTGTCCTACGACGTCGACGCGCAGGTCAGCGGCCGTCTCGCGCAGCTCGGCGGGCCGATCATGGATGCGACGGCCAAGCAGCTCGCGGCGCGCTTCTTCGGCCAGTTCGGCAACGTCATCGCTGGTCCCGCGCCTTCCGCGAAGGCCGCGGTCGCTGCACGAGGTGCGGCGGCTGCACCTGCGATGCGCGGCAGCCCGCTGGTCTGGGTGCTGTCGGTCGGTGTCGCGGCCGCAGCCGGTTACCTGATCGGCCAGGGCGGTGGGGTCGGCCAGGCCGACTGGATGGGCATCGCGATTGGTCTGCTGCTGCTGATCGTCGGCGCCGTCGGTTTCGAGTTCGGCCGCCGTGCCGCCGCACCGGTCGTCACGCTCGATCCGCAGCTGCTCGCGCGGCTGTTGGAGGACAAGCGGTGAAGCCGGCGCCGTTCGACTACTACGCGCCGCATACGGTCGACGAAGCCTGCAAGCTGCTGACCGAGGCGGGCGGCGGCGCGACGATCATCGCCGGCGGCCAGACGCTGATGCCGCTGCTCGCGCTGCGCATGAGCCAGCCATTCATCCTGATCGACATCAACCGTATCGCCGCGCTCAAGGGTGTGTCGCGCAATGCCGGCATCACGCGCATCGGCCCGGTGACGCGGCAGAACGAGGCGATCGCCGATCTGGTGCTCGCGCAGGCGCAGCCGCTGATCGTCACCGCGACGAAACACGTCGGCCATCACCAGACGCGCAACCGCGGCACGATCGGCGGTTCGATCGCGCTCGGCGAACCGGCCGCCGAACTGCCGGCAACCGCCGTTGCGCTCGGTGCTTCTGTCGAAGTGCAGTCGACGCGCGGCACGCGCAGCATCGCCGCCGACGCGCTGTACTTCGGGCCGTACGCGACGGCGCTGGAGCCGGACGAACTGCTGACCTCGATCCACATTCCCGAATGGCCCACCGGCACGGTCTGGCTGTTCCAGGAACTCGCACAGCGTCCGGGCGACTTCGCACTGGTCGGCCTCACCGGTGCGCTCAGCGTGCAGGACGGCAAGATCACGAAAGCCGGCATCGCCTGGTTCGGCATGGGCCCGACGCCGATCAAGGCGCGCCAGGTCGAAGCGGCGTTGCTCGGTCAATCCATTGCTGCACTCGATGCGCGTGCGCTCGCCGAGCTGGCGATTGCAGACACCGCACCGTTCGACGATCAGCACGCGACGGCCGAGTACCGGCGTACGGTGGGCAAGCGCGTGTTTGCGCGGGCGCTGAGCGACACCCTGAATCTGAGGCAGGCCGCATGAGCAATCATCAGATTCAGCTCACGATCAACGGCCGCACGCACAGCGCGAACGTCGAAGGCCGTCTGACGCTCAGCGATTTCCTGCGTGGCAACGCCGGCTATACCGGCGTGCATGTCGGTTGCGAACACGGCGTCTGCGGCGCCTGCACGGTCATCGTCGACGGCAAGGCGGTGCGCTCCTGCCTGATGCTCGCGGTACAGGCCGACGGCAGCAGCGTGACGACGGTCGAAGGTCTCGCCGCCGATGACGGCACGCTGAGCCCGGTGCAGCAGGCGCTGCGCGACGAATACGGCCTGCAGTGCGGCTTCTGCACGCCGGGCATCGTCATGACGCTGACGGCACTGACCGCCGCGCCGGCGAAGCCGACCGGCGAGTCGCTCGTGCAGGCCATGTCCGGCCACATCTGCCGCTGCACTGGCTACCAAGGCATCCGCCGCGCGGCGCTCAAGCTCGGCGGGGAAGCGGCATGAACGCGCCCGATACGCAGGGCGGCGTGCGCACCGGCCGCTACATCGGCGAGCGCGTGCCGCGCAAGGAAGACGCGCGCCTGCTGACCGGCCGCGGCGTCTACGTCGACGATGTCGGCCTGCCCGGCATGCTACAGGTCGCGTTCCATCGCAGCCCGATCGCGCGCGGCCGCATCAAGGCGATCGATCTTTCCGTCGCGCGCCAGCTGCCCGGCGTGCATGCGGTGCTGATCGCCGAAGACCTCGCGCGCTTTCATGTCGACATGCTGAGCTTCTTCCTCGCGGCGCCGGTCGTGCCGGTGCCGGTGCTGGCGACCGACTGCGTGCGCCATGTCGGCGATCCGATCGCGATGGTCGTCGCCGAGGATCGCTACATCGCCGAGGACGCGGCGGGGTTGATCACGGTCGAGTACGACGAGGAAGATCCGGTCGTCACGCTCGCCGATGCGAAGACCGGCGCCAAGGTGCATCCGGATTCTGATTCGAATGTTGCCGCCGCGACCGGCTCGGAAGACCCGGACGAGGAGCTTGAAGCGCTGCTCGCCAGCGCACCGCATCTGGAAACCGTCGAGTTCAACCATCAGCGCATCGCGCAGTCGCCGATGGAAACGCGCGGTGTCGTCGCCGCGCCGCAGGGCTCGGGCGAGCTGACTGTCTATCTTTCGTGCCAGGGGCCGCAGCTGTGCGCGCGCTGGTTCGCGCAGGCCTTCGGCATGCCGCAGACCTCGATCCGCGTGATCTCCAAGGATGTCGGCGGCTCGTTCGGTCTCAAGGGACAGCCCTGGCGCGAGGAAGTTGCCGTGGTGCTCGGCGCGATGCTGCTCAAGCGGCCGCTGAAGTGGATCGAGGATCGCCTCGAAAATCTGACCGCGGCGAACCAGGCGCGCGAGCAGGAGATCAAGCTGCGCGTCGCCTTCGATCTCGAAGGCAACATGCTGGCTTCACATGCCGAGTACGGCCTCAACAATGGCGCCTATCCGCAAGGCGCCGACAGCAACATCGCGGTGATGATGTTCCTGTGGGGTGCGCACAAGCTGCCGCGCTTCGATTTCTACTCGCGTGGCTGGTTCACGAACACGATCGGTCTCGCCGCGTACCGCGGCCCCTGGGCGATCGAATCGCTGGTGCGCGAAGTGCTGCTCGATCGCGCGGCGCGCAGCCTCAAGATCGACGCCGTCGATCTGCGCAAGCGCACGCTGATCCGTCGCGAAGACCAGCCTTGCACAACACCGATGGGCCTGCAGCTCGAAGACATCAGCCCGGCCGAATGCCTGGATGTGCTGCTGACCAAGGTCGACATCGCGGCGTTCCGCGTCGAGCAGGCGGAGGCCCGCAAGCAGGGTCGCTATCTGGGCCTGGGCATCGCGACGTACATCGAGCCGACCGCTGGCAGCACCGGCATCGCGGTGCTGATCAGCGAGTCGGCGCATATCCGCATCGAGCCGAACGGCCGCGTCAACGCGGTGGTATCGACGCATTCGCAGGGCCACGGTACGCAGACGACGATGGCGCAAGTCATCGCCGAGCGCCTCGGCGTGCCGTTCGACGACGTCAGCGTCCACGAGGACGACAGCTCGCGCGGCGGCTACGGTTCCGGCGCCTACGGCAGCCGCCAGGCGGTCGCCGGCGGCGGCGCCTGCATCCGCGCCGCCGATCTGCTGGTCGACAAGATCAAGACGATCGCCGCGCATCTGCTCAACACCAAGCCCGACAACGTCCTGCTGCGCGAAGGCTATATCCATGTCTCCGGCGACAAGCCGCAGACCGTGAGCCTGCGCGATCTCGCCGACATCGCCTACGGCGAGCCGGAGCGTCTGCCGGAAGGCATGGATGCCGGACTTGAGGTGCAGTACCGCTACCGGCCGCCGCCGATCACGATGACCAGCGCGGCGCACGCCTGCATCGTCGAGGTCGATGCCGATACCGGCTTCGTCAAGATCAAGCGCTGGGTCTCGAGCGAGGACTGCGGCGTGATGATCAATCCGGCCGTCGTCGAGGGCCAGATCGCCGGCGGTCTCGCGCAGGCGATCGGCAGCGTGCTGATGGAAGAGATCCACTACGACCCGCGCGGCAATCCGACGTCGGTGACGTACAAGGATTACATGCTGCCGACGATCTTCGACGTGCCGGACTTCGAGTACAACCACGACGCTTCGCAGCCGTCGAAGGCCGAAGGCGGCTTCCGCGGCGTCGGCGAGGGCGGTTGCATCGTCGGCCCGCCGACGCTGGTCAACGCGATCGCCGATGCGCTCGCGCCGTTCGGCGAGATCAAGCTGGAATTCCCGCTGACACCGTCGCGCCTGCTCGCGCACATCGAAGGCCGGCGCGAGATCGCCGAGCATGCCGCGCCGGTCGCGGCACCGGCGGTCGACGTGTCGACGCCATCGCCCGCAGCAGCGGTCCACAACGTGGCGACGCCGTCGGCGCCGCAGGAAAAGATCGTCAGCAACGCCGCCGTGCAGGTCGATGGCGAATGGAAGTTCGTGTTGTCGACGCCGCTCGGCCCGCAGGCCTTCACCGGCCGCATGAGCACCGATGGCGACAAGCTGACCGGCGTCTTCATCATGAACATGGACGAGGCGCATTTCAGCGGCACCGTCACCGGCAATCACCTCAAGTGGGACCTGAAGGTGACCAAGCCGATGAACATCACGCTGAAGTACGAGGCGCACATCGAAGGCGACAAGCTGACCGGCAAGTGCAAGATGGGTATCTTCGGCACGGCCAAGCTGGTCGGCGAACGACAGCCCTAAAGCGCCAAGCCGATGCTAGGCTCTGGCGACGGGCAGGTGCCCGTTTCGCCGGAGCGCATCGTGGAAGCCCTGCAGCCGATTGCCGACAATCTCTGGACGGTGCGCGCGCCGCAGACCTTCATCGGCCTGCACATCGGCACGCAGATGACCGTCGTGCGCCTCAGCGGCGGTGGCCTCGTGCTGCATTCGCCGATCGCCATCGCGCCCGAGCTGCGCGACCGGATCGAAGCGCTCGGGCCGGTGCAGTACATCGTCTGTCCCAACCTGTTTCACCATCTGCACGCCGGCAGCGCACTCGCGATCTGGCCGGAAGCGAAGCTGTACGGGCCGGCGGCCCTGCAGCGCAAGCGCAAGGATCTGAGCTTCGATGGGCTGTTCGGCGAGTCGCTGCCGTCCAGCTGGCGTGAGGACCTCGTCGGCGTGACGATCGACGGCAGCCTGCTCGGCGAGACCGTGCTGTTTCACGGCGCGTCAAAGACGCTGATCACGGCGGACCTGATCGAGAATTTCTCGCACAGCGACCATGCGCCGACGCGCTGGTACCTGAAGCTTGGCGGTATCTATGGCAAGCCGGGCTGGCATCCCTTGCTGCGGATGATGTACATCAAGCGCCGCAAGGCGCGCGCCTCGATGCAGCGCATTCTCGACCTGCCGTTCGAGCGCGTGCTCGTGGCGCATGGCGCCAACATCGAGCGCGATGCCCGCGCGATCATCCGCAACGGGCTCGGCTGGTTGTTGTGAGGCGTTACCAGGCGCCGTTGGTCACCCGCACGACGTAGAAGCCGCCGTAGCCGTCGGTGTACCAGATCTCCTTGCGCTCCGGCACGAACGACGGGCTCGACATCGCCCAGTTGCTCGCCTCGAATACCGGCGTGATGCGCGGATTGACCGGCGCGTTGAAGTAGGCGATCTCGCGCGGCTTTTTCGGATCGCGGATATCGAAGATGCGCAGGCCGGACACGATCATGCTGCAGGCCGCGATATCCGGATTCACCCGCGTCGGGATGTTGCAGTAGTGGCCGGCGTAGCCCTGGATCGGCAGGAACGCGCCCGGATCGCCGGCAATCGCGTCGCGGTTCTCCGGCTCGTGCACTTCGAGGCGCAGGTTGGAGATGACGAAAGGCGCGGTCTCGTCGCTGATGTCAATGATGCGACCGGCGCCGACGATATCGCCATGCGCGGCGACGCTGCCGCCGTTCGACGAGTACTCGTCGATTTCCAGCAGATAGGGCTTGCCGTCGCGGGTGAACGGAAGCGCGTTCTGCGGAATCGTCTGGTTGTCCCAGGACACCTTGCCGACTTCGCGCACCTGCGGGTTCGCCGTGCGTGCCTGGATTTCCGAAGTGTCGAGAATCAGCACGCCGTTGCCGTTGCCGGCGGCCAGATAGGCGCGGTTGCCGTCGTCGCTGATCGACAGGCCGTGCGAGCGGTAGTTGCCGGTCCACAACGGGATCGACAGCAGCGGATTGCTGATGTCGACCGCGGTCAGCGTCGGCGTGCCGGGCGACGACGAGAAGAAGGTCTTGCCGTCCGGCGCCATGCCGCTCTCGTGGCCGAGGAAGCCGAAGCCGAGCGTCGAACGCAGCACCGGGTGGCGGCAGTCTTCCGACAGGTCGTAGACGTCGATCGCGCCCGGATAGAACGCCGGGTTGCCGAGCACGGCGGCGAGCACGCCGCCTTGCTGGGATACGACCAGCGATTCGTGCGGCGACAGCATCGCCGGCGTCAGCAGGCGCGCGGTGCGCACCGGCTGGGTCGGATCGCTCATGTCGAGGACGTTGACGCCGGCCTCGAGGTCCAGGATGTTGGTCGGGTAGAGCAGGGTCGTGTCGTAGTACGCGCACTCGCGGCCGTTCTTGTCGACGTAGCGCTCGACCTTGAAGCCGCCGACCGTGCCGATCGGATTCTCGACCGTGTACGAGCCGACCATCTCGGTGTTGCAGGTGTACCCCTCGGCGGCACGGCCGCTGTCGTGGTCTTCCCGGCTGACGCGTCCCTGCATGCCGGTTTCCGGACGCGAGCCGGTGCCGCAGCTCGCTTTCGGCGTGGGGCCGTCGACGACTTCCGTCGGGCCGCCTTCGCTGCCGCCGCAGGCGCTCAGCGCCGACACGACGGTCAGGCACAGCAGGGAACGCCGCAGCGTCGTGAGCGGCGTCTTGATCTTGGTCTGAGCTTTCATGGTCTGGCTCCCCCGAGCACTGTTTCCGACACTGTCTTGCGTGCCGTTTCGCGCAGTATATCCGCGCGCGGGGTCACTCCGGTGTCGCTGCTATCGCCATCAGCGTGCGCTGGATGCGATAGATCTCCTCCGATTGCTCGAGCACGATCCGGCCGGCGAGGTCGCGCACGACCGGCACGCGCGCTTCCGCGGCTGCGAACTGCGCCATCGGGATGCCGCCCTGGTGATGGGCCAGCATCAGGCGCAGGAACTCCTTGTCGCGGGCGCGGCCGTCGAGCAAGCGCAGGCGGTTGAGCTCGTCGTCGGTCGCCAGGCCGACCATGCCGGTCGGTGCGCGCTGGCAGTCGAGCAGGTAGCGCTGCAGGGTTTCGTCGAGCGGCTTGCTGCCGAGGCGCATCCAGTCCATGCCGCGCTTGTCGGAGATCAGCGGCTGGTTCCACAGCCGCAGCCAGCCGCGCATCTCGCCAAGCTCGAGCAGCTGGGTTGCCGCGATGGTCCTGGCGAGCGGCGCCAGCGGCGTCGGCCGGTTGTCGAGCATCAGCTGCGCCATGCCGATCGCCTGCTGGTGATGCAGGGCCATGGACTGGGCAAAACCGATGTCGACCGGGCTGGGCGTCGCCGGCACGGCGGTCTCGCTGCGGGACAGCAGGGGCCACACCAGATGTTCGCCGGCAAGGATGCCGAGCGCGCTGAGGATTGCCGCGGCAAGCACGGTCCGGTCTGGAAGCTGCATGGGCGCGAGCATAACAAACGGACGACATATGACTCGCCGTAAACTATGCGCATGACAGATGCCGGCACCCCCCGCGCGACTCCGCCGGAACCCTCGAAAACTCCAAACGCGCCGCTCACCGAGCCGCACTCCCTGCGCGGTGTGCTGCTGTTCATGCTCGGCGTCTTCCTGTTCGCCTGCATGGACAGCGCGACGAAGTATCTGGTCGCCAGCTACGACGTGCCGCTGGTCGTCGCGATCCGCTACATCGGCAACTGTCTTCTGATGATCGTGCTGCTGGCGCCGACCCAGGGCCGCAAGCTCGTCCAGACGCAGCGCACCGGCCTGGTTGTGCTGCGCGCGGCCTGCCTGGCCGGGGCTTCGCTGATGGTCGGCCTGGCGTTTCAGCGGATGCCGGTTGCCGAAGCGACCGCGATCCTCTTTCTGTCGCCGCTGCTGGTTATGCTGTTCGCCGGCCCGGTGCTCGGCGAGCGCGCCGGCGTGCTGGGCTGGATCGCCGCGCTGGCCGGTTTCGGCGGCATCCTGCTGATCGCCCATCCGGGCGGCGAGATGGATCTGGCCGGCACCGCGTTCGCCCTCGGCGCGGCGGCATTCACGGTCGGTTACCAGCTGCTGTCGCGCATGCTCGCCACGACCGAGACCACGATCGCGATGCTGTTCTACACGGCGCTGATCGGCAGTATCGGCTACGGCCTGTACCTGCCCTGGTCCTGGGGCGGGCCGGCACCGACACCGTTGCAGCTGCTGCTGTTCCTGAGCCTGGGCGCACTGGCGGGGCTCGGACACTTTCTGTTCACCGCCGCGTTCCGCAGTGCCCCGGCGACCGTGCTGGCACCGATGACCTACATCCAGCTGCTGTGGGCGGGCCTGCTCGGCTGGCTGATCTTCGGCCATGTACCGGCGCCGCTGAGCATCCTCGGCATGGTCATCATCGCGCTGTCGGGCCTGGCGGTCGGCCTGCGTTCGCGGTTCAGCCGCCGCGTGCTGTCCGAGCCGATCGAGTAATTCCGCCGCGCCGCGATTGCGGGCATAGTCAGCGCGCCGATCAGGAGAACGCCGTGACCGAAGCCGATCCCCAAGTCTGTCAGCGCAGCGAGCTGCAGGCCTCGCCGATCCTGAAAGACGTCGCGGATACCGTCGCCGACGAACTGATCGCACGCGGCAAGGTGCTGGAACTCAAGCAGGGCGATCCGCTGCTGTTCCAGGACGTGCGCGGCGGCCACGGCCTGTTCTTCGTGCTGTCGGGAACGATGGGCGTCTACCGCAAGACCAACGATGTCGACACGCTGCGCATCGCCCAGCTCGGTGTCGGCGAGTGCCTCGGTGAATATTCGCTGCTCGACGGTCAGCCGATGTCGGCGTCGGCACGGGCAATGGAGGCGACGCGATTGCTGTTCATCCCGCGCGCGCAGTTTCTCGCGATCACCGAGCATGAGCCGAAAGCCGGCTGTCAGCTCTACCGTAATCTGGCCGCCTACCTCGTAAAGCGCCTGCGCGCGGCGAACGTCGACCGCTAAACCGCAGGCGCCGTCTGCGCTGTCGTGGCGACGGCTTGCAGTGCCGGAGTCCACAGGCGTTCAGCGGTTTGTTCGGTCAGCGCCGCCGCTTCGCTCAGCGCCGCCTGAGCGTCATCGCGTCGATCGGCTCGCATCAATGCAGACGCCAGCAACAGCAGATCCAGCGTCGCGCCGAGCCCCACGCCCATCGCACGGCGCTGCGCAAGCGCCTGCCGCATGTGCTCGATTGCCAGGCTGTCGAGATCACCGGGCTGCAGGCTGGCGCCGTGCAGGATCACGGCGGCGGCTTCCCAATGCGGCAGGCCGTATTCGCGGGCATGCCGCAGCAGCTCCTCCGCCCGCGCTTGCGCGCTGCGATCTCCGGCCAGCCAGTCCAGCACGCCCTGCCGATACAGCGCGAGGCTGAGGCTGCTCGCCGAGAAATGTTCGTCGGCGAGGCTGCGCGCCTGCGCCGCCAGCTGCCTCGCGCGCAGCGGCATGTCGAGTAGCCAGTACAGCCAGGCGGCGGTCGCCACGCAATCAACGCGCAGATCCTGCGCATGCAGCATCTGCGCGAAGGCCTGGATGGGCAACTCGCAGTAATCGAGACCCGGCTCCAGCTGCTCGCGCGCAGCGTCGAGTTCGCCGCGGAACAGCAGCACGGCGCCCATCGCCAGCCGTGCCTGCAGATTGAGCAGATTGTCCTGCGGATGTCCCGTGGCGAGATCCAGCAGCTGACGGCCGATCACCTGTGCAGTGTCGAAGTCGGCGCCGATGGCCCGATACAGGAACAGGCCCCACAGCGCGGAGGCGCGGCGGGTTTCGTCGCCGAGCCGGCGGGCAAGCTCGTCGGCGGCGGCGAAGGCCTGCAGCACGGCGGGCGCCGTGTAGCCGCGACTGGCAATCAGTGCCGCGCCGAGCTGCAGATGCAGTTGCAGAAGCTGCCGCGCACGCGAATCGTCGTCGTCGGTCACCGCCAGCAGATCGATCGCGCGCCGCAGTGCATCGGCCGCCGGCTGCGGCGCGCAGCGCAGCAAGGCGTTTTCTCCGGCGAGTTGATGGAACCGCGCCGCCTGTCGTGGCAGCTGCGCCGCTTCGTAGTGGCGTGCCAGCTCGCCGGCGATCTCGCGACTGCGCTCGGCATGACCGGCTTCACTGCGGGTGGCGACCGCCAGATGCAGACTGGCGCGGCGGCCGCTGCTGAGCTGGCGATACAGCGCGGTCTGATACAGGCCATGGCGGAAGCCATAGCGCCCTCCGGCGGTGCCGTCCGGCCAGATCGCGAGCCCGCGGTCTTCGATGAACGCGCCGTGCCGGGCGAGACGATTGCAGAGCATCTCGGCGGCGGATTCCGACAGCCCCAGCATGGCGGCTACGCAGGCGGTGGTGAATTCGATGCCCTCGACGCTCGCGGCTTCGAGGACGTCCTGCTCGTCCTGCGGCAGGCGCGCGGCCTGCATGCGGATCATTTCCAGCAGCCCGTTGGGAACGAGTTCGCTGGCGAATCCGCGGTCGTCGCCGGCCGGTTGCAGACCCGCGGCCTCGGACAGCTGCACCATGAACAACGGCAGTCCTTCCGTGCGCCGGTATAGCGCCATGAACTGATCGCGAAGATCGGGGCGATCGGGAAAACGCCGGGCGAGGTATTCGGCCGCATCGCGGTCCTGCAGATGCGCCAGCGCCAGCTCGATCGCGCGCGCCTCGCCGACGAGCGTGCGCTTTATCTCGTTGACTGGATGGCGCGCGACGATCGCATCGACCGGTCGGTAGCTGCACAGCAGCAGCAGGCGCGCGGGGTTCTGGCGGCGGCTCAGCAGTTGCAGCAGCTCCACCGTCGGCGGATCGCTCCAGTGCAGATCTTCGAGAATCAGAACCAGCGGCTGCTCCAGCGACAGGCGCTCCAGCGCGTCGACCAGTTCGCGCTGACGTCGCAGCGGCGTGGCGTCGGCGATGCGCGCCTGCAGTTCGCTGCGTTCGGACTCGCGCAGCGTGGTCATCTGCGCCAGCCAGGCGGGCGCCTGCTGGGTCAGCAGCTCGACGGCGCGGGCGCCATTGTCGAGGCGGCACAGCTGATCGAGCGCTTCGAGCAGCGGCAGATAGGCTTCTCCGCCGCCGACGCTTTCGATGCAGCGGCCGCTCGCAATCAGCGGCGTCGGCGTCGATGCGCGCAGCTCCGCCGCGCAGTGCTCGATCAAGGCGGTCTTGCCGATGCCCGCCTCGCCGGTGACGAACACGAGCTGGCGTTGCCCGTTGTGTGCCAGCGACCAGGCCTCGTGCAGCCGCGCAGCCTCTGCGGCCCGGCCGACGAGGATGGCGCTGCTCGGCGGCATCGACGGCGGTGCTGCGTCGGTGTCGACGCGTGCCACGAAGCGGAAGCCGACACGATGCACGGTGGCGATATAGCGCGGCGCGCGCGGGTCGTCGTCGAGCGCGGTGCGCAGCACCTGGATCTGGAACGACAGCGCAGTTTCGGTCACGACCCGCTGCGGCCAGACCGCGTCGAACAACAGCGCCTTGGTGACGACGACATCCGGCTGGCGCGCCAGCGTCCATAGCAGGCGCAAGGTCTTGGGCTGCAGGTGAATCGGCTGGCCATCGCGCAGCAGCGGACCCTGCGCCGACAGCAGCTGAAACGGCCCGAACCGCAGTCCCGAACTGTCCCCCACGTGCACCCCCCGATGCCTGTCGCCAGTCAACAGACCCGGCGGCCGGCCGGACGGCGAATCGCCGCGAATCGCTAAGGGTTTGCTAAGGACATCGATGCCGGCGTCGGGCCCAATGATGCTCATGAATCCGGAAACCGCGAACGATCCGCTGACGCCCGAACGGGCATTCGTCGTCCAGCTTCGCGCTGGCGCCAACTCGGCCAATGGGGAGCTGAGCGGGCGCATCGAGCATGTGATTTCCGGTCGCGCCGCACGGTTCAGCAGCCTGGTTGAGCTGGCGGCGTTCATGAATGCAACCATCCGGGGGGATGAAGACCATGAAGCGCAATGAATTCCGGGCCGTACTGTTGGGTTTCATCGGTTTGGCGGCGGCAGCCCGGGCCGATGCCGGAACCGTCACGTTCAACTACACGACCGACAACGCGACCCAGACCTGGACCGTGCCCGCCGGTGTGACGCAGGCGACCTTCGATGTGCAGGGCGCCGCCGGCGGCAATCGCACCGGCCGCTCTATCGTCGGCGGCAAGGGCGGACACAGCGTCGCTGTGTTCGCGACCACGCCCGGCGAAATCATCAAGCTGGTTGTCGGCAAAGCCGGCGCGAATACCGCTGGCGCCAACACGATCAGTGCGGGCGGCGCCCCGGGCGGCGGCGATGGTTACGTGGTGATCACCCCCGGACCTCCCAGCGGCGGCGCGGGCGGTGGCGGCGCGAGCATCGTCGGCCGCAGCACGCTCGATCTCGCGACACCTCTGCTCAACACCTGGCTGATCGCCGGCGGAGGCGGAGGCGGTGCCGGCGACGTGGGGACGTCCAACGGTGGCGATGGCGGCGGGCTCAGCGGCGCAGCGGGCGGAACGCCACCCTGTACCTCGGCAGGGGGCAACCAGACCGGCACGACCGGCAGCGGTCAGGCATTGCAGGGTCAGGATGCCGGCACTTCGGAGGGGGCGGGTGGCGGTGGCGGCTATTACGGCGGCCAGGTCAGCAACTGCGGTGGCGGCGGCGGTTCGGGTTATGTGAGCAGCACGGCACTGGAAGCCGCGAGCTTTCCAGCCCCGACCAATACCGGCAACGGCGTCATCACTATCAGTTGGGACAATCCGCCGCTGGTCGTCAACAGCAGTGCAGACACGGACGACGGCAGCTGTACGGTGTCGAACTGCACGCTGCGCGAAGCGATCGAAGCGGCGAACGCCGCGGACGGTGCAGACAGCATCAGCTTCGATCTGCCGGTCGGCACGACCATCACGCTTGGCAGCCTGCTGCCGACGGTAGTCACCGAGCTGGCGATCGACGGCAGCGAGCGCCGGATCACGCTCGACGCCGCCGGCAACTCGGGCATCCTCATCGTCAGCAACGACGGCACGCTGGCGCTGACCGGGCTGACCCTGACCCGCGGCAACCAGGCCAACGGCGGCGCGCTGAACGTCACCGGTGCCGTCGTCATTGATCGCTGCACCTTCATTGCCAACAACGCGACGACGCAGGGCGGAGCGATCGCGATCCAGGGCATCAGCCTGCGCATCAGCAACAGCAGTTTCATTGCCAACACCAGCAGCTTCGGTGCAGCGATCCAGTCCTACAGCGACCTGTTCATCGACAACTCGACGTTCTCCGGCAACCTCGCGATCGAGGGCGTCAACAAGGCCGGCGGCGCCTTGCTGGTGGCCGACGTGGTGGAGATTTCCAACAGCAGCTTCATCGACAACGAAGCGACGTTCCGCGGCGCGGCGATCCTCAGTACTTCGGGCAGCGACATGCGCCTGCGCAACGTGCTGTTCTCCGGCAACAAGTCGACCGATATCCCCGGCAGCTGTGTCGACATCGCCGGCAATCCGACCGACGACGGCGGCAACCTTGCGGACGATGCGAGCTGTGGATTTTCGGCAGGCAGTTCCAGGGTCGCGACCACCGCCGCGATCAAGGTCGGTCCACTCGCCGACAACGGCGGGCCGACGCGAACGCATGCGCTGCTGCCGGGCAGCGCCGCGATCGATGCCGGCGTCAGCTGCGCGGCGGCGCCGGTCGACAACCTCGACCAGCGCGGCGTCACACGGCCGATCAACGGCCTCGGCGCGGGCAGTGCGAACGGCGAGGTGGATGGTGCCTGCGACGTCGGTGCCTACGAGGCGGGGCGCTACGACTTCGGCGACGCCCCGGACGATGCGACCACGCCGCGTTACCCGACGCTGCTGGTCAACGACGGCGCGCTGCATCAGGTCCTTGCCTCCGCACCTCATCTGGGCGCCGTTGCGCCGGACGCCGAAGGCACGGTGAGCGCCGTCGCGGGTGCGGTCGGCGACGACAACAACCAGGCGAGCAACGACGAAGACGGCATCGACGACGCGCTGACGCTGATCGCCGGCTCGACCGCGTCCATCCCGGTCGACATCAGCGGCAGCGGCCGGCTCAGTGCCTGGGTCGACTGGAACCGCAGTGGCAGCTGGGCGGACAGCGGCGAGCAGATCGCCAACGATCGCAGTGTCACGGCCGTGGGGGCGACGCTGGCGCCCGCTGTGCCGATTGGGGCGAGCATCGGCACGAGTTACCTGCGCTTGCGCATCTGTTCGGCGAGCGGCCAGTGCAATGTTGCCGGCGGTGTCGCCGAAGATGGCGAGGTCGAAGACCATGCGGTGACGATCGCGAAGGCAACGGTGACGCTGTCGGCCGGCGCGAGCTCGGTGCCCGAGGGCAACAACCTGACGATCACCGCCACCAGCTCGACGGTACTGAGCGAGGCCATCACCGTCACGCTCGCGACGAGCGGTACGGCAACGGCGGGCGACTACAGCTTGCCGGCCAGCATCGTGATTGCGGCCGGGCAGCTTGCGGCGAGCGTGACGCTGGCGACGATCGAGGATGCGGCTGTCGAGGCCAACGAGATGGTGATCATCGATATCGACAGCGTCACCAATGCCCTGGAGTCCGGCACCCAGCAGCAGACGGTGACGATCCTTAACGACGATGCCGGCGCGACGCCGACGCCGGGTCCGACCGCCAGCCCGACGCCGACGGCTGTGCCGAGCGCAACGCCGACACCGACACCGGCCGCAACGGCAACGCCCACTGCGCTGCCGACGGCGAGCCCAAGCCCGACGGCGGTGCCGACCGTCGCACCAACTCCGACGCCGACGCCCGTCGTTCGCACCGCGGTGACCACCGATCCCGAAGGCCGCGAGGTGGTGCTGACCTTGCCGGAGGGCGGCAGCATCGGCGGTTTTGCGCGCGGTACGCCGCCGGCGGGCGCGGCGTTTGCGGATGGTTACTACGAGCTGGAGATCGACGGCATCGCGGCCGGCGGGACGGTGACGGCAGTCATCGACTTTGCGGCGGATATCGACATTCGCGACTACCTCGGTTGCGTGGGCAGCGCGTGCGACGAGATCCCCGGTGTCGAGATTGACGGCAGCACGGTGACGGTCACGCTCACCGATGGCGGCGTCGGCGACAGCGACGGTCTCGCCAATGGCGTGATCGTCTTCGCCGGCGGTCCCGCCAGACGCGGCGGCGGTGGCGGCAGCTTCGGTTGGCTTGGCATGCTGCCGCTGTTCGGCCTCGCGGCGCTGCGTCGGAACAGACGGTCGGTGAGCGGCAATCCGGGCTAACATCCGGGTCTCGTCAGACCGGGGAACTGGCAGATGCGTTGTTCCGTTCGCTGGATGCGTGCCGTGCGCGGCGGGCTGATGTTGCTGGTGCTGGGGGCGTCGGAATCGGCTGTCGCCTACGAGTACAAGAGCTTCGAATCGGACGGCGTCAAGCTGGCGTATGTCGACGAAGGCTCAGGCACGCCGGTGATCCTGCTGCACGGGTTCCAGGGCAACTTCGAGAACGGCTCGGCGATGATGGCGGACGCGTTGCGCCAGGACTTCCGCGTCATCGGCTTCGATCAGCGCGGGCACGGTCGCAGCGACAAGCCGCATGGCGAGCATGACTATGGCCTGCATTTCGCCGACGACGTGCTCAATCTGATGAAGACCCTGCGCATCGAGAAAGCCCATCTGGTCGGCCATTCGATGGGCGGAATCACCGCCATGTATCTCGCCGCGCATTTTCCGCAGCGCTTCCACAGCGTGACGACGATCGGCAATGGCCTGTTTAGCGGGGCCGAACTGCATTTGATCGGCTGGCTGTTCCGCGGCAAGTTTCTGTGGGGCGATGTGAAGGCCTTGTTTTCCACTGCCGAAGTGGCCGCCGATCCACAGCACGACGAACAGGCCCTCAAGCTGATCGTCAGCAGCCTACATGCGCTGACCGTCAGGCCGGAGGAGGCCACGGCCATCAAGCTGCCGCTGCTGGCCGCGCGCGGCGGCCCCGAGGACGATCCGAATGACACAGTTGAACGCCTGGTCGGCGTCAATCCGGCAGTGCAGATGATCCGCATCGAGTCGACGGATCACATGACGCTGTTGAAGAACGACGAGTTTCTGGGTGGCTTGAAGCGATTCCTGCAGGCCAGCAATCCGCAGGCTTCGGTCGCGACGGCTGCCGCTCAGTCCGCCAGCGGGGAGTAGGCGCGTGCTTATTTCTTGCGGCGCGCGGCCTTGAGGCCCATCTTCACCGCATCGATCAGATCCAGCGGGATGCTCCTGCGCACATAGCGGATCAGTTCGCCGCGGATGCGGCGCTTCGACGCGGCATGCGCCGGCATGTCGAGCTTGGCGAACTCGGCGGCGCAGGCTTTCGCGTGAGCGAGCAGGGCCTCCGGTGCAACCACTTCATCGAAGAAGCCGGCGGTCAGCGCCGCATCGACCGAGAAGTATTTCGACAGTGTCACCGCCGACTGGTAATCCGACGGCCTCAGGCGATGCTTGAGCATCGCCGCGGCGACGCGCGGCATCGTCAGGCCCAGCGCAACTTCGTTGGCGGAAATCTTGAAGTCGCCGGCGCTGCCGATGATGTAGTCGGCCGACAGCATCAGGAACACGCCCATCGCCAGCACATGGCCGTTGCAGGCCGCGACCACCGGATACGGATAGGCCATCACGCGCGCCGTCAGCGAATAGCCGGCGCGCAACATGCGCAGCGTGTCGGCGCCGCCGGACTTCATGACCTTGAGATCGAAGCCGGCCGAGAACACCGACTCGCGGCCGGTCAGGATCACCGGCGCGCGATCGGCCTCGGCGCGGTCGAGCGCCGCGTTGATCTGGCGGAACATCTCTGGCGACAGCGCATTGCGCTTGCCGTCGTCGAGTTCGATGACGGCGATGCCGTCCTCCAGCCTGTATCGGACCAGCTCGCTCATCGTGCACCCGGTTCGTGAAGGTTTTTCAGGTTCCAGCCTAGCAAACCTGCGATGGAAATCCTGCGTATCGATCCGATGCGTCGGGTCCGCAGGTAAACTCCGCAGGCCGGGGTCGGGCCGCATGCGGCGGTATCAGGGGGCGTTGATGAATGTGCTGGTGAATGGCGAGCTCCGTGCGGTCGACGTGGCGCCGGACAAGCCGTTGCTGTGGGTGCTGCGCGACGAGCTCAAGCTGACCGGCAGCAAGTACGGCTGCGGTCGCGCACTGTGCGGCGCCTGCACCGTGCACATCGACGGCCAGCCGACGCGCTCCTGCGTACTGCCGGTCGGTGCCGTCGGTGCGCGCGAGGTCCGCACGATCGAGGCGATGGCGGACGACGCCGTCGGACAGCGCGTGCAGCGCGCCTGGTGCGCGATCAACGTGCCGCAGTGCGGCTACTGCCAGTCCGGCCAGATCATGGCGGCCACCGCGCTGCTCACCGCGAATCCGCAGCCCAGCGACCGCGACATCGATGAAGCGATGTCCGGCAATCTGTGCCGCTGCGGGACCTATGCGCGCATCCGCCGCGCGATCCACCAGCTCGCCGGGGACGGCGAGTGAGCGCGACGGCGCCCGCGCTGGCGCTGAGCCGCCGGCATTTCCTCAAGCTGACCGCGCTGGTCGGCGGCGGCCTGTTGATCTCCTGCGGCTCCAGCGTACCGCTCGACGACGAGACACCACCGCCGCCTGGCGCGGACACCGCGCTCGGCGATTTCCTGCGCATCGGCGCCGACAACCGCATCACCGTGCTGGTCGGCTCGACCGAGATCGGCCAGGGCATCCTTACCGGCATTGCTATGGCGGTGGCCGAGGAACTTGACGCCGACTGGAATCTGGTCGGCGCGGAGCATTCGCCGGTCGCGCTGCGCTATGGCAATCCGTATTACACCGGCGCCTTGCAGGCGACGGTCGGCAGCTCGTCGATGCGCGGTTACTACCGGCCGCAGCGCGAGATGGGGGCGCTGGTGCGGCGCCTGTTGGTGGAGACCGCGGCTGCGCGCTGGCAGGTGGATGCGGCGTTGCTGGTCACCGAGAACAGCCATGTCATCGACGTTGCCGGCGGACGGCGGCTCAGCTACGGCGAACTCGCTGCCGATGCCGCGACACGGCGCATGCCGCGCACGGCGCCGTTGAAGGCGGCCAGCGAATTCCGTGTGATCGGCACACCGCGCCAGCGCCTCGATGCGCAGGCGCAGGTCGATGGCAGCCGCGTGTACGGCATCGATTTCGAGATCCCCGGCATGCTGACCGCGGTCGTCGCCCGACCGCCGCGCTTCTACGGCCAGGTGCTCAGCTACGACGACAGCGCGACGCTGGCCGTGCCGGGCGTGCGTGAAGTCCATCGCACCGCGATCGGCGTGGTCGTGGTTGCTGACAACTACTGGGCGGCGGAGCAGGGGCGCAAGGCGCTCGCCGTGCAGTGGATCGAGACGCTGGCCGGACGCACGGATTCCGTGCAACAGCGCGAGCGTTACCGGAATCTGCTGGCGCTGCCGGGCATCCCGAGCCGCGTCGACGGTGTAGTGGCGACGGCGCAGCTGCTGGCCGCCGAAGTGCTGCAGGCCGACTATCACTTTCCGTTCCAGGCGCATGCGCCGATGGAGCCGCTGAATGTCGTGATCGACTACGACGGCCGTCGCGCACGGATCTGGACCGGCAGTCAGTCGCCGACGCTGGACCGGCTGTATGCCTGCGCCGTGCTCGGCCTGCTGCCGAACCAGATCGAGTTCAATGTGCTGCCGGCCGGTGGCGGCTTCGGCCGCCGCGGCAGCTTCCTCGGTGATTTCGTCCGCGACGCCTGCCAAGTGGCGCGCGCCGTGCGCAAGCCGCTGAAGCTGATCTGGAGCCGCGAGGACGACATGCGCGGCGGCTCCTACCGGCCGATGGCCGCCGTGCGCGTCGGTGCGGCACTCGACGCGAACGGCCGCATCAGTGCCTGGACGCATCGCTCGGTCAACCAGGACATCACCGCGGCGGCACCCGCGGAAACGCTGCTCGACGCGGTCGCGGCGCTCAACAATGGCGAGCGGCCGCCCCTGCATGAGCTGACGCGCCTCGACCAGACATTTCCGTACGCGGTGCGCAATCTGCGTACCGACTTCCATCTCGATGCGCTGCCGCTGATGCCGGCGCAGTTCATGCGCGCGGTCAACAAGTACACCGACGTCTTCGCGCAGGAGAGCTTTCTCGACGAAGTCGCGCAACGCGCCGGCCGCGAGCCGTATCAGCTGCGCCGCGAACTGCTCGCTGAGCAGCCGCGCCTGCTGGCAGTGCTCGAAGCCGCGGCGACGGCAGCGGGCTGGAGTTCGCCGCTGCCGGCACCGCAGGACGGTGAGGGCAGGCGCGCCCGCGGCATCGCGGCGATGGGCCACTGGAACAGCCACATCGCGCAGGTCGTCGAGCTCAGCGTCGACGATGAGAAGCGGATCATCCTGCATCGCGTCGTCAGCGCGGTCGACTGCGGCACGATCGTCAATCCGGACCTGGTTCGAGCACAGATCGAATCGGCGGTCGTGTTCGCGCTGACCAGCCTGTTCTACGGCGAGATCACGCTGGTCGACGGCGTCGTCCAGCAGGGCAATTTCGACGACTACCGCCTGCTGCGCATGTACGAGACGCCGGACATCGAGACGGTACTCATCGCCAGCAACGAGACGCCGGGCGGCGTCGGCGAGCTGGGCGTGTCCTGCGTCGGACCGGCGCTGGCGAATGCGATCTTCGCCGCCACTGGCGCGGCGATCCGCGAGCTGCCGCTGAAGAACCTCGGCTACCGGCTGGGCGAGCGGCATGCCGCAGCGGGCGTGGTGGCATGAGGCGCGCGATCCTGCTGGCGGCGCTGATGCTGTCCGTGCCGGCGGCGCAGGCCGACAATGCGCTGTTCGCGCCGGTCCACGAGGTGCTGACGCATCCGCGCTGCCTGAACTGCCATACAAAGACCGAGTTCCCGCGCCAGGACGACGAGCGCCGCCGGCACGATCAGCTGGTCGTGCGCGGACCGGACAACCACGGTGCGCCGACGCTGCAGTGCGCGGCCTGCCATCAGGATCGCAACAGCGCCGACGACGCCGTGCCCGGCGCGCCGCACTGGGCGCTTGCACCGCTGAGCATGGCCTGGGAAGAGCTGACGCCGTCGCAGCTGTGCGAAACCCTGAAGGATCGCAGCCGCAACGGTGATCGCGACCTGGCCGCGCTGCTCAGGCACATGAGCGAGGACGCGCTGGTCCTGTGGGGCTGGTCGCCCGGTCGCGGGCGCACGCCGCCGCCGCTCGGTCATCCGCAGTTCGTCGCCGCATTGCGCGCCTGGATTGATGGCGGTGCGCCTTGCGACTAGTCCGGGACCGGCGGCGCCGGCGCGGCGTTGTTGCCGCAGGCCCTAGAATCCGCCCATGAAAGATTTCGGCACCTACGACTACATCATCGTCGGCGGCGGCACCGCCGGCTGCACACTCGCCAACCGCCTGTCGAAGGACCCGGCGAACTCGGTGCTGCTGCTCGAAGCCGGCGGCAAGGACAACTGGATCTGGATCCACATCCCGGTCGGTTACCTCTATTGCATCGGCAACCCGCGCACCGACTGGTGCTACCGCACGCAGGCCGAGGAAGGCCTCGGCGGCCGTTCGATCCTCTACGCGCGCGGTCGCGTGCTCGGCGGCAGTTCGTCGATCAACGCGATGATCTACATGCGCGGCCAGACGCGCGACTACGACGAGTGGGCGCAGCTGAGCGGCGACGACTCCTGGCGCTGGGACCAGGTGTTGCCGATCTTCAAGCGCAGCGAGGATCACTGGCGCGGCGGCGACGCGCATCACGGCAGCGGCGGCGAGCTGCGGGTCGAGGAACAACGCCTGCGCTGGGACATCCTCGATCGCTTCGCCGATGCCGCAGAGCAGGCCGGGATTCCGCGCACGAAGGACTTCAACACCGGCGACAACACCGGCGCCGGCAAATTCGAGGTGACCCAGCGTCGCGGCGTGCGCTGGAGCGCGGCGCGCGCATTCCTGCGGCCGGCGCTGAAGCGGCCGAACCTGCGCGTCGTCACCGGCGCGCTGATCGACAAGCTGACGTTCGACGGCACGCGGGTCAGTGGCGTCGAGTTCTCGCTGGGCGGCGAAACGCTGCAGGCGAAGTCGCGCGTCGAGACGGTGCTGGCTGCCGGCTCGATCGGCTCGCCGGCGATCCTGCAGCGCTCGGGGATCGGCGATTCTCGGAAGCTGGCCGAACTGGGCATCGAGGTGCGCGCCGATCTGCCGGGCGTCGGCGCCAATCTGCAGGACCATCTGCAGCTGCGGTCGATCTACCAGATTGCCGGCATCCGCTCGCTCAACCAGCTCGCCAACAATCTGTTCGGCCAGGCCTGGATGGGCATGGAGTATCTGTGGCGCCGCGGCGGTCCGCTGAGCATGGCGCCGAGCCAGCTCGGCGTGTTCACCAAGTCCGATCCTTCGCAGCCGACGCCGAACCTGGAGTACCACGTGCAGCCGCTGTCGCTCGACAAGTTCGGCGACCCGCTGCATCGCTTCCCGGCGTTCACCGCCAGCGTCTGCGCGCTGCGGCCGACTTCGCGCGGCAGCGTCACGATCACGTCACGCGCCGCGGCCGATGCGCCGCTGATCGCACCGCGCTATCTGTCGACGCCGGAGGATCGCAAGGTCGCCGCCGATGCCTTGCGGCTGACGCGGCGCATCGTCTCGATGCCGGCGCTCGCGCCGTACCAGCCGAAGGAATACCTGCCCGGCCCGCAGTACGAAGACGACGAAGCGCTGGCGGTGGCCGCCGGCATGGTCGGCACGACCATCTTCCACCCGGTCGGCACCTGCAGGATGGGTCGCGCCGACGATGCGGGCGCTGTCGTCGATACCCGCCTGCGCCTGCGCGGCATCGCCGGGCTGCGCGTGGCGGATGCGTCGATCATGCCGACGATCACGTCCGGCAATACCAACGCGCCGACGCTGATGATTGCCGAGAAAGCCGCCGCCATGATTCTTGAGGATTGCCGCAAGCCATGAACACTGCGAAGACGCTTCATCTGCCGCTCGCGCTTGGTGCGGCGCTGCTGCTTTCCGCCTGCGGCGAGGACGGTGAAAGTGGCGGCGTCAGCGCCAGCGGCAAGCTGACTTACAGCGACTGCAGCGAGCAGACGGCGCTGGTCTTCGTGCCGACCTTGCTGATGCCAGCGTTGCCCGAAGGTTTTGCCTACACGACGCCGGCCGGAGACATCGGCATTGCGGCGATTCACATCAGCGGCGCGAGCTGCCAGCCGGCCGAGGGTGGGGAAGCCGTGCGCGAGGTGCTGGCCTTCGCGCTGGCGGACGTCCCGGAGAAGTACCGCTCGCCGGATATCGCGACCTACGCCGTCGCGCTCGGCGGCTACAGCACCCGCGCGAAGTCGGTGGCGCAGTTCGAGGCCTGGGGCCTGCATGGGCTGATCGAGCCCGCCGAGATCACGATCACGCTCGACGAAGTTGCCGGCGTGCGGATCGGTAGCGTCGAGGCCGTCGGCGCCAACAGCCGCCTCATGACGCAGATCAACGCGCTGGGGCCGGAGACCGTGGCGGAAGCCGGCGGCGGTCATACGCGGGCGCTGTACGTGCGCGATGGCGAGGTGCTCGGCGCCGTCGATGCGGTCTACAGCGAGCAGACCGGCATCATCGGTGTCGGGACGGTGACGCAAAGCGGCAGCGGGCCGATTCCGTTGCCGCTGAGTCCTTCGACCGGCAGCCATGCCTTCGACTATTCGCTGGAGATTTCGAGCCCGGTCCTCGAATGAGCGGGGCTGAAATCACTGCGCTTTGCGTCAAGTTCCCGCCGGCCCGGCGTCTGGCCGTTGCCGGCGGCAAAGTTCAGAATAGTCTTCAGCCAAATCACGAAGATGCAGGAGAGCGACCATGATGAACATGGGTGACGGCAAATGTCCCTTTGAATTCAATTTCGATCCGGCCAGCTTCAAGGTCGGCGATGTCGTCAGCTACCGCGTTCCCAAGCTCGGCGATTTCCCATTCGTTGCGCAGATCGTCGCGGTGCATGCCGACCACATCGAGATCGTCGATCAGGGCACGCCGGAGAAGGTCTACCGCGCGACCCGCGACGCCCGCCCGGTCGTCAGCGACGAGCAGGCGCTGAGTTAATTAGGCGCGCTGCAGCTTGTTCGCAGGCGGCTTGCCCGCCTTCGGCGCACTGGAGGCGCGCACGGCATCCATCAGGGTGTCGAAAGCCTGCTGGTGCCGGGTCGGTCCTGGCCCGTCCACGGACCGGCTGCAATCCCGGCCGTAATAGGCCTGCGATCGCGCGGTTGCATGGTCCAGCGTGCTGCGCGGAGTTCCCATCACGTTCTCTTCGGGTGATCCGGTCACCCGAGCATCCCGTTTTTCCATGCGCGCTCTCCTGATCCCTGAAGGAAGTCCGGCGCAACGGCCGGGCTGGCCAGGCTGATGAGCAAGCGCCGTGCCCGGCGTTCCGCGCGTGCGGCGCTGGTAGCTCGTGCTGGATGCGGGCCGCGAAATGCAGATGCCGGTATCGGCGCTCCTGCAATCTGCTGCCGGGCGCGAGCTAAGCCGCCTTCGAACGGCGCTTGGCCGGCACCTTCATCCCTTTCTTTCGCGCTTCCGACAGGCCGATCGCAATCGCCTGCTTGCGGCTGCGCACGGTGCCGCCCTTGCCGTCCTTGCCGCTCTTCAAGGTGCCCTTCTTGGCGCGATGCACTGCGCTCTTGACGACTTTCGAGGCGCCCCGGCTGTAGCGGCGTCGGCTGGTTTTCTTTGCGGCTGGCATGTTCACGCTCCGTTGTCTGACAGCTTGCAACGACGCGGCAGAAATCGTGCCCGGCGTGGAGCGGCAGACAGCCTTGCCTTTCGGTGAAGGTTCCGCTTTGATGCAGCTTCGGACGCTCAAGGATGGGGCGCAGCCATGAACGCAAGGAAGCTGGCATCTGCATACGCGGACGCCGTGCTCGACTACCTGGAAACGGGCACCGAGCAGGGCATTCTCTACAAGGACGAGATGTTTCTGTTCGTCGAATCCGCCGACAACGGCGGTGCGCCGCAGCTGTGGGTCGACGGACGTTGGACGACATTCGTCACGGACATTTCGAGCACGACGAATCAGCTCAGTCCGGATTTCTGCGCCACGCAATTGCGTGCGCAGATCATCGAGCACCTGATCTACAGCGGCAAGGCGCAGCAGCTGGCAGCGGGAATCGGCATCACCGAACTGCGCTGAAGCCCGCGAACGCGGCACGTGATTTGCTGTGCGGGCTCTCATCGAGGCCCGCGGGCCGATCATGGGAGCTTGCAATGCGATCGCGGCTGAGGCGCAGCAAGGATTGCCAGCCCGGCTGGCGGCGACTGCGCCGCGGCCCGGGCTTCGTCTATCTGAACAGCAATGGGCAGCGCATCAAATCCGCGCAGGCGCTGGCGCGCATCCGTCACCTCGCGATTCCCCCCGCCTACAAGGACGTCTGGATCTGCGCCGACCCGCAGGGCCACCTGCAGTACACCGGCATGGATGCGCGTGGCCGCAAGCAGTATCGGTATCACGCCGCCTGGCGCGAAGCGCGCGACCGCAAGAAGTTTTCCCGCGTGCGACGCTTCGGGCGCAAGTTGCCGTCGATCCGGCGCTGCCTGTCGCGCGATCTGCGGGCGCGGCAAGGCGGCCGCGCAAAGGCGATCGCGGCGGCGCTGAGCCTGCTCGACCAGACCGGGCTGCGTGTCGGCAGCCGCGCTTATCTGCGCGAGAACGGAACCTACGGATTGACGACATTGCGCAGCCGACACCTAAGCATCCAGCGCGGACGCGCTCGCCTCGAGTTCCGCGGCAAGGGCGGCGCCAGGGCACAGGTCGAGATCCGCGAGCCGACGCTGGTGCGTATCCTGCGCAGCGGCAGCGCGTCGTCGTCGGCGTTGCTGGGCTATCGCACCGCCGACGGCCATCGCGAGATCGATGCCGCCGCGGTCAACGCGAGCCTGCAGGAGATGGCTGGAGAAGCAGTTACCGCGAAAGACTTCCGGACCTGGACGGCCAACGTGCGGCTGCTGAAGTTGCTCAGGCGCCTCAACCAGCAGGGCCTGTGCGACGGTCGCAATCTGCGTCGGGCGATCGCCGAAGTCGCGGCGGGACTTGGCAATACGCCGGCGGTCTGCCGCCGCGCCTACATCGATCCGGCATTGATCGACGCTTACAGTGCCGGCGCGCTCGCCGATCTGCAGCCTGCGCGCTGCAGCGGATTGCGGATCGACGAGCGGCGCTACCTGGCGCTCGGCGAGCCGCCGCCATAGCGGCATCGCGGGTTGCCGGTCTGCCTGTCATAATGCGAGTCATTCTCATTGGTGCGGCGGGCATTGAACGTGGGCGTACTCGAGCAGGTGCAGGCGCGGCTGGAGCTTGGTGACGTCGATGGCGCGCTGGCCGACTGCCGTGCGCAGCTGATCAGCGATCCCGGCAGTGCCGATGCGCACCGCCACCTCGGCCGGCTGCTGGCCGCTCGCGGCGAGTTCGTCGCAGCGTTGCGGCACGCGCAACGCGCCTGCGAGCTGGCGCCGAACGATCCGCGCTCATGGTCTGACCTGGGGCTGGTCTACGCCTCGGAACGGCGTCTCGACGATGCGGCCCGCTGCTTTTTCGAGGCGATCCAGATCGATCCGCGGCATGCGGATGCCTGGCACAACCTCGGCCTCACGCTGCGCAAGCTCGACGACCGGCAGGGCGCCTTCAATGCGTTCAAGAACGCGCTGCTCGCGGCGCCGGAGCGTGCGGAGACCTATCTAGCCCTTGGCAATCTGCTGATCGATCAAGGCCAGCTCGAAGACGCGCTGGAATGTTTCGAACGCGCCGCCAAACACGATCCAACCCTGGCGCGCGCACGCAGCCGGCTCGCCCAGCATTTGTCGCAGGCCGGCAAGGTGCGGCGTGCCGAGTCGCTGTTCCGTCAATCGCTGGGGCTCGATCCGGAGCATGTGCAAGGCTGGTTCGGTCTCGGGCGCACGCTGGAAGATCTCGGCGAGGCCGAGGGCGCGCTCGGCTGCTATCTGCAGGTGCTTGAACGCCGGCCCGGACATGCGCATGCACTGGGTCAGTATCTGGCGCTGCTGAAGGACGACGCCGATCCGAAGGTGTTGGCGAACGCCGATGCGGCGATGCAGGTCAGCGACGGCAAGGACGAAGCAAAGGCGCTGATCGGCTACGGCCTTGCCAAGTATCACGACCGTCGCCGCGACTACGCGCGGGCGACCGCAGCGGGGCTGGCCGCCAATGCCGCGCGCCGTCGCGCCAGCGGTCCGCTCGATCGCGCGGCGCTGCAGGCGCGCGTCGATCGCATCATCGAAACCTACGACGGCGAGTTCTTCCGCGCCCATCGTCGCCTCGGCCTGGGCGTCGACCAGCCGGTCTTCATCGTCGGGCTGCCGCGTTCCGGCACGACCCTGACCGAACAGATTCTTTCGTCACATCCGCGACTGCATGGCGCCGGCGAGTTGCCGGATCTGTCGCGCATTGCCGCGCAGTGCATCGGCGAGCAGGAACAGAGCTGGCAGGCTGCAACGAAGCTCGACGAGGTGACGTCGCGGGCGCGGGCGCAGGAGTATCTCAAGGCATTGCGCGAAGGCGCGCCGCAGGGGCGGCTGCGGATCAGCGACAAGTCGCCGCTGAACTTCTTCCAGCTTGCCTTCGCGGCTCTGCTGTTTCCAAACGCACGCGTCGTCCATTGCATCCGCGATGCGCGCGACAACGCCCTGTCGATCTGGATGGAAAACTTCAATGCCGACCAGCGCTATGCGACGGACTTCGCCGATCTGGCATTCTTCCGCGAGCAGTACGATCGCCTGATGGCGCATTGGCGCACGCATCTGCCGCTGCAGATGCTGGAGCTGCGCTACGAGGATACGGTGGCCGATCTCGAAGTCCAGGCGCGCCGCCTCGTGAGCTTTCTCGGTGCGCCCTGGGACGCGCGCTGCCTCGATTTCCACAAGGCCGAGCGCGCGGTGCAGACGCCGAGCCGCTGGCAGGTGCGCCAGCCGATCTACAACCAGTCGGTCGAACGCTGGCGCGCCTATGCGCCGTATCTGGCCGACATCGAATCCGCGTTTTCAGCCTGGGACGTTGCCGCGCAGGCCTGAGCCGCGGTGCGGCATCAGGAGAGTGCCCGCTCGATCCAGTCCGCGACCATGCGCGTGATCGGCTCCGGCATCTCGCGATGCGGAATGTGGCCGCAGTGCTCGATGATCTCGGCGCTCGAAGGGCCTTGCACGCCATCGGCGATGCGGCGCGGATGCACGGTCGAACCGTATTCGTCGTTCTGCCCGTGAATGGCGAGGGTCGGGCAGCTCACCTGCTTCAGCGCAGCGTCCAGCGTCCAGTCCGCGAAGCCCGGCGACAGCCAGGTCTCGATCCAGGCATTCAACACCCATTCGGCCTTGTCGCCGTGATAGCGCTTGAGTTTGTCGAGCTGACCCGGCTGGGCGAACAGCTGCTTCGCCTGATTGATGCCGTCGACCGTGCGCGCTTCGACAAAAGTCTGCGCGGACTCGGTGATCAGGGCCACGCAGGATGCCGCGAGCTGCCCGGCCACCTCGACGGCCATGCAGCCGCCGACGCTATGCCCCAGCGCGACGAATCGCCGGATGCCGAGATGCCCGGTCACCGCGCTGAAGCTGCTCAGCGCTTCGTCGTGAATGAAGCTGGGCGGCAATTTGCCGCGCGCCGGATCGGATCGGCCAAAGCCGATGCGGTCGTAGGCGAGCACCGTGCGGCCTGTGGCGATCGCCAGGCGCTCCGGAAAATCGCGCCACAGCTCCACGCAGCCGAGCGAATCGTGGAGCAGAACCAGCGGGATCGGATCCGCGGATGCAGACGAATCCGCGGTCCATGCCTTCGAGTAGACGCGACCCAGATCGGTGTCGATCCAGGTTTCCTGAGTGCTTGCTGTCATGAATTCCAATGTGCGGGCCGCGTGCAGAGCGCGGCGAGGTCTGCAATGTGCAGCGCACTTTAACGGTTTTGAAGGCCGCGGCGCGGGCGCTATTTCAGGTACGAGCGCATGACCCTGACGGCGACATCGAGATCTTCGTCATTGGCATGTTTGGCCGGCTGCAGATGTTCGCGCAGATGGCCTTCAAGCACCTCGGCCATCAGTCCGTTGACTGCGCCGCGCACGGCGGCGATCTGCTGCAGGATCGCAACGCAGTCGGCGTCGGCATCCAGCGCTTTTTCGACGCTGCTCAGCTGACCCTGGATGCGCCGTACGCGGCTGAGCAATGGCTTCTTTTCGTTGACGGTGTGTGCCATGGGCCTGGTTTCTGAATATACTGGGGGTGAGTATATATCCAGAACGACAGATGTCCATGACGACGCATTCCCACGCCTTCAATGAAGGCAATCCGCTGGCCGAACGCCGCACCCGCTGGGCCGTCGCGCTGACGGCCGCAATGATGGTTGCCGAAATCGCCGGCGGCCTGGTCTACAACTCGATGGCGCTGCTGGCGGACGGCTGGCACATGAGTTCGCACACCTTGGCACTCGGCCTCGCGGCCTTGGCCTATCTGCTGGCGCGGCGTCTGGCGGGCGACCGCCGCTTTGCCTTCGGCACCTGGAAGATAGAAATCCTCGGCGGTTTCACGAGCGCGCTGCTGTTGCTGCTGATTGCGCTGTCGATGGCCTACCACTCGGTGGAAAGGCTGCTGTCGCCGTCGGCCATCCAGTACAACCAGGCGATTGTCATCGCGATCGTCGGGCTTGCAGTTAATCTGGCCTGCGCCCGTCTGCTGCATGCCGGGCATGGTCATAGGCACGATCACGGCCATCATGCCCACGACCCTGCGCACGGCCATTCGCATGACCACGCGCACGAAGATCTCAACCTGCGCTCCGCCTACCTGCACGTCATCGCCGATGCAGTGACTTCGGTACTCGCGATCTTCGCGTTGATCGGCGGCAAGCTCTGGGGCGCGGACTGGCTCGATCCGCTAATGGGCATTGCGGGTTCGGCATTGGTCGGCGTCTGGGCGATCGGCCTGCTCCAGTCGACCGGTCGCGTGCTGCTGGATGCGGAGATGGACGCCCCGGTCGTCGAGGAGATCCGCGAGGTGATCGCGGCGAGCCCGGTGCCGGCGCGCATCACCGATCTGCATGTCTGGCGCGTCGCCACGGGAAAGTACGCCTGCATCCTCGGTCTCGCGGTCGATGGCGACGCATCGGCGGCCGATTTTCACCGGCAGCTGGCCATCCATGAAGAATTGGTGCATGTAACGGTCGAGATCGCGCCCGCGGTCGCGTAGCGGCCTTGCCGTCCGCACGGCACAATGGATCGCAACGACCTTGTCCCTGCATGCGGCTGACGATCACGGATCGCGTGCCGCCGGAGTTCTTCTGTGCAAACCACCTTGTGGCTGGGCCACCCGCGCGGCCTGTCGACGCTGTTCTTCACCGAGATGTGGGAGCGCTTCAGCTATTACGGCATGCGCGCCATCCTCGTGCTGGCGATGGTCGCCGCGGTGCAGGGCGACAACCCGGGCCTGGGCATCAGCAAGGAAACCGCGCTGGCAATCTACGGCCTGTATACCTCGGCGGTGTATCTGTCGGCGCTGCCGGGCGGCTGGATCGGCGACCGGCTGATCGGCCCGCGCAACGCGGTGTTCTGGGGCGGCGTGATCATCGCCTGCGGACACTTCAGCATGGCACTCAACTCGACGCCGAGCTTCTTCATCGGCCTGATCCTGATCGCGCTCGGCACCGGCCTGCTCAAGCCCAATGTCAGCGTGCTGGTCGGCAAGCTGTATGACGACGCCGAGAGCGCGCGCAAGGATGCGGCTTATTCGCTGTTCTACATGGGCATCAACATCGGCTCGTTCCTCGGCAAGCTGCTGTGCGGCTATCTCGGCGAGAAGGTCGGCTGGCACTGGGGCTTCGGCGTTGCCGGCGTGTTCATGGTGCTCGGCCTGATCCAGTACAAGCTGTCGGATCGCTTCCTCGGCGACATCGGCAACGCAGCGGTGACCAGCGGCGATGCGACGCGCGATGCACAGGTCTGGCGCCGCGGCTGGACCGCGACGGCGATCTTCGTCGCCGGCGTGGCGAGCGTGGTATTCGCGGTGCTGATCGGCGCGCTCGTCATCGACGCGGTCGCGCTTGCCAAGGTGGTCGGCCTGTTCATTGCGCTGCTGGCGTTTGCCTGCTTCGCGGGCCTGTTCCTGTTCGGCGGCCTGACCGCGCTGGAGAAGAAGCGCGTCGCGGTGATCGTCGTGCTGTTCATCGGCGCGGCGCTGTTCTGGAGCGGTTTCGAACAGGCCGGCTCGAGCTTCAGCCTGTTCGCCAAGGAACACACCGATCGCGTCGTCGCCGGCTGGGAGTTGCCGGCGTCCTGGATCCAGGCGGTGAATCCGCTGCTGATCGTGATCCTGTCGCCATTCTTCGCCGCGCTGTGGGTGCATCTGGGCAAGCGCAATCTGAATCCGTCGACGCCGGTGAAATTCGGCCTCGGACTGCTGCAGCTGTCGATCGGTTTCGCGGTGCTGGCCTGGGCCTCGGTCTACGTCGCCGCCGGCGAGAAGGTCGCGCCGACCTGGCTGCTGCTGACCTACCTGTTCCACACGATGGGCGAGTTGTGCCTGTCGCCGGTCGGTCTTGCCGCGGTCAACAAACTGTCGCCGGCGCGCTACCAGGGACAGATGTTTGGCATGTGGTTCACCGCGTCGGCGCTGGGCAAGCTGATCGCCGGCCTGCTGGCCGGACACCTGGCGCAGGATGCCAATGTGTCCGGCATGTCGGATCGCTTCCTGTTCGTCTTCTTCACGACGGCCGGCGCCGGCGCGTTCATGCTGCTGCTGGCGCGGCCGGTACAGCGCCTGATGGCGGAACCCAAGCCGGCCTGAGCCGGAACACTCGTCTCAGGGGCGCTTGCCCAGCTCGGCTTCGATCGCCGAGACCAGGCGGGAATCGTCGGTTGTGACGTCGGGAGCGAAGCGTGCAACGACCTGGCCGTTGCGGCCGATCAGGAACTTCTCGAAGTTCCACAGCACGTCCGCATTGTTGCCGCTGTCGATGCCGTACTTCTTCAGGTTCTCGCGAAACGGTCCGTCGCCCTGTGCTGTCGGCTGCGCCTGGGTGAGCGCCGCATACAGCGGATGCTGATCGTCGCCCTTGACCGAGATTTTCGAGAACATCGGAAAGTCGACGTTGTAGGTCAGGGAGCAGAACTCCATGATTTCCTTTTCCGTGCCCGGTTCCTGGCCCTTGAAGTTGTTGGCCGGGAAGCCCAGCACCTCGAAGCCGTCCGCGCGCTTGCTGCGATAGAGCTTCTCCAGTCCTTCGTACTGCGGCGTCAATCCGCACTTGGAAGCGACGTTGACGACCAGCAGCACCTTGCCGCTGTACTCGGCCAGCGTGGTCTGCGCGCCGTCGATCTTCTTGAGGGGAATGGACTGCAGCGTCTGTGCCATGGTGGATTCCGTTTCTGCTTGAGGGGCTTGGATGATAGGACGGTTTGGCCGATGCCGGACAGGTACCGCGGACTGCTGCCGGAACGGGCGTGGAACGGCACTACACGCTGGGCATGAGCTACCGCTACAGCGCGCGCGTCGACATCAACGCCTATTACTGCAAGGGGCCGGAGAACACGGTGCGCGGGCAGAACTCGATTCCGCCGAACCAGCTCGGCAGTCCCTTGCCGCCACAGAGTCTCGGCGGCGGTGAAGCCGACATCACGCTCTCCGGAGAATCCGCGGGGCTGTCCTTGAGCTACCGGTTCTGAAACGCGGCCGCTCGCAGATTGCGTGATCGCCGCGCCGGAGAGTGCAGGCTGCAAAACGATACGCCCGTCGCTGGCTGAAGACGGCAGGCGCGGAGCTTAGGAACGATTCTGGCGGGGGCTTGGTATCCGCGCTATCGCGGAACGACAAAACGGAGAGACCGATGAAAAACACCCCCATGCTTGCAAGCGTTCTGCTGTTCCCGCTCGTTGCATCCGCCGCCGCGCCTGATCAGAAGTTCTTCGACAAGGCGGCAATCGCCGGCATGTTCGAAGTCCAGAGCAGTGAGATCGCCGCACAGCAGAGCACCGATCCGCAGATCACTTCGTTTGCCAAGATGATGATCGCCGACCATGGCGCGGCGCATGCGAATCTCAAGGCATTGGCGACCACCAAGGGCGTTACGCTGCCTTCGACGCTGGACAAGGATCATCAGGAGAAGCTCGACAAGCTGAAGGCCGCGGCGCCGGGCAAGGAGTTCAACGAGGCGTACGCCGACTTGATGGAAGACGGCCACGACGACGCGGTCAACCTCTTCGAGGATGCCAGCGACGATGCGAAGGACAAGGACGTCCGCAAGTTCGCCGCCGAGACGCTGCCGACGCTGAAGCGTCACAGCGAGCACGCCGAGAAGCTTGATGCCAAGGATGTTGCTTCCTGAGCAAGGCTGCAGCAGCGCACAGAAGCCCCGCATCGCGGGGCTTTCTTCTTGGCCGAAGCTTGAGCGCTCCGCAGGTATGTTTCTTGTTGGCCCAGGATCAAGGCGCCGCAGATGCGGCACATGAAGGAGACTCCGATGAGCCGCAGAAGTGCACGTGAAACCTCCACCTCTCCCAAGATCGCGCGGCGCGACGGTCGCAATCCCGCGCCATTGATGTTCGAGGCCGACGGCGAGTCGATCGACTCCGCAGACGGCGCGCCATTCCCGCGTGAGCGCGTCGCCGAAATGGGCCGCAGCGGCGGCGAGACCGCGGATGGTCATGTGACCGCCGACGATCTGTCGCCGGAAACCCTGCTCGACGACGACGCATCGCGCTCGCCGGCGGTGCAGTCGCGGCGGGAGCCGAACGATACGCAGCTACGGCACAAGGCATCCGAGCTGGGGCTAGGAAGAGGCCTGGACGAAGCCGAACTGGCGAACCAGAAACCGGTCGGTCATGCGGAGGCCGCGCGGCTGAAGCGGCGTTCGGAAGAGCATGCGAGCGATGCCCGCTTCATGGAGCCTGCCGGCGCGGCAGAAGCGGCGCAGCGACAGCGTCGCGAGCGTCGTCATTGAGTTCGCTGACGCTCAGTTCGTGCCTTTTCTGATCAGCGTGATGCGCCCGCTGCGTTCGAGGCGTATTTCGGCGAACGGCGACAGATCGCGTTCGCCCGCCTCGCGAGCGGCTTCGAGCAGATCTTCCTCGGTGAGCAGCGCACGGCGCATCGCTGCCGCATCCGTCCGGCCGTCCTGCCACAGCAGCCGCACCGGGTTTTTGAGGATGCGCCCGATCAGCGGCGATACGGCGGCCAGCCACGCGACGCTACGATGCATCAGCACCAGCGTGGCGCAGGCGGCCATCGTCGGCCAGAACGGCGAGGCGCCGACGATGGCGCGCGCGCCGACCGCGCCGAGCAGGATGGTGACGACCACATCAAACGGAGAGCGCAGCGCGAACGAGCGCCGTCCGGCGGCACGCACCATGATCAGGACGAGCACGAAGACCACGGCTGCGCGTGCGCACATGTGCAGCGTATCCAGATCGTCTCCGGTGCCGAAGAAATCGAGAACCCAGCCTTCCATGTGCGCCTCCTGAGGGGAGCGCGACATTTAGCGGGATGTTCATGAAGTACGGCTGAAGCAAGCCGCTCCGGGTCAGGCCAGTACGCGGCGCTGGCTTTGTTGCGGTCGGGCGGGGACACTAGAGGTCCGTCCGATTTTATTTCCCCTTGTGAGCAAGGATCGCAAAGACGACGAAGAACAACCCGCCGCCGGCGCCAAGCGCTTCATCAAGCTGGCAGGGATGACCGCGTCTCTGGCCGGCCGCTTCGCCGGCAATGCGATTGCCAACTCGTTCCGCAACGAGGAGCAGCGCGATTCCGCACGCGATAGGCTGAATGCCGAGGCCGGCGCGCAGCTGGCGCAGACGCTGGGTCAGCTCAAGGGTGCGGTCATGAAACTCGGGCAGCTGGCTTCGCAGGCCGCCGATTTCCTGCCGAAGGAAATTGCCGAGCCGCTCAAGCAGCTGCAGAAGGATGCGGCGCCGATGTCGTTCGCGGTGATCAAACGGCAGATCGAGCGTGAGCTGGGCAAGCCAGTCGACCAGCTGTTCCAGACTCTCGATCACAAGCCCTATGCGGCGGCGTCGATCGGTCAGGTGCATCGGGCGGTGCTGCACGACGGCCGCGAAGCGGTCGTCAAGGTGCAGTACCCCGGCGTTGCGGCTTCCTGCGACAGCGATCTCAAGCAGCTGAAGCTGGCGCTGCGCACCGCGCGCCTCGTCAGAGTCGACAAGACGGTGCTCGACAACCTGTTCGAGGAAATCCGCACGCGGCTGCACGAGGAGCTGGACTACGTGCAGGAAGCGCAGAACATGGCGCTGTTCCGCGACTACTATGCCGACGATCCGCTGATCGTGATTCCGTCGACGGTGCCGGAGCTATGCTCGCGGCAGATCCTGACGATGATCCTTGAGCCGGGCGACACGCTGGATGTCGTCGGTGCCAGCTACGATCAGGAGCTGCGCAATCAACTGGCGCTGCGGCTGTTCCACTTCATGTGCCGCTCGCTGTTCGGGTTGCATGCCGTGCATGCCGACCCCAACCCCGGCAACTTCGCGTGGCGCCGCGACGGCTCGCTGGTGGTCTACGATTTCGGCTGCATCAAGCGGCTGGAGCCCGGCATCATCGCGACCTATCGCAACACCGTGCGCGCGGCGCTGACCAGCAACTGGGCGGCGGTCGATGTCGGCCTGATTCGCCTGGGGGCACGGGTGCCGGGCACCAAGCCGGTCGAAGGGGCGTTCTACGAAGAATGGCAACGCATCGTGATGCGGCCATTCCTGTCGGATGAGCCGTTCGATTTCGCGACCTCGACGATGCACACGACGGCTGCCGCCAAGAGTACGGAAGTGCTCAAGCGCATGGATCAGTTCCAGCCGGCGGTCAAGACGGTGTATCTCGACCGCATGGTCGGTGGACACTACTGGACTCTGGTGAAACTGAAGGCGAAGGTCGCGCTCGCGCCTTTGCTGCGTTCCTATCTGCAGTCCGGCTGAGTATCGGTAATCGCCTCAAGCGGCCAGCAGCCGTATCGCGCCGTAGACGAGCCCTGCCAGCGCCGCCGCGCCGATCCCCAGGATGACGTAGGCGCCCTTGGTCATGTCGTTCTTGATCTTCTGGAACGTCGCGCGGCTGTTGACGTTGGGAAACGGCGTCGCGGGAATCGGCAAGCCGAGAAACGCGCACAGCGGCGGCCAGCCCTGATCCGCCGTGAACAGCAGCAGCCGATCGGCCGGAATCGCTGCCCGGATGGTTTCGATGTGCTGCTGGTAGTAAGCGATGGCCTGTGCGCGATGGCCCATCGTTCCGAGGTGGCCGCGCTGCCAGATCAGCTTGCGCGCCATGGCGCCGAACTTGCGGCCGAACGGTGTGACGGCCTCGAGCACCTTGAACTGCCACATCGTCTCGGTGAAATAGATCGTGTCCATCGTGCTCTCGAACCAGGCCTCCGCACCCTTGGGATGCAGCGTGAGGATCACCTTGGCCTGCGGATACTCCGCGGTCAGCTCGCGCCAGACCACGCAGGCTGGGTTGTCGACGGTCGCCTTGTAGCGCGCGAACACCTGATCCCAGTCGTGCCGGCTGCCGGATGCGCTGTTGGCGACATCGAGCCAGAAATCCAGATGGGTCTTGTTAGCCTTGTTATTCAGCACCTCGAACATGTGATAGCAAGGGAAGCCCAATTGATTGAGCGCTGCGTACAGCGATTCGGTGCCGGTGCGGCCAAAGCCGACGCCGATGATGTCGAGTGCCATGATTTCCCCGGATGTGCGAGCCAGTATTCCCCGGCCCGAAACTAGCAAAGCGGCAAGCACCGCGCCATCGCAATTCAGGCAGCGTTCCCCGAAGCGGTGTTAATCAGGTGATGTGTTTCACAAGGGAGGACGACATGAACTGGACGCTGCTGGGAATCGTCGTGATGATTTTCTTCATCATCGCCGCGCCGTTTGTCGCGCTGCGATCGGTGTCCTACCTCCAGGCGCGTCGCGAAGCGATGCGTGCCAAGCCGCTGCCGGACGACGAAAACGATCCGGACAAGCCGACCGGGTTCTGGTGAAACGGAGGTCAGGTAAGCGGCGCGCCCCACGGGCCTGCCGTGGGCGCGCGACCGCCGCGCGAATGAAGCCCGCGAATCAATCCGACTTGGGCGGATTCTTGCCGAAGGAGTGCCAGGTTTCGATCTGGCCTTTCTGGGTCCAGGTGCTCTTGTCGCACTGCGTGGCCGTCGGGCGCTGCTGAAGAATCTCGTAGGCGCAACGCATCGCATCGCTGTTGTAGCCGGAGTAATCGACCGGGCGCGGGTAAGGGGCGCAACCGCTCTGTTCCATGGTCCGGATGTTCTGCTCGATCGCCTGCAGGGTGTTCGCTGCCGTCTGGCCGCTGGATGCGGCAATGCCGGGATCTCGCGCGGTGACGGACAAGGTCTTCGCGAGGGCAACTTCCTTCAGGTTGGCGTCGATGGCGCTGGCATAGACGGCGCAGGCCGCCTGGTCCGCCGCGAATGCCGGCAGCGACAGCGAGGCGATGCCGGCGCAGAGAAGTAGAGGTTTGCAGTTCATGGCTGGACTCCTGTGTCGATATTTCCGCTCTTCAATCGAGCGCAGGACGAAGCGTGCGTCAGGCGAATCGTTCGTTCATTGCCGATGGCACCACCGGTGCGGCAACCGGCAAGGCGGGGAAATCCGCCTGCTCCCAGCCATCGGTGACGCGCCAACGCCACAGGCTTTCGCAGTGGATGCACTCGTAGGTCGTGACTCTGACGAATCCGAACGAGAGGGCGCGTGCGAGATAGCGCTGCAGGTGCGGCGGAATGTCCGATCGATTCGGCATCAGGGCCAGTTTTCTGCACGCGTCACAGTGGTTCATGGCAGCGTTTCCTTACAGGTGCCGGCGCAAATTGAGGCTTGCCGGCTGACGGTCGGCTGAATGAAAAACGGCGCTGTTGTTGCGGGACTCCTGCATTACGCGAACTCAGTTGCGGAAGTCTTTCATTCGGCATTGTTAAGGCGCCGTGTACAGCTGCCAGTCGGCATTCGCGGCATGCCGCGGCAAATCGTTAAGTATCCGTAAAGCCCAATTATCGGTAACTGATTGCGGCAACACGGTAAAGCCTAGCTGGCGATCAAAACCCGATCGAAAACCAGAGATCAAAGGCCTACTTCCCCCTAGAGAATCCGGAGGCACTTTTTATGAGCAAGCACTATTTTCCGAAGCTTCTGTTGGCGACTGGACTTCTGGTGACGGCAGTCTCGGCGCAGGCCGACCCCGATGCGCGGGCAGACCGCGTCGAAGCCCGCGGCGAGCGCGCCGCGGACCGTCTGGATGCACGCAGCGAGCGGGTCCAGGAACGCCTGGACAAGAAGAGTGACCGCGTCGAGGATCGCCTTGAAAAGCGCGCCGACCGTCAGGCCGATGCCGGCAATGAGGCCGCCGCCAAGGCGCTCGATAATCGCGCCGAGCGCGCAGAGAATCGAATCGACCGTCGTAGCGACCGTGTAGAGGATCGCCTCGAGAAGCGCGGCGATCGCATCGAGGATCGCGCCGAGCGTCGCGCCGACCGCATCGAGAAGCGTGACGGTAGCGAATAACTGAGCAGCCACCAGTCTGCCCGGCAGACCGATCGCTGAATCAGTGTGACGGCCGCGTCTTCGCCCTCAAAGGCGGAGGCGCGGCTTTTACGTTTGGCCGCAGTGTGCTGCGAGCATCCGCCACTCGGCTTCCGAGACAAAGGGCTGATGCCCGCCCCGAATCTTCACGAAGCTGAGCCCGCCAAGGCGCTGGGATTGCTCCTGGTAAAACCACCGGCCCGGATCTCGTTCTCCGCAGAGCGCGAGCACTCCGCAGGAGATTGCGGGCCAGTCGACGCCCCAGGTCCGGGTCAGTACCCGCTGAGCCTCTTCCAGCATGGTCTTGACCGCTTCGTCCTGGCGCATGCCTTCACGGGTCGCGTCCACGAACAGGTCGATCTGTATCCTGGTCCATCCTTCGCTGCGTTCCGCGCCGGCGCAGAAGGCCGCCGGATTGCGCTTGAGGCGAGCCGCCAGTTGCTTGAGTACCGGGCGGATGGCTGCGAGTTTCGTCAGCATGCGCAGCCCGGTGGGCGTGGTGCGCCAGGCCTCATGGGTGGAATCCGACGAGGCATTGACCAAGCCCACGCCCGTCGTGCGCGACGGCGCGAGTGCGGCCACATGCAAGGCATGCGGGCCGCCGGCCGACATGCCGATGATGCCGAATCGCTCGATCCGCAATGCGTCCGCGAGCTGCAGCAGATCGCGCGCGAATCTTTCGAATCCCGGCTCCGGCGACCTTGTCGAGTGACCGTAACCGGGCCGATCCACGCCAATCAGCCGGAGCCCGAATTTCCTGGCGTATTCGTCGGCGTAGGCTGCTTCCAGCCGCGAACTGCCGGCGCCGTGAAGATAGAACACCGGTGCACCGGAAGCATCGCCGTAGCTGTTCCAGGCCAGATACCGGCCATCCGGAAGCTTGAACAATTGCATTGTCAGAAGTTTCCGCTGAGGCGCACGGTCAGCATGCGTGGCGGGATGTAGCTGTAGGTGTCGCCGAGGGTCGGATTGTTCGAGACGTTGCTGAGGCCGCGTTCGTTGCTCAGGTTGCTCAGGCCCAGGCTCAGTTCCGGCAGCCAGGGCAGGTTGAGGCTCGACAGCGAGAGATTGGCATCGACCGTGTTGTAGTCGAAGACCATCGCACCGCATTCGATCGCATTGCAGGCTTCGCTGCTGTACGTATGACGCACGGCGGCCACGGCTTTCCAGCTTTCCAGCGGCAGCACGTAGGCGATGCTGGAGCTGGTCTGCCAGCGCGGCGACAGCGGCCATGGCGAACCTGACGGTACATCCACGCCGGTCGAGGAGCGGAAATCCTCGGTAGTGTAGGTGTCGTTGTAGGAAGCCGATGCGCTCAGCGTGAGGCCGTTGAGGAACGGCACCAGCCAGCGCAGCGAAAGCTCGGCGCCGCTGCCGTTGACGCCGCCGACGTTGTCGATGAAGGTGGCAAGGCCGTCGGCGGTCTGCTGGAAGACCTGCGGATCGGTCCAGTCGATGAAGTAGACCGAGGTATCGAGATACAGCGTGCGGTCGAACCACTGGCTGCGCACGCCGAGTTCGTAGCTCCACAGGCTGTCCGAATCGAAAGTCTCCGGCACCTGGGTGGTCAGCGTCGAGGTGTTGAGCTGGATGCCGCCGAAGCGGAATCCGCGCGATGCGGTCAGGTAGCTGAGGATGTCGTCGGTGACATGCACGCTGATCGACAGCTTGGGGCTGATGCCGCTTTCGTCGACGTCGCCATGACGCACCGTCTGCGTGCCGCCGGTCTGCGCGACATACAGGGCGCCGGCCGTCGTGATGTCGCCTTCGGATCCAGTCTGGTAGTAGCGCGCGCCCAGCGTGACCTCGGTGCGCTCGCCGAAGCGGCGCGTCAGTTCGCCGAACACTGCTTTCTCGGTCAGGCTCAGATCGCCGGCGAGGTGGATCGCCACGATCTTGTCGCCGGCGCGTGCCATGTTCTGCTCGCAGGGTTTGGCGAGGATGCCGGGCAGGGGATAGATCGGCAGGCCCGGCAGATCGAGCGCGCCGTCGGAGCAGTCGAACAGCTTGTTCTGGTAGTAGAACAGACCGGCGAGCCACTTCCAGGGGCTGTCGCCGTCATCCGCCGACACCAGGCGCAACTCCTGCACGAACGCATTGCTGTGGTTGTAGCCGGCGATGCCGAGGATGGGAATCTGCCCGCCCGGAACGATGCGCGAGGTATCCAGGAAGGCCTGATATTCCTTCTCGAAGAACGAGGTCTGCGAGATGAGGTCGGCCCAGGTGAAGGCATATTCGAGGCCGAGGTTGGCGAGCTTGTAATCGGTCTCGACCGGGCTCGGGCGCGGTGTGTTGCTGCGTTCGAGCACGCCGTCGGCATTGGTCGTGAACGCGACGTCGTCCTGCAGCGAGTGCTGGCCGACCAGCATCACGTTGACGCGCAGGTCGCTGGTCGGATGCCAGCCGAGCATCGCGCGCCAGCCGTACTGACCCGTCGAGTTGACATCGTCCTTGCCGGACTGCGTGTCGTCGATGAAGCCAGGGCTGTCGCGATGAAACGCCATCAGACGGACCGCGGCGATATCGTCGCCGATCGGCGCATTGAGAACGCCGCCATAGGTCCAGCCGGCGTCGCCGTCATCGATGTAGTTGTTGTACTGCGCGAAATACTTGACCTGCGTCTCGCCGAACTGCGGCGCTTCCGGCACGTAACGGATCATGCCGTTGAGGCCCGAGCCGCCGAACAGCGTGCCCTGCGGTCCCTTGAGAACCTCGACGGTCGCCATGTCGAAGGGATTCGGGTCGAGCTGGACCTTGGGAATGAAGGTGTCGGAAAACGGGATGTCGCCAAACAGCGTGCCGGCGGTGAAGTTGACGTTGACGTCCGCCGCGACGCCGCGGATCGTCAGGCGCTTGGCCTGGCCGAGTCCGTCGTCGGTGAGGTTGACGCCAGGCACCTGGGCGACGATCTGGTCGATCGACTGCACACCCTCGCGTTCGAGATCTTCACCGGACAGCGCGGTGACCGTCGCCGGAATCTCGCGCACCGACGTCGCGCGCTTGGTCGCGGTGACGACGATCTCCTCCAGCTGCATCGGCGCATGTTCCTCCGTGATGGAAGGCGCCGCGGCTTCCGCGCGCAGCGGTTCTACCTGGATCACATCCTCGACCGTCGGGATCGATTCACTCGCCGGTTCCGCTGTGGGCTCAACGGTCGGTTCCGGGCTCGACGGCAGATCCTGAGCCCAGGCCGGTAGCGTCAACAGGCACAGCAACAATAGGCGCTTCATGATTTTCTCCGGCGGCTGCGCAACTGCGGTAGCAGGCTGTCGATCAGGGTTTCCAGCGTGTTGCGAAAGGTCTGCTCGTCCGGCAGATTCGCGATCAATCGTCCGTGAACTGCCTGGATGTGCGGCAGTTCGCTGGCCTTCATGCCGGTGAACAGCCGCTTGCGGCGGGCGACCCATTGATTGGCGTTCCAGTCGCGGGCGAGCTGGGCGCTGGCGCTGCACATGACGTCGAGCACGCTGACCGCCATGATCGCGGCCTCGGGATCGACGCCGGAGCTGCTGAGCAGTGCGAGTTCGCCTTCGAGCCGCTTCAGGCTCCAGATCCACGAGACCGAGCCCGGGATCTGGTCGAGCACCTGCGGATGGCGCGCGAGTACGGTGCGCATCGCCATGAAATGCGTGATCAGCTGGGCGCGTGCGTCGACCCCTGGAATGCTGCCGGGCAGCGGCACGTTCGCGAGCAGGCGGCGGCTGATCTCTTCATTGAGCGCGGCGATGCTCGGAAAGTAGTTGTAGATCGTCGAGGCCTGCACGCGCAGGGCCTTGCCGAGCGCGCGCATCGTCAAAGCTTGCGGGCCGTCCTTCTCCACCAGCGCAATGGCGCCGGTAATGATCTCGTCGGCGGTGAGCTTGCGGGGGCGTCCGGGGCTGGCGCGCTCGGCAGTAAGCATCTGAGTCTGGTCTGATCTGAGCATGCGCCGCTCCATGCAATTTATGAACCAACGTTCATTTACGATATTAAATGACCAAGTGTTCATAAACAACGCAGGAAAGCACCCAGGACGCTGGGAGATTCACGCCTGGCCAGAGGGCAACTTCTGCTTCAGCTGCTGGGCAATCTGCTCGACCCGTTCACGGTTGAGCGGGTAGCTCCAGACGATGGCGGCGGCACCGAACAAGCCGACAGCGGGTAGCGCTGCCGCCGTCAGCTTGATCCCCCACACGCCGCTCGCGGTCTGCGTCGCCGCCGTGGGCTCGAAGCCGAAGGCAGCGGCGAGTGCGATGCCGCCGGCGGCGGAAACGCCGCCGAGGGATTTCTGCAGGAAGTACAGCAGCGAGCCATAAAGGCCAGACAGGTCTTCGCCGGTCTGCAGGATCTGGTAGTCGACGATGTCGGCGGACATCGTGAAGACCAGCACGACGGCGCTGAGGCAGAACAGCAGCGACGGATACAGCACGAAGGTCGCCGCCAAGGCCGCAGGGCCCGGTTCGACGAAGGTAAAACCGAGGCTGGCGAAACCGCCGATCGTCAATGCCGCGGCCAGGACGCGATGGCGCTCGAAACGTGCACCCATCGCCGACCAGAACGGCACGCCGCCAAGCGTCGTCAACAGCGCCAGCGCCATCAGGGCTGGGAACTGCTTGCCCAGGCCCAGATAGACATCGACATAAAGGTAGGACGTCGACGTCGCCAGCATCGCCAGCAGGTTGATCGGCAGGAAGGCGGCCAGCAAACGCAGCAGCGGTGCGTTGCCCCGCACCGCGCGCCAGGTCTGCGCGAGGCTGTAGCGTTGCTGTGTTGGCGGCGCTGCGGCCTGACCGGCGGGCACGCGGGTGACCGTCAGCAGCGTCGCGAGCGGCAGGGCGACGACGCAGATCACGGCGGCGACACCCAGCGAGCGGAAATCCAGTTCGCTGCTGTCCGAGTAGCCCAGCTGCATCGCGATGTACGGCGAGACGAAGAACAGCAGCGTCCCCATCAGCAGCGACAGCACACGCCAGGCCTGCACGCGGGAACGCTGCGCATAGTCGGTCGATAGCCCGTAGCTCCAGGCCTGCAACGGGATCTCCATCAGCTTCCAGCCGATATAGGTGACCGTCATCCAGATGCCGAAGTAGACGATGCCGACGCCGCCGGGTGGCCGGAACAGGAACCAGACGCCGAGCATCGACAGCAGACAGCCGGCGATGATCCAGTGACGTCGCGTGCCGCTGCGCGCATAGCTGCGATCCGACAGATAGCCGATCAGCGGATAGGTGACCGCATCGAGAATCTTGCTGAGCAGCAAGGCGACCGACAGGGCGCCCAGTGCAAGCCCCGCGTGCTTGGCATAGATCGCCTGGATCTGACCTTCAGGACCGTGCATGAAGCCGAGGATCAGCGTCGGCAGCGTGAACGAGATCAGCAGGCTGCGGCGCAGCGGCGTGGAAGTCTGGGCATCGTGATTCATGCGGCACGCTAGCCCGCCCGTGGCCGGCGCTGAGAGTGGTCCAACCACTCGCGGCGCCGGCGCGGTTGCGGGCCGGCCGACTCAGCGGCGCGGCGGCAGATGGTTGAGGCGCACCTGGACGTAATCGAGATGATCGCTCGCGGCGGCCGCGGCCGCGGCGGCATCGCGCGAAAGAATGGCCTTGAGCAGCACGCGATGCTGGTTCTGGACCTCTTTGGTCACCGACGACTGCAGGTTCGTTCCGGCGTGCGTCAGTTGCATGTGCTCCAGCAGCAGCTGGTGCAGCGACTGCATCAGATAGGCGAAGACCGGATTGTGCGTCGCTTCGGCGATGACGTGATGAAACGCAGCGTCGGCGCGCAGCTGCTCTTTGCGGTCGGTGCCGGACCACGCACGCTCGACCGCGGCACCCGCGGCTTCCAGCTGCGCACGATCCTTGTCGTCGTGGCGCACGGCGGCCAGCTCGGCGGCGCGGCGCTCGATCATGTGGCGGAACTCCAGCAGGTCGCCCTGCAGGTCGTCATGGCGCAGCGCCATGTCGCGCCAGATCTCGACGCCGAGGCGCGCGTCCGGCTCGTTGACGTAGGTGCCGCTGCCGTGGCGGCGCGTCAGCGTGCCCTTGGCGACGAGCATCGCCAGGCCTTCACGGATCAGCGAACGCGAGACCTGCCAGCGTTCGGCCAGGTCGCGCTCCGAGGGCAAACGCTGGCCCGGCGCGAAGTCGCCGCGCTGGATGGCGCGCTCCAGCCGTCGCGCCACCGCTTCTGTTCCGCCTGTGCTGCCTGCGCTCACGAATGCCTCGGGAAAGTGGTCAGACCACGATACCGCGGCGTCGGCATCGGAACAACATTCCGTCATAACAGTCGAGGAGAGACTCCGCATGCGCACCCACAGCGCGATTGCCCGCTGCCACAACGTCGATGACCTGCGCCGGCTCGCGCAGCGCCGCCTGCCGGCGCCGATGTTCCATTACCTCGACGGCGGTGCCGACGACGAATGGACGATGCGGCGCAATGTCAGCGCCTTCGACGAACATGCGCTGGTGCCGGACGTGCTGCGCGATGTCGGCCAGATCGACGCCAGCACCTCGTTGTTCGGAACCCGCGTCGCGCTGCCGCTGATGCTGAGCCCGACCGGCATGTCGCGGCTGTTCCATCACGAAAAGGAGCTCGGCGCGGCGCGCGCGGCCGAGCGTGCCGGCATTCTGTATTCGTTGTCGACGATGGCGACGACGAGCCTGGAAGATATCGCTGCGGCGACCGCGGGACCGAAGATGTTCCAGGTCTACATCTTCAAGGACCGCGGGCTCACGCGTGAGCTGGTCAGCCGCTGCAAGGCGGCCGGGTATCAGGCGCTTTGCCTGACCGTCGACACGCCGGTCGCCGGCAACCGCGAACGCGATCGCGTGACCGGCATGACGATGCCGCCGCGGCTCACCGCGCGCAGTCTGATGAGCTTCTTCGCATCGCCGGCCTGGTCGCTCAACTACCTGCGCGATCCGGATTTCAGCCTGGCGAATGTCGTGCATCGGGTTGACGCATTGTCCGGCGGCGCGATGGGCGTCATCGAATACGTCAACAGCCAGTTCGATCGAACGGTGACCTGGGACGACGCGGCCTGGCTGGCGCGCGAATGGGGCGGGCCCTTCGTGATCAAGGGTCTGTCCAGCGTCGGCGATGCGCGGCGGGCCCGCGAGATCGGCGTGACCGCGCTGATGATTTCCAATCATGGCGGCCGTCAGCTCGACGGCAGTCTCGCCGCGATCGACTGCCTGCCGCCGATCCGCGATGCCGTCGGCGATGCGCTGGAACTGATCGTCGATGGCGGCATCCGGCGCGGCACGCAGGTGCTCAAGGCACTCGCGCTGGGTGCCAATGCCTGCTCGATCGGCCGCCCTTATCTGTATGGCCTGGCCGCCGGCGGCGAAGCCGGCGTGACTCACGCGCTCGAGCTGTTGCGCAATGAATTGCTACGCGACCTGACGTTGCTGGGCTGTACGTCCATCGCCGACATACGCCCGGATCACATCCGCCGCGTCGCCGGTCTGCGTGCGGACGCCGGGCACGCCGGAACCTGAGGCGGTAGTCGTGCCCGATCGGTGAAACATTTCACCGGACTGCCATCTTCGCCTGCGATCCTGATCGCTTCGAATTTTTGTCAGGGGTCGCTGAATGCCGCCGTTCACTCGCCGCGCCTTCGTCATTGCGACGGGCGCGACTCTGGTCAGCCTGCTGTCGGGCTGTGGTAGCAGCGGCAACGACGACGGCGGCGACAGCGGTGGGGATGCCCTCGACGCGGCGGATTTCACGCATGGTGTTGCCAGCGGCGATCCCCTTGTCGACGCAGTCATGCTGTGGACGCGCGCCAAGGCGGTGACGCCCGGCGCGACGAGTGCGCGCATCCGCTACGTCATCGCACGCGATCCGGCATTTGCCGAGATCTACACCAGCGGTACGGTACTGAGCACGGCGGAACGCGACTGGACCGTGAAGCTCGACCTGCGCGACCTCGTGCCCGACAGTGCCTACTACTATCGCTTCGAGTCCGCCACCGCCAGCTCGGCGACCGGGCGCACGCGCACCACGCCGGATGGCGGCGTCGATCGTCTGCGGCTCGCCTTCGTGACCTGCTCCAACTATATCGCCGGCTACTTCCACGCCTACCGGCGCGTCGCCGAGCGCAGCGACCTGCATGCGGTCGTTCATCTCGGCGACTACATCTACGAGAACGGCACGCAGGATGAGGTGCGTGCGCATCAGCCCGCGCACGAGTTGCTCAGTCTCGACGATTATCGCCAGCGCTACGCGCAGTACCGCGGCGACGAAGATCTGCTGGAGCTGCATCGCCAGCATCCGCTGATCTGGATCTGGGACGATCACGAAGTGGCGAACAACGCCTGGCGCAATGGCGCCGGCGCGCACGACGATGACGCCGAGGGCAGCTACGTTCAGCGCCGCACCGCCGCCATGCAGGCCGCCTTCGAGTGGATGCCGATCCGTGCGCCGGACGCCGCCGATCCGTCGCGGATCTGGCGCAGCTTCCGCTTCGGCGATCTGGCCGATCTCAACATGATCGATGCGCGGCATTTCGGTCGCGACGAGCCGCTGCCGCCGAACAGCCTGTTCGGCGATGCGGTGCCGGTCTTCACGCAGACCGGCGAGTTTGCCGACGCTGCGCGGCAGATCCTGGGTGCGAGCCAGGAGGCCTGGCTGGCGGAACGTCTGGCAGCCGGAACGAGCCGCTGGCAGCTGATCGGCAACCAGGTCTATTTGTCGCCGCTGAAGCTGCTCGGCCTGCCGCGTGCCGTCAACGGTGGCGGGCTGTATCTCTCCAACGACAAGTGGGATGGCTACGATCCCGCGCGGTCACGCGTGCTCAACATGATCCGCGCGCGCAGCGGCGGCAACGTCGTCATCCTCACCGGCGATGCGCACGAGGCTTACGCCTTCGAAGTCACCGACGATCCCAACGGGCCCGGCTATCAGCCGCTCAGCGGGGACGGGTCGCTGGCCGTCGAGTTTGTCTCCACCTCGATCACCTCGCGCGGCGACCTGCCGTCCGGCAATGGTCCGACCGCGCTGTTCGCCCAGCTCACCGCGAATGCCGAACAGCTGCTGCGGCTGACCAACCCTCATCTCAAGTACTACCAGAACACGCTCAACGGCTATCTGTTGCTGGATCTGACGCCGTCGCGATTGCAGGCAGAGTTCTGGATGGTGCCGCGCGTCACCGAGCGCAACGACGAGCAGTCTCTCAACAGGGCTTTCACGGTGGAGAGCGGCAGCAATCACCTCGTCGCCACGAGCGAGGCATCGCCTGCGATTGTCGGTGCGCCGCCGCCGGCTCCGTCGCTCAGCGATGGTGTTTCGCAGGTTGCGCCGGGCTTGCAATAGCAAGGTCATGCGCAGCCTTTAGCTTGCCGCAATGCTGCCGCGGGGCGGTGTAGATACTTGGGGGGTTTTATGGATCGTCGTGCTTTTCTGCGGGGAATCGGTTGGGTGTCGGGCAGCGCGCTGCTGCCGCTGCTGACGAGTTGCAACAGCTCGGAGGCCGTGTCGGGCGGAGCGGGTGAGGGTGATGTGCCGGCGCAGTTCCTGCACGGCGTCGCCAGCGGCGATCCGCTGGCCGACCGCGTCATCCTGTGGACCCGCGTGACGCCGGAGGGCGACGCGCCCGTACGGGTCCGCTACCGCGTCGCGCGCGATCCGTTGCTGTCCGATGTGCTGATCGACGCCTATGTCGTGACCGACGTCACCCGCGACTTCACTGTGAAAGTGGATGCCGCCGGCCTGCAGCCCGCGACGACTTATTACTACCAGTTCGAGGCCGGCGCGCTGCAGTCGCCGATCGGCCGCACGAAGACCTTGCCGATCGGTGCGGTCGAGCGTCTGCGCTTCGCATTCACCTCATGCTCGAACTATCCGGCCGGCTACTTCAGCACCTATCGCCACATGGCCGCGCGCACCGATCTCGATGCCGTGTTCCATCTCGGCGACTACCTCTACGAGGGTGGCGGCGGTGGCGTCGACGGCCGGGATCACAGCAAGGGCGCGGAGATCGTCACGCTCGACGACTACCGTGCACGCCATGCACAGTATCGCGGCGATGTCGACCTGCAGGTGATGACCCGCCAGCACGCGATGATCTGCGTCTGGGACGACCACGAGTCGACCAACGACTCCTGGTCCGGCGGCGCGCAGAACCATCAACCGGAGACCGAGGGCGACTGGTTCGAGCGCAAGTCGGTCGCGATCCAGGCCTACTTCGAATGGCTGCCGATCCGCCTTGTCGATCCCGCGGATCCGCAGCGCATCTGGCGCCAGTTCGTGTTCGGCGACCTGGTCGATCTGATGATGCTCGATACCCGGCTTTACGGTCGCGACGAACAGCTGCCGCAGGCGCTGCTTGGCGAGGTGAACGATCCGAATCGCCAGCTGCTCGGCGATCGCCAGCAGGACTGGCTGTCCGCGCGCCTGGTCGAATCCGCGGCGCGCTGGAAGCTGCTTGGACAGCAGGTCATGTTCGGTCAGCTGCGTCTGCTGACGCTGCCGCAGGTCAGTCTGCTGGGCGTCGAGCTGCTCGACGAACTGCTGGCGATCAACCCCGATCAGTGGGACGGCTATCCGGCCGCGCGTCAGCGCGTGTTCGACGTGATCGACGCCGGCCAGGTGCAGAACCTCGTCGTGCTGACCGGCGATATCCATTCTTCATGGGGCATCGATCTGTTCCGCGATCCGGGCGAGCTGGCAAACCTGCTCGCCAACATCGTCGGCGATCCGCTCGACCTCGGCCTGATCAAGGCCGACGGCGTGGAGTTCGTGTCGCCGTCGGTGACCTCGTCGGGCTTGCCGGATGGCACGACTCCGCTGCTGCGCACTGTGTTCGGCCTCACCGATCCGCACATCAAGTACTTCGACGGCGAGCGCCACGGTTACGTCCTGCTGGACATCACGCACGAGCGCTGCCAGGGCGAGTGGTGGTACGTCGACAGCATCCTCGATCCGCAGGCCGCCGAGTCGTTCGGGCATGCGCGGTACACGCTCGCCGGCGAGAATCGTTTGCGTGAGGCGGCGGAGCCGAGCGCGCCAAGACTCGGGGCGCCGCCGGCGGCCTGAAGCGGATCATCCTGCGCCGCGATCCGCGCGATCACGCGGGCGCGGCGGTTTCCGTCCGGTCGCGGCCCTCGTGCTTGGCCTTGTACAGCGCCCGATCGGCGGCATCGAGAACGGCGGTCGCGGAGTCGCCGCTGCCAGGAAAGGCGGCAACACCGGCTGAAAGGGTGATGGTGCCGAGCGGCTTGCCGGCATAGCTGGTGATCTTCAGTTCGGCACAGGCGCGGCGAACTCTTTCGGCCTGGTCGTAGCCTTCGCGCAGCGTGGCGCCGCGCATGACGATCGTGAATTCCTCGCCGCCGTAGCGGCAGATGACGTCGCCCTTGCGGGTGGTGCTGACCAGCATTCCGGCGATCGTCTGGAGGACGATGTCGCCGGTGGAGTGGCCGTGCTGGTCGTTCAATGTCTTGAAGCGGTCGATGTCGAGCATGATGATCGAGTAGCCGCGGCGGCCTTCGAGCGACAGGGTTTCGCTGAGAAACCGGCGGTTGTACAGCGCTGTCAGCGGATCGCGCAGAGAGTTTTCCAGCAGCTCCGAACGTAGCGCTTCGTTGGACTTGGCCAGGGCCTCGCGCTCATCGAGGAATCGCGCGGCGGTTCTGATCAACGGCCACAGCACGACAGCGGTGCCCAGGGAAGCGATCGCGGTGACGACCTTGACCGCGGCCTCGAGCTGGTACACCGGCTTCCAGATGCCGACGACCGCGACGAAGTGAGTCAGGCCGCAGGCAAAGATGAAGATGCCGAAGAGAACGAACATCCAGCTGAACTGCAGTTCCTTGCGGTCGCGGATGAAGACGAACAAGGCGGTCGAGATCGATACATAAGCCAGGCCGATCAGCAGGTCGGTGGCGACCATGGTCCACAGCAGCCCGGGCTTCCAGGCGAGGCAGTAGCCATGCGGCAGGCCGGAACCGAGCAGCGAGTCGAGCAGGGTTTTCATCGCGCTAGTTCTGAGGTTCCGCGGCTGACGGTCGCCTGAACAAGCGCAGGCCCATGAGGCGCCGCGAGCGCAGGTCTTTGCGATCCGCGGACCCTGCTCGGCGGCACGCGCTTGCCGTACAGTGCGGCGTCAGCCCCCCGCCACAGTCCTGAAGTCGAGTCCGGAGTCGAGCTCTTGCCAAGCAAATTGATGCGCGCTGTGCGCTGGGTTTTCATGGTCGTCGTGCTGCTGTTGCTCGCTGTTACGGCTCACGTCTATGTGGAAGGTCGGCCGCCGCAGGGCCGGGCTCAATATGTGGCGATGGGCAGCTCCTTTGCCTCGGGTCCTGCAATTTCCGATCCAGCAGCGGACAGCCCCTGGTTCTGCTCGCGTTCGCAGGACAACTATGCGCACCAGCTGGCGAGGCTGCGCGGGCTGTCGCTTGTCGACGTCACCTGCGGCGGTGCCACCACGCGGCACATCCTCGACGGCGGACAGCTGCTGCAGCCCGCGCAGCTCGAAGCCATAAGGCCGGAGACGGAACTGGTCACGATCACGATCGGCGGCAACGACATCGGCTATCTCGGCAACGTCATGGCGCTGGGTTGCGACGACAGCACGCCCTGGCTGGTGCGCGCGATCGGCGGGTGCAAGGTGCGCAGCATCGAGCAGATGGAGCAAGCGCTGCGCGAGATGCCGGTCCGCTATGCCGCGATCGTCGAAGAGGCGCGCCGCAGGGCACCGAAGGCGACCATCGTCCTCGTCAATTACCAGACGGTGCTGCCGCCCAACGGTACCTGCGACAGGCTGGGCGTCGGGGCAGACGATGTCGCGGAGATGCGGTCCATTGCCGAGCGGCTCTCGGAGGCCACCCGGGCGGTTGCCGAAACCCACGGGACGCTGTTCATGGATGCCAGAAGTCTGACGTGGGATCACCACACCTGTGCGGAAGTGCCCTGGATGAACGGCATGCACCCGCCGGGCGGCCTGCTCGGCGCGCCGCTGCATCCGACGCTGGAAGGCATGACGGCTGTCGCCAGCGGTCTGGATGCGCTGCTCGGGCCTCGCTGATGGGCGGAATTTCCCGATAATTCAGCGGCATGAGAAAAACTAACGAACGTTAGCTTGCCGGTCGAAATCTGCTCGGATAGGATGCGGCCAGGTTTTCTACCTAACGTTCGTATGCCTTCGATCCTGTCTTCACATCGACGTCTCGCGTCCCTCTCCACGGTGCTTCCCGCCGGGACTGGGTCCGAGGGTTCACGCGGCGTGATCCTGACCGAATCGCTGCGCCTGTTTGCCGAGTACGGCTACGGCGGTTCTTCGATCCGCGACATCGCCAAGCTGGTCGGCATCCAGGCGGCATCGGTCTATTCGCACTTTCCGTCGAAGGCCCATGTGCTCGCCGAACTGGTCAAGCTCGGCCATGAGGAGCATCACCGCCGCATGCGCGAAGCGGTGCTCGAAGCCGGTACCGAACCGCAGCAGCAGCTGATCGCGCTGGTGCACGCGCACGTCAGCGCCCATGCCGACTACCCCATGCTCGCGGTGGTCTCGAACGCCGAGATGCATGCGCTGCCGGCGGAATTCGCGGCGCCGATCCTCGCCGTGCGCAACCAGTCGGAGCGGCTGCTGCACGACGTCATCGAGCGCGGCATCAAGCTCGGCGTCTTCAAGGTGCCCGATGCGCAGCTGGCGATGCTCGCGATCGGCGCCATGGGTTTGCGCGTCGCGCACTGGTACAGCTCGGATTTCGGCAAGACGCCCCGGCAGGTGGCCGATGTGTTCGCCGAGTTTGCCTGCCGGCTGGTGGGCGTCACGAGCTGAAGAATCTGATCCACCGCGGCGCAAGATCGCGGCTTATTGACTGAGATGAACGAGAGGAGAGACAGATGCTCTACAACAAGAGCACAACGGGTGCTGCTGTCCTGACGACGGCAGTGCTGACGATGCTGGCGTTGCCGGCTGCTCATGCGCAGGACGCCACGGCCGAAGACCAGGCCATCAGCGATGCGCTGTTCGCGGAACCCGAGCCCGCGCCACCGTCCGGCGAAATGCCGGCCGCGGCGCCGCCGGCGGAAGCCGCCGAAGTCGAAATCGCGCCGACGATTCCGGTCGAGGAACTGCGCCAGCAGGACGCCGTGCCAGCGCCGGTCAAGCGCGACGGCCCGGCACAGCTTGAAGAGATCGTCGTCACTGCGACCAAGCGCGAGCAGTCGGTGCGCGACATTCCGGCGTCGATCACCGCGTTCTCGGGCGAGAAGCTGGAGAACTCCGGCAAGCTCAACCTCAACGACTTCATCCAGGAATCGCCGGGCGTCACCGCCGCGCAGGGCGCGCCGGGCTTCACGCGCCTGACCTTCCGCGGCATCTCGACCGACACGCTGCCGACCGCTGGCAACGCACAGCCGGTCGGCATCTTCATCGGCGATACGCCGTTCACCGATCCCTACATCGCCAACATCGTGCCGGATCTGAGCGCCTTCGATCTGGCCGGCGTGCAGGTGCTCAAGGGCCCGCAGGGCACGCTGTTCGGCGGCGCCGCATTGTCGGGTGCGATCCGTTACGAACTGCAGGAGCCCCTGCTCGACACCTGGCAGGTGCGCGGCTTCACGCAGTACGCGCAGCCGAAGGACGGCAGCACCGCGTTCACCAGCGGCGTCGCATTCAACGTGCCGGTCAGCGACGCCAACATGGCGCTGCGCCTCAACTACGTGCGCCGCGAATATCCGGGCGTCGTCGACGACACGCGCGCCGGCGAGGAAGACGTCGCCGAGTCCGCCGGCAACCAGTACCGCGGCCAGCTGCTGTGGATGCCCGGTGACTGGAAGTTCAAGCTCACCCACATCACGCAGGATTTTGAAGGCGACAACCAGACGCTCGAGGTCGATTCTCCGGACGGTCCGCGCGAGACCAGTCGCTCGGTGCTGCCGGCACCGTCCGAGAACCAGTTCGACATGAACAGCCTCGAGATCAGCTACGAGTTCGAGACCATGCGCCTGGTGTCGCTGTCCTCGAAGGTGAATCGCGACGCGTACTTCAGCCGCGACATCACGTACTCGCTGGTCGGCACGCCGCCGGCGGGCTATCCGGCGACGGCCGGCGTGCTCAGCGAAGTGGTCGACAACTCAGAGAGCTTCTCGCAGGAAATCCGCCTGCAGTCGAACGGCGACAGCGACTTCAACTGGCTGCTCGGCGCGTACTACTTCGACTACGAGATGTTCTTCAACATCCTGATCGACACGCCGCTCAACCAGAGTCTGCTCGGGCCGGGCAGCTTGCTCGGCGAGAACCCGCTGATTGTCAGCATCTTCCAGCTGCTCGGCGTGCAGAACCCGGCGGCGGCAACCTCGCTGCTTGATGGCACGTCGCGCGCGGAATCAACCGAGAAGGCGCTGTTCGCCGATTTCTCGTACAAGCTGTGGGACGACCTGACGCTGTCGGTCGGCGGCCGCTACTACCAGACCGAGGTGTCCGGCGGTTTCGTCGGCAACGGTCTGCTGATCAGCGGCAACCAGAACGACGGGCTGGGCACCGACTCGCGCGCCGAGATCAAGGAGCAGGGCTTCAATCCGAAGGCCGCGGCGACCTGGGCGTTCAGCGACCACGCTTCGATCTACGCGTCGGCCGCGAAGGGCTTCCGCTTCGGCGGCCTGCAGTCGCTGCCGTCGACCCCGACCAACGGCGTGCCGCCGACCTACAAGTCCGACACGCTGTGGAACTATGAACTCGGCCTGCGCACGAACTGGCTCGACCGCACGCTGCAGGCAGACCTCACCGCGTTCTACATCCGCTACACCAACCCGATCGTCACGCAGTCGACGCAGGGCATCCCGATTGCCTACAACACCAATGTCTCGGCTGCGATCAGCCGCGGTCTCGAAGGCAACATCCTGTGGAATACGCCGCTCGATGGTCTGACCTGGTCGATCGCCGCCGGCTATACCGACGCCTACATCACCGAGGAATTCACCGCCTCGAACGGCGATGTCGTCGAGCCGGGCAACGAGATGCCAGGTGCGGCGAAGACGCAATACAGCACCACGCTGAGCTACCTGCAGTTCTGGGATCGCTTCACGCTGGCGCCGAACGTCAACTACACCTATGTCGGTCAAGGTTTCAGCAACATCACGCACGACGTCGAGATCAACGGCTTCGGCACGCTCAACGCCGGCATCGTGTTCGGCACGCAGGGCATCGCCGGCAAGCCGCAGCTGGCGATCAACGTGACGAACGTGCTGGACGAGACCGGCGTCGTCGCGGGCGCGACCGCCAACGCCATCGTCACGCAGCAGCCGGTGTCGGTCTATCTGCTCAATCCGCCGCGCACGCTGACGGCGCGTCTTTCCTTCGAGTTTTGAAACGATGGCGATGATTCCTGTTTCCGAGATGCTGCAGCGCTTCGCCGACGCGGCGCCGCAGCGCCCAGCATTGACGGTCGACGGCCAGACGCTGACGCGCCGCGAGCTTGAGCAACGCAGCAACCGCCTGGCGCGGGCGTTCGAACAGCTCGGCGTGCGCGAGGGCAGCTTCGTGACGATCGCACTGCCGAACACGCTGGCCTTCGTCGAGAGCGCGCTCGCCGCGCTCAAGCTCGGCGCGACGCCGCAGCCGGTGTCGAGCAAGCTGCCGCAGGCCGAGCTCGCGGCAATCGTCGCGCTCGCCGCGCCGGCGCTGATCGTCGGCGCCGATGCGGCGGATTTCCCCGGTGTCGCGGTCGTCGGGGCGGATTTCGAGCCGGACAGTGCGCTTGCCGACACGCCGCTGCCGGTGCGCACCGCGAAACACTGGAAGGCGCCAACCTCCGGCGGCAGCACCGGCCGGCCGAAGCTGATCGTGTCCGGCAGTCCGGCGCTGATCGACGAGAACGCGCCGGCCTTTGCGATGCCGCTGATGCTGCCGCGCGAAGGCTGCGTGCTCGTGCCGGGGCCGCTGTACCACAACGCGCCGTTCACGACCGCGCTGCAGGCGCTGTTCCGCGGCAACCATGTCGTCGTGATGCGCCGCTTCGATCCGTTGCAGACGCTCGCGCTGGTCGAGCAACATCGCGTCGAGAGCGTGCTGTTCGTGCCGACGATGATGTCGCGCATCTGGAAGCTGGATGACGCCGACAAGCGCCGCCACGACCTGTCGTCGCTGCGCGTGGTCTACCACATGGCCTCGCATTGCCCGGAATGGCTCAAGCTCGCGTGGATCGAATGGCTCGGCGCCGAGCGCATCTTCGAGCTGTACGGCGGCACCGAGATGCAGGCGCTTACCGTGAGCCGCGGCGACGAATGGCTGGCCCACCGCGGCTCGGTCGGCCGCTGCGTCGTCGGCGAGATGAAGATCGTCGGCGACAACGGCGAGGAGCTGCCGGCCGGCGAGATCGGCGAGATCCTCATGCGCACGTCGCCCGGCGCGCCGCCGGCATATTTCTACCTCGGCGCCGAAGCCAAGCAGATCAACGGCTGGGACAGCCTCGGCGACATCGGCCGCTTCGATGCGGACGGCTATCTGTATCTGGCCGACCGCCGTACCGACCTGATCCTGCGCGGCGGCGCCAACATCTACCCGGCGGAAGTCGAGGCGGCGATCGACGAGCATCCGGCCGTGCATTCGAGTGCGGTCATCGGTCTGCCCGACGACGATCTCGGCCAGCGCATCCACGCCGTCGTTCACGCCCGCGCGGCGCTGGATGCGGAGGCGCTGCAGCAGCATCTCGCCGAGCGTCTGGTCAATTACAAGATTCCCGCGTCGTTCGAGTTCGTCGACGCGCCGGTGCGCGGCGACGACGGCAAGGTGCGCCGCTCCGCGCTGCGCGACGAGCGGCTCGCGCGGACCGCCGCAGCCTGATCCCGGAATAGAAAGAGCAGAGACCCATGAAGAGAAAAGTCGTTGTAGCGGGCGTCGGCATGACCGCCTTCGCCAAGCCCGGTGCCTCCGAGATGTATCCGCAGATGGCCGCCGAGGCCCTGCGCGAAACCCTCAAGGACGCCGGCATTGCCTACGAGTCCATCCAGCAGGCCTACGTCGGCTATGTCTACGGCGATTCGACAGCCGGGCAGCGCGCGCTCTATGAAGTCGGCATGACGGGCATCCCGGTCGTCAACGTCAACAACAACTGTTCGACCGGTTCGACGGCGCTGTATCTGGCGCGTCAGGCCGTCGAGCTCGGCGCCGCCGACTGCGTGCTGGCGCTCGGCTTCGAGCAGATGGAAGCCGGCGCGCTGACGTCCAAGTTCACCGACCGCCCGAGCCCGTTCGACAAGTTCGACGCCGCCGCGGAAGAACTCGTCGGTCACGGCGAGATTCCGCTCGCGCTGCGCTACTTCGGGGGCGCCGGCCTTGCGCACATGCAGCAGTACGGTACCCAGCTGGAGACCTTCGCGAAGATCCGCGCCAAGGCCAGCCGCCATGCGGTCAACAATCCGCTGGCGCTGTTCCGTCAGGAAGTCAGCGTCGAGGAAGTGATGAACTCGAAGATGCTGTGGCCGGGCGTGATGACCCGCCTGATGGCCTGTCCGCCGACCTGCGGCGCGGCGGCTGCCGTGCTGTGCAGCGAGGAGTTCGCGAAGAAGCACGGCCTGAATGCCGAGGTCTCGATCGCCGCGCAGGCGATGACGACCGATACCGCACGCAGCTTCGAGGCGCGCGACATGCGCGAGGTCGTCGGCTTCAGCATGGCCAAGGCCGCGGCGCGTTCGGTCTACGAGATTGCGGGCATCGGCCCGCAGGAAGTCGACGTCGTCGAGCTGCATGACTGCTTCGCGCAGAACGAGCTTATCAGCTACGAGGCGCTCGGCCTGTGTCCGGAAGGCGGCGCCGAGAAATTCGTCTGCGATGGCGACAACACCTACGGCGGCGCCGTCGTCACCAATCCTTCCGGCGGCCTGCTGTCGAAGGGACATCCGCTCGGCGCCACCGGCCTCGCGCAGTGCACCGAGCTGGTGAATCAGCTGCGCGGCAGAGCAGGCGCGCGTCAGGTGGCACAGGCCCGCATCGGCCTGCAGCACAACCTCGGCCTCGGCGGCGCCTGCGTCGTCACGCTGTACCGTGCCGAGCGATAAGGCCATGAAGCCGAAACTCGATGGCAAGGTCGCGCTGATCACCGGCTCCGGCCGCGGCATCGGTCGCGCAACGGCGCTCAAGTTCGCGGCTGAAGGCGCGCGGGTCGTCATCAACGATCTGGACGCGGGGCCTGCCGCCGAAGTCGTCGATGAGATCCGCGCGCTCGGCGGCGAGGCCGTCGCCTGTGTCGGCAATGTCACCGACAGGGACTTTGCCGATCGCTTCGTCGCCGCCGCGCTCGACAACTTCCAGGGCCTCGATATCATCGTCAACAACGCCGGCTACACCTGGGACAACGTCGTGCAGAAGATGGACGACGAGCAATGGCAGGCCATGCTCGACTGTCACCTGACTGCGCCGTTCCGCATCCTGCGTGCGGCGCAGCCGATCATCAAGAAGCTGGTGACGGCGGATCGTGAAGCGGGGCGCCGTGTCGTCCGCAAGGTCGTCAATATCTCCTCGGTCGCCGGCCTGTTCGGCAATGCGGGACAGATCAACTACTCCGCCGGCAAGGCCGGCATCGTCGGCATGACGATGACGCTTGCCAAGGAATGGGGGCGTCTCGACGTCACGGTCAACTGCGTCGCCTTCGGCTTCATCGACACGCGGCTGACCGTGGCAGCAGCCGGCGACGGCGCGACCGCGAACATCGGCGGGCGCGAGATCAAGGTCGGCATCAATCCCGGTCTCAAGCAGGCGCTGGAACAGACGATTCCGCTCGGCCGCACCGGTACGCCGGACGATGCCGCAGGGTCGATCTACATGTTCTGCATCCCCGAGTCCGACTACGTCAGCGGGCAGACCCTGCTGTGCAGCGGCGGCGTCACCGGCATCTGAGCGAATCGCGCCCATGAACTCGTCCACTGCATTGCCCGCCAAGCTGCCGACGCGCAGCAAGATCGCGCTCGGCCTTGGCTCCACTGCCTTCGGCATCAAGGACCAGGGCTTCAATGCGCTGCTGATGCTGTACTACAACCAGGTCGTCGGCTTGCCGGCAACCTGGGTCGGCTTCGCGATCCTGCTCGCGACGCTGGTCGATGCGATCGCCGATCCGCTGATCGGCCAGCTGTCCGACAGAACTCAGTCGCGCTTCGGCCGTCGTCACCTGTACATGTTCGCCTCGGCGATCCCGATCGCGATCGCCTACGCGATGGTCTGGATGCCGCCGGACGGCAGTCGCGAGATGCAGTTTGTCTACCTGACGCTGACGTCGATCCTGGTCCGCGTCGCGATCAGCTTCTACGAAGTGCCGTCGGCGGCGCTGACCGCCGAGCTGACCAACGACTACGACGAGCGGACCAGCCTGACGACCTATCGCTTCCTATTCCAGGCCCTCGGCCTGGTCGGCATGGGCGTCGTCGCGTTCAAGGTCTTCCTGAAGCCGACGCCGGAGCAGCCGATCGGCCAGCTCAACGCCGGCGGCTATCTGGACTACGGGCTGCTCGCCGCGGTCATCATGCTGCTCTGCGTCTTCACCGCGACGCTCGGCACGTATCGCTACGTGCCGATGCTCAAGCGCACGACCAGCGAGCACCTGGGCGGCCTGGCGGAGAACCTCAAGACGCTGGCCACCGATCGCACGTACATGAGTGTGATCATCTGCATCTTCTGCTGGGCGATTGCGGTGGGCGTCAGCACCACGCTGGGTTCCTACGTGCTGACCTATCTGTGGAAGCTCAATGCCGATCAGCTGGGGTCCTTCTCCGCTGCGGCTGGCATCGGTCTGGTGCTCGGCATCGTCGTGTCGGTGCTGTCGGGCCGCTTCAGCAAGCGCAACGTGGCGATCGCCTCGTTCGCGGTCGCGCTCGTCGCCTCGGTGCTGATGACCGGCCTGCGCGTGATCGGCGTGATCGACTGGGAAGGTGCACAGGCACTGCCGTACCTGATGGTGCAGAATGCCGTCGTCTACATGGGCGTCGTCGCCGGCAACATCATGGGCGCATCGATGCTCGCCGACGTCGCCGACAGCCTGGAGCTGAAGACCGGCCGCCGCATGGAAGGCCTGATGTTCGCGGCGCTGATCATGATCATGAAGGCGGTATCCGGCATGGGCGTGTTCGGCTCCGGCCTCGTGCTGGCGGCGATCTCGTTTCCCGAAAAGGCCGATCCGGCCTCGGTGGACCCGGCAATCGTCTATGAGCTGGGCGTGATCTTCGTGATCAGCTTCGGCGTGCTGGTGAGCCTCGCGATCCTGTCGATGCTGTTCTATCCGATCACCCGCCAAATCCACGAAAAGACCGTGCTCGCGTTGCGGGCGAAGGCGGCCAACGCAGGGAATGCTTCCTCATGACAGTCAGTACAGTGGAACGATCGACCCGTCTGGGCCGCGTTCGCGGCATCGAGCGCCTCGGCGTCGAAACCTATCGCGGCCTTCGTTATGCCGAACCGGCGCAGCGCTTCCGCGCGGCGGTGCTGGCCAGGACGCCCTGGACAGACACCTTGGACGCGACGCGCTTCGGCGCGATACCGCCGCAGTCGCAGGTGCTCGCGGAAGTCTATGGCCCGACGCCGGACGCGCCGTTCTCGGAAGACTGCCTGATCCTGAACGTCCATACGCCGAAGCTGGCGTCCACCGAGCCGCGGCCGGTCATCGTCTTCATCCACGGGGGCAGCTTCACCGGCGGCAGCGGCAATTTCTACGACGGCACGGCGCTCGCCAAGGGTGCCGACGCGGTCGTCGTCTGCATCAACTATCGCCTCGGCGTCTTCGGTGCATTCGATCTCGACTGGCTCGGCACCGAACGCGATGGCGGCGGCCAGCTCTGGCTCGGCGATCAGATCACGGCGCTGCACTGGATTCGCGACAACATCGCCGACTACGGCGGCAATCCGCAGCTGGTCACCGTCATCGGCGAGTCGGCCGGGGCGGTGTCTGTCGCGGCGCTGTGCATCGCACCGCAAGCCGAAGGTCTGGTGCATCGCGGCGTGGCCTGCAGCACCGGGTATCTGGTTGACGATCCGTCGAACGATGTCGTCGCCGTGATCGCCAAGCATCGTCGCTGCACGCGTGCACTGGCGGTGGATTACCTGTGCTCGGCATCGGTCGACGAGCTGATGGGCCTGCAGAAGCGCGGCAAGGCGCTGTCGCCGAGACCGGTCAGCAAGACGCCGCTGTTGCCGGCTCGGCCGGAGGCGCTGATCCAGTCGCGCGGCGCCAACGCGGTGCCGATGATTGCCGGCTACGCGACGCATGAAGGGGCCTCGCTGGACCTGATGCTGAAGCTGGCGATCAAGCTGCCGGGGCCGCTGCGCGCGCTCATCAGCCATCTGGTTTCTCTGGGCATCGCCAGTCATGCGGCGAAGGGCAAGGCGAATGCGTCCGCCTACCTCAAGCGCCTGAAGAAGGCGACCGGCCAGTTCGGCTTCGGCGCGGCTTTCAACGATCTGGTCTGGACCGACGGCTTCCGCCACGGCGCGATGGAATACGCCGGAGCAACGACGCGTGCCGGCAGCCGCGGATACGTCTATGTCATGGATATCCCGATGCGCTTTGCCGGCCAGCTGATCAAGTCCAGCCACGGCATCGACCTCGCGCTGACCTTCAACGTCTTCGAAGATCCCGAACACACGGTGCCGATGTTCGCCGAGCATCCGGATGCGGCGGTACTGGCGAAGCGCTGGGTCCGCATGCTCGGCCACTTCGCGCGGACCGGCGAGCCTGGCGATGCGCTGGGCCAGTGGCCGGTGTTCGACGACAGGACGCATTCGGTGATGCGTGTCGGCCCCGAGACCTGCGCCATCGAGCATGACGCCGAAGCCCTGTTCCGGACTCAGGTCTGGGTGTGAGCGCGCGGCGATCCGAATAGCGTTAACGGGCCCTAGTCGGCGCGGGCTTTCTTTGCGCTGGGTTCGAAGGGCACCAGATTCATCGGTAGCGCCGTCGTTCCCTTGATCTGCGTCAGCGCGATCATCGTGTTGACCTCCTGAACCATCGGCAGGCGCGACAGCTTCTCGAAGAAGAAGCGCTCGTACGACTCCATGTCCTTGGTGACGATCCGCAGGATGAAGTCGACGGTGCCGAGCAGCACGTGGCAGTCGAGCACTTCGGAGAAGCGCGTGATCGCTTTCGAAAACTCCGGCAGAGATTCCCTGCCGTGGCCGATCAGCTTGACGTGCGCGTACAGCATGACGTTCAGCCCCAGCTTCTTGCGATCGACGATCGCGACCCTCTTGAGAATCACGCCTTCGGCTTCGAGGCGCTCGATTCTTCGCCAGCACTGCGATTGCGACAGGCCGACTTTCTCGCCGACATCGGCAGCCGACAGCGAGGCGTCCTCCTGCAGCAGGGAAAGAATCTTGTGATCGTATTTGTCGAGAAGCATAAGTAATCCGTCATTATCGATATATGCGCATTAATTATGTGATAAATGCTGGATATTGGCGATAGAATGCAAGAACTCCCCAGCGCGCGGCGCGCATACTTTTGCTCCGGTTGTCCCGCACTGTCTGGAGCGAAGGATGTTCGATGCAAAGCTGGAAGGCGCCGTGAGCGTCAACAATGGAGCGGCGGGTCATGAGTTTCTGACGACCGTCTCCGATGAAGCGACGGGGCTGGAAGCGGTCATCGCGGTCCACAGCACCGCGCGCGGCCCGGCGTTCGGCGGTTGCCGCTATTGGCACTACGACGACAGTGCCGCCGCCATCCGCGATGCCCAGCGGCTGGCCGAGGGAATGAGCCTCAAGAATGCGCTCGCCGATCTGCCCTTCGGCGGCGGCAAGGCAGTGATTCTGCGCAGCGGCCGGCAACAGGATCGCGAAGCGATGTTCAAGGCCTATGGTCGCTTTGTCGCGGCCCAGAACGGCCGCTACATCACGGCGGAGGATGTCGGCACCACGGTTGCGGACATGCAGGCTGTTGCGACCCAGACTCGCTTCGTCAGCGGCCTGAACGGCGAGGGGGCCCACGGCGGCAATCCTTCCCCGAAAACGGCGCTGGGTGTCTTTGTCTCGATCCGCAAGGCAGCCGAACTCGTTCTGCAGCGCGCCGATCTCGACGGCCTCGTCGTCGCGGTGCAAGGTCTCGGCTCCGTCGGCTTGGAGCTGTGCCGCCTGCTCGCCGGAGCCGGATGCAGGCTGGTCGTCGCCGACGTCAACCCGCAGCTCACCGCAAAGGCGGTCGAATCGTTTGGCGCGCGCGCCAGCAGCACCGAGGACATTCTGTTCGCGGACGCCGATGTGCTGGCGCCCTGTGCACTGGGTGCGGTGCTGAACCCGGCGACGGTGAACGGCATCAAGGCGAAGGTCATCGCCGGCGCCGCCAACAACCAGCTGCTGAGCGTGGACGATGGCGATGCGCTGCACGCACGCGGCGTGTATTACCTGCCGGATTACCTGGTGAATGCCGGCGGGATCATCAGCGTCGTCCGCGAGTATCAGTGGGGCGCAGGCGACCGGGCGATCAGCGATGAAGTCCGCAAGATCGCCAATCGCGTCGAGGAACTGGTCGAACGCGTCCGCCAGTCGGACGCCGCACCGGCCCGCGTAGCGGACGCCTGGGCGCGTTCGCTGCTGGTTGCCCGCGAAGACGCATAAGCATCATGGCCTGGCGGGATATTCTCACCATCGAAGCCGACGCCGATCCGATCGTCACGATCCGGGTGTCGGCGCTGGTGGCGGTGGACAACACGATCCCGGCCTCGCTGACGGCTGTCGATCTGCTCGATGGGCGGATGCGGATCGTCGTCGAGCTGAGAAATGTCGAGGCGGGCAGGGCCGCCTACCTGGCGCGCAAGCTCGAGACGATTCCGACCGTCGAGCGCGTGCATGCCGCGAGAATCTGGCATCGCGATGGCGATCTGGCGATCTTGAAAGCCGCCCGGGTAGCCTAGGGTCTGTTAACGGTGCAATCAGGCTTCCGCGCGCGCCGCCGTGCGCGCGGCGAAATGCATGTAGCGCTTGCCGTCGAGGTCGAAGAAGACCACCGGCGTGCCGTGGTCCTGTCCGGGCGGCAGCGCGAGCAGCACGTCGTCCGAGTACGCCGCCAGCGGCAGCGTCGTCTTCGGCGTGACAATGCCGAGCAGTGCCTTGGGAATCTGCGTCAGCGTGAGCTTGCCGTCGGTTTCCTCGATCAGCACTTCAAGCCCTTCGCGCAGGTAACGGCCGACAAAGCGCGCCGGCTCGACCGGCAGGCCCTTGCGAGGCTCCGGCAGCGCTGGCGGCGCAACGCCGGCCAGCGCCGTCGCAATCTCGCTGAAGAGTGCGTGATACAACGCACGCGCGGCGCGGCCGCCGTTGACGAGCAGGCTGATCGCCAGCTTGGCATCGGGAAGGATGCGCAGATAGGCGTTCTGCCCCAGCGTGGCGCCGTCGTGTCCATAGACCGTCTGGTCGCCCCAGGTATTCAACATCCAGCCCAGGCCCATATGGCTGCCGAGCAACCAGTGATCGGGAATGCTGATCTGCGGGACGCGCATCGCCTTCACCGATGACTCCGACAGCAGCCGCGTGCCGTCGTCGGCCACGCCCCCCTTCATGTGCAGTCGCGCGAACGCCAGCTGATGCGCCGCGGTCGAATGGATCAGGCCGGCGGGCCCGGCCGAGCGATACATCCCCCACTGAGGAGTGACCACCGCTTGCGCGGCTCCGGGCGGTTGCAGATGCCCGGTGGCGGCGCCGTGCAGCAGGGCTTCCTCAGGCAAGGTGCCGGCGCTGCTCAGGCCAAGCGGTTTCAACAGACGCTCGTGCAGCACCGCATCCCAGGATTTGCCGCGCAGGGTGGCGATGAGGTGCCCAAGCAGGCAGTAGCCGCTGTTGCAGTAGCTCATCACGACGGCCGGCGGCACCGCGCGCGGCAGATCCTGCATCGCCGCGACGTACTTCAGCAGGTTGTCGTCGCCGCGGCCGGTGTCCAGAAACAGATCGCCGTCGATGCCGCTGGTGTGCGTCAGCAGCTGTCGCGTCGTCACGCGCTGGCTGATCTCGGCGTCGGCGACCTTGAAATCCGGCAGATAGCGGATGACCGGCACATCGAGATCGAGCAGGCCCTCATCGACCAGCTGCATGGCCAGCGTGGCGGTCCACACCTTGGTGATGGAGCCGATCTGGAACAGGGAATCCACCGTGGCCGCCTGACCGGTGCGCAGATTGAGCACGCCGGTCGCCGCGACGATGCGCTCGTCGCCGTGGGCGATCGCGAGGCTCGCGCCGACGACCCCGTGTTGTGCGGCGAGGGCCGTCAGCCGGTCCTGCCAATGCGTCGTGAGCTGGTTCATTTACTGCGGAAGCCGTTCGATGAAGTCATTCAGAAGGCGCACGCCGTAGCCGGTGGCACCACGCGGAATGCCGGGCTTCGGCCGCGAGCACCATGCGGTGCTGGCGATATCCAGATGCGCCCAGCGGGTGCCGCTGGCAAAGCGTTCGAGAAACTTTGCGCCGGCAATCGCCGAGCCGGCCGAGGCGCCGAAGGTGCCCGGCGCACCGACGTTGCGGACGTCGGCGATATCCGACTCGACGAGATAGTCGTGCCGCTTGCTCAAAGGCATGCGCCACAGTGCGTCGGTGCTGCTTTCGCTCGCCGCGGTCAGTGCGCTTGCCAGTGCTTCGTCGGTGGTGAACAGACCGGCGTACTCCTCCTGCAAGGCGACGGTGATCGCGCCGGTCAGCGTGGCAACGTCGACGAGCAGACGCGGCTGGTATTCGTTGATGACATGGCTGATGCCGTCGGCCAGAACGATGCGGCCTTCGGCATCGGTGTTGTCGACTTCGATCGTCAGTCCGGCCAGCGAGGTGATGACGTCGCCGGGGCGATAGGCGTCCGCGTCGATCAGGTTCTCGCACAGCGGCAGCGCCGCGACGATGTTGACCGGCGCCTTGCGCGTTGCCGCCACGCGCAGCGCGGCGACGACCGCGGCGGCGCCCGCCATGTCCAGCTTCATCTTGGCGATGCCCGGCGGGAACTTGATGTTGAGACCGCCGGCGTCGAAGGTCAGGCCCTTGCCGACCAGGCCGAGATCGTTGCCTTTCGATTTGCGGCCCTGCCAGCGGCAGACGACCATGCACGGCGAGTTGACGCTGCTGCGGCCGACGGCGAGCAGGCCGCCGGCACCGATGCGCTCGAGGGCCTTCATGTCAAGAATCTCGACCTCGACACCCAGCGCCCTCAGCGACGTGATCTCGGTCGCGAAGGTCTGCGGATTGAGCAGGTTGGCCGGCGCATCGACCAGCGCGCGCGCCCAGTTGACTGCATCGCCGAGCTCGCGCCCGCGGGCGCTGGCCTTCCAGTCGGCCGCGCTCAGCGCCAGCGCCTTCACCTCGAAATGATCCTTGGGCGGCGTCTTGCGATAGGCCACGCAGCGATAGGACGCGAGGCTGGCACCGATTGCGAAGCTGTGCGCTGCGACTGCGGCGTCGATCGCCAGCGGCAACAGCGCGCCGCTGAGGCTTGCGCGCTCGATCTTCGAGGCGCGCAGTGCATCGATTGCCGCGGCGCCGGCGCTCTCCCAGAACAGGGCTTCTGCCGCCGCGCCGGGCGTCTTGCCGCAGCCGATGACGATCAACCGGCCGCTGGCGACCGTGAGCTCGACGCGCTCACCGGGCTGACCGCGAAAGCTGGCGGGCAGCTTCGGCAGGCGGCCGCCTGCGGTGCGATCGTTGAAATCCTGATCGACCAGGTGCAGCCGGACTCCGGATGCTGCAGCCTTGCCGGCGGCGCTGAGCGGATTGTCGATGGCGTGCAGCTTGAGGGGCGGGGTGGATCGCTTGCTGGTCTTGGATTTGCTCATGATGGACTCACGGTTGTTTTTTGAAGGCGCCTGGCGGTCGTCCTAGACGGCGGCGGGCAATTTGCGCAGATAGTCGAGCATGCAGGCGGCGGTTGCGGTTGCGCCGGCGCGGGTCGTCACCAGCCCGCCATGCGTGTGCGGCAGCTCGATCCACTGGCTGCCTGCGCCGCCGCGACCGGCGGTGATCCGGTGCTGGCTCTGCATGGCGGCCAGCAGCGAAAGCGCGCGCTCCGGCGGCACCAGCTTGCGCAGCAGGCCGTTGCGAATCTCCTCGGTGCGCCCGGCGCTGATGACCAGCCGCGCGGTGCCGCTCGGCCGTGCGCAGATCTCGCGAATCTGCGGCAGCAGATCCAGCTCCGTACGCGCAGCGCGCAGGGAGGCGGCATTGCCGAAGGCGTAGCGGCGCAGCCTGGCGCGGTCCTCGGCTGCAACATCCTGCATCTGCGTCGTGAAGATCGGCTCGCGGATGCGCAGCACGGCGAGCGGGATCAGCAGGCGGGCCAGGCCGCGGACCATCTTGAGGCTGTCGTCGACCTGCGGTTCGGCGCGCTCTGGGGTCGCATCGATCTGCACGATCGCGCGCAGGCGCTGCGGGATCAGCGCGGCGTGAACGCCGCACCAGAGGCCGCCGTAGGACTGGCCGGCGACGACGACGGGCGCGCCGATGCCGAGCTTGTCGAGCAGCGCGACCAGTTGGCGGCTCGTGCCTTCGGCGCTCTGCGGCTCGCGCGCAATGCTGCCGCCGATGCCGGCGCGGTTGTACGAGAGCACCTGCGCATGCGGTGCCAGTTCGTCCTGCAGCAGGGAGAAGTAGTCGTACGACGCTCCCCAGCCGTTTTCCAGCACGATCAGCGGCAGCGTGCCCGGCGTGCCGGTCAGGCGATAGCGCAGCGCGGCGCCGGAAACTTCAGCGATGTCTTCACGGGTCATGGCGCTCTCACTGCTGGCTGAAGGTGTAGCTCAACTCAAGGCCGAAGGTGCGCGGCGGATTGATGAACTTGAGCGACAGCACATCGCCGCTCGCCTGCGCGTAGTTGTTGGACGCCATCACCGCGCGTTCATCGGTGATGTTCTTCGCGAACGCGGTGATCCCGAAGGCGCCGAGCGCGATGCCGGCGCGCGCGTCGAACAGATTGAAGTCGCCTTTCTCGACGTCCTGGAACGACAGGTTGGTGGCCGATGCGCTTTCGTAACGGTGGATCAGCGTCAGCGTTGGTGTGTAGTCGCCCCAGTACCACATGCCGGTCAGCGTGTTGCTCAGCGTCCACTCCGGCGCGCCGGGCAGGCGATCGCCGGCGCGCGCCGGCGGCCGGTTGTTGCGCGGATCGTAATCGTTGAGCAGGCGCGCATCGGTCCAGGTCAGCGACGTGCGCATCGTCAGGAATTCCCAGGGCCGCACGGCGAGGCTGGTCTCGAGGCCGCGGATGCGCGCATCGCCGGCGTTGTCGAGATACTTGAACAGGCCGCTGCGTTCGACGACCTGCAGCGGGATGTCGCTCCAGTCGATATAGAAGCCGGCAAAGTCCAGCGTCAGCAGGCCGTCCCACCAGCCGGTCTTCGCGCCCAGCTCATAGTTGTTGACTTCGTCAGGTCCGTAAGTGGGCTTGGTCGGCGTGAGCGGCGAGCTGGGGACGAGGTTCGGACCGCCGAGCCGGTAGCCGCGCGAGTACAGCGCGTACAGCAGCAGATCGTCGCTTGCCTGCCAGGACAGCGAGACCTTCGGATTGAATCCGCTGGCGGTTTCCTTGCGCTGTGTCGTGTAGACCAGCTGGCCGGAGGGCAGCGCCAGCGCCCCGCGCGCGACGATGCCGCTGTCGACCTCGTTGCGGTAATAGCGTCCACCCGCCGTGAGCTTGAGCGAGGGCGTGAAGCGGAATGTGGTGTCGAGAAACGCGGCCGCCTCGGGCGCCTCGATCTTTGCATGCTGATCGAAGACGGTCGCGTTGCTGAGCAGATCGCCGAGTATCGGCAGGCCCAGCGTTTCGGCCAGCGTGTCGACGATCGTCACCGCGTCCTGCAAGGTCTGCGCATCGAGAGAGACGTTGAAGTCCTCGGTGCGATCGGCGTAGAACAAGCCGGCCAGCCACTCGAAACGCTCTCCGGCCGGCGAGACGAAACGCAGTTCGCCGCTGTAGCCCTTCACGCCGCCATCCTGCTGCAACGGCAGGTTCAGGCCCAGTGGGCCGATGCCCAGCGCATCGGCGCCCGAGTAGAAGAACAGGCTGCTCTTCTCCTGGTAGCCGGCGATGAACGTCCAGTTGCCGTAGTCCTGCTCGTTTTCGTAGCGCAGGCTGGCCAGGCGGATCTCGTTGAAATTGGGTTCCGGGACGATCGTGGATTTCTTCAGATCGCCGAGGTTTTCGTCAACGTAGCCGGAGTCGTCCACTTCGGTGCGCTGGTAAAGGCCGGTCAGGCGCAGTTCCGACTGGATGGTCGGTGCCCAGCCGAGCGTGACGCGGCCGCCGCCGGTGCGCGACTCGTTGGCCTGTTCTTCATCGGTGCCGACGTTGTCGATGTAGCCAGGCGTATGCGTGTAGTGACCGACGGCGCGGATCGCCAGCCCGTTCTCTGCCAGGCCCGTGCCCTGCAGCAGCGGTGCGTTGAACATCAGCTTCGCGCTGCCGCCGAGACTGCTGTTGGTCGCCAGGTTGCCGCTGGCCTGCGCGGCGAACGCGCTGTTGAACAGATCGGGAGGCTCGGGGATGTAGTTGACGGCGCCGCCCAGAGATGCAGAGCCATACAGCGCGCCTTGCGGGCCGCGCAACAGTTCGATGCGCTCGGCATCGAAGGCATCGATGTCAGGCACCACCATGGGCGCGGCCGGATCGGTGAGCGGCAGATCGTCGTAATAGACGCCGACCGCGGTCTGCGCGGCGCCTGGCACAGTGTCGGTCGAGACGCCGCGAATGGTGATGACCGAGTAGCCCGGTACGCCGCTGTTGAAATTCACACCGGGCGACAGCGACAGATACTCGCCGAAAGCGCTGGCGCCGGCTTCGGCGAGGCGCTTGCTGTCGATGGCGGTCACCGCGCCGGCCAGGGTTCGCGTGCTTTCGGCGCGCTTGTTGGCGGTGACGACGATTTCCTCAAGGCGGGTGACGCCGGGTTCCCTCGCCACATTGTCGGGCGGCGTTTCTGCCTTCAGCGCCGGCACCGGAATCGTGTCGAGGATTTCATCGGGGCGCTGAATCTCGTCCTGCGCCTCGTTCATCGAGTTGTCCTGGGCGAGGTCTTCGGCTGGCGCATCGCCTTCGGCGCGCGCCGTGGTGCCGGGCGCGGCTTCGCCGGTGATGGATTCTTCCTGCGCCGCCGCCGGCAGTGCGAAGACGAGCCCGGTAGCGCACAGCAGAACGGCCAGCATCTGATTGCGGTTCATGGTCGGGATTCCTGCGTCAGGTGCGGGTGCGCCGATGAGCGGCGGCCATCTTGGGAAACATGCGGTCGAGGATGAGATCCAGCGAACGGTCCAGCGGCGTGAGGCCGGCTTCGGTCCGGCTCTGTTCGATCAGCGGCGCGATCAGATGCTCGTCATGCTTTCCTTTCAGCAGGCGCAGGCTCTGGGCCGTGTAGTCGGCGCCGTGAAGGCGTTCGCGTTCCGCATGCGAGGCCATGAAAGCGACCGCGACACTGAAGCCGGATAGTGCCGTTGCCCCGTCTTTCTCGACGGCGTTGAGCGCAGCCGTCCACTGCAGCGACAGCTCGCTGAATGAATGCCAGGCCTGTGAACCCATGGCTGACTGCATGATCCGCGGGTGGCGGATGAGCGCCTTGCGCGCCGCGTGCAGGAATTCGACGAACTTGCCGCGCAGGACGGCGGCGCTCACCGGAGCGGGTGGCGGCGTCGGCAGGCTGTCGAGCAGGCGCTTGAGGACGGCAGTCTCGACATCCTCGATATGCCCGACATACGTGTACAGATTGCCGTGGGCGATCCCCAGCTTGTTGGCCAGCGACCGCATCGTGAGGGTGCTGTAGCCCTCTTCCTCCATGACCTCCAGCGCCGCCGAGACGATGTCCTCGAACTCGAACTTGCGAGGTCTCCCCGGAGACGCCTTTCCCGCTTTTGAACGGGGTTCCGACTTCCTGGTCACGAATCGTCTCCTGCGGAGTTTCAATACACCTGTATCATTTCAATATAGAACAGGTGTATCGTTAACCGCAATCCGGGGATTTCCACCCAGCGGCAGTCGGCCCGCAGGACGACGTTCGTCTTGCGTCATCGACCGAACATCGGTCCATCGATTTTTGGTCACACCGCCGCTGTAGGCTGCCGCGGCTGCAGTCACGTTTGGAGCGGGTGAATGAAACGTTGGGATCTGGTCGCGGGTGTTTCAGGCGCAATAGCGGTGCTGGCTTTTGCCTTGCTGATCGCGGTGATGGTGAATCCGAAGATGGCCGACTTCAGCGCGCCGGCAGTTGCGGTGCTGGCGGCCGGCGTGCTTGGAATCATTGCCGGGATGATCGGCATGTCGAAGGAGATTGACGCCGAGCGCTCGCTCGACGGCGATAGCGAAACCTTCGCAATGAATGGCCGGCTGGATGTCTATCGCCAGCTGCAGCGCGAGCGTAACCGCAGGTCCGCCGAATAAACGCTGCTGGTGCCGGAAAAAGCCCGGCGCCGGTTTTACGCAGGCTGCCTCGGAGTTCTGCCTACTTCTCGGCAGGGAACTGGATGGCGGGGACCGTCTGGTTGTGCTTCAGCGATTCGACGACCGCAGTGAAATTCCGCTTGCCGTCCGTCGCCTTGAAGCTGTGCGGCAGCGCGACGCCGTCGACCTTCTTGTAGTCGCCGAGTGTCGAGATGACCTTCACCGGCTCTTTTCCCTTCTCGAACTTGAAGCCTTCGATCTGGCTCAGCAGGCCGGTCTGCGCGTCGAAGCGCCAGATTTCCTTCTCGCCGGTTGCCGCGGTGAGTTCGACCACATGAACGGCCGTACCGTCCACCGTCGCATCCGGTAGCCGCTGGCGAACCGGATACCAGGTCTTGTACTGGTTGTACCAGTCGAGGCTGTGTCCGCGCAGCAGGCGGACCAGTTCGGCGTCGGTGACGACGGTGATCTTGCCGCCCTCGCGGGTCCAGCCGGTGGTGCCGTCATAGCCGCTGCCGCTGGCCATGCCGAGCAGCTTCGCCTCGTCGATGAAACGATCGGGGCGCACCAGCGTCGATTTGACGCCTGCGCTGATCCAGCCCATCGAGAGCTTGGATTCGGTCACGCGGTTCTGGATGCGGTCGAGATTTTCGCGTCCGCCGGCGGCCTCGACATAGGCCTGCAATACCTCATCGGCCGCCGCGGATTCGTCTGCTGCGCGGGCGCTGCCGCTCGCCAGCACGGCAAGCAGCAGGATCATGACGGACAGGCCCACGAAGGACAGCGTCGCTGCGAACGGCCGGTTGCGGTGCGTGACCCAATTCATGTGACAGTCCATGTCCCGATCCATCCTCTTGCGATGCTGCCGACCTGCGGGGCGCGGAACTATATCCGACCCGGTTGCGATGCGGGTTTCGCCAGCGCGACGATTTCGCGGCTGATCTCGGCAATGCCTTCGGCGGCCGACACCGCAATGCGCGGGATGAAGAAGAATCCGTGCGGCATGCCCGGGTAGTTGATGTAGCGGCTGCGCACGCCGGCATCGCTGAGCTTGCGCGCGAAACGCGCGCCGTCGTCGCGCAGCGGATCGATGTCGGCGGTGAGGATCAGCGCCGGCGGCAGTGCGGCGAGATTCTCGGCGAACATCGGCGACAGCAGCGGATCGGTCAGCTCGGTCTTGCCGCGGTAGGCATCGAGCACGCGCAGCATGTTGTGCTTCTCAAGTCCCGGCTGGTCGATGCTGTTCATCGACTCGGATGTCAGCGTCGCGTCGAGCGCCGGGTAGATCAGGATCTGGTGGCGGATCGGCGACTGCCCAAGGCGCGCGCGCAGCACGCACAGCGCGGCGGCGAGATTGCCGCCGGCGCTCTCGCCCATGATCACGATGCCGGCGGCGGGGATCGGCCCGAGCGAGCGGTCGTTGGCGAGCCAGCTCAGCACGTCATCGCAATCCTCCAGTGCGCCGGGGAACGGCGTCTCCGGCGCCAGCCGGTATTCCACCGAAACGACATGGCACTGCGCCTGACGGCTGACCTCCGCGCACAGGTAGTCGAGCGTGTCGAGGCCGCCGTGGATCCAGCCGCCGCCATGCAGGAACAGCACGCGCGGGCAGTGCGGATTGAGCGTGGCCGGCAGGTACTTCCTGATCGCGATCGGACCCGATCGCCCGGTAATCGTCTCGTTGACCTGGCGGACTTCCGCAGGAGCGGGATAGGTGGTCCATGCAGGCGCGCGCATTGCCTTGCGCGTCGCTGCCGGCAGCGCCAGCATCTTGTCGGTGCCCGGGGCCAGGCCCAGGGTGCGGACGAGCGAATGCAGGGCGTACATCGCGCGCAGGCGCAAACCCTTGAACTTCATGTTCTGCGTCATCGTCTTGTTCCTTGTCCTGGCGATGTCAGTCGCCGAAGCGGCCCATCAGGCGCACGCTGACCGAGCGCGGCGTGATGTAGTAATACTCCTCGGCAGCCAGCTGCGGGCTCGGCACGCCGGACGTGAATGCATTGGTCAGGCCGCGCTCGTCGGTGACGTTGTTGAAGATCACCGCGACTTCCGGCAGCCAGCTCAGCCTCGGGTTCGAGACGCTGAGCTGCAGATCGAGCTGGCCGTAGTCGAACACCTCGTGCGCGCCGAACACCGGCACCGTCGGGCCGATCGCGCTGTAGGTCGCGAAGCCGCCGAGGTTCCAGTCGCCGAGCATCTGCATGAACGACAGGTTCGACGAGGTCTGCCAGCGCGGTGCCAGCGGCCAGTCGGTGCCGGCCGGGTACACGTCGCCGGTCGCGGTGGTGTACTCCTCGGTCGTTACCGTCGCGGCGTAGGAGACCGCGGTGCTGAACATCACGCCCAGCGGCAGCAGGTACTGCACCGACAGATCCACACCGCGGCTCTGCACGCCGCCGACGTTGTCCATGAAGACCGCGAGGCCGGAGCCGTCCTGCTGCAGGCTCTGCGGATCCTTCCAGTCGACCCAGAAGCCGGTCAGGTCGAGGCGCAGCGTGTTGTCGAAGAACTGCGTGCGCACGCCGATCTCGTAATTCCACAGCGTGTCGGATTTGAAGGTCAGCGGCGCCTGCTCGCTCGACAGCGGCGTCGTCAGGCCGTTCTGGATGCCGCCAACGCGAAAGCCCTTCGAGACCAGCGCATAGGTGAGGATGTCGTCGTTGATGTGCCAGAGGATCGAGGCCTTGGGGTTGAAGCCCTGTTCCTGAATCTCGTCTTCGATCACATACGGAGACTGTCCGGTGGAGGCGACGACGAAAGCGCCGGACTGGGTGTTCGTGCCGCCGGAGGTGGTCCGGTAGAGACGCCCGCCCAAGGTCAGCTCAAAGTCCTCGCCGAGCTGACGGGTGGCCTCGCCGAACACGGCGAGCTCGCGCACGCGGACATCGGCGACGCCCTGCAGTACCTTGAGCGTACCGTCTTCGGTGAACAGCGAACGCAGGGCCTCCGGCAGCGACGCGATGACCGGCGAGAGCACTGCAAGATCCGCCGCGACCGGCACGATCAGCGTGTTTTCCAGTTCCTGCTGCCAGGCAAACACGCCGGTAACCCACTTCCAGCGGCTGTCGGCATCTTCCGGCGACACCAGGCGGAACTCCTGGCCGTAGGTGCTGGAGTCGCCCTTGTAGTGCTGCGCAACCAGTGGGATGAGGCCGGTGCCGGTCGTGCGCGAACTGGCGTCGAAGAAATTGCGGCCGCTCTTGTCGATGAACGAAGTGTCCGAGACGAACTGCGCCCACTCGCCGCTATAGGTCACGGTCAGACCGGCCATCGAGTAGTTCACATGATTCGGGCTGACGCGCGGCCGGTCGGCGGTTTCCAGACGGCCCTCGTCGTTGTCGGCAATGCCGACGTCGGCGTACTTGGTGTCCTGCCATACCGTCGTCAGCAGGATGTCCCAGTCGTAGTCGGGGCGCCAGCCGAGCAGGGCGCGCGCGCCCTGCTGATCGGTGCGATTGGTGTCTTCGATGCCGATGCGGGTGTTGTCGACGTAGCCCGGTGCTTCGCGATCGAAGGCCATGATGCGCAGTGCCAGCGCATCCGAATACAGCGGCAGGTTGATCGCGGCGCCGTAGGTCGCGCCGGCATCGCCTTCATTCACGGTGGTGTACTGGCCGAACCACTTGAGCTCGAATTCGTCGAAGCGCGGGGCGTTCGGCACGTAGCGCACCGCACCGTTCAGCGCGGAGGCGCCGAACAGCGTGCCCTGCGGGCCCTTGAGGATTTCGACCGAGCCCATGTCGAAGGGATTCGGGTCGAGCGCGACGACCGGCGAATAGGTTTCGGTGAACGACACGTTGCCGAGCAGCACACCGGTCGTCGGGCCAGTGCCGATGTCGGAGGAGATGCCGCGGATCGTGATGCGCGGCGGACTGTCGCCGGTCGATGTCAGGTTCACGCCCGGCACGAGCTTGACGATGTCGGCGGTGTCCTGCGCGCCGCGCTGTTCGAGTTCCTCGCCCGACAGCGCCGAGATGCTCGCCGGAATGTCACGCACGTTGGCGGCGCGCTTAGTTGCGGTGACGACGATCTCCTCGAGCTGGGTCGTGTTCGACGGCGGCTCCTTGAGCGCCGGCACCGGCTCGGCCTTTTGCGGTACGGCGATGACCGGCAGCACCGCATCGACCGATGCCGGCGCGGAAGCCGCATCGTCCGCCGGCGGACTCGATGCGTCGGCCGGCGTCGTCGGCTCGTCATCGGGCATGGCGAACAGATCATCGACCGCCGAGTCCTGCGCAGCGTCGGCGCTCTGGCTTTCGCCGGTCGGTGTCGGCTCTTCGCCGCGCGCCGATTGCGGCGTGGCCGCAATCAGACTGGCGCCGATCACGAGCGCCACCAGCGGCGAAAGCTTCAATGCGCGCACATCCTCGCCGCGGCCGACGGGCCGGGAACTGCTGGAATTCTTCGACACAAACTTCTCCTCAAAAACCCAAGGCGCCTCTAGCGGGCGTCGGTTGGCGGGGTGCTTTGCCCCGTGATCGGCATTAAGCGATGGCCGAGCACTTCGCTGGCCATCCACACAAAACTGGAATTGGTCCACAGGAAACCTTCCTGGACCGGATACTGGTGACCCTTGCGCGTCGGCAGGTCGAGCGTCTCGACGTTGATGCGCTCGAAGAAGCCGTCATGGCGCGCGTGCACCGTCGTCAGGGCTTCAATCCAGCGACGCGCAATCTCTTGCGCCTGCGCATCGAATCCGTACTGCTGCAGGCCTTTGACGGCAATCATCTGCGCCGGCGCCCAGCCGTTGTCGCCGTCCCACTGATGCAGCGAATCGAAGCGGCTGGAGCCGGCGATGCCGCCGCGCCTGAGCAGGGGCCGCGCGGCGGCGACGACGCGTTCGGCCTGATGCGCGGATGCAATGCCCGCAAACAGTGGCGCGAACGCGGTGAAGCCGATCCCGGTATTGGAGCGGCGCGTGTCGAGGTGCAGGCTGCGGTAATGGCCGGCGTCTTCGTCCCACAGATGCCGGTCGATCGCCGCGCGGCGGTCGGCGGCAAGCTGCCTGAAGCGCGCTTCCTCGCCATCGACGCCGGCGAAGCTGGCGAGCCATGCAACATCCGCGGCGAAGCGGGCGAGCAGCGCATTGAGCATGACCGGCGCGAACCGCGACATCTCGTTCTTGCCGGAAGCGCCGGTGTAGAGGATGGTGAAGTCCAGCCCCGATTCCGCCATCGCGCGGACATCCCGGAACGTCTTGCCGAGATCGGATTCCTCGTCGGCCGAATAGCGCTCCGGACGTTTGACGTCGAGTGCATCCCAGTGGTGGTGCAAGCCGGTCGCCGCGTCGAAACGGGTTGCGGGATTCGACCAGAAGTCGACGAACTCGCTGGCGAGCAGCGGCACCGCGCGTTCCTTCACCCAGCGGCGCAGGTTTACCGCGCGGCCGGAATCTGCGTTGCGCAGGACCTCGATGTGCGTGGCTTCGACGACGGCGCGAACCAGATAGCTGGACAGCGGCGGTTGCGAGCGGCTCAGGTAATAGTCGCGATTGCCGTTCGGCACGAAGCCGAACCGCCGGATCAGCTCGAGGAAGTTGTCGGCCTGCATGCTCGCGACTTCGAGCCGTCCCGTCGCGATCAGGCCGTCGATGCCGAACGCGGTATCCCAGTAGTACGCTTCGCGAAAGCGCCCTGCCGGAATCAGGAACGGGTAGGGCGTGCGCAGCAGCGAGCTTCCCTTTGCGCCGGCGCTGGTTTTCACCAGGTTGCACCAGTGCGCCTCGATATGATCGAAGGCAGCGCGGACGCGAGCATCGGGATGATCGAGCGTCCAGCGGCGCCGGATCAGGTCCGAGTCCAGCCCTTCGTAGCCGTCCTCGGCTTCGTACGCGGCCTCGAGATAGTCGACGAGCAGCTTGCGCCGCTGCTCGAGGCGCTGGTCCGGAGCAAGCCCGGCGAGTGCCGCAAAATTCCGTGCCCACTGCGCGGTCGACTGCGGATCCAGATCGCGGCGATGAAGGTCCGACAGCGACTTGAAGTCGTCGTGCAGCTGCAGAATGCGCGCTTCCTCGATCAGCGGGCTTGCAAGACCCGGCGACGGATCGGAACGTCCGCTGCCGACCACCGGCGCGGCCAGCGGCAAGTGCAACTCGGTCACCGCGGGCACATCCGGATGACGCACGCTGTTCAGCAGGCCTCTGGCCCAATCGGAGCGGGCCTGCACCTCCGCGCGATCGGCCGGACGCAGCACGTCGCCGTCGGTGACGCTCCACTCGAAGGCATGCGCGGTGTCGATGCTCACGCCTGCAGTTCTCCGACGAGCATCTCGATGCACTGCGGTGCCGCCGGGCAGAGGCTGGCCAGCGACAGGAATGCGTGCGGCATGCCCATGTAGTTCTCGAAGCGGACTGGCACGCCGGCTTCGCGCAGCCGGTCCGCGTAGCGGAAGCCATCGTCACGCAGCGGGTCGGCATCCGCCGTCACGATGATCGCCGGCGGCAGCCCGCTGAGGTCGGGCGCATGCAGCGGCGAGACGAACGGATCGTCGACCGCCGTCGACCCGCGATACTTCTCGATGATCAGTTCCGCGTCGCGCCGCGACATGCCCTGCCGCGGCGGATCGATGGATGGCGACGCCATGGTCAGGTCGAGGAAGGCGTAGATGATCACCTGGCGGCGGATCGCATTGCGGCCCCGCAGGCGCAAGGCCAGCGCGGCCGTGAGATTGCCGCCGGCGCTGTCGCCGACGACGTCGACCAGCGGTGCCTGCTTCAGCAAGGTACCGAGCGCGTCTTCGCAATCGTCGAGTGCGGCGGGGAAGGGATGCTCGGGCGCGAGTCGATACCCGACCGCGGTGACTTCGGTGCCGAGGCGGTCGCAGAGGTTCGTGCAGAGGTAGTCCAGCGAATCGACGCCGCCGGCGATCCAGCCACCGCCATGGATGAACAGGATCGGGGTTGCCGCGGGCTTGCGCGTGCGCGGCAGGAAGCGCTTGATCGGAACCGGGCCGTCGCGTCCCGGCACGCTCGAACGTTCAATGCCGACCTCGGGCATCGGCAGCAGCATCCAGGGCGCCGGAACCGAGGAAGCGCGACGTTCCAGCGGCAGGTTCATGGCCTTCGCCGACGCTCCGCCCAGACCGAAGCGGGCCAGCAGTTCGGTGAGTGCCATGAGTCCGCGAAGCTTCCAGCCATGAACTTTTGCAATCGGTTTCATTTCTGTACGAAGTCGTGCCGTATGAAGGGTTTCAGGCGACGCCGAGTCGGCGCAGCAGGAAGCGAGCGGTGCGATTGCGGGCCGTGATGGCCTCCGGCGAATCGACCGGCTTGAACTGGAAGACGTGCCAGAGGCCGTCGTAGAGGTCGAGTTCCACCTCGACGCCACTGTCGTGCAGTCGGCGATGCAGTCGGACGGCGTCGCTGAGCAGCAGCTCGCGCGTGCCGCACTGGATCAGCGTCGGCAGATAACCCGCGCCGTAGTCGGCGAAAAGCACCGAGACGAGCGGGTCTGTGACCGGGGTGCTGCCTGCGTAGCAGCGGGCGGCGGTCGAGAGCAGGGCCTCGGAGGTGTAGAACGGCTCCGCGTCGCAAAGCGTGCGATAGCTGTCGCCGCTGAAACTCAGGTCTGCCCACGGCGACCACAGCACCAGGGCGGCAGGCAGCGGCAGGCCGCGATCGCGCGCGCGCAGCATCGCCGATGCGACGATCGTCGCGCCGGCGGAATCGCCGTAGACACCGATGTCTCCCGCTGCGTAGCCCTGTGCATACAGCGCCGCCAGCACCGCAAGAACCTGCTCGCCGATGACGGCGTGATCCGCGTGCGGCGACGGCGTGTAGTCGATCGACAGGATGCGCAGTCCGGTTTCTTCGGCCAGCGGCAGCGTGCTGTCGAGGGCGTCGTGAGCCGCACCGGCGACGAAGCCGCCGCCGTGCGCGTAGAGCAGCACCTTGCCGGCGATGGCTCCGCGCGACGGACGGATGTCGGTGACCGGAACGCCGCCGATCAGGATCGGTTGCAGGATTGGCGCATAGCGCTTCAGCAGGCCCGCGTTGAGGGATTCCCGCTTGCGCAGTTCTTCGGCGTTGCGCCGCCGCCAGCCGTCGAGATCGTCCGGTTCGGGCATGCGCATCGCGTCTCGCTCCGCGCGGGAGAAGGTCTCGCGGAAATAGCGGCGCGCCTCGTCGGAAAGATGAGGTGCGGGCTCCGGAAAATCGGAGACGGGGAGCAGGCCAGGGTTCAGCATGGTGCCGACTCTAGCCGTCTTTGCAATCGATTGCAACGACTGTTAGATTGCAGCCTGCGGCACGGAAAACAACAACGGAAACTGGACGCGAGACTGTGAAAAACAACTCAGGCCCGAAGCGGATGGACGACATCGCGCGCCTTGCAGGCGTGTCGAAGCCCACCGTCTCGCGGGCGCTGCAGGACAGTCCGCTGGTCAACGACGAAACCAAGCGACGCATCCTCGACATCGCCCGGCGACATGGCTATGTCGTCAACCGCAGCGCGCAGAACCTGCGCCGCAGGCGTACCGGCACGATCGCGGTGGTCATCGACTTCCCGCATCTGCCGGAGAACCGCCTGTCGGACCCGTTCCATTTCGAGATGCTCGGCAACATCGCCAATGCCTTGGCGGTGAGGCAGCAGGATGTCCTGCTCTGTTCGGAGCAGTCGGCTCATCAGGTCGGCTTCGAACACATGCTGTCGAACAAGGGCGTCGACGGCATCATCTTTCTCGGCCAGAGCGGACGCCATGAGGAATTTCGCGCACTGGCCAAGGCCGGTGTGCCGTTTGTGGTCTGGGGCGCGCACCATGCCGATTCGAGCTATTGCGTCGTCGGCAGCGACAACGTGCTGGGCGGACGCCTGGTGGCGGAACGCTTTCGCAGCCTGAAGCGCAAGCGGCCGGTGTTTCTCGGCCCGCGGGGTCATATCGAGATCGAGCAGCGCCACCAGGGTTTCATGGCGACCTGGGGCGCGGCGGTCGAAGAACTTGAAGTGCCCGACCTCACCTTCGTCGCCAGTCGCGATGCCGTGTTGAAGCGTCTGGATTCAAGAAAGCAGATGCCCGATGCGCTGTTCGCCGGCAGCGACACGATGGCGATGGGTGCGCTCGCGGCGCTGCGGGAGCGGGGCATCGACGTGCCCGGCGGATGCAGCGTCTGCGGTTACGACGACAGCCCGGCCGCGGTCCATCATTCGCCGCCGCTGACGACGGTCAGGCAGGACACAAGAATGGGCGCAGCGATCCTCGTCGAGCGCCTGATGCTGGCTATCGAGGGCACGGCTGCGAACCCGGTGCTTCTGCCGACCGATCTGGTCGTCAGGGCCACCTGAGCCGATCAGCGTCCGGTCGACAGTCTGAGTTCGGTATCGGCCGCGTCGAAATTCAATCGGCTCTTGTCGCCGAGCGCGGAGGTCCAGGGGCGCCAGCTCAGGCCCAGGGCTTCGTTGTTCGGATCGCCGCTGCGGATGAACGCGCCGATGCTGCTCATCATGGCGTCCGACAGGGCCTCGCGTCCGCGCCGCGTCTTCTCTGAATATTCCATGGAGAAAAGATTGCCCGCGAAATTGCCGAACACGAACGGCAGGTCGCTGCCGTGGCTGGAACCGAACAGCGTCCGCCAGGGTTCCGGACCCTGATTCCATTCGAACCGATAGGCGAACACGTTCGGGTTGTACTTCGCCAGCACCGTCAGGTCGCCGTCGAGTTCATGGCGCAGGTAGCGGGAGAACGCCCGATGCATCGTATTGAACGGGACCGCGCTCCAGGACGGCAGCAGGTAAGGGCTGACGAACTCGTCCAGCGCGATGGGCTGGTCGGTATCGGGATCTGCATTGACCATGGCCTTGAACTGTTCCTGCCCGGACAGCTTCAAGCCGGCATTGAACAGCAGCTTGGATTCCTCGCGCGTCATGCCGACGATCATCGGCATCTTCTGGAATGCGCCCTGTTCGAAGGCCGCCGACAGAACGGGCGGCAATACCGCGCCGTCGCCAAAGAAGCCCGGCACCTTCCATAGATCGTCGTGCTGGCTCTGCGTATCGAGCAGATCGCTGGCCGGCTTGCCGAGCAGATAGGTCTTCAGCCACTCATCGCCTTTGCTGCCGATGAGCTTCAGTGCCGATTCCTCATCCGCCGCCTGGCGGTCGCGGATCAGCAGCCGCGCGGCAAAGCGCTTCACATACGCTGCGCCTTCTTCCTTCCTGTAGCCCTTGCGGATCAGCGCGCTCTGCACGATCGCCTTATGGAACAGTCCGACCGTCAGCGGCGAGCCCATCAGCGCATAGATATCGCCGCCGCCGGCCGATTCGCCCATGACGGTCACGGCATCCGGGTCGCCGCCGAATGCGGCGGCGTTGGCCTTTACGAAGCGTAGCGCCTCGATGATGTCGAGGATGCCGAAGTTGCCCGAGTTGCCCAGCGGATCGTCGCCCTCCAGCGCGGGATGCGACAGCCAACCGAAGAGGCCGAGCCGGTAGTTGATCGTGACCACGAGCGACCGGGTCTTCGCCGCAAGCCGCGCGCCGTCATAGATCGGATCCGAGGAATGGCCGACGATGTTCGCGCCGCCATGAATGAAGACGATCACCGGCAAGCCGGTGTCGGGCGTGTTCGGTCGCCATAGGTTCAACGTCAGGCAGTCTTCGCTGCCGACCGGCTTGCCGAAGGTCTCGACGTTCGACACGCCCCAGCTCTTTCCCGCCGCCGGTGGGCCATAAAGCCAGCCGACCTGCGAACAGGCGGCACCGTATGCGCTCGCATTCAGAGGCTCGCGCCATGCGGGGTGCGGTCGCGGTGGTTGCCAGCGCAAGGTGCCAATGGGCGGCTCCGCGTAGGGAATCCCCAGCCAGCGGCGTGCCGCGCCTTCGAGCACGATCTGTCCGTCGACAGCGCCGGTGTTCGTCCGCACCCGCAACGGAGCGGCATCGATCGGGCTTGTGTCCGCTGTCTCTGCCCGGCAAGGCAGGCTGACGACAACGCTCAAGACGACGAACAGGAGCGATTGGATCGCCCGCGCATTTTTCCAAGCAATCCCCTTGAACATATGGCCCCGTGCCGTCCGTCAGACGACGCCATTGTGCGCACTCCGGGCGCGGACAGCTATCACAAGGACGACAACGAGGGGGCAAGCGAATCGGTGGCTCAGGAGCCGGCGGTCGGGGCCTCAGAGGCCCCGCCGTCTTTTGTGTTGAATGGCCGGTCTTCAGGCCTTCTTCGGCACGACCAGCAGCACAACGCCGAGAATCAAAACGCCCACGCCGGCCCAGACCGGCACGTTGACGGTTTCCTTTTCGTCGACCGACAGACTCAGCGGTCCGACTTCCGCCTCATGGGTTTCCTTCGTGTAGGTGAAGCCGCCATAGGCCAGGCCCAGGGCTCCGCCAACGATCAGCAGAATTGCCACGATCTTCAATCCACTCATTGTCATTACTCCTTGGTGCGTCCCACTTTGTAGAAGCGTCGATGGCGATTGCTCACCAAGGATGCGCGTGATGCTGCTGCAGATTGCGCAGAGACCATGCTTGCGCCGGGCTGACGTTCGGCTGAACTGCGCGCGGTCGCGTTAATGACGCATTCAAGATCGCGCCAGTTGACAGTTGCCGGCATCGGCTCATGGGACGTTCAGTTCCGCAGGACTATGGTGGCTCCGCTTCACTCCAAATTGAGATTTGACCCACCCCCGCTAGTCGGGGGTTCTTTTTTTCCGGTCGGTCCGGTCCCGCGCATGGCATTGATTGCCGAATGCCAGGACGTCATGGTGCAGGGAAGGTGGCGAATGGAATGCAGGATTTTCGCGGGTGCTGCTTTTCTTCCTGTCGCTGTGCTGCTCGCTTCCTGCAATTCCGATCCTTCCGACCCCGGCACCGTCGGTCCGCAGGACGGCGACGGCATCCACATTGAACAGCGCTCACTCGACCCCGGCTCTCCACCCAGCGCGAACTTCGATCTGAGCCATTGGAGCCTGACGCTTCCGAGCGGTGACGAAGTGTCGACCGCCGAGTTGGAGGCAGGCTTCCAGGCCAGCGACAGTTTCCATACCGATCCGCGGAGCGGCGGCCTGACATTCAGAAGCCCGAACGTCGCCGGGCGCACCGACAACAGCAACTACTCCCGATCGGAGTTGCGCGAGATGCTCGCGCCGGCAGGTGCCCCTTCGGCGCAGGCCAACAACTGGACGGCGGCGCGCGGTGGCGTGTTGAAGGCGCGCCTGAGGGTCGACGCCGTCTCAACCACCGGCAAGCCCGAGAAGGCCGGAAGAATCGTCATCGGTCAGATACACGGCCCGGAGACGGAAGTTGTCCGCCTGTACTACGACAAGAAACCGGATGAAGCCAAGGGTCGCCTGTACGTCGGCACGGACAGGGTGGAGCAGGGGAGTGGCAGTTTCTCCGAGGACATCGTCCCGAACAGCGGCGATCATGGCATCGCGCTGGGCGAGATCTTCGAGTATCAGCTGGAACTCGACGAGCTCGACTTGCGAGTCACCGTCGTCGAGCAGGGCAAGCCCGGCGCCGTCTTCGCGCAAGGCATCGATCCTCGCTACGACGGCTTGCCGCTGTACTTCAAGGCGGGGCTGTATAACCAGAACAACACGGGTGATGTTGCGGATTTCGCACAAGCCACGTTCATGGCATTGGAGGCATCGCATCCTGTGCAATGAACGGGCACTTGTCTCCAGGAGAAACAAAATGGCAAAGCCAGCAAAGAACACGATCTGCCTTTGGTATGACGGCGATGCGGAAGCGGCGGCGCAGTTCTACGCCAGAACCTTCCCCGATTCCTCGGTGCTCGCGGTGCATCGCGCTCCGGGGGATTTTCCTTCGGGAAAGCAAGGCGATGTTCTGACGGTCGAGTTCGTTGTCATGGGCATCCCTTGCCTCGGGCTCAATGGCGGACCCGAGTTCAAGCACAGCGAGGCGTTTTCGTTTCAGGTTGCGACTGCGGACCAGGCCGAGACGGATCGCTACTGGAACGCGATCGTCGGCAACGGCGGACAGGAGAGTCAGTGCGGCTGGTGCAAGGACAAATGGGGATTGTCCTGGCAGATCACGCCGGTCGCCTTGACCCAGGCAACGACGGATCCGGACCCTGCGGTCGCCAAGCGCGCCTTCGAGGCGATGATGAAGATGAAGAAAATCGACATCGCGGCCATCGAGGCGGCGCGCCGCGGTTGAGGAAGCGCCGCCAGGAGTGGCGGCGCCCGGATCAGGGAATCTCGGTGTGGATGGCGGCGGCCTGGTGCGCCGCTGCATATGCCGCGCCGATGATGCTCAAGGCCGCCGGATCGCCTGACTGGGTCAGCGGCAGCTGCAGCTCTTTTTCGCCGGCCTTGATCCGGCGCATGGTGTCCAACACTGCGCGGTGCTCGCCGCGGAACAGGACATCGGCCGGTTCGGCCGGAGCTTGCAGAGTGAAGGACACGCCGGCTGCCGGATCGAAGCGCATCGTCCACCAGACGGTCGCCGTGCCCTCGCTCAGCTCGTAGACCATGTTCCAGCGACGATCCAGAGCCGCACAGGCGGCCCTGCTTGCCGCGTCGACGGCGAGCAGTTCGTTCATGTGAGCCACATGCTCGGGTGACATGAAGATCATGCTCATGCGCCCTCGTTGTTGAGGTTCTTCACCTGCTGCTCGAAGAACTTCATGAAGCAGCGATCCAGATAATCCTCGTGCACCGAGTCGAAGCCGTGATACTGCTCCGGCAGGACCACGAACTGATGCAGCTTGCCGGCGCGGATCAGCGCTTCCGACATTTTGATGGCGTCGGTCCAGGTCGCGTGATCCGAAGTGCCGCCGGCAATCAGGACTTCACCTTTCAGTTGCCCGGCCAGCGGATAGAGATCGGCCTGGCGGTAACCGTTCGGGTTGACCTGCGGCAGGCCCAGATAGCATTCATAGAGCACGACCGAGTAGACATCGAAGCCCGGGGCACTGACGGCGCCGGCCTTGTAGACCTCCGGCTGGTCGATCATGCAGCGGAACGTCGAGTAGGCGCCCCAGCTGTGGCCGGTGATACCGACCCGGTCCAGATCGATGAACGAATGCTTCGCGGCGAGGTTGCGGATCGCTGCCGCGTGGTCGGCCGACATCGTTCCGCTGAACGAACCGTAGCAGGCGTCGTGGAAGGCCTTGCTGCGCTCCGGCGTGCCGCGTGCATCGACGGTGACGACGATGTAGCCGTGCTGCGCGAGGCGCAGCGGCGCGCTGCCGAGCGATCCGAACGCTGGAAACGCGTGATCGCCGATGATCATCTGCGGTCCGCCGTAGATGTATTCGATGACCGGATACTTTTTCTTCGGATCGAAATCGTGGGGCTTGTACATCACGCCCCACAGGTCCGTCTCGCCATCGGCGGCCTTGACCGAGAACTGCTCGGGCGCGGTGTAGCCGGTCTGCTGCAGCTTCGAGATGTCGGCCTTCAGCACTTCGGCATTCAGCAGCGTGCCGTCGATGCGGCGCAGGCAGGTGACCGGCGGCGTCGACGGCGTCGAGCGGGTGTCGAGAAAGCTCTGGCCGTTCGGCGCGATCAGGCAGACATGCTTGCCGTCGCCTTCGGTCAGCACCTTCATCGTGCCGCCGGCTAGCGGCGCGCGGCACAGGTGCACGTCGTACGGACGGTCTGGGTTCGAGTGGGCGGTGAAGTAGATCTGGTCGCCGATGACGCTGCTGATCTCGCAGACGGCCCAGGCGCCCGTCGTCAGTTGTCCGATCAGCTTGCCGCTCAGATCGTACTTGTAGATGTGCTTCCAGCCGTCGCGATCGGACAGCCAGAGCAGATGACGGCCATCCGGCGTCAGGGTCAGGCCAGTCTTGCGGCCGAGGTAGACGTCGTGATGGATGCGGACGAACGTGGCCGCTTCTTCGGTGAACAAGCTGCGTACCGCACCGGTGACCGGATTGGCGGCCAGCACTTCGACCTTGCGGCAATCGCGGCTCATCTGGAACACGAGCAGCTCGGAGCCGTCCGGCAGCCAACCGGCGAAACAGGGGTAACTGTCACGCGTATCGCCGAGCTGGATTTCAACCGGCGCGCCGCTGGCGACATCGAGGACGAACAGCGTCAGCTTCTCGAGTACGCCACCGGCCTTCGGGAAGCTGCGGAAGACCACCTCGTCCTCGCGCTTCAGATAATGCATCTGCGGCGCCTGGAAGACGCCGCGATTGTCGACGCGATACGCGGCGATCTTCGTGCCTTGCGGCGACCAGTTCGTCGTCGGCACGGCCATGCCGAGCAACGCGAACATCGGGTTGGTCCAGTCGACGGTCCATTCCACTTCAGGCGTGCCGTCGTCGGTGAGCCGCACGCTGCGTCCATCGACAGTGGCGCGCAGCGAGACGTTGCGGTCCTGGATCGACAGCAGCCACTGCATGTCCGGCGACATGATTTCGTACGCATCGGTGGGATCCACCATCGGCAGGCTGCGCTTGAACATGCGCGGCGTCATGCGGGCTTCCGCCGACATGCCGAGATAGGTGTCGATCATGTTCGGTGGCGGCGCGACGAAGGCGGTGCCGCTGGCGATGTCGTAGCTGATGCGATCGCTGCCCAGCGCGAACGCAATCATCGTCGGCGCGATAAAGGCGAAGTGTTCGAAAGGAACGCCCTGGCCGGCCGGCGTCATGCCGGTTGCATTGAGCAGGGCCTGGCGCAGCACCGCAACATCGAGCAGCGGCGACTTCTGTCCGCTCGCCAGATCGACGCGCCAGGCCTGACGCTGTTCCTTGGGGCCGGCAACAAAACCCAGCGCGCTGCCGTCCGGGCTCCAGGTGGGCATCAGGCTGGCGTCGCTGATCAGGGCGCCGAGGTTCTTGTAGGCCGCTGCCACGGCCGCGCTCTTGCCTGCGTCGCTCATTGCTGAAACTCCTCTTGCATTCCCAAAAATCGATGGGTATTTTATACCTAGTAAAATACAGACGTGTCAAATAGAGGCGGGCATGGCAGAGCGCAAACTCAAGCTGGTGACGCAAGCAAGCGGCGGCAGACCGGCGAAGATTTCCCGCGAGGGGATTCTGGCCGTGGCGCGCCTGCTCGGCCCCGGTGAATTTACCTTCCCGCACATCGCCAAGCGGCTGGGGGTACAGCCGCCGGCGCTCTACTACCACTTCAGCTCACGCGAAGAGCTGCTTAATGCATTGGCTCTGGAGCTGGCCCGGGAGTTCGCGCTGCAGCCCGGCAATCCGAAACGCTGGAAGCCGTGGCTGCAAGAGACCACGCTGCGCTTCTACGATTTTCTGATCGCCAACCCGGCGCTGTTCGAAACCAGCAACTGGCGCGGCTTCGCCGAGTTCGGCCTGCCGATCTTCGAGGCCGTGCTGCAGACCCTGGAAGGCGCCGGCTACTCGCTCGACGAGGCGGGGCGTACCTGGGAGGTGGTCAGCCACCTGGCTTTTTCCGAAGCCCGCATCATCAACGAGATCCGCCGCAACGGCCCGACGCCGGTGGATGCCGCCGCCAAACGGAAATCCGCACGCCTGGCCCCGCGCGCCGCGGCCTGGACCGCAAGCAGCAACCCCGAACCGCGCGAGCACCTCGCGGAAACACTTCACTGGCTGATCGCCGCGCTGCCGCGGCCGCGGAGATAGACGCATGCGTATGCCCTTGTTGATCAGCTTGCCGTTACTGATGTTCGCCGTCGCTGTTTCGGCGCAGGAATCCACCGAGTTGTTCCCCGTCACGCCCGAGGCCGGGCAGGAGACGACACCGGCACCGGAGCCGGGTGCTGCCGAGCAGGAAACCGCGCAGTCGACACCCGAGGCGCCGGAACTGCTGCCGACCATTCCGGTTCCACAGGCCGAGGAGCCCTTGGCCAGCGAACCGCACGGCAACTATCCGACCCAGCTCGAAGAGATTGTCGTCACCGCGACCAAGCGTGCGAAGTCCGCGCGAGAGGTGCCGATCAGCATCAATGCGATGAGCGGCGAAAACCTGGAGAAGATGGGTGCACGCGACATCCAGGACTTCATCGGCCAGGTGCCGGGCATCCTGCTGCAGGAAGGTCAGTTCGGCGATGCCGGCAGCCGCAAGATCACGATCCGCGGCGTCGGTCCCAGCGAAATCGACACCTACTCGGGCAACCAGACGGTCGGCCAGTTCATCGGCGACATCCCGCTGACCGATCCGTATTCCAACTACGTGACGCCGGACCTCGATCCTTTCGACCTCGAGACTGTCGAAGTCCTCAAGGGTCCGCAGGGCACCTACTTCGGCGCTTCCGCGCTGAACGGCGCGATCCGCTATGTGCCGAACAAGCCCGAGATGAGCCTGTGGAGCGCACGCGGCTTCGCCGAATACCAGACGGTCCGTTATGGCGGCTCGGCGCCGACCTACGCCGGCGCGTTCAATGTGCCGCTCGGTGACTCGCTGGCGTTCCGCGCGACGGGCGTTCTGCAGAACAGCCCGGGTCTGATCGACAACCTGCAGCGCGAAGACGAGGACGCCGACAGCCGTCGCAAATGGAGCGGCCGCGGTGCGCTGCGCTGGCATCCGACCGAGAGCTTCGACGTTACGGCGATGTTCCTCCGGCAGGAATCGCGGAAGGACGATGTGCTGGATGTCGACAACGACGACGAGCAGTTCACCAACAACTCGCATCCGGGGCCCAGCGAGATCGAGACCGGCTTCCAGCTGGCGAGCATCGATGCCCGCTATGACTTCGACAGCTGGGGCACGCTGATCCTGCAGGCTTCGCAGCAGGACAAGAGCGTGGACGGCGAGCTGGACACCACCCTGTTCACCGGGCCGCAGGGCATCACCAACTTCCGCACCTATCAGCGCACGCGCGTCTCGGGCAACACTCAGGAGCTGCGCCTGGTGTCGCCGGACGACGGCAACTGGAGCTGGATCGCCGGTGTGTTCCTGCTCGACTACGAAGCCGATGTGACGCAGGACGCCTATCTGCCCGGCACGGCGCTGCCGATCGTGCTGCCGCCGCTGCTGGGCCTGGACATCTTCCCAGGACCGCGCGGCATCTCGTACGCGATGATCCAGACCGAGCCGGTCGCCAAGGAGACTTCGTTCTACGGCGAACTGGCGAGAAAGTTCGGCGAGGATTGGGAACTGACGCTCGGCGCGCGCGCCTATCGCACCGAGATCGGTGGCACCGTCGACTTCAGCGGCCCGACCTCGGTGCTGACCAACGACGTCGACATCAACCTGCGCGACAAGGGCTTCAGCCCCAAGGTGTCGCTGTCCTGGAAGCCCGCCGAAGGTTTCATGATGTATGCCACGGTCGCACGCGGTTTCCAGTTCGGCGGCATCAACATCGGTACCTCGCTGCTGCCGTTCCAGAATCCCCTGACCGGCCCGCCGGTGCCGCCGAGCTTCGACTCCAGCAGCCTGTGGAGTCGTGAGATCGGTGTCCGCACCGACTGGCTCGACCGCACGCTGCGCACCGATATCACCTTGTACGACCTCGACTGGCGCGATGCACAGTTCCCCGAGACCAACGACAACATCCTGATCGACACGACCTACATCTCGAATGTCGGCCAGGTGCGCAGCCAGGGCGTCGAGACGTCGATTGTCTGGCTGACGCCGCTGGAAGGATTGTCGATCAACGTCGCCGGCGCCTACTCGCATGCGCGTACCGCGTCCGATTACACCGCCGCCAACGGCACGGTCGTGCCGGCCGGCGCCACGGTGCCGAACGCACCGCGCTGGCAGGCCGCGACGACACTGGCCTACAGCACCAACTTCAGCGCCTGGCTCTCCAGCCTGAGCCTGAGCCACACCTATTCGAGCCGCGCGTTCACGACGGTGACGCACGACAACGAGATCTACAATTTCGGCAGCCTGGCGCTGAACCTCAATGTCTCGCGGCCGGACTGGCGCTTCGCACCGGCGCTGAACCTGGGCGTGACCAATCTCACCGATGTGCGCGGTGTCGTCGGCCGCAGCAGCAGCAACGGCACGTCGGGCCTGACCGGTACCGACACCACGTCCTACATCTACAATCGCCCGCTGGCGTTCACCTTGCGCCTGAGCGCGGAGTTCCAATAGAGCCGCCGATGAACACAGCTGCCAATGCTTCCGCCGCGCTGAGCGCGCTTTGCGAGCGCTACTGGGATTTCCAGTGCTTCGAGCAACCGATTCTCGCGATCCTCGCCGGTCGGTCCGGCGCGGGCGACGTCCTGATGCGCGAATCCCCGGCGGACTATGAGCGGCGCATCGCCGTGATCAGAACCATCCGCGCCGATCTCGACCAGATCCCCGTCGAGTTTCTGCAAGGCCAGGAGCGAACCACGCATCGCCTGCTGGATCACGATCTGAACATCGCGATCCGCGCTTTCGAAGTGAAGAATCACTTGCGGCCGATGATCTATCCGCTCGGGCCGGAGGCGATGCTGAACTACTGGGCCGATGCCAGCAGCTTGAGCAGCGCCGACGATGCCGAGGCCTACATCCGCAGGCTGCGTTCGATTCCGGCGAGCCTCTCCGGCATCGTCGAGAGTCTGGAAGCGGGTCTGAAAATGGGACATCGCTATCCGCAGGTGGTCGTCGAGCGCACGACCGGTTCGCTACGTGCGCTGCTGTCGCGACCCGCTGCGCAGAGCGGCCTGCTGCGCCCCTTCCTGCAGACGACGGTGCAGACCGACGAGATGCGCGCGCTCAAGCTGGCGGCGGAAGCCGCGGTGAGCGAAGTCGTCCTGCCGGCGATCACCGCCTACGCGGATTTCATCGAGAAGCGGCTGGGCGAGGGCGCCCGCGCCTCGATCGCCTGTACCGATGCGCCGCTGGGGTCTGAGCTGTACCAGGTGCTCATCGAGGTCTACACGACCGAGCGCGAGAGCGCCGAAGACATCCATGCATTCGGCCTCAGTGAAGTCGCGCGGATTTCCGGCGAGATGCAGAAGATCGCCGCGGAAGCGGGACATCCGGGCGATCTCGCCGGCTATCGGACCGCATTGATGGCCAAGCCGGGCCAGATTCTCGCCAGCGCCGAGGCGCTGCGCGAGCGCATCGAAGTTCTGTCGAAGCGCATTGAAGCGCGGATCCCGGAATTCTTCGGCCGGCTGCCGCGCATGACTTATGGGGTGCGCAGCATTCCGGAGGAGCTGTCGCCGTTCATGCCGCCGGCCTACGCGCAGCCGAATCCGTCCAATGGCAGCGCCGCCGGCGTGCACTGGATCACTTCGCTGCCGGAACGCAGCCCCTCGTACATGCACATTCCGTTGGCGATGCATGAGGCATGGCCCGGGCATCTGATGCACCTGGCGCTGATGCAGGAGATGGAGCTGCCCGAGTTTCGCCGTCACGACGGCGCGCGCTATTCGTCCTGCGTCGAAGGCTGGGCGCTGTACTGCGAATGGCTCGGCAACGAGTTCGGCATGTACGACACGCCGGACAAGCACTATGGCCGCCTGGAGATGGAGATCTGGCGTGCCTGCCGCCTGGTCGTCGACACCGGCATCCACGTCAAGCGCTGGACGCGCGATCAGGCCATCGAGTTCATGGTCGGCAACATGTCGATGCCGGTCGACACGATCCGTGCCGAAGTCGACCGCTACATCGGCATGCCCGGCCAGGCGCTGGCCTATCAGATCGGCTACCGCTGCGTTCGCAAGATCCGCGCCGACGCCGAGGCTCAGCTGGGCAGCGCGTTCCGGGTCCGCGATTTCCACGACGCCCTGGTCGGCGCCGGCGCGGTGACCTTGCCGGTGTGGCGAGAAACGTTGCAGGACTGGGTCGAGTCGCGCAAGACGCAACTCTCCAAGGCCGCCTGATCGCCATCCCGATCGCCATTCATAGAAGAACGACGAAAACATCCATGACTTCCTATCTGCGCTCCAGCCTCGAACAGAGTCTGATCAACGTCAATCGTGCGGCCGAACTGGCCTGGGACTATCGCGGCGCCGGTGTCCGCTCGATGGAGAGCGGTTCCCTGGAAAACCTGATTCCGGATCTCAGCCTTGCGGCAGCCCAGAAGCGTACGCAACTCGGCCGCGACATCCTCGACCTGCTCGATCGCGTCGATGACGACCAGCTTCCGCATGATTTCGCGCTGACCAGCAAGCTGCTGCGTTTCTATGCCGATTGCTGGGTCAAGGACGCCGAGCGCTACTGGCTCGCCATCGATCTTGCGGATGCCTTTTTCTACGGCCCGTTTGCGCAGACGCCCTATACCGGCGGCTTCATCTTCAGCGGCATCACCCAGGCGTTCACGGCGTTCGAGTTCAAGAAGGACGGCGACGGCGAGCGCTATCTGGCCGCGCTCGCGGAGGTGGCGCGGTTCCTGCGCCAGATCCACGAGCGCACCGCCGGCCAGGCTGCACGGGGCATCCGCATCTTCAAGCCGCAGCTGGCCGGCTCACGCAGTCTGCTGCGCGGTCTGGCGGCTTCGATGGCGACGACGCTGCGCGTCGATGCGAAGCGCCTGGCTGCGCTGAGCAACGCCGCGACGGTGGCCGCCGTGATTGACCAGCGTGTCAGCGGCGACATCGCGAATGCCTTTGCGGAACTGATCGCGCAGCTTGACGACGAATATGAAGCATTGGCGCCGGACGGCGTCGGCATGTCGCTGTTGCCGGGCGGCGCCGAGATCTATCGCGATCTCGCCGCGATGAACACGACCATGAACCTGACGCCCGAGCAGATCCACGCCCGCGGTCACGCGCGCATGGAGCGCATCGAGGCAGAGATGGCCGAAGTGCGCCAGCAACTGGGCTTCAGCGGGACCGCCGCGGAGTTCGCCATGCATCTGCGCGGCCCGCATGGCGGAATGGCCAAGGACGCCGACGACATCGGCGCGCGCATGCGCAACCACAAGGACCGGCTCGAGAAGCGTTACGACGAATTCTTCGTCAAGCGCTCCGCGAGCGAGTACGACCTGGAGCGCCTGCCTGAGGCCCTGGAAGGCACGATGACCTGGGGCTATTACGGCGCGCCTTCGCCGTACGAGAAACGCGGCATCTACTACTACAACGGCTCCAAGCTCGACAGCCTCGCCGTCATCGCCGCGGCCTCGCTGGTGTTCCACGAGCTGGTGCCCGGCCATCACCTGCATCTGAGCCTGCAGAACGCGAGCAACGATCTGCCGCCGATCCGCAAGCATGCCTCGGTCAATGCGTTCAACGAAGGATGGGCGGAGTACGCCGCCACGCTGACCGGCGAGATGGGCTTGTACGACGATCCGTACGATCGCTACGGCCGCCTCTCGATGGACGCGTTCCTGACCAGCCGCCTGGTCGTCGATACCGGCATGAACATTCTCGGCTGGAGCCTGGAGCGCGCGCAGGAGTATCTGGCGCAGAAGACCCTGTGCGCGCCGCAGGAAGTCATGACCGACACCATCCGCTACAGCTGCGGCATCCCGGCACAGGCACTGGCCTACAAGCTCGGCGACGAGGAAATTCTGCGGATGCGGCAGAAGGCCATGGATCATCTGAAGACCGATTTCAGCTACCCGCATTTCCACAGTGCGATCCTCGAAGTCGGCGCGCTGCCGTTGCCGGTCCTCGAGTGGCACCTGGGCAAGACTTACGGAATGAACCAGGCCGCATAGCGACCCGACCGCTGCGCGCGGCCTGAGGTGCTAGATCGGCAAGCCGGTCGAGTGCTTCACTTCGCGCAGCGCGAGGCTGGTGTTCAAATCCTGGAAATGCGGGAGGCTGGCGATCTTCTTCTTGACCAGCGACTCGTAACTCGCCATCGAGTGAGTGACGACGCGCAGCATGTAGTCGTAGCTGCCGGTCATTGAATAGCAATCGAGAATCTCGTCGATGTGCTGCACCGCGCGTTCGAACTCGACGAGCGCCTTCTCGTCGCGCCGTCCCAGCTTGATCGACGCGAACGCGGTGATCTCCAACCCCAGCGCCTCGCGATTCAGGCGGCAATGCCGGCCCTGGATCACGCCGGCCTTTTCCATCCGGTCGATGCGCTTCCAGACCGGTGTATGGCTGAGCCCGATCTCGTTGCCGATCTTCTCGATCGACAGCGTTGCGTCGCGCTGCAGCAGTCTGAGGATCGCTTTGTCGGTGTCGTCCATGGGTCAGCAAAGCCGGTAAACAGAGTTTTGCGATTATGCGTCAAATGTAGGATGTCTATCTACTGAAATGTCCTTTTGGTAGATGGATCGAAAGGACGCGCCTACCGGCTGATTTCTAGAATTCCGGGCTTCAAATCCCGGAAGCAAGCCATGAATCTGCCAGCCACCGATCTCCCCGCGGACCTTCGCCAGGTCTTGCTGCAGGACAAGTACAACCTGAAGGGCGAGACCGTTTACATGAACGGCACGCAGGCGCTGGTTCGTCTGCTGATGCTGCAGAAGGAGCGCGACCGCACGGCGGGGCTCAACACCGGCGGCTTCGTCTCGGGCTATCGCGGTTCGCCGCTGGGCGGCGTCGACCAGACGATGTGGAAGGCGAAGAAGATCCTCGAGAAGGAAAACATCCGCTTCAATCCGGGCGTCAACGAAGAGCTGGCGGCGACGTCGATCTGGGGCACGCAGCAGGTCGGCATGAAGCCGGGCGCGACCGTCGATGGCGTGTTCTCGCTCTGGTACGGCAAGGGCCCCGGCGTCGATCGCTCGCTGGATGTTTTCAAGCACGCGAATGCCGCGGGCACCTCGAAATTCGGCGGCGTCATCGCGCTCGCCGGCGACGACCACGCGGCGAAGTCTTCGTCGCTGCCGCATCAGAGCGACCACGTGTTCGCCGCAGCGGGCATTCCGGTGTTCTTCCCGGCCAGCGTCCAGGAAATTCTCGACCTGGGCATTCACGCCTGGGCACTGAGCCGCTATGCCGGCGTGTGGGTCGCGATGAAGTGCATCTCCGACGTCGTCGAGTCGACGTCGACGGTGATTGCCGATCCCGAGCGCGTGCAGGTCAAGCTGCCTGAGGACTACACGCTGCCCGAAGACGGCCTGAGCATCCGCTGGCCGGATTCGCCGCTGCAGCAGGAAGCCCGTCTGCTCGACCAGAAGTTGTACGCGGCGCTGGCCTACATCCGTGCCAACAAGCTCAACTACGACGTCACGAATCCCAAGCATCCGCGCTTCGGCATCATCGCGTCGGGCAAGGCCTGGCTCGACACGCTGCAGGCGCTCGCCGACCTTGATCTGAGCCTGCAGGACTGCGAGGACATCGGCATCCGCCTGCACAAGGTCGCGGTGATCTGGCCGCTCGACGCGACCAGCTCGCGGGCCTTCGCAACCGGCCTGCAGGAAATCCTGGTCGTCGAGGAAAAGCGCCAGCTGATCGAGTACGCGCTGAAGGAAGAGCTGTACGGCTGGCGCGACGACGTGCGCCCGCGCGTCATCGGCAAGTTCGATTCGCGCGATGGCGGCGAGTACGCCGTGCCGCGCGGCGAATGGCAGCTGCCGATCCGCAGCGAGCTGTCGCCGGCGCAGATCGCCAATGCCATCGCATCGCGGCTGCTGCAGATGGAATTGCCCGAGGAGATTCGCGCGCGTATCGCCGACCGCCTCGCCAGCATCAACCGCCTGTGCGCCCGCGCCCACGGCGATCCGCTCGAGGCGCGCCTCGCGTATTACTGCTCGGGCTGTCCGCACAACACATCCACCCATGTGCCGGAAGGATCGCGTGTGCTGGCCGGCATCGGCTGTCACTACATGGCGATGTGGATGCCGGAGCGGCGCACCGAGACCTTCACGCAGATGGGCGGCGAGGGCACGCCGTGGATCGGCCAGTCGCATTTCACCGAGGAAAAGCACGTCTTCGCGAATCTCGGCGACGGCACCTATTTCCACTCCGGAATCCTGGCGATCCGCGCCTCGGTCGCGGCCGGCGTCAACATCACCTACAAGATCCTCTACAACGATGCGGTCGCGATGACCGGCGGCCAGCCGATCGACGGCACGCTGACGGTGGCGCAGATCGTCAGCCAGATGCTCGCCGAGCGGGTCAAGCGCGTTGTCGTCGTCTCCGACGACATCGAGAAGTACGACGATCCCGAGTACGCGGAGAAGCTGCCGCAGGGCATCGCGATCCATCATCGCGACAAGCTCGACGAGATCCAGCGCCAGCTGCGCGAGGAATCCGGCTGCACGGTCATCGTCTACGACCAGGTCTGTGCGGCGGAGAAGCGCCGCCGCCGCAAGGCGATCGTCGACGGCAAGCCGCTGCTGGTCGATCCGCCGAAGCGCCTCCTGATCAACGACGCCGTCTGCGAAGGCTGCGGCGATTGCTCGGTGCAGTCGAGCTGCCTGTCGATCGAGCCGTTGGAAACCGAGTTCGGCCGCAAGCGCCAGATCAATCAGTCCACCTGCAACAAGGACTATTCCTGCGTGAAGGGCTTCTGCCCGAGCTTCGTCACGGTCAAGGGCGGCAAGCTGCGCAAGGCCGGCTCGACGCAGGCCGAGCTGCAGATACCGGCGATTCCCGAACCGGCGCTGCCGCAGTTCCAGCAGGCCTTCAACATCCTCGTCACCGGCGTCGGCGGCAGCGGCGTCGTCACGATCGGACAGCTGCTCGGCATGGCGGCGCACCTCGAACGCAAGCCGGTCACGACGCTGGACATGACCGGCATTTCGCAGAAGGGCGGCGCCGTGCTCAGCCACATCCGCATCGGCGCGCCGGGCGTTGCGATGACCGCGTCGCGCGTCGCGACCGGCAGCGCGGACGCGATCATCGGCTGCGACCTCATCGTCACCGCCGGCGAAGAGAGCCTGACCAAGATGGCCGTCGGCCGCACGCAGGTCGCGGTCAACGACGCCGTCACGCCGACCGCCAACTTCCTGCGCCAGCGCGACTGGGCCTATCCGGTCGGCTCTGCGCAGGCCAAGCTGCAGGCCGCGGCCGGTGTCGACAACTGCGCCTTCGTCGATGCCGGCAGCCTCGCGAGCAAGCTGGTCGGCGACAGCATCGCGATCAACCCGTTCATGCTCGGCTACGCCTGGCAGCGCGGCATGCTGCCGCTGTCGCGCCAGGCGCTGCTCAAGGCGATCGAGATCAACGGCGTTGCCGTCGCGCAGAACCAGAAGGCCTTCGAGTGGGGCCGTTACGCCGCCCACGATCTCGACGGACTGAAGCGCCTGCTGTCGCCGTCCCAGGTCGTGGCGTTCCCGGCACGCGGCGCCACGCTTGAGCAGCTGATCGAGCGCCGCGCCGCGCATCTGACGGCTTACCAGAATGGCGCCTACGCGGGCCGTTACCTCAAGCTGGTCGAGCGCGTGTCGCAGGTCGAGCGCGATGTCTCTGCGCAGAAGGCGCTGACCGAGGCGGTCGCGCGCAACTACGCCAAGCTGCTTGCTTACAAGGACGAGTATGAAGTTGGCCGCCTGTACTCGGCGCCGGCATTCCGCGAGAAGCTCGCCGCGACCTTCGAGGGCGACTACCGCGTCGAGTACAACCTCGCGCCGCCGCTGCTCGCCAAGCGCAATGCGCGCGGCGAACTGACCAAGATGTCCTTCGGTTCGTGGATGGGCTTTGCCTTCCGCGCGCTGGCGTCTCTGCGCTTCCTGCGCGGCACCGCGTTCGACATCTTCGGCTACACACGTGAGCGCCGCGACGAGCGCGCGTTGATCGCCCGCTATGAGGAACTGGTCGCGGAAGCGCTGACGAATCTGACACCGCGGACCCTGCCGGTCGCGGTGCAGATCGCCGAGGTGCCGGACCAGATCCGCGGCTTCGGTCACGTCAAGGAACTCAGCATGAAGGCGGCCCACACGAAGTGGGATCAGCTGCTATCGCTGCTGCGCGGCGGCTCGGTCAGCGCCCGCAAGGCGGCATAAACCCACACTCAGGAGAACATCGATGGCGAACTTTTCGGACCGCGACGGCTGGATCTGGCTGGATGGCGAGATGCTGCCGTGGCGCGAGGCCAAGACCCATGTGCTGACCTATACGCTGCACTATGGCGTCGGCTGCTTCGAAGGCGTGCGCGCCTACGAAACGCCGACCGGCCCGGCGATCTTTCGCCTGCGCGAGCACACCGACCGCCTGCTGAACTCGGCGAAGATCCTCGGCATGCAGTGCAGCTGGGTGGCCGACGTCCTCGACCAGGCGCAGCTCGCCGTCATCCGCAAGAACGAACTCAAGCAGGCCTACCTGCGGCCGATGATGTTCTACGGCAGCGAAGGCATGGGCCTGCGCGCCGAAGGCCTGAAGACGCATGTCATGGTCGCGGCCTGGCCGTGGGGCAACTACCTCGGCGAGTCGGCGATGCTCAAGGGCATCCGCGTCAAGACCGCGTCGTTCTCGCGCCACCACGTCAACTCCGCGATGTGCCGCGCGAAGGCCAACGGCCAGTACATCGTCGCGTCGATGGCGCTCAACGAAGTGCTCAAGGACGGTTACGACGAAGCACTGATGCTCGACACCCAGGGCTTCGTCGCCGAAGGCAGCGCCGAGAACATTTTCCTGGTCAAGGATGGCGAGCTACACACGCCCGACGTCACCGCCTGCCTGGACGGCATCACGCGCAAGACCATCATGAAGCTGGCGCAGGACTTCGGCATCAAGGTCCACGAGCGCCGCATCACGCGCGACGAGGTCTACGTCGCCGACGAAGCTTTCTTCACGGGGACCGCCGCCGAGGTCACGCCGATCCGCGAAGTCGACAACCGCGCAATCGGCAACGGCGGCCGCGGTGTGATGACCGAGCGTCTGCAGGCCGCATATCTCGCGGCGGTGAAGGGCCTGACACCGGCCTACAGCCACTGGCTCAGCCCGGTCCGGTAACGAGCATGTACAAGCTCTATCCATCGGCCGATGCGGCGCTGGCGGGCCTGATCCAGGACGGCATGACGCTCGCCGTCGGCGGCTTCGGACTGTGCGGCATTCCGGAGCTGCTGATCACCGCGCTGCGCGACAGCGGCCACCGCAACTTGACCGCGATCAGCAACAACGCCGGCGTCGATGGCATCGGCCTCGGCCAGCTGCTCGCGACGCGGCAGATCCGCAAGATGATTTCGTCGTATGTCGGCGAGAACAAGGAGTTCGAGCGGCAGTACCTGGCCGGAGAGCTGGAGATCGAGTTCACGCCGCAGGGCACGCTGGCCGAGAAGCTGCGCGCGGGCGGGGCAGGCATTCCGGCGTTCTTCACGCGCACCGGCTACGGGACGATCGTTGCCGAGGGCAAGGAGATCCGCGAGTTCAACGGCGAGCAATACCTGATGGAGCGCAGCCTGCGCGCCGATGTGTCGCTGGTGAAGGCCTGGAAGGCGGACTTCGCTGGCAACCTCGTGTACCGGCGTACGGCGCGCAACTTCAATCCGGTGGTTGCCGCGGCGGGCAAGGTCTGCGTTGCCGAAGTCGAGCAGATCGTGCCGATCGGCGATCTCGATCCGGACCAGATCCACACGCCGGGCATCTATGTGAAGCGACTGGTGCTCAATCCGGCACCGGAAAAGCGCATCGAGCAGCGCACCGTGAGGCAATGACATGAGCTGGAACCGTGAACAGATGGCGCAGCGCGCCGCCCGCGAGCTGCAGGACGGCTTCTACGTCAATCTCGGCATCGGCCTGCCAACGCTCGTCGCGAACTACATCCCGGACGGCATGGATGTCTGGCTGCAGAGCGAGAACGGCCTGATGGGCATCGGCCCGTTCCCGACCGAAACGGAAGTCGATGCCGATCTGATCAACGCCGGCAAGCAGACGATCACCGCGCGCAAGGGCGCCTCGACCTTCAGCAGCGCAGATTCGTTCGCGATGATCCGCGGCGGCCACATCAACCTGTCCATCCTCGGCGCGATGCAGGTCACCGAGCGCGGCGACATTGCCAACTGGATGATCCCCGGCCGCATGGTCAAGGGCATGGGCGGGGCGATGGATCTGGTCGCTGGCGTCAAACGCGTCGTCGTGCTGATGGAGCACACCGCGAAGGACGGCGAGCACAAGATCCTCGGCCAGTGCACGCTGCCGCTGACCGGCGTCGGCTGCGTCGACCGCATCATCACCGAGCTCTGCGTGCTCGACGTGACGCCGCACGGGCTGGCGCTGGTCGAGCTGGCGCCCGGGGTCGGTTTCGAGCAGGTCGCGGAAAGGACCGGGGCGCCGATCATCCGGCGAGGCTAGGGCGGACTCGGCCCGTGCCTTGCTGTTGCCAAAATAATACAGATACGTATTATACCAATACGTATCGTACGTGACGGAAGGGCGGCCGCTGTCCTTCGGCGTCGGAACCATTCATGGAAGCACCCCAATGACGCATGCCGTGCAGGACCTGATCCTCAAGTTCCGTTGCCCCGACCAGCCGGGCATCCTCGCCGCCGTCACCGCGGCGGTATTCCAGGCGGGCCTCGACATCCGCGATGCCGCGCAGTTCGGCGAACCCGGCGGCGGCCAGTTCTTCGTGCGCATGCATCTGGCGACGACACGCGACGGCGCCGATGCCGCGTTCCGCGAATCCTTCGAAGCCATCGCCCAGCGCCTGAACCTGCAATGGCAGCTGACGGCCTGGAGCAAGAAGGCGCGCACGCTGATCGCGGTGTCGAAGTTCGGTCACTGCCTCAATGACCTTCTGCACAAATGGCAGGCCGGCCTGCTGCACACCGATATCGTTGGCGTCGTCTCGAACCACGAGGACATGCGCTCGCTCGTCGAGTGGTACGGCCTGCCGTATCACTACCTGCCGGTCACGCCCGAAACCAAGGCAGCGCAGGAAGCGAAGATTCTCGAGCTGATGGACCAGGAGAAGGTCGACCTGCTGGTGCTCGCGCGCTACATGCAGATCCTCTCGGAAAACATGTGCAATGCGCTGAACGGGCGCTGCATCAACATCCACCATTCGTTCCTGCCGAGCTTCAAGGGCGCAAGCCCGTACAAGCGGGCCTACGAGCGCGGCGTCAAGCTCGTCGGCGCGACCGCGCACTACGTCACCAGCGATCTCGACGAAGGCCCGATCATCGAGCAGGACGTCGTCCGCGTGACGCATGCAACCTCGGCCGAGGAGATGACCAACCTCGGTCGCGAGGTGGAGGCACGGGTGCTGTCGCGTGCCGTGCGCTGGCACGTCGAATGCCGCGCCATCCTCAACGGCAACAGGACCATCGTGTTCCCCTAGCGCCAGAGGGTCGACATGAGCGCGCACATCATTGATGGAAAGAACCTTGCCGAGCGCACGATCGAGGCTTTGCGTCTGCAGGTCGAAGACAGGACGACGAACGGCGAGCGTCCGCCGACCCTGGCCACCGTGCTGGTCGGCCAGGACCCGGCGTCGGCCGTCTACGTGCGCAACAAGATCGCCGCCTGCAAGCGCACCGGCATCAAGTCCGTGCCGCATGAGCTGGCGGTTGGCACGAGCCAGCAGCAACTGCTTGATCTCGTCGACACGCTCAATGCCGATCCGCTGATCGACGGCATCCTGGTTCAGCTGCCGCTGCCGGCCGGGCTGGACGCGACCGAGATCCTGCATCGCATCGATCCGCGTAAGGACGTCGACGGCTTTCATCCGTTCAACGTCGGCTGCCTCGCGCAGCGTGCGCCGCAGTTGCGGCCCTGCACGCCGCTCGGCGTGATGGAGCTGCTGCGCGATATCGGCGAAACCTTCTATGGGCGCAGGGCCGTCGTCGTCGGTGCGTCGAACATCGTCGGCAGGCCGATGGCGCTGGAACTGCTGCTCGCCGGTTCCATCGTCACCGTGACCCATCGCTTTACCCGCAGCCTCAAGGATGACATCTCCAACGCCGAGATCCTCGTCGTCGCCGCCGGCAAGCCTCAGCTGGTGCAGGGGGAATGGATTCCGCAAGGTGCAACGGTCATCGACGTCGGCATCCATCGCGGCCAGGACGGCAAGCTCCACGGCGACGTGCAGTTCGACGTCGCACGCGAACGCGCTGCGTGGATCACGCCGGTACCTGGCGGCGTAGGGCCGATGACCGTCGCCTGCCTGATGAGAAACACCGTAACGGCGGCGGCATCAGCGCAGGCGCGTTGAAGTTCGCAGCTGGACCGCCGGTCTGGCCAGCGAAGCTGGTCTAGCGTGCATCCGCCGCGCTGCGTTCATAGGCGCCGAGATCGCAGATGGCCTGTCCGTCGGCATTGCCGTCCTGAGGGCGCCGCACGCTGCGTTGGTCGGTCGCCATGCAGTCCTGGTACGACGCGTCGATGGCGACGCTGCCCGCGGGCAGGGCATGCGTCCGCGTCCGCCCGCCATTGTCCGCAAGCGGCAGCAGCAGGGTGTCGAACACCGTGCTGTTGTCGACGATGTAGGGTGCATGGCAGTTGCCGTCGTCGGCGATCAGCGAAGAGTAGTTCGCCGTCGTCCCGCCCGCCTCGTGCCGGCAATTGACGCCGGCGCGCGGATTTCCTTCGACATCGACATTGCCGGCGACGATCGTGCCGGCGATGGTCAGCTTGCCGCGATTGGTCAGGCCGCCGCCGTAGTTGTCCGCGATCGTCACGTGGCGCAGTTCCATGCCGCCGCGCGTACCGCTGGATTCGTTGATCACTGCGCCGCCGCCGCGCAGGCCGACGTCGCCGGCGAGGTTGCCGCTGATCGTGGTATTGCTCGCAACCAGTCGCGCATTCGCCGCGTTGACGATCGCTCCGCCGCGGCCGTTCATCGAGCTGCTGTTGCCGACGAACAGCGCATTGACGATGTATGCGGTGCCGCTGTTGTAGAGCCCGGCGCCGCTGCCGTCGTCGTCATCGTCCGAGCCGTGGTTGTTGCTGACGACCGTGCGCTCGCGAATCCTCAACACGCCCGCGTTGTACAGCCCGGCACCCAGGCCGTGTCCGCCCTCCCCGGAGCTGGTGCGGTTGCCGTCGATGACCGTTGCCGCCAACGCCAGCGTGCCGCTGTTGTAGATCCCGCCGCCTGCGCTGGCCGTGAATGTGCCGGCAGCGGTGTTCGCGCTGACCAGAACGTCCTCGAGAGACAGCGTCCCGTCGTTGCGGATGCCCGCGCCGAACTGGCTGACCCGCCCGTTGCGGATTCCCAGGCTGCGCAGGGTGACGTCCGCGCCGGGCAGCACCTCGATGACGCGATCGCCGGCGCCTCCATCGATGGTCGTGGCAGTCGATCCGGAACCGAAGATCTCGAGGTCGTCGCGGATGTCGAGATCCCCGCTGGCAGCGCCGTCCTCGTCGAGCGTGTCGCCATCGTCGTCACGCGCGGCCGGCAGGCTCAACAGATAGCTGGAGGACGCCAGGAGGATGCGATCCTTGCCGGGGCTGTCGTTTGCCGCGGCCACCGCCTCGCGCAGGGAGCAGTGGGCATCGCATCGACCGTCGAATCCGTCGTCCGTTGTGGTGACCGCGAAGATCGCCGAGTGGCTGGCCGTCGCGCAGGCCAGCAGGCCAATTGGCATCAGTCGTGCAAGCCACGACACTCTTTGGGCAAATCGCATGGGCTGTTCTCCCGGCGTGAACACGGATAAGCGCAGTGCGCGGCTGCGCACCATCACGCGCGCCGGCAGCAAGAACGGTGCCGAACTCGCCGGGATTGGCGCATCATAGTGCGCATGACCGGCGGAGCTCGTCCGGGGCGTGGTCCAAGCATCTGAAGGGGGAGTGTTCGTGGAAGCCATCATCGACGCCATCAACGGCCTGATCTGGAGCAAAGCCCTGATCGGCCTGTGCTTGGGCGCTGGCCTGTATTTCTCGATCCGCACCCGCTTCATGCAGGTGCGCGGGGTGGGCGAGATGTTGCGGCTGATGTTCAAGGGCGAGAAGTCCGCGGCGGGTGTCTCCTCGTTCCAGGCGCTGGCGATGTCGCTGTCCGGGCGCGTGGGTATCGGCAACATCGCCGGCGTGGCCACGGCCATCGCCTACGGTGGGCCGGGCGCGGTGTTCTGGATGTGGACCGTCGCCTTCCTCGGCGCCTCGACCTCCTACATCGAATGCACGCTGGCGCAGATCTACAAGGAGAAGGACGAACAGGGTCTCTATCGTGGCGGCCCGGCGTACTACATCGAAAAGGCCATGGGCCAGAAGTGGTACGCCTGGATCTTCGCGTTGACCACCGTGCTGGCCTGCGGCGTGTTGCTGCCGGGCGTACAAGCCAACGGGATCGCCGGCAGCATGCAGACAGCCTTCGGCGTTCCGCCACTGGTGGTGGCCGGCGGCATCGCCGTTGTGCTCGGCTTCATCATTTTCGGCGGGGTGCGCCGCATCGCCACCTTCGCGGAAGTGGTGGTGCCGTTCATGGCGCTGGGGTACATCCTGGTGGCGCTGCTGATCGTGGCGCTCAACATCGGCAAGGTGCCGGAAGTGGTCTCGCTGATCTTCCGCAGCGCTTTCGGTGCGGAGGCGGCGTACGGCGCGGTGATCGGTCTGGCGGTGGAATGGGGCGTGAAGCGCGGCGTCTACTCCAACGAGGCCGGCCAGGGCACCGGCCCGCATGCGGCGGCAGCGGCGGAAGTCTCGCACCCGGCGAAGCAGGGCTACGTGCAGGCTTTCTCTATCTACGTCGATACGCTGCTGGTCTGTTCGGCCACAGCCTTCATCATTCTTGTCACCGACATGTACAACGTCTTCGCGCCCGCCGGCGGCATGATCACGGAGCGACTGCCGGGCGTGTCGGCGGGGCCGGGATTTGCGCAGCACGCGGTGGAAGCCGCGTTGCCCGGCTTTGGCGCCGGCTTTGTGGCGGTGGCGATCCTCTTCTTCGCCTTCACCACGCTGGTCGCCTACTACTACATGGCCGAAACCAACCTCAGCTACATCAACCGCAAGGTGCACAAGCCGTGGATGGTGACCGCGCTGCGTCTGTGCATCATCGCTGCCGTGGTCTACGGCACCATGCGCAGCGCCGGTCTGGCCTGGAGTCTCGGCGACATCGGCGTGGGCCTGATGGCCTGGCTCAACATCGTGGCGATCCTGATCCTGCAGAAGCCGGCGCTGCTGGCCCTGAAGGATTACGAAAGGCAGAAGAAAGCCGGTCGCGATCCTAATTTCGATCCCAAGGCCCTGGGCATCGCCAACGCAGACTTCTGGATCAGATAGGGGCGGTCGGCTTGTGGCGCTCAGGGCGCTGACGACCATCTCCTAACGAGCGCTTGCCGCCGTCGACCCAATGGCCGCGCAAACGGCCATAGCTCCGCAGTCCGGCCCCGCGTTCCTGCAAACTGCGTCGCCTTTGGCGGTGCCGTGATGCACGCTGCATGGTGTCGCTCCAGGCGAAGCCGTCACCGGACCCGCCAGCAATCGGAGCCGGGCGAGGGGGCTGCCGATTTTTTCTCAATCCCATCATTGCTTGACGAGTGCCTGTCGCGATATGGCGACAGCATGATCGCGTCTCTGGCACGCAGCTTGCGCTGAAGCGCTCTCGGACGATCCACGATCATAAGGGTGCGCACATGCAAGCGTTGTTACGTCACTGCCGAAACGGCTGTGCGGCAATCTGCGGTGCGCTGCTGCCGTGCAGCCCAACCTTCGCGTTCTCCAATGCCGTGCCTGAGCCGTTCGCGCCGGGCATGCGCAGCAATGCCAGCATCGATGGCCGCACGTCCACGAGCTCTGCCGGCACCGTCGTCGATGAAACGATGATCGAACAGCTTCTGCGCGATCAGCATCTGCTTCCCTGGCCGAGAATGATATGAGCTATCGCCTGCCGCTTGCCGTTCTGTTGTTCGCCACGCTGAGTCCAAGCTGGGCAGCGACCTATCGCTACAGCACTTCAAACAACCGCATCTACGCCGAAGGGGGTGGTTCTGCGGCGACACTGAGCGCGATCAAGACGGCGCTGCCGTCGGCGCCGCTTGATCTCGTCGATGCGACGAACGGGATCTGGCTGCTGCGCGCCAATCTGTACGTCACCCAGGGAACAAAACTGATGCTCAATGGCAGCGCCGCCAGTGGCGACGTCAACGAGCTGCGACTGAAAAGCGACAGCGGCGGCTTTGTCGAACTGACGGCCGACTATGGCACGCTCGACATCCGCAGCACGAAGATCCGATCCTGGGATGCCTCGGCGAACGGACCCGACACCAACTACAGCGACGGCCGCGCCTTCGTGCGCGTGCGCTCGCGACTCGCGGGCGACGGCGTCAGTGCGCTGGAATCCAGGATGGATGTGATCGACAGCGAGATTTCCTACCTCGGCTACAACGCTGCCGAAACACAAGGCCTCGTGTGGAAGGTGCTCGGCTCGACCAGCGAGGTGCCGGATCTGTTCGACCGCGTCCAGGTCCGTGGCGACATTCGCAATTCGAACCTGCATCACAACTACTACGGCATGTACAGCTATGGACATGAAGGCGGTCAATGGACCGGCAACACCGTCGCCTACAACGTCGGGTATGGATTCGATCCGCATGATGACTCGGACAATCTGCTGATCGAGGACAACGACGTCCATCACAACGGCAATCACGGCATCATCGCCTCGAAGCGCTGCGACCATGTGGTGATCCGCAACAACCGATCCTGGGACAACACCGGCAACGGCATCATGCTGCATCGCTCGTCGAATGACGGACTGGTCGAGAACAACGACCTGCGCCGCAACAGCGACAGCGGCGTCGCGATCTTCGCTTCCGATCGCGCAACGATTCGCGACAACTATGTCGAAGACAGCGGCAAAGCCGGCATGCGATTCTCGATGGGCGCCACCGACAGCTATGTCGAGAACAACGAGATCGTTCGCAGCGGTACCTACGGCTTCTACTTCTACAAGGGCAGCGACACGCCGGAGACCGGTGAGGACGGCCGCAACAGCGGCAATGTCTTCGTCGGCAACACGGTCCGCGACGGCGCCGGCGAAGGCCTGAAGCTGACCGATAGCGACGATGACCGCTTTATCGAGAACATCTTCAGCAACAACGGCAGTGACCTGCGCATCGTCAACGCCAGGAACATCGAGCTGGTCGGCAACACCATTGACAGCGACGTCAAGCTGCGCCTCGCCGGCACTTCATCGCTGCGCACCACGCTGTGGATCGAGGAACAGAAGACGCAGCTGCTCGTCGTCGATGCTTACAGCACGGCAAACTTCATCGATCGCACCCAGGCGGTTTTCGATGTGTCCGAAAGCATCGCCAGCATTGCCGACGCCACGCGCAGCACGATGACACTGAGCCAGGCCAACACCGGCGGCGATACCAAGGTCTACCTGCGCAATATGCACGCGGGGCCGAGCAGCGGGACGGTCGAGATCAAGATCACCTCCTGGCAAACCAGCGGTACGCGCAACAAGAACTGGGTCGCAAGAACGACGAACGCATCAGCGAACGTGAACTACAGCGTCGGCGACCTTCTCCCCGGCACGCGCTATGTCGTTCAACAGGGCATGCGCACCGTCGGCCTGTTCACCGCGGACAGCAGCGGCCGTGTCACCTTCAGCGATGCCCCAGCCATCACCGCGCAGCTGACCTACATGCTCGCGCCGGGCTAGCCGCGCCTGGCGATCGCCGACCCCGTGGGTGTGCTCATGACAACACAAGACGCAGGCTCTCAGGATGTCGGGCGCTGGCGCAAAGTGCATAGCGCAGTTGTATTGGCAGCGATCCTGATCTGTAACGTTAACATCGCAATTGGCGCCCCAGATGGTCCGGAGACCAGCGCTCTACAGGCGACGCTCGACCAAACTGCGGCAACTGCCAGAAAGTCACTACCTCGCATGGAGAACGGCATTCTCTTTGAACGAGTTCGTTCCCCAGGAATGAAAACCCTCGTCTACGAATACTCGTACACAGATGAAGTCGCGGCGAAACTTGATGTGGAATCACTCAAGGCGCAGGCATACAGCGGCTCGCTGTCCGCGGTGTGTGATGGGCCGGGGCAGCAGGACTGGTTCGACAAAGGCGTCACCACGATCCATTTGTACAGAGACAAATACAGGGACGAGGTGTTTCGTGTCCAGTTTACGAAGAAAGATTGTGACCAGCGCTACGGGCGGTGATTGTCGGCTTAGGAGGCTGGCGGTCCAAATGGAAGGTCGGATCATGGAGACGTAGGCGCGCGCTAATCAGTTACGGCGGACGTTGGCCGTACTGGACGAAATATTGGCCTCGTCGAGTCGATCTGATCAGTTTGGCCAACGCCTGTAAGAGACGAATGGCCGCTTTGCGACCGACATTGTGAGCATCGCAATGACGCCTTCGGGCTGGCTAGCCACCGTCGCTGAGGTGCCACGTCCAGACGTTTTTGACGGGCCGCTTTTGGGTTGAATGGGCAACTTCCCTCACAGGATTGGAGGTGCTACGCTGAATTCATGATCCAAATACGCCTAAACCGATTTAATTTCTTTGCCCGCAGCATTTGGCGCGGATAGGTTGCGGCTGAGTTCAAGAACGACCCGCCACCACGGCGGGTTTTTTATTTTGTCGTTCAGGTGGCGCGACAGAAGCGGAGAGTGCACACGTGATCCAATTCCCAAGAGCCCTGCGACGCGGAGACGTGATTGCAGTGACAGCACCTTCGTCTGGAGTTCCAGCTCCACTTAGTGCACGCCTCGATCTGGTCATTGATCAGCTCAGAAGTCGCGGCTATGAAGTTGTCGAAGGGCGGTGTTTGCGAACGCAACACAAGGACGCCAGCGCATCTGCCAGCGAAAGAGCCGCTGAGTTCGTCAATTTTCTCCAGAACCCGCGAATCAGCGCAGTCCTGCCACCATGGGGCGGCGAGCTCGCGAGCGAGTTGCTCGATCACATCGACTTCGAAGCTCTTCGCAAGCACACGCCGAAATGGGTTATGGGGTACTCGGACGTCAGCACGTTGACGCTACCTCTGACACTGATCTCCCGATGGGGCACTGCGCACGGTCCGAATCTGATGGAACTCGCCCCATCGCAAACGGATCCGCTGACCAAGGGGGCATTCGAACTCCTGGAATGCGATCCACTCACTGTCCACGAACAGACGGCTTCGTCCAAGTATCAAACCGCATACAAGGACTGGGCCGTCTACACGAATGCCCCACATAATCTGACCGAGATTACTCGGTGGAAGCGGCTTGATGGCGCTGAAGAGCCGCTCTCGTTCCATGGTCGCCTGATTGGCGGGTGCCTGGACACAATTGGGTGGCTGGCGGGTAGTTCCTATGGCGACGTGCCGTCTTTTGTCGCTGCGAGCCGGGCATCTGGAGTCATTCTCTATCTCGAAAATGTCGAGATCGGGCCGACGAGCCTTGTTCGAACCTTGCTGTCCCTAAAAAGGCACGGCTGGTTCAACAACCTTGCCGGGCTGGTCTTTGGGCGAAGCACGGGGCCAGATCAAACGTCATCTGAAAGGCTCTCATACTTGGACGCAGTGCGTTCGGTAGTCGGGCAGTTGCCGTGCCCCGTACTCTATGACGTCGATATTGGTCACCAGCCACCGCAGATGACCCTGATTAACGGTGCCATTGCACGGTTCAACTTCGAGGCAGGTGGAGGGGCTGTGATTCACTCGCCCCGAGTTGATTAGGTGGACCGGGCATTGATAATCGTCTGGGTGAATGGCCCTATCAATTCCGGGAAGTCTACGATCAGGCGGCTTCTGGGCGAGTTGCTGGCGGACTCGACGTTCATCGATGGCGATGATATCGACGCCCCCGATGATGCCAGTCTAGATGAGCATATCGAAGTGGCATTCAAAAGGATTGAACTGAAATTAGAAGCAACTACTACCGATAACGTGGCAGCTGGAATGGCCGCTTTACGCCGGCAATTCCGGAACCTTCGGCGGCAGCTTGGGGCTGGTTCCAGCCCCGCCACCAACGACTGCCACCTAACCGTTGCACGACCATGCAGACCGCTCTGTAGACTAGCGGCGTCCCCAGCGGAAATTGCGAGGAGAATATGGGCGAACACAACGAGAGCGCCGTGCAGATTCGCTACGGCGCCTGCAATCTCTGCGAGGCGATTTGCGGCCTGGAGTTCAAGGTGCAGAACAACCGCATCATCTCGGTCCGCGGAGACGAGGCCGATCCGCTGTCCCGCGGCCATATCTGCCCGAAGGCGGTTGCACTCAAGGACCTGCACGAGGACCCGGCGCGCCTGCGCCTTCCAGTCAAGCGGGTCGGTGACGATTGGCAGCAGATCGGCTGGAACGAGGCTTTTGACCTCGTCGTCGATCGTCTGCTCGCGGTGCGCGAGCGATATGGCAATAACGCGATCGCCGCTTACTCCGGCAATCCGAGCGTGCACAACTACGGCAACATGACTCACTCCAGCGCGCTGCTCGGCCCGCTGAAGACACGTTCGCGATTCTCCGCGACCTCGGTCGATCAGCTGCCGCACCAGCTTGTCGCATATTGGATGTACGGACATCAGCTGCTGCTGCCGATTCCAGACATCGACCACACGCAGTATTTCCTCGTGCTCGGTGCGAATCCGCTGGCATCGAACGGTAGCCTGATGACCGTGCCGGACTTCCGCAACCGACTGAAGGCGCTGCAGGCGCGCGGCGGACGCATGGTCGTCGTCGACCCGCGCCGCTCGGAAACCGCGGAGTTGGCCGACGAGCATCACTTCATTCGCCCCGGCAGCGACGTGCTGTTTCTGTTTGCGCTGCTGAACACCCTATTCGAGGAAAACCTGTGCCGGCCGGAGCGGCTTTCCGAGTTCACCGACGGGCTCGACACGGTGCGCGCCGCGATCAGTGGCTTCAGCGCTGAACGCGCCGAACGCGCAACCGGCATCGCCGCCGCGACGATCCGCCGCACCGCACGCGACTTTGCCGCTGCAGGCAGTGCGGTCTGCTATGGCCGCATGGGCGTGTCGACGCAGACCTACGGCACGCTGTGCCAGTGGGCAATCCAGCTGATCAATCTCGTCACCGGCAACCTCGATCGCCGCGGCGGCGCATTGTTCACCGCACCTGCGGTCGACACCGTCGGTACACCCGACACGAAGCCCGGCCACTACGGCGCCTGGCATAGCCGCGTGCGGCAGCTGCCGGAGTTCGCCGGCGAGCTGCCGGTCGCAACGCTCGCCGAGGAAATCCTTACGCCGGGCGAAGGCCAGATTCGCGCGCTGATCACCATCGCCGGCAACCCGGTGCTGTCGACGCCGAACGGCCGCCAGCTCGACAGCGCGCTCGCTTCGCTCGACTTCATGGTCGCGTTCGACATCTACATCAACGAGACAACCCAACACGCTGACGTCATCCTGCCGCCGACCTGCGGCGTCGAGCACGATCACTACGATTTCATCTTCCATCACTTCGCGGTGCGCAACACCGCACGCTACAGCGAGCCGGTCGTCGAACGAGAAGCCGGCACGCTGCATGATTGGGAGATCTTCACCGAACTCGGCAAGCGCCTCGCTGCTCGCCTCAACGGCAAGCCACCAATGCCGAAGCGCCCCGACCAGATCATGGACATGGGCCTGCGCATGGGACCCTACGGCGACGGCCGCAAGCATCCGCTGGGCCTGAGTCTGAAGAAGCTCAAGGAACACCCGCACGGCATTGACATCGGACCGCTGGAACCGTCGATGCCGGCGCGACTCCATCACAAGGACAAGCGCATCGCCGCTGCACCGGTGCATCTCATGCAGGATCTGCAACGCGCCGAGCGCGAGTTTCTTGGCGAGGACACAGGCAAGAGGAGCCTGCGCTTGATCGGCCGCCGCCACGTACGCAGCAACAACTCATGGATGCACAACTTTGATCGCCTGGTCAAAGGCAAGCCGCGTCATCAGCTGCTGATGAACCCGGTTGACTTCGCCGCGCGCGGGCTCGACGAAGGTAGCCGCGTCCGCGTGCGGTCGCGCGTCGGCGAGATCGAAGTCGAGGTTGTCGCCTCCGATGAGATGATGCCAGGCGTCGTCAGCCTGCCGCACGGCTGGGGCCATGCACGGGATGGCGTGCGCATGCCTGTCGCACAGGCCCACTCAGGCGTCAGCGTCAACGACCTGACCGACGATCACTACATCGACGCGCTGTCCGGCAACGCCGCACTGAACGGCCTCGCGGTCGAGGTCAGCAAGCTCTGACCGCGGGTGCAAAAAAGCCCGCCGGCTTTTTCCGGCGGGCTTCCATATCCCTGCTGTCAGAACTTACCAGGCACTGAGTCGTGCCCAGCCCGCTACTGCCAGACTCGCACGTATTCGACCTGCGTGGTGGCAGGTAGCATGCCGACGCCGCCATAAGCGTTGTCGCCAGCGCCGAGAGCCTGCGTCAGCGAGATGATGTAACGCTTGTCGAACGCCGAATCGTTGGAGTTGTTGACCAGGCACGACTGGCCGTTGACCAGAATTTCCAGACGGTTCGCGGTCCACTCGAGAGTGTAGGTGTTCCATTCGCCGCGGTTGGCCTGACAGGTCCATGCGGTGTTTACGCCCGGCAGCTGTCCCAGCAGGTCGGCGGCGTAGTGCAGGAACGGAATGGCCAGGTTCGGGTGCTGCGAGTACGTCTCAACGATGTCGATCTCGCCGGACAGCGGGTAGAGCGCGGTGCTGTGGTAGCGCACATCGGGCCACAGCCAGAAAGCCTCTTGGAGGCCGGGCGTGCTCGCCAGCGGCACCTTCATGCGAGTCTCGAAGCGGCCATACTTCTGCGAAAACAAAGCGTAGGTCGTGATCTGTCCGGCGGCGAACCGTGAACCAGCGCGGTTGCTGGGGCAGCCGGCGACCGGCTGCGGCATTTCCTTCACGGAGAGATTGAGCAGGCCGCCGGACACGCTGATGACCGCCGGGTCGTCGATATAGCAGGCGTAGACCGTGTTGGTTCCGTTCACGAAGTTTGTCTGCGGCAGCCACTTCGAACGATCCAGGCTGTCGCCGTCGAAGTTGTCGGAGAACGTGCACTTCCATGCGGTGCCGTCGGACTTCACCACCGGTGCGCCGCAGCCCCCTGCATCGATGAATCCCGGGGCGGGTTGCGCGGGCTGCGGCGGTCCGATCAGCCCGAGATTGCACGACAGTTCGTTCGCCAGGTTCGGCTTCCAGTCGGCACAGGTTGCCGCGGCCGCCGCTGGGGCAAATACGACTGCCGACAGCACGAAGATCGGCGTCAGGACTGCGGCTGTGAGTTTAGCGGGCACGATTCTCTCCATTTGTTGTGGTTATTCCATCGAGCCTATGTACGTCGATCGATGGCCGTCTGTAGGAAAGCGACGACTAAAGTCGTACGCCGAGGTCGTTTGGCCTCGGAATGACGCCGGTTCGCCGGGGGCAGTGCAGCTGCGGTCATGCCGCTCTCGATGATTGACCCGAGCGGCGAGCCTCGATGTCTGCGTTTCAGGCGCTACGCCAAAGCGTCGGGTGATCGCCGCGGCACTTACAACTTCCGCGAAAAATGTATGATACAGCTATGAAGAACACATCATGGCTGCAGCAATGGCTGTAAAGCGCAAGCGCATCTCGACCCGCCGGCAGAAGCGTACGCTGGTGATTCCCAAGCCCGGGCGCAAGGGAAACATCAAGGTCACCCGCGAGGGCTGGCTCAATTGCGCGCGCGTCGCCCTGATCGAGGACGGCATTGACGGCGTCAAGGTCGACCGTCTCGCGCAGCGTGTGAAAGTGACGCGCGGCGGCTTCTACCATCACTTCAAAAACCACCAGCAGGTGCTCGACGAGCTGCTGGTGCTGTGGAAGAACCAGAACCGTTTCACGCCGGTGAAGGTCGATGTCTCGACCGCCTTGGCGGCCAATGCGGCGCTCGACCGCGTTACCGAAGACCTGGTCCACGAGAATGGCTTCGACCCGCAGTTCGACATGGCGGTCCGCGAATGGGCCCGCATCTCGCAGCCGGTGGCCGATGTGGTTCATGGCGTGGACGATGAGCGCGTCGATACGCTGACCCGGATCTTTTCCGGCATCGGCTACGACGAGAAGGAGGCGCTGATCCGTGCCCGGGTCTTCTACTGGCACCAGATCGGCTATTACGCCGTCGGCATGCGTGAGGCCGTGGCGGAGCGCGAGGGCAATCTCGGCGCGTACGTCAAGGTCCTGGCCGGCGACAAGTACCGCGGCAAAAACTCCAAGCGCTGAGGCGCGGCCGACCGGGCCGTGCCGGTATTTTTGCGGTTGTTAAGATACAAATCTGTATGATAAATTCCGTCCACTGATCGATCAGGGATACTCGCTTGCGCTATTCCGCCTTATCCATTGTCCGAAACGCACTCGGCGGCCACAGCCGCTGGCAGCCTGCGTGGCGGAACAAGGAGCTCAAGAGTTCCTACGACGTCGTCATCATCGGCGGCGGCGGCCACGGCCTCGCGACGGCCTATTACCTGGCGAAGAACCACGGCATCACCAATGTCGCGGTGCTGGAGAAGGGCTGGATCGGCGGCGGCAACACCGGCCGCAACACGACGGTCGTGCGTTCCAACTATTTCTATCCGGCTTCGGCGGCGTTCTACGAGAAGTCCCTGCAGCTGTACGAAGGACTGAGCCGCGACCTCAACTACAACATCATGCTGTCGCAGCGCGGCATCGTGACGCTGGCCCATTCGCGGCATCAGGTCGAGATGGCACGGCGCATCATGAACGGCATGCGCGTCAACGGCATCGATGCCGAATGGCTGACGCCCGAACAGATTCACGAACGCGAGCCGTTGCTGCGTCTCGACGGCCGCTACCCGGTGCTGGGGGGGCTGTGCCAGCCGCGCGCCGGTACCGCACGCCATGACGGCGTGGCTTGGGGCTACGCGCGGGCCGCCGACCAGCTCGGCGCGAGCATCGTGCAGGGCTGCGAGGTGACGGGCTTCATCAAGAGCGGCAACAAGGTCACCGGCGTCAAGACCAATCGCGGCGATGTCGTCGCCGGGCGCTTCTGCATTTCCGTCGCCGGGCATTCCAGCCAGATCGCCGGCATGGCCGGCGTCGCGCTGCCGGTGACCAGCTACGCACTGCAGGCCTTTGTCTCCGAGCCGCTCAAGCCGGTGCTCGATACGGTGACGATTTCGCCGTCCACCGGCGTCTACATCAGCCAGACCGACAAGGGCGAGATCGTCGTCGGCGGCGCGCTGGACCTGTATCCGTCCTACGCGCAACGCGGCAACTTCAACACGGTGGAAGGCGTCACGGCGGGCATGCTGGAGATGTTCCCGATGTTCTCGCGCCTGCGCCTGATGCGGCAATGGGCCGGCATCGTCGACATCGTCAAGGACTCGTCGCCGATCCTCGGACCTTCACCGGTCGACAATCTGTATCTGAACTGCGGCTTCGGCACCGGCGGCTTCAAGGCGATTCCGGCCGGCGGCTACACCATGGCCCACACGCTGGCGACCGGCAAGCGGCATCCGCTGATCGAGGCGTTTGGCCTGGAGCGTTTCACGACCGGCGCCATGATCGACGAGGCCGGCGCCTCGGGGATTGCACACTAATGCTGAAACTCAACTGTCCGTTCTGCGGTGTCCGCGACGAGATCGAATTCCGCTGCGGCGGCCAAAGCCATATCCAGCGGCCCGGTCCGCATGACAAGGTCGACGATGCGCAGTGGGCCGCGTATCTGTTCTTCCGCGAAAACCCGAAAGGCTGGCATTACGAGCGCTGGCTGCATGCCGCGGGTTGCCGCCAGTGGTTCAACGTGGCGCGTCACACGGTGACCCACGAAGTGCGCGCAATCTACGCGATGACCGATCCGAAGCCGAACGTCGGCAGCACCGGAGCCACGGCATGACGCAGAGCCATCGTCTCGACCGCGGCGGCCTGATCGATCGCAGCCGCACGCTCAAGTTCACGTTCGACGGCCGCAGCTATACGGGCCATGCCGGCGACACGCTGGCCTCGGCGCTGCTCGCCAACGGCGTGAAGGTGACCGGTCGCAGCTTCAAGTATCACCGTCCGCGCGGCATCCTCGGTGCGGGATTCGAGGAATCCAATACGCTGGTACAGCTGGAGCGCGACGAGCGCGCGGAGCCGAATCTCAAGGCAACCCAGGTCGAGCTGTACGATGGCTTGGAAGCCAAGGCGGTCAACTGCTGGCCCAGCGCGCGCTTCGACCTGATGGGCGTCCTGCGTCACTTCAAGACGTTCATGCCGTCGGGCTTCTATTACAAGACCTTCATCTGGCCGGGTTGGCATTGGTTCGAGGCGCTGATTCGCGCCGCCGCAGGCCTGGGCGTGAGCCCGCGCAAGCCCGATCCGGATCGCTACGACAAGCGCCACGACAACGTCGACGTGCTTGTCGTCGGCAGCGGCCGGCATGGTCTCGAATCCGCGATTGCCGCGGCGGAAGCCGGCAAGCGCGTTCTGCTGATGGACGACCGGCCGCAGCTGGGCGGCAGCCTGCGCTACGAACCTTCGGCGTCCGGCGATCTCGAGCGCCTGCTGAAGAAGGCCGCGACCCTGCCGTCGCTGAGCACCGCGACGCGCAGCACGGTTTTCGGTTACTACGATCACGATCATCTGGTGGCTGTACAGGTGCTCGCCGAAGGTTCGGTACGCCAGCGTCTGTGGCATATCCGCGCGCGCGAAGTCGTGCTCGCGACCGGCGCCATCGAGCGGCCGATCGTCTTCCCGAACAACGATCGCCCTGGCGTGATGCTGGCCGGCGCGGCGCGCCAGTACCTGCATCTTTACGGGGTGCGGGTCGGGAAGGACATCGTCATTGCGACGAACAACGACAGCGTTTACGCGACGGCTTGCGAGCTGTCCGCGGCCGGAATGCGGATTGCCGCGATCCTCGATTCGCGCGAGCAATCCGACAGCGCAGACGTCAAAGCGGCCGAAGCGCTCGGTCTCCGCATCGAATGGAAGTCCGCGCCGACCGACGCGCGCGGCGCGTCGGCGATTGCCGGAATCGAGTTCCACCGGGTCGATCCGCAGGGCCGCGCGGTGCCGAAGACCGCGCAGCTGCTGGCCTGCGACTGCCTGCTGGTATCCGGCGGCTGGAATCCGACCGTGCATCTGTTCTCGCAGGCCGGCGGTTCGCTGGCATTCGACGCCCGCTTGCAGGCCTTCGTTCCGGTCAAGTCGGTGCAGCGCGATCGCTCGGTCGGCGCCGCTGCCGGTGCCTTCGATGCGGACCTTCGCCAGGGTGCGCTGTGGTCGGTCGATGTCAGCAGGCTCGGTCGCAGCCAATCGTACAGCTGGGTCGACTACGCCAGCGACGTGACCGAAGGCGATCTGCGCCTCGCAGTGCGCGAGAACTTCGCCGCTGTCGAGCACCTCAAGCGTTACACGACCACCGGCATGATGGCGGACCAGGGCAAGACGTCCAACGTCAATGCCATCGGCATCCTCGGCGGCGTGCTCGGCAAGGCGCCCGGCGATGTCGGCACCACCAAGTTCCGTCCGCCGTTCAATCCGGTGACTTTCGGCGCGGTGGCCGGTCAGTCGGTGGGCGCGTTCTATCAGCCCTTGCGTGCGCTGCCCACGGAAGCCTTGCAGCGTGCCGCCGGGGCGTTGTTCGAAGATTACGGCGGCTGGAGCCGGCCGGTCTGCGTGCCGTTGGCGGGCGAGAGCGAGCACAAGGCGGTGCTGCGCGAAGTGAAGGCCGTGCGCTCCGGCGTCGGCATCATCGATTACTCGCCGCTCGGCAAGATCCTCGTTCATGGTCCGGATGCGGCGACGCTGCTGCAGCGCATGTACGTCAACAACATGAAGACGCTCAAGCCCGGCTTCTGCCGCTACGGCGTGATGATCGGCGAAGACGGCATCGTGATGGACGACGGCGTGCTGACGCGCTGGGACGAACTGACGTTCCAGGTCGGCACCACCAGCGGCAATGCAGAGCGCGTGACCGACTGGCTCGAGGAATGGCTGCAATGCGAGTGGGTTGATCTCGATGTGATCGTCGAGCCGGTGACGACGCAATGGGCCGTGACGATGGTCGCGGGGCCGTACGCGCGGCGCTTGCTGCAGCGCATGGGCACCGACATCGATCTGTCGGCTGAAGCCTTCCCGCACATGACCGCGCGCGAAGGTCGCATCGGCGACATGCCGGTGCGCATCATGCGCGTGAGCTTCACCGGCGAGCTCAGTTACGAAGTCAGCGTGCCCTGGCGTCATGGCGCGGCTTTCTGGCAGCGGCTGCTGCAGGAAGGCAAGGATCTGGGCGTCACGCCGTTCGGTATCGAAGCGCTGATGATCATGCGCACCGAGAAAGGCTACCTGCACGTTGGCTCCGAGACCGACGGCTCGACGATGCCGCAGGACATCGGCTTCCAGGACATCATCGCCAAGAAGGCGGACGATTTCGTCGGCCGACGTTCGACGATGACGCCCGAAGGCCTGCGTGCCGATCGCATGCAACTCGTCGGCCTGCAGTCGCTGGATGATCGCGAGGTATTGCCGATCGGCGGCCACATCGTCGATGCCGCCTTCAAGACCGCGCCCGGCCATTCGCAGGGCTGGGTGACGTCATCGGTCTACAGTCCGACCCTCGAGCGCCCGGTGGCGCTGGCGCTGGTCGCACGCGGCAGGAGCCGCCTCGGCGAAACCGTGAAGGTCTACGACGCGCAGCTCGGCTGCTGCCTCGCAGCGAGAATCGTCGAACAGGTGGCCTTCGATCCATCGGGAGCGCGCATCAATGTCTAGTCCAGTCCTTGAGGCCCTGTCCGCGCTCGGGTCGAGCCGGGTTTCGACAGGCGCAGTCCTCGTCGATACGCCGCAGCTCAAGGTGAGCGAAGCAGCCTGGCTGCAGGTCTTCAGCCTGCGCGCCTCGAAGATGCACGCGGTCGAGCCGGGTCTGAACGCACTGCTCGCGCCGCTGGGTCTGCAGGCGCCAAGCACGGCCAATGGCCTGCAGGGCAAGCCGCAAAGATCCTGCGCCTGGCTGGAGCCGCGTGCCTGGTTGCTGGTTGCGGAGTCGCCGGTCGAGATTGCCAGTCAACCGCACTGGCTGATCACCGACATCTCGGATCGCGTTGCGCTTTTCGTCGTCAAGGGCGAACACGCGCGCAACGTGATCGCGGCGGGCTGCGATCCGCATATCGTGCGTCCGGGCGCCCTGGCGCGGACGCGGTTCGGCGGCATGGCCAACGTCATCGTCGAGCAGTGGGGCGAAGCTGAATACCGTCTGCTGATCGATGTCAGCATCGCCGGCGTTTTCGCCGCCTGGCTGAGGATGACGGCGGAGAATCTTGCGTCGGCAGTTCGCTGAGAAGCCGCCCCAACTCTGTATGCGGGGATAAGGCGGGCGGCGAATAGGGATCACTCATTCCCTCTCCCCGCATGCGGGGAGAGGGTCAGGGTGAGGGGCAAGCGCACCGCAGGTGCGTGCTTTGGCGTCTCCGAGCGCTATAGGCGCTGCTAACCCGACTTACAGCACGCCGCGCTTGGCGGCTTCAACCATCGTCGCGCGCATGCCGATGTCGTAGATCGACCCCAGCCAGCCGCTGACCGCGGCGACCAGGCGCTGGTCCTGTCCGAGCGTGCCGAACAAGGGCGCAATGGACAGCAGGGCGGTCGCATCCTTGCCACCCTCGTGTGCCTTCGCGGCGAGCAGCTCGGCCATCGGATGAAGCACGGCGATGGCCGATCCGTCTTCGGCGCGGCCGGTGGCGCGCCGGCACCAAGCCGCAAGGCCGAGCGCCAGCAGATCAATCGCCTGATTGCTGGCGAGTCGATCGCGGATCGGATCGACCAGCACATTGACCGGCGCATCGGTGTTCACGCGTTGCGTGGTATCCCGGATCGCCGGATTCGCGAAGCGATCGAGCAGTGCTTTCTTGTATTGCGCCAGGTCGATGCCCGGCACCGAAATCAGGGTCGGGCCGGTTTCGCGGTCCATCAGCGCGATCATGTAGCGACGGATCAGCGGATCGCCGATCGTCTCGCCGATCAGTGCGTATCCGCAAAGCTGACCGATGGCGGCAATCGCCAGGTGACTGCCGTTCAGCAGTCGCAGTTTCATGAATTCGTAGGGCGCCACGTCTTCGACGAACTGCACGCCGACCTTCTCCCAGGCCGGACGGCCCGCGACGAAACGATCCTCGACGACCCACTGACGGAAGATCTCTGCATGCAGCGGCGCCTGATCCGCAATGCCGGTCCGCGCCGCGAAGGCGACGACCTGTTCGCCGGTGGGCACCGGCGTGATGCGGTCGACCATCGAGTTGGGAAAGCTCGCGTGCGCCGCAATCCATTCGGCCAGCGGCGCATCCAGGCGGGCCGCGAACGCCAGCACCACCGCCTTGAGGATGTTGCCGTTGTGCTGGATGTTGTCGCAGCACATCGCGGTAAACGCCGGCGTCCCCGCATCCCGGCGTCGCCGATACGCCTCGACGAGGATGCCCGGAACCGTACGCGGTCGATGCGGATCGGCGAGGTCGGCGAGGATTTCCGGGCTGTCGAAGTTCAGCAGCTTCGTCGCGCGGGTCAGGTGGTAGCCGTTCTCGGTGACTGTCATGCTGACGATGCGCGTGCGCGGATCGTCGATCGCCGCCAGCAACTCATCGGTCGAGCGGGACGCGTCGATCGTTGCGACGATCGAACCGATGATCGTCAGGTTCTCGCGCGTGCCTTCCTGTTCAATGAGGCAGTAAAGACCGTCCTGCGCGGCGAGCGCGTCGAGCAGTGGCTTGTCGGCGCTGCGCAGACCGGCGCCCTTGATGCCCCAGTTCAGGCTGCCGCCGTCCAGGCCCATCAGGTCGTGCGTGTAGCGCGCCATGTGCGCGCGATGAAAGCCGCCGAGGCCGAGATGGACGATGCCATGGCCGACGTTGCGCAGTTCGAAGCCAAGGGGTTCAAAAGCCTCCGGCAGCAGCGGAGGATGGTTTCTGGACAGCTTCGTGGAATTCATGTCACTCGCATGCGGACAGCCGCCATCGCTCAAAGGGCGAATCGTGGTGCGGCGCCGATTCCGAATGCTGGCGGTCGGCGCGATCAGGAGTCAAGCGCGACCTGGCCGCCACGACGATCGGCCGAACTTGGCCGATGGCGGCACGATGTGCTTCCGATCGCAGCAACTTGCATGACCGGCGTGCAGAAAACGGGCAATTCGAAGGCTTGCTTGTGGGCGTTCCGACAGGGCGAATGTTGTTCAGTTGACGCTCAGCGAAATCGCCAGGGATTCAGGCCGCACTCAGCGTTAGAACGGCGAAATGCGATCCATCAAATAGAGCAGGGGAATTCAAATGGTCGCCATCGCTGTGTGGGCAGCAATCATCTCGCTGGTGGGTATGGTCGTCTCGGCCGCGTTGTACGGCCATCGCCAGCACAAGGATCCGAGATGGGCCGCCCTCGAGGCGCAGCTGGAGGCCGAGATTCTCGGGCAGCTGACACCGGCATCGCGCCAGCGCTTCGGCGAGCGCCGCAGATTGACGGCGACCCGGCGCGTGATCCCGGCCAATGCGGTCGCAAATTCTTCCATCGCGTCGCAGACGCGGCGCGCCGGCCGCACCGGCCTCGCTACGCGACGCTTCGCCCAGTTGCCCTCGCGACGCGGCACCCGCAGCCGGCCCTGAGCCTGTTGCGCAACAACGCCAAATGTTCCACCGGCCGCTCTTTGTAGCGGCCGGCTTTTTTGAGCCGCCTCCATCCTAGGGCTGCCAATCGTGACCGCCGCAAGTGCCCGAAAGTCTGTGCGCAGATCGCCTCGCAGATCTCTGCGCGGAGGAACGCGCCAGCCGCGCGGCTCCTCGAAGGCGCTTGGGCTCTATAACGCCAAGCGCGATTTCAAGCTGACGTCGGAACCCAGAGGCACCCCATCGAAGGGCACGGCCTGGTCATACGTCATCCAGCAGCACGACGCGACGCGCATGCATTACGACTTCCGCCTCGAACTCGACGGTGTGCTGTTGAGCTGGGCCGTGCCGAAAGGGCCGAGCCTCGATCCCAAGGACAAGCGCCTCGCGGTGCAGACCGAGGACCACCCCGTCACCTACCGCAACTTCGAGGGCAACATCCCCGAAGGCGAGTACGGCGGCGGGCCGGTGATTGTCTGGGATCGCGGTACTTGGTCGCCCGAGGGCGATCCCAAGGCGGCGTTGAAGAAAGGGCATCTGAGTTTTTCACTGGACGGCGAGAAGCTGCAGGGCCTGTACTCGCTGGTCCGCCTGCGCGGCAAGGTGAAGACAGGGCCGAAGAGCAGCTGGTTGCTGATGAAACGATCGGACGAACACGTGAAGTCCGGCCGGGCGGCGCAGATTGTCTCGCTGCAGCCGGAGAGCGTGATCAGCGGACGGACGGTGAAGCAGGTGAAAGCCGGCAAGCCGGCCGCGAAAGTCCGTGCGCCCGGCAAGGCCAGCAAGGCGGCAGCTGCGACCGGCAGCCGCCGCAGGACCGCAACAAAAAGACACGGCAAGCTACCGGTTTTGGCGGATATCGAGTTGCAGCTCGCGACGCTGGTGGATCGTCCGCCGGCCGGCAACGACTGGGTTTACGAGATCAAGTTTGACGGCTACCGCATGCTCGCCGGGATTGCCGACGGCAAGGTCGAACTGCGCTCGCGCAACAACCTGAGCTGGACCCGCACGCTGCCCGGCATCGTCGAGGCGTTGGGCCAGCTGAAGCTCAAGAGCGCCGTTCTCGACGGCGAGCTTTGCTACATCGACGATCGCGGCCTGTCGGTCTTCCAGAAGCTGCAGAACGCCTTGCCCAGAGGGCTGGGCAAGCCATCGGAAACGAGTCGGCTGTACTTCTATGTCTTCGACATCCTGTTTCAGGATGGCATCGATGTCCGCGACGAGCCGCTGCTCGATCGCAAGCATCGCCTGCGCCTGGCGCTTGGCAAGCGCCCGCCGGCCGCAATCCGCTACAGCGACCACCTGCAGTCCGACGGTCGCACGGCCCTGCTGCATGCCTGTTCGTCCGGGCTGGAGGGCTTGATCGCCAAGCGCGCGGACGCCGGTTATCGCGGCGGGCGCGGCAAGGACTGGGTGAAGGTGAAATGCCAGAAGCGCCAGGAATTCGTGATCGTCGGGATGATCCGCGCCACAGGCGCACGCCAGGGCTTCCGCTCGCTGGTGCTTGCCACGCGCACCGGCAGGGCCCTGAAGTACGCGGGACGTGTCGGCACGGGGTTCTCGCAGCAATCGCTCAGGGAGCTTGCGGCGCTGCTGTCGAAGCGCGTCGTCGATCGTTCCGCGTTGTCGGATCCTCCGAAGCTGCCCGGTGTCGTCTGGGTCAAGCCGGATCTGGTCTGCGAAGTCGAGTACACCGAGATCACCGAGGAAGGGGCGCTGCGTCATCCGTCGTTCCAGGGCCTGCGCAAAGACAAGTCTGCGAAGCAGGTCAAGCTGGAAAAGCCGCTGCCACTCTCCAAGGTTCAGAAGAACGCGGACGACGACGAGAATTCCGTCGGCGGCGTGCGCATCTCGAATCCAGACCGAGTGATGGACGCAGCGTCGGGCGCCACAAAGCTGGATATCGCCCGATACCACGAAGCGGTCTCCGAATGGCTCATGCCGTATGCCGCGAACCGGCCCCTGGCGCTGGTCCGCTGTCCGCAGGGAGATGCGCATCAGTGCTTCTTCCAGAAGCACAAGATGCGCGGCGTCGGGCCTCATGTGCGGGAGACCAAGGTCGGCGATCACGAAGTGCTCCACGTCAAAGACCTCACCGGCATCCTCGAACTGGTGCAGTTCAACGTGATCGAGTTTCATGCCTGGGGCGCCGCCATGGCGGCTCCGCATCGGCCGGACTGGCTGGTGATCGATCTGGATCCCGACACCAGCCTCAAGTTCGCGGATGTGGTCGATGCCGCGCTGGAGGTTCGCGACGCACTCGCCGCGGCCAAGCTGAAGTCGTGGGTCAAGACCACCGGCGGCAAGGGATTGCATGTCTGCGTTCCGCTGCAGCCGGACAACGACTGGTCTACCGTGAAATCGTTTACACAGGCGGTGGCCCAGGCGCTGGCGGAACAGAATCCGCAGCGCTACGTGGCGACGATGTCCAAGGCCAAGCGCAAGGGCAAGATCTTTGTCGACTACCTGCGCAACGGCGAGGGCGCCACCGCCGTGCTGCCATACTCACCGCGCAGCCGCCCCGGCATGACGGTGGCGATGCCACTCGCCTGGAAAGACATCAGGCATCTGGAGCCGACCGACTTCACGCTCCACACTGTCGTGCAGCGGCTCAAGAGACGCCGGACCGATCCCTGGAAAGACTTTCTGAGCTCGCCGCAGAAGCTGCCGCTTTAGTGCGTGGCCCGGTCAGTGTGACCCTTCAACCCGATCGGATTCGACCGGTTCAGCAACAGCACCGGTCAATGTGGCCGCGCGGGCGGAGCGGCTGCTAAGTGCCAGAAGCGGAAGTTCACGAAAGACTGCTTTAGGTTCGACTAAAGCTCAGGCATTGCTAGAGTCGGCTGAGGTGTCTTCTGAGGAGCCTGCCCCGCAATTGGCGCATCTGGTCGGAAAGTACTCTTTGTAGGGCGCGTGACCGTGGAATCGCTCCGAACATCGAGGGCATGGCCTGATTCGGTTGTTGATCCAGAGGACGGCTGACAAACCCTGCCAGAAGAACGCCAGGAACCAGAGGACATTCTGATCCTTCGTCACAAAGCTGGCGGCAATCACCGCGACCCCGAGAAATGCGATTGTCCACATTGCCAGGCGGCGCTCACTCAGAATGGCGTGAACCCCTAGTGCCTCAGCGTCATTCGATCGGCGATCACTCATGTTGTGCCTGCGCCCACTGGCCGGACTTTGTAAGGATGAGCCCTTCGCAGAAACCGCATTGCTTCACAAGCGGATCCTCTGGATTGACCAAACCCAGGACGTCGTCGAGTTCGACCAGCAACATCGTCTGATTGATCTGAACCGGCAATGTCCCGGATTCAGATCCCAGCTTCAGCGCGCCATTCAGAATTGTCCAAGTCCCGAGCAGCTCCGGATGCTCTCGAAAGCAGTTTGCCGACCGGAACGAGAAGGTTCCGTCAGCTCGAAGGTCAAGGACGCTATTGCGGAAAATGCCATTGTCGTAGATGCCAGCAACCGCGTCGAACGGGATTTCTTGGCTCCCAGCGAAGATCTGGACAGCTTTCCTCGAAGGGGCGTGTCCTAGATTTTGTGTAAACGGTCATGAGGCAGGAAACTGCCTTGCTACAAGGAGTAGCGATGACCGTAGA